>JBBSBM010000013.1:0-108217 GCA_038251275.1 Aggregatilineales bacterium
ATGAAGTCATTTCATGAATCATGGAAATCACGCAACATCATTTGATCAACGGATCGACCCATAAATCAATTCGCAAGCTCGATTTTTCAACGACGAATTATGTAAGCCGATTACAGACATCTAATGTGACTTTGTCGAGAAATGATGAAAAAGGTTCTACGTTTAGCTTTGCTCGTATGTATGTTGGTCATGATGACTGCTACATTCGGGTCAGCAAGTGCCCAAGATGCCAGTTTGGCAACTGTTCTCAAGCTGCCTAAGGAAATTGCTGGTGGCAAACCGGTCACCATTAGTATTACAAATATGCCCCCCGAAACCGACACGGCGGCTCACCAAGCATGGGTAGATCAAGCTGCGCGCTTTACGGCTCTGTATCCTAATGTGACCATTCAAGGTCTGGAATATACCTACCAACCTGACTCATTCGCCGCGTTGGTCGCTGGTGGACAAGTTCCCACCATTTTCCAAGTCTATATGACCGACCCACTGAAATATATTGACTCCGGTGTAGGCGCAGACATTACCGATATTCTGGCGACCGCTGGTGTAAGCGATATTTTCAACAAAGACATCATCAATCTGGCAACCAAGGACAGCAAGGTTTATGCCATCCCCTACAATGCTTATGGCATGGGCTTGGGCTACAACATTCAGATGCTGAAGGATGCTGGTTTCGACAAGCCTCCTGCAACTTGGGACGAACTGCGTACAATGGCGAAGAAGCTCACAAACCGTGATGCGGGTGTGGTCGGTTTCTCGATGATCAACGACGGTGGCCCGGCAACTGGATGGCACTTTACCGTTATGGGTTACACCTTTGGTGCGAAGCCCGAAGATCTTATCAAGGTCGCCGCAGATGGCAAGGTCACCGCTGGTTTCGGTGAAGGCCCACTGGTTGACGCTCTGCAACTGTTGAAGGATCTCCGCTGGACGGACGATGTTCTCCCCCGTGACACTCTGGATTGGGGTGGCAACGGTACTGAATTGGGAACCGGCAAGGCCGCAATGGTCATGATGGCCGGCGATCAATACCGCTGGGTTAAGACAACCTTCCGTGAAACCGACATGAACAACATCGGCTTTGCTCCTCTGCCTGCTGGCCCCGGTGGCATCGCAACCCTGACCGGTGGCGACATGTATATGGTCAACGCTGCTGCAACCGCTGATGAAAAAGAAGCTGCGGTCTACTACGAACTCTGGCGCTTGCTCGACCCATCAGAAATCGTGAAGGGTCTGGAAGCTCAGAAGGCCGAAGAGAACCCCGCCGTTGGTGGCCCTGCTCTTCCGCTGTACACTGGTGACTATCAGGCAGCTCGCAGCACCTTCGAACAATCTTACTATACCCTCCCTTACGACAACTACTCATCATTCCTTGATGCAGTTTCATCCGGCGCAGCCAAGTTGCAAGTTGAACCCAGCCCCGCTGGTCAACAATACTATGCAGCCGTTGGTGCAGTCGTCAGCTCCGTTTTGACCGACGAATCGGTTGATCCCGCGACCGCATTGAAGGACGCAGCTGCAACACTGCAAAGCTCTACGCTTGACAGCATGACGGTTAGCAAATAAATAAATTCTGTGAGCAGTATCACAATTGGGTGATACTGCTCACTCCTTTTAGACAAAGTGCATTTTTACAAGGTCGTTCGTCATGAATATTAGTGTTAAGCCTGCCGCGTCCACATCTACTCAAACTCAGCGCGCTACCCGTAAACGATTCAATGTTGGCAATCAAGTCACAGCTTATCTTTTCTTGCTGCCCGCACTTTTGGTTTTCGGATTATTCGCTTGGTATCCGATCATCAAAACGATCATCTTCAGCTTTCAAAAAGTCAGCTTGGTTGGCGAATCAACGTGGGTGGGATTAAGCAACTTCCAACGGATGCTGGCTGATCCGTTATTTAAAGTAGCGTGGACGAATAGTATAACCTTCGCACTACTTAGCGTAGGAATGGGCTTCCTGATACCCATATTCATTGCCATTATGGTGAATGAAATGCGTCGGGGAAAAGTGTTTTTCCGGCTGGTGTATTTTCTGCCCACAGTAATCCCCATTACAATTTCAATTTTGATCTTTAGATTGATTTACTCCGCTGATAGTGGTGTACTCAATTCAGCACTAATTGTATTTGGTGCAAAACCGCAGTCCTGGTTACAAGATCCTAGGCTGGTGAAACCAGCAATCATCGTGTTACTGACATGGGCGAATTTCGGAAGTACACTGCTCATTTATCTGGCCGCTTTACAAGACGTACCGACCGAACAATATGAAGCATCCGAAATTGAAGGTGCGACAACTTTCGAACGTATTCGGTATATCACCCTACCCTATTTGTATCCAACAATGCTCATCACATTCGTATTACAGGTTATTTTTGTGGTACAGATTTTTACTGAGCCATTTCTTCTGACTCAAGGTGGTCCAAACAACTCGACACTAACACCCGTACTAGTCATTTACCGAAAAGCCTTCTTGGATAATGACTTCGGTCTGGCTTCTGCATGGAGCTTTTCACTGATCATTATCTTGAGCATTTTCTCATTCGTTTATTTAAAATTCTCGCGTACATCGGAAGATTAATTAAGGAAGCCCGACATGGAATTCTGGGATCGTGGTATCCTCACCAATTTGGAACGCCGTACACCAATGGGGCGCTTTGTGTATGCGCTATTTTTCATCGTTCTCGTGGTTATGGCTGTAACGGTGCTGTTCCCCTTTCTCTTTGCTTTCACTTCCGGCTTAAAAAATAGCACTGAGATTTATAAAGGCGGTTTGCAAATTTTTCCGGCTGTTCCACAGTGGACAAATTACAGTGATGTCTGGGTAAAATACAAATTTATCAACCTTTTTAAAAATTCTCTTTTCATCGTTGTAATCGGGATTATTTGCCAACTGACTGTAACTACTCTAGCAGCTTATAGCCTCGCCCGGCTGAAACCAATTGCGGGACGCTTCATCATGTGGGGATTCTTAGTCACATTGATGATCCCAAGTATCGCCTACTTAATTCCTCTTTATACAACCATCGTTAAAGTTCCGATACTGAATATCAGTCTGCTTAATAATTATTGGGGGCTGTGGCTGCCTTACTCAGTCAACGCATTCGGTATTTTCGTGATGAAAACATTCTTTGAGAGCATTCCATCTGATCTTTATGATGCGGCTAAAGTGGACGGCGCTTCGCCACTACGCACATTCTGGTCAATTACCCTACCCTTATCACAGTCTATTCTGGTGGTCCTGACTATTGTTGGCTTTTTAGGTTTATGGAAAGATTTCTTGCTACCATTACTGGTACTACCCAATCCTGAGATGCAGCCGATTACTGTGCGCTTGTGGTATATGCTCAACGTGCAGCAAGTGCCATCGCCACTGAATATTCAGATGGCAGCGTCTTTCTTGTCCTTGTTACCACCGTTGATTGTTGCGATTGTTATGCAAAGGTATCTGCAACGTGGCATCTCGATTGGCTCAGTAAAAGGGTAATTTTACGAAGCCTACCGACGTATAAAAAAACAACCAAAAAATCCAATTTAATTCTCATACTGTTTAGGAGATAAGGTATCCATATATATTTGTTGCCCGTGCTCATATAATACTTGTAAGAATTCTTAATTTTCTAGAAAAAAGGATTTGTCCGTTGGCAAAACAAAGGTACGAATGAGATGGCAACCCTTAAAGATGTCGCGGAGCACGCCAACGTTTCTATGTCCACTGCTTATCAAGTGCTGTCAGGACACCATGAACTCGATCATGAGATCTTGTCGCGCGTCAAAACATCGGCAGAAGCATTGGACTATCTACTGAATATAACGATACGTGATGTGGCGGCCTATGCAGGTGTTTCGGTGACGACAGTTTCGTATGTCATCAATAACAATCCGCTGACCAAACCTGCGACCCGCCAGCGGGTTCGAGATGCTATCCGTGAACTCGGTTATCACCCGAACACGGTGGCACGAAATCTCAAAACCAACGAAACCCGGATGATCGGCTACGCGTGGCATGTGGCGGAAGATCCTATTCGACGCAATCCTTTGTTGGATTTGTTCCTCTATGAGTTGGCGCAGGCGGCTGAAGCTAATGGCTACCATATTCTCACATTTACACACCCAAGTGACAAAGGAAACAAGCCCTACGAAGACCTTATAAACACCAATCGGGTTGATGGCTTTGTTCTATCTGATGTGACTTACGGCGATACACGGGTCAAACACTTACTCGAACGCCAAGTTCCCTTCGCGACATACGGTAAAGCTAATGGAGAAACTTCATTTCCTTATGTTGATGTTGATGGCAAACGCGGTATTCAACTTGCGATTGAGCATCTCATTTCTAAAGGTCATGAACGCATCGGTTTTATTTCGTGGCCTGAAGGATCGCGTATTGGTGATATACGAACTCAGGGTTATTTAGAAACCATGCAAGCGGCAAATCTACCTATACGTGATAATTGGATTGCCCATTCACCTAACACGATGCAAAGTGCTTCACAAGCAGCTGAGTTGATTATATCAACCAAACCGAGACCGACAGCCATTGCATGTGCCAATGATGTGATGGCATTTGGCGCTAAACGATATATCGAGTCGCTAGGGTTAGAAATTGGCACTGACGTTTCACTAACAGGTTATGACGATACACCGGTAGCCGAGTTGATTGATATGACATCGGTTGCACAACCGATTGCACTGGTGGCGAATAAGGTTGTGGATTTGTTGTTGGCGGAGATTAATCACCAACGTCCCACAGATCATCACATTGTCCTTGAACCAAGCCTTGTGATACGTGAAAGCAGCGCCCGCATCCGCAAGGGAAAATAATAGACTAACGTCCTTTATGGTAAGCCTATTCAAGCAATTTGGATACAAACTGCATTAAATGCAGCAAATGTTGCACAAATTGCAATATTCCCGCTGAATTGTCCGGCGGCAAGCTCGGCTGCATCCGCGAAATTGACATTTTAGTACCGCGGAAGACTCGGCTAATGCCGCTGAAATGACGCAAGTGCAGCGGATTGTCCGGCTAATGCCACCGCTGTGCAGCAGGTATGCCGCTGCTTTCTTTGCTGATGATGAGGTATTGGATGAAATGTTGAGTCTCGTATAGGATTTCTCTGGAAACAGTTCAATTTCAACATCTCTTGAGGATAGTTTCAAGGTAAATGATAGATGATATGGCAATGCGCGGAAGAGGTGTACCTCTTCCCTACAATGAGGCATCTATAATATGCGCAAATGGTCGCACCACATTACCACCCCTAACATCATAGAACACAAGTTCAAATCTCGCAAGCGAACTTCGTTCGAGTTTCCTAACTTTCGGCTCTTAAAACTGAGTGTTTAGCAATAAGTTCAGACTAATAAATCTAGCCCAAATAAGCGGAGACAATTCGAGGGTCGTCCTGCAGATCAGACGCTTTCCCCTGATGAACCACTGTTCCTATTTCAAGTACATAGGCATAGTCAGCAATTTGTAGTGCTTTACGGGCATTTTGCTCAACCAACAAAATTGGGATACCTTGTGCTTTAATATCCGCAATAATCTTGAATATTTCGTTGATGAGCATGGGAGCTAAGCCCATACTTGGTTCATCTAACATCAACAAACGCGGTTGCGTCATGAGCGCACGCCCTACAGCTAACATTTGTTGTTCACCACCACTCAGCGAACCCGCTTTTTGATCACGCCGTTCATGCAAACGGGTAAAACGAGTGAAGATATTTTCCAAATCCTGCGCGACAGCAACATGATCTTTACGCAGATAAGCACCCAGTTGAAGATTCTCCAGCACCGTCATCGTCGAAACGATTTGTCGGCCTTCGGGTACTTGTACCAGACCTAGACCAGTTACGCGATCACTGCGCCAACCTGTAATATCTTTACCATCAAAGATGATGCGACCCTGATTCGGTTTGAGGATGCCGCTGATACTGTTCAAAGTCGTGGTTTTGCCTGCGCCATTCGCACCAATCAGACTGACAACCTGCCCTGCTTCCACATTGAAAGATACACCGCGCAAGGCTTTGATTGATCCATAACTGGTATGCAAATCGTGGATTTCAAGCAGAGCCATGATCTTCTTGTCCCAAATAAGCCTCAATCACAACAGGATCACTCCGAATTTCTTCGGGTGTTCCATAGGCAATAATTTGACCGAAGCTCAACACGTAAATAGCATCACACACTTGATGAATCAACGACATATCGTGTTCAATGACTAAAGTGGTCATACCCTCTTGTTTTAGGCTGAGGATTTGCTCACCGAGCTGTCGCGTTTCTACGGGGTTCATACCAGCCGCAGGTTCATCCAACAGCAGTAAAGCCGGTTGAGTGGCTAATGCTCTTGCCATTTCCAAACGCCGTTGATCCCCATACGGCAAACTCCCTGCGCGACTTTCAACCACACCAGCCAATTGAAAACGAGTGAGCCAATGGGTGGCATTTTCACGTAAGTCGCGTTCTTCTTGACGATAGCGTCCGGAAAACACCAATGTGTCGAGCATAGATGCTTTTCCGCGTCGATGCTGACTAATGATCAGATTCTCCAAGGCAGTCATATCACCAAACAGACGAATATTCTGGTAGGTTCGGGCAATACCTAAACGTGCGATTTTATGCGGTGGCAGCCGGCTAATATCTACATTATTAAGTCTAATAGCTCCGTTGGTGGGGTGATCAAGACCACTTATACAGTTAATCAACGTGGTTTTACCCGCACCATTTGGCCCGATCAAACCAATAACCCGGTTTTTTGGCACGTTCATCGTCACATCTTTAAGCGCCTGCAAACCGCCGAAGGAACGTGAAACTTTATTGAGTTCGAGCATAATCCGATCTTTAGCTAACGATGATTTTTCAGAGATGGACATCACCTGAAGTTACGGACTCACGAATACCGCGAAGCCGATTGAACAATTTCTTCCATACGACTGGATTCGCCAACCCACCCGGTAAATAGATGATGACAGCCAATAAAATCACCCCATTCACAATGGTTCGATAATCTTTTAAGAAGCGTAACATCTCCGGTAAAGCAGTCAGCACAAAACCACCAATAATTGGGCCAATGAAGGTGGTTGTTCCACCTAAGACCGCAAAAGTAAGAATTTCGACAGCCGAATTAAAACCGTAATCACTCGGATCAATCGTGCGGGTTAGATGGGCTTTTAAGACTCCAGCAGCAGCAGCTAAAACAGCACTTAAAATAAATACCACATTCTTGGTGTAAACAACGTCGATGCCCATGTTGGCAGCGGCTTGTTCGTCCTGACGAATAGCTGTCATAGCGCGCCCAAAACGCGAACGATGCAGACGTGCAATGAAATAAGATGCAGCAATAAGGAATAAAATCAGGTGCCAAGTTTGCGTGATTTTGGGGATACCACTAATGCCCAACGCTCCTTGCGTCAGTGTGACCGTTTTCCCTGTGATTGTACTAGCAAAGGTATCAAAATTTAGGATAATGATACGAACAACTTCGCCAAAACCAATGGTCGCAATTGCCAAATAAATATCGCGCAACCTCAAAACAGGTAAACCAATAGGAACGGCAATCACACCAGCAAGCAGCATTCCAACTATCAGCCCTATGCCAAGTGGCAGTTGCAAATTTTGTGTGACGATTACACCGACATAGGCGCCAATCCCCATAAATCCCGCATTTGCCAGCGAGAACATCCCTGTATAGAGAGTGAGATAAACACTTAGGCCAAGGATGGCGTTTACGAGCATGAATTGTAGTACGGGTTCACTGATGCCAATGCTGCGAAGTACATCCATCATTAGGCTCTATTCTGTTCGGCTTGTCCCACAAGTCCTTGTGGTCGAACCAGTAAGATCAAGAACAGAAGACCAAAGACAATTGCATCACGGTAATTGCTGCCACCTGCGGCTATACTGAACGTTTCTAAGCCGGCCACTAAGAACCCACCAAGAACAGCCCCTTTGATATTACCAAGGCCACCGAGAACGATCACGGTCAGTCCTTTAAGCGCAATGGCATCTCCCATAAATGGGGTCATCGAGTTGTAAGCAAGACCGTAGAGAACACCCGATGCTCCCGCTAATGCCCCTGCTAGAAAAAATGTGATCTGAAAGATCTGCGTCGAATTGATACCCAACAGACCAGCGACACGTTCGTTAAAGGCCACTGTTCGCATGGCTTGACCAATACGCGTCCGCATAACCAAATATTGAAGCAATGCCATCAAAATCACCGAAATAAGGAGAATAACAACTTGAATGGGAGTCACGCGGAATGGCAGCCCCTCTATTGTTTCAGTGGGTATGCTGCCCTGCGGAAATCGCTGAGGTGTAGTGCCAAAAACAATTTGGGCAATATTAACTAACAAAATCGACGCGCCAATGCTACTGATGAGCTGTGAGATACGTGGCGCATTACGGCGTCTTAATGGGGCAAATGCAATCACCTCTAACAATACACCGATGCAACCAGCAGCCAGCATCGCAATAGGAATAGCTACCCAAATGGGTAAGCCCAGTTGAGTAACCACTGCCAACCCAATGAACGCGCCCCACATAAATACCGCGCTATGCGCTAGATTCAGCACACCTAACACACTAAATACCAGCGCGTAACCCAGTGCAAAGAGGCTGTAAACTCCGCCGAGCCAGATAGCATTGACGAGTTGTTGGGTGATGTTCATGCGATTTCTTTTAAGGACAATCTGGTTCGCAAATCTATGTAATGAATATCTAAAAATAATTGTCGTCAAGTTAGGGGCGCTTGTTTCCAACCGCCCCAATATTATCCTATTTTAGCCCGAAGCGGTTGCTTCAGGTGTCATTTCAGATGAGGCGCCAGCAGACAACGGCGTAAATTTGCCTTCGACCACAATTTGGGCAATCGGATCATGAACAGGATCACGATTCTCATCAAAGCTAAAAACACCCAATGGGCTGTTAAAGTCTTTGATACCTGCCAAAGAATCACGCACTGCTTTGTGATCAACTGAGTTCGCACAACGGATAGCCGTTGCCATCAACCACGCGCCAGTATATGCCTGTGCAGCGAATTGATCGGGTGAACTACTATATTTGGCTTCGTAATTCGTCACAAAGGCCACACTGCTCTCAGACGGATTGGGATTACCATAATTCCATGCACCACCAACAATCAACCCTTCCGCATCTTTGCCACTGCTCTTGAGAACCGCCGGCGAGTTAAAGCCATTACCGCCAATAATCGGACCTGTGTAACCGAGCGCCCTCGTCTGAATGATGACTTGTGTCGCTTCAGCAGCCAGTGCAGATACGACAATTCCATCGGGTTGAGTTTCAATGGCTTTGGTCAACTGAGCGTTGAAATCCACATCACCTTTAGCAAAGGTTTCCTCATCAGTAATTTCCACGTTATTGTCGGTCAGCGATTGCTTGAAAATATCGTAACCACTCTTCGTAAAAGCATCATCATTACCGTAGAGAATAGCAACCTTTTTGAGCCCCAGTGACTCGGTCGCTTGTTTGATCGTACCGGGAATTACTGCCGATTCGGGCAAGCTATCACGGAAGACATAATCACCCATGCCCTGTGCGGTGGTGAGTCCGTTGGCAGTATTGCTAACGCCCATTACTACCGTGCCTGATTCCTGTGCGATGGGATCAGCTGCAAGTGCTTCAGAAGAAAGCGTTGGTCCGATCACAGCAACAACCTTGTCTTCGTCAATCAGCTTGGTCATAGCGGCTACTGCCTGATCTTTATCGCCTGCTGAATCTTCGACAAGGATAGCAAATGTTGTGTTGTCACCCAAATAATGAGAGGCATTGATTTCTTCAACGGCTAAATCAATCGCGTTTTTCTGGGCTGTACCATATACCGCGACGGCTTTGGTCAAGCCAAAGATTGCCCCCACTGTTACTGTATCAGGCAAAGATGTGGGTGTAGCACATTGATCCCAAGAACCCAGCAATGGTTTAGTATCCTGCGCTAATGTAGCTGATAAAGGCACAAGAAAAATTGCAGTAAGAAATACACAAAGAAGTCGATAGACTCGCATTTCAAGTCTCCTTTTTATTAATTAACTAACAAGATGTAATTGTATACCACAACCCATATCAGGAAAAGCAGTTTAAGTCCCAATCCAGTTAAGTTTTAACCCAATAATACTTGATCTACAACTACCAAACCTGTATCAAATAACCAAAAGGAAGTTACTTATACAAGATGAACTTAGTTATAAATAGTCCTATAATGGTTAAGTCGAGATATGAATCGTGATTATAAAATGATTTTGGAGTCAACGTGACCACACACTATGATTTGATTGTGATTGGTTCCGGTCCTGCTGGTGAAAAAGGGGCGGCACAAGCTGCGTATTTCGGAAAGAAAGTTGCGATTATTGAACGGACACCTTATTTAGGTGGTGCAGGTATCAATACGGGGACAGTCCCTTCTAAAACTCTCCGCGAGACAGCCTTATATTTCTCAGGGCTGCTTCAACGCGGTCTTTACGGCATTGATTATTCGCTCAAAGACAATATGACTGTTGCTGATTTCATGCATCGGGAACAAGCTGTTGTGGCGCGAGAACGTGAGATCATTCAACATAACCTTGATCGACACAAGATTGAGGTGTTTTGGGGTGAAGGATCATTAAAAGATGCCCACACTATCATCGTTCGTAACACAGATGGGACAGATATAGAACTTGAGGCCGATGTTATTTTAATAGCAACTGGCTCATCGCCGTATCATCCACCCGAAGTTCCATTCGACGGACAATTGGTTTTCGATTCTGACACAATCCTCCGTATGGAGTTCATCCCTAAAACTCTTGCAGTAGTCGGCGGCGGTGTTATCGGTTGTGAATATGCATCTGTTTTTGCAGCGCTTGGGTCACGGGTAACCTTGATCGAAAGCCACGAACAAATTTTGCCGTTTGTTGATCAGGAAATTGTCACAAGACTCATCACCCAGTTAAATAGACTAAATGTTAAGTTGTTACTTCAGCAGCAGGTCAACAAAACTGAAGAACGAGACGATCATGTGCAATTAACCCTACAATCTGGCGAGGAGCTTATTGTTGAAGGCGTGTTATACGCATCTGGTAGGCAAGGAAATGTATCTAGTCTTGGGTTAGAAGCGTTAGGGATTGAAACGGGGAAACGCGGGCTGATTGTTGTTAACAAAAAATATCAAACAACTTTACCCAATGTATATGCCGCTGGCGACGTTATCGGTTTTCCAGCTTTGGCCTCAACATCTATGGAGCAAGCGCGGGTTGCAATGGCTCACGCATTCAATCTATCTTACAAAGAACATATGTCACCAGTACTCCCATTAGCTGTTTATACAGTGCCTGAAATCGCGATGGTGGGATTAACAGAGGAAATCTGTAAACAGAAAAATATCCCGTACTTGGTTGGACGTACTTACAGCGAAAACAACGCACGTGGCCAAATTATCGGGGACACCGGGATGTTAAAACTCATCTTTGCACCCGAAGATAAAAAATTACTCGGGGTGCATATAATTGGCGAAATGGCTTCCGAACTTGTGCACGTAGGCTCACAAATTTTAAGCGCGAACGGCACAATCGATATATTCATCCAGTCTGTCTATAACTACCCTACTCTATCTGAGATGTACAAGTATGCTGCATACGATGGATTGGGTAATTGGGAAAAGTGGAGTGAAAGCAAAAATGCACATGCTCAATAGCTCAAGAAAATGAACATGCTGGTTTTAAGAGAAAACAAAAGCACCTCGACAACAATTGTCGAAGTGCTTTTGTAAAACTTACTGTCAAATAAGTTTTAATTGCTACAAAGTTGCTTTTTCGGGAGCGACGGGTTTCGAACCCGAAGTGGTTACGCAATTTTCATTCAACAGGAGAATTACACTCCTCCTCTTCGCCGTCTAATTCATCAACTCACAAATTAAGTCTCATATATTTTCCACGTTTGGTAGGTGTATCGCGTCATGTCACAACGATACGTCTGCAGAAGATAAACGAGCAAATCAGACAGGCAATTTGGAGGCAAAATGAAACAGAAAACACTCGGTAAACCGCACAGAACCTCCTAAATCAAGTATTCGTCCTGAAGCCTACCCTAATGACGGGAAATTGGCTGCTTTTGATTCCGACTTGTAAGAAAGGAAGTGAATAATGCTCACCCAACTGAAGCCATTAACACAGGAGGAACGTCAGATGGCACGCAGCGCGGCGACGGAGGCCGTGATGCGCGATATTGGTGAGTTCCCGCAGCGCGACCATTACAACCAGCACGCCACCCAGCGCTATCCACCCAAGGTGACGAAGCTCATCACCGGTTTGTGCATCGCCCTGTTGTTCGCCGCATTTACCCCATCAGCTATCCGACTCTATGTGATTGGTTCCGAAACCTTCGGTACGGCTGTGCCCTATGAACTGGCAATGGTGGCCGTAGGCATTGCCACGGTTCTGACCGCCGAAATCGGTCAGGTGGTCTTTTCATTAGCCTTAGCGACATTGGGAACAACCAAAAGCGCACGTCGTTTGTTGTATGCGAGCATGGGCATCGCAACTGGAATTGCGCTGGTCGGGAATATTCAGGTTGCCCTGCCCGGTCATGTGGAAAGCCCATTTGCGTGGTTGGAGGCGATTGCACCGCCACTTATGGTGCTGAGTACCGCTTATGTGCTTAAAGAGCAGATGCTCATTGCTATCGAGCAGCGCCACGCCAACGAACGTGCCTATCAGGAAGCTGTGAATGATTGGCAGCAAGCGACTATCAACCCGGAAGCGCACGGTCAATGGATGCAGTTCTATGCCAATGCTTTGCGAGATGCCTTGCGAAAAGCCAACAGTCGCCGGAAGGAAGCCCTGGAAGGATTAACCACAGCCGATTGGCGAGCATTGGTCTACCGCGAACTCCAAGCCGATAACTGGTACGAGGAGCCGACGACCGATATACAGATTACCCCGGTTGAAACGGAGGAACCTATTGAACAACGCCCTTTAGTGCTCAGCGTCAACGGGACCAATCATTATCACCCCATCGAGACCTAGCAACAGGACGGTGTAGGGTGTGTGGTGAACCTCTGTTGAAGTCGGGTTACTACGCCGGTCGCCCCCGGTTGTATTGCAGCAATCGCTGTAAGCAGCAGGCCAAATGGGATCGATGGCGAGCGTCATTGCCAGCATTTCGTGTCAAACCCTGAAGGAAAACAAGCCATGAGCAAGCCCAGCATCATCCCGAACTGGAAGTATCAGAAGCCGTCAAAAGGTGGCTACAAAGGATTGAAGAAGCTGCTGAAATACGTGTCCTATCGCGAAAGTCCTGACCATCGCCCACTGGATCTCAATGACCGTTGGACGGATTGTGGGTTGGGTGACAATTGGCGCGAAGTTTACGAAAAAGCTGGTGAACTGTCAGGTCCGTATGTACTGGCTCACCACATGGTCATTGCTCCTGCACCTGACCTGATGGCACTGGTTCCAGAAGAACTGCGGCAGGAACTCACCCGCGAAGTGACCGAACGGACGATTGAGAACTGGTTTGCCGCACGAGGACTGAACATACCGCAATACAGCTATGTGACACATGACCGCGATACGGACGACGAGTTTGGTTTACAAAATGTCCACACCCATGTGTTTGTCGCAGGGACGGTTGAGAACAGTCTTGGAGAGCGCGAGTCGCACCGGGTGGAGCGTCAGCAGGTTTGTACCGACCGGGGTGGCTTGAAGCGTGAAGACAATCTCCATCATGTTGCCCGACAGGAGTTCGAACAGGTATTGGATCGTACCATCGGGCAGGAATGGCGACTGCTGCGCACGGTTGAACCCGATGAGATGACGGTCACAAGTAACCTCGATGACCATATCGCATTTGTCCGACCAAACTCGGAAATTGAGTTTTAGCATGACTGCTTTATGGACGGTATCTGTCCTACAAAGTCCACCGGGTCACGCGCTGCAAGCGATTGGCTTGGTGCCAATCGCGGGTGTCCCGCCTGTCTTACACGATTGTGTAAACAGGTTCGCCGCAGGCGGGACACCCGACCCACCACGTTGTCGGGGTGGCGAGTTTAATGAACTCGCTCCTCATGCGCCGGAGGGGCTCTGCGCACCATGCTTGCGCATGGCACGCCAGCGACGCGGTGGCCGCAGCCCACCGTCGCTGAAAAGCATGGCGCGACACGTTTCCCCGTGCCACGCCCGTCCGAAATCCGCGATTTCGTCCGAAGAATCAAACAAGAAAGAGGAAATGATGTCTGACAACTCAAAAACACAATTCACCAACCGCCTGACCGTGCATATCACCGGAGCGATGGACGACCGGTTGGAACAGATCGCCAATCAGCGCGACGAACCCAAAGCTGAAGTGGTCCGGACGGCGCTGCGGGTTTATCTCGACGAACAGGAAGATCTGATTGGCAGCCGCAAGTACTTTAGTAAAGCCTTCCAACGGCGCATGGATTATCAGGAATGGATGTTGGTAGTGATCCTGCAACTCGTCAGTCACAGCTTCGGGATGCTGCTTTCGGAGATAGCTCGTGAACCCTTTGACAGCGGACTGCTGCTGGAGTATGCGCTCAAACAGGCTAAGACCGATCAGGATCACCTGCACACCCGTCTGCTGGAAGTGCTGGTCGGAAAACACGAACCGCCAGCGTAAAAACAACTGGCGGTTGGCTCGGAATGATGGTTCCCGAAAGTCTGATTAACTTGAAGATACATCATTCCGGGTGAGCTGTCCACCAACTTGTATGACGACCATCCCATCATATATAAGGAAGAACTCACCATGATGTCATCAACTTTGCCGCCCATCATACAGGCGGCGCAAGAACAAAATAGTCGATCTGCCGCGCTGGGCTTTGCCGCACTCGGCTTGAGTATCATCCCGCTGGATGGCAAGCGACCCGCCTTGACCAGTTGGATACCGTATCAGCAAAAAGCCGCTTCAGCCGAAGCCATTCAGGCATGGAGCACTGCCGGGTTATTGAAGAATATAGGCATTGTCTGTGGCAAGGTATCGGGCAATCTGGTCGTTCTTGACACCGATGGTGCCGCCGGGTATCCCGCTTTTGCCGCCACTTTCCCAGCATTAGCCGAGACCTACATAGTTGCCAGCGGCGGTGGAGTCGGCAGGCATGTCTATTTATACGTGGACAGCCTGCCGCCGAGTGTCAAAGCCATGAACACACCCATCGGCAACTTAGAACTGTGCGGTGAAGGACGGCAGGTGGTCGCGCCACCCAGCATCCATCCTACGACAGGCAAGTCCTACCGGGTGGAGAAGGCGCTTGCTATCCTGCGTGTACCCGACCTGACAGAATTAGCAGATTGGATTGAGTCTTTCAAACCCCGCCAAACGGTTCGAGAATGGCAGCCACCGGCACGCATAACCGTTCCGAGTGGCGAGGCGACCCTTAATCCACGGGTCATTGCTGAGATTACGCGGGTGCTGAGCGGACAGGGGTTCAAACAGCATGGTGACTGGCTGCACGGAAGCTGTATCCATCCAGAGCGCCACCAGAATGGCGACTGGAACCCTTCCTTTGGTTTCAACACCCGAACCGGTTATGGCCACTGCTACGTCTGCGGCACGATGCTGGCGAAAGAAGTCTGCGACGTTTTGAATATCGACCCCAATCAACTGGGCGGATTAGTGGAACAGCCACGGCCTCAAATGATCCAACCGAAGTCGGTGACAAAAGCAAAACCGGCTCCCGATGGGCCCAACGATCCACCGCCATCCGTACCAACCGATTACAAGCTGCCAGACTGGTTAGCGCAGTATATGGACTGGGCGGGAACCACCGGCAACCAAACACCCATGATTTTTCATGAGGCTGCCGGATTGTGGCTGCTGGCAACAGCGATTGGACGCAGATTGTATGGGGAGGCGCCTTGGGGAGTGAAGATTTATCCGAACCTTTACCTGATGCTGGTCGCTGGAACGACCTTCTACCGCAAGTCCACCGCTTACAAATTGGCGGAACAGGTAGCACGGGCCGCCATTCCGCACATGCTTATGCCGACACCGGGTTCGCCAGAACGATTTCAGGAGGCACTGGCCGGACGCTTGCCCACCAACTTTGACAAACTGGTTCAAGAACAGCGCGAGCGGCTGACCAAAGCACAGCCTTTCGCAGCGCAGCGCGGCTTGCTCAAGGACGAAGTCGCTGGACTGTTCGGAGCCATCAACAAACGGGATTACATGGTGGGGATGAAAGACCTGCTGATGGAACTTTACGACTGTCCGGACTACTTCGATAAAGACACCCAGACTGGCTTGAACATCGTCGAGAAGGCGGCGCTCTCCATTCTAGGTGTAACCACACCCGCCAGCTTGTCCTGCGCGGTCAGCACTGGCGATTGGGACAACGGTTTGCTGATCCGGTTTGCGTTACTCACCCCCGAACCAAACTATTCAGAACGACCAGCAGCCAAAATCTATCGTGCGGTGCCACAAGGTTTGGTGGATGAACTCCGCAGCTTACATGAGCGATTACCCGCACCGCAAACCAGCGAATTCGGCATGACTGCACCCGGATCCCTGCGGTTGAATGTGCACTGTTGGGAACAGTGTCAGCAGTACGGCGACTGGCTGCGGCGGAAGTGCGATCCGGGACAGGATACCGAACTGGATGACCGGCTCAAGGGCGTGTATGGGCGGATGCATGTTCAAGCCTTCAAATTGGCTTCGCTCTTTGCGGCGCTCGATTGGCTCAAGACCTCAGAGGAAACGCCGACAGTCACCGTTGACCACTGGAACGCAGGACAGGTCGTGGCGGAAAGTTGGCGACAAAGTGCCCACGGATTGCTCGAACAGCTTGATCGCAGTGGTGAAGCCGTGGTGGAGCGTCGTCAGCAGGATCGACTGCTCAACACCATCCGTCAAGCAGGCGCGGATGGTATTGCGCTGCGCGAGTTGTACCGCAACCTCAACTTGTCGGCAAAGCAAGCGCGGCAGCTCGCACAGGATTTGATGCGTGCCGGGTTGATTGAAGAACGGCGCATGGATCGAGCCGAATGGTTCGTGGCAGCCGAGTTCATCACCAACCAAACATGAAGTTACCGACAAAACTGACAGCACCGACAACCGACAATACCGACAAACTGTCGGCGGTGTCGGTTTGTCGGTAGTACTGACAGGTTCTTAACATTCGAGGAGAATTACGATGAATCATACCCAACGAATTGCCTATGTTGCTCGTCAGCGGCGTAGATTGACTAAAGACCTTGTTCGTGATGCTGTTGAGCGCTACTTGGAGACACTCGCAGAAGAAATTGCTGCGGGTGACTGGGTCGATATTCCTGGTATTGGCAAGATTCAAATTAGCCGTGAGGAAGGCACAGGTTATGTGACCGTCTTTACAGTGGGCAGACAACGGGTGCGTCGAAAGGTGCAGATGCGTTTACGGACGAAACTGCGTCTCTACGAGAAATTTAAGCGCCGTTGTCGCCATTAATCTGAATAGGGGCACAATACTCAAGTATTTATCATACTGCTATTTGTGCCCATCCAAGTCTACGTATTGGCTGACTACAAAACACTTTTTGGTCGACGAATAGGTCCTGAAAAGCTGATTTTCCATGACCTAGTTGGTGACAACAATAAGGATTTTGATCAGTCCTTGCTACAACTAAAAGCCCCCAATAGATGGGCAACGTATAATCGGCCATATACGATGCCTATTACGGTGTTTTGGAGTCATAATAGGCGACGAATGTAGTCTTTAGTCGCCTATTGCAGCATGTAAAGCGAGGGCCATCACTACGTCGTCATGGCTCCAACAGTTATGACGACCTTTCCTCGGGCGCGCCCTGTTTCAAGATACCGGATGGCTTCAGCCGTCTCAGTTAACGGATAGCTTCTATCGATAACCGGTTTTACCTTGCCGGCTTCAAGCAGCTCTTTCAGGAAAACCAGATCATTTTTGTTTGGTTTCATGGTTGACATGAGACCGACCTGTTGACCTCCAGCCTTCGACCTGCGCGGCCCAAGAATCATGTATTCGAACAACAGCCGCATGTTGGTGAAGCCAGCAATGACGCACGCCCCCTGCGGTTTTAGTGCGCGCTGGTAGTCTGAAATGGAACGATTGCCTACGGCACAGTAAAGCAGGTCATATTGCTGCCCGCTGTTCGTGAAATCTTCTTTCGTGTAATCAATGACATGGTCTGCACCGATTGAGCGCACCATGTCCAAATTCCGAGTGCTGCATACACCAGTCACTTCAGCTCCGAAGGCTTTGGCAATTTGCACGGCAAACGTACCGACGCCGCCGGATGCCCCATTAATCAAGACCTTTTGCCCAGCCTGTATATGTCCTGTATCACGTAACCCCTGTATGGCAGTGAATGCCGCTAATGGGACAGCTGCTACTTGCTCAAATGTCATATTGGCCGGTTTCAACGCCAATGCAGCATCTTCATGAACGCATACGTACTCGGCAAAACTGCTCATCTCATTGAGAGTCATGCACCCGAATACCTCATCACCCACTTGAAACTGTGTTACGTTTCTACCAACCGCTTCAACGCGCCCGGCAACATCAGCACCGAGCCGAGGGTTTTTAGGCTTGAAAAATCCGTTGACTAAGCGGGCTAAGAACGGTGTGGCTCTCATGGTATGCCAGTCCGCTGGATTGGCGGAGGCTGCATGAATTTTCACCAGTACCTCATTGTCCTTGGGCGTTGGTTTTTCGACATCTTTGTACTGAAGAACATCCGGTGATCCGTAGTTTGTGTAGACGATTGCTTTCATTTGAGAATCTCCCTTATTTGAGATATGTTGCTGTTATTCGGTAGGGTACAAAAATCAACAGTGAGTGGAGTGGGAGAGTTTCAGGGAGAGCTATCCGGTCTTCCTGATCTTCCCTCCCATATCCCGTATCGTTGCCACGCTCAGCCGCTTGTCCATTCCGCGCAGTGTCCAGCGACCTTATTTAGCTGCGCTTTGACTGAGCTGGGAGCTGCTCACGTCGGATAAACGTTCCGCGACTTTTGCTCGCTGTTCCGACCAGAGCGCATATCCCAACCAGGCCAGAGCGATTCCCACAGGCATTCCTGCTAACCGCTGGAATTCGTGTGGTACCAGCGCAGCCAAAGGGGTCAACGCGGATGCGGCAGCAAGCAAGCCGGCAGCCCAGCGCGGCAGGATGCCAGCGCGGAACGTAGCGATGCCAAACAGCAGTCCTCCAAGCATGTATGTGATCCCCACAAGCGCAAATACACCAGGGAGAGCTCCGAGGTTAGTCTCGACAGGGTGACCATTGACGATCCCGAAAAAGCCATCGATGAATGTCGGTGATGTGGTCGTCAACAGCGGAATGATAAAGGTTTCGGCGAAGATATAGGCCAGGTTGAGCGCCCAACTGACGATAAGCAGGAGGAAACCGACCAAACCAAGCCAACCAGTCTCTCTCACTTGCCTCGTGTAGATCCCCGTAATGCCGAGTAGGAAGAGCATTGCCATAGCCGTTTTCACAGGGGTAATGATGGCCCATGCGCTGGTCGTGACTGACGAAAGAACGTCAGGCGGGTGGATGGGCTGAATGACCGTGTAAATGATCCCAGCTACCAATGCAAATAAGCCTGCCCAACGGATGAGAGTCGCGGGTGTGATCTTCATTTTGTTCTCCTTAACGGTAGTCTGATTGATAGTATTCATGTGCTGGTCTCCTTCGATAATTGCGGTCCGATTGGTGGTATTCATATCTTTATCTCCTTTTTCGAACGATGGTGATCCGTGTTAAGGCTTGATCTCTGACTTATGTCTTTCAGGATTCGATCCTTTTGACCGAGATTAAGGGCATCCCTAAATCACGCACTTTCCTGAGCAAGCCATGTAACGCAGCTTGATCGGCCACCGGGCCGGTTAACCGTGTCTCACCGTTGTCTTCCAGCGTGATGGTCAATCCATCAAACCAGTCGGCCCAGCGGTTTTCAAGATGTCCCTTGATGCGAATTTCGTAACGTCCGGGTTCGTGATGATCTTCAGTTGATGCGGGTGATGTACTCATTCTGTGCCTCTTGCATGTTGACTCTTCAGGTCGTTGTCTACGCTCCCTTCTTAAGAGAGAAGATACAAGTTAATGTGGTGAGCAGTCGTCACCACATGTGGTGATTAATGTGGTGATTCGTTAATGGGGAGGATGTGAGGAAGTGGAAAAGCCCCGACACGGGGTTCTACAAATTTTCTAGGGTCGGGGTTGGCGTGACGGGTTCGTTATAACAAATCAAGTTCCTCAGCCCGACGGACTGCAGTTCGACGGTTGTTCACGCCGAGCTTGGTGTAAATGTTTTTGATGTGAGTGCGGACGGTGTTCAAAGACAAGACGAGTTGGCGGGCAATATCCGGGCCATCCAAGTCGGTTCCAAGCAGCCGCAGCACTTCCATTTCACGTTCGCTCAACGGCTCGACCAAACCCTTGTTAGCTGTCGTTCTGTCCTCTGCCTTGCCAAAGGCTGTCAGGAGTTGGTGGACATAGTTCGGGGCGATCTTGTGTTTAGCGGCTTGTTCCAGCACGAGCATCATAGGTTGGCCTTCGTCCACAAACATGCGAACATAGCCCTCCGGCTCAGCCAGCGTCAGGGCATGTGCCAACGGCACAAGAGCTCCAGGGATGTCATCCTGCATCTGGTGCGCGAGCGCTTGCAGCACGAGGATTTCGATCACGCTCCCCGTTCTCCCACCTGCTTCTGCTGCTTGCAGGAGTCGTTCTAGGAGTCCCATGGCCTTAAGTATGGATTGGTCGGCACGGTCGAGCTTATACTGAGCTAGAAGCACCCTGGCCAGTGTGATGTGCTCGAACTCGTGCAGGTAACTCAGGTCATCCTCAACCGACAGACCCTGCTCCCGCGCCCAGCCGAAAGCTTCACCTAACCGTCCCTGCGCGACCCACACCCGGATCTTCAACGCCGCAACCGGACGCACATTTGGGAAAAAGTCACTCACATACAGGTGTTCTGCCTCATGGAGCAGGTCCAGAGCACCGCCTAAATCGCCTTCAGCCTCCTGTATGCGAGCCATTGCAACATACCAGCGTGACCAGTTTTGCGGGAACCCGGTGCGCTCACACATCTCCTTGCTTGTCAGTAGGTGCTGCGTGGCGGCAGGCAGATCATTATGCTCAAGGTAGAGTTCACTCACTCCCACATACAGATCCGCAGTTCCCCACAGTACACGCTCACCCTGCTCTGTCGCAAGCTGTAAGCCCCGCTCATAGGTACGCATGGCCTCACGCAGACGACCTTGCGCAATCCGTATATCAGCTAGAGCGATTGTGCCGTGGATGGCGTCAGCGATGTTGCCGGCCTTCTGTATGCTCCTCATCCCCTCAGCAAACGTCCTGTGCGCGGCCTCCAGATCTCCGCTCGTCCAGTAGGCCAGCCCAAGCAGCCCCGCTGCCCCGCCCCGTCCAAGATGGTCATCCTCCGGTACAAGGTCAAGTACCAACCGGGCGTACTTCACGGTATTGGCCACATCACCCAGCACCAGAGCCAATCCGGCTCGCCACACAGCAATCGACCCCGGGAGCAGGCGAAATGCCTCTTGGTCTACGATAACCCTTTCACCTGTCGCGGCTTCCGGTCGCCTGCCCCTGTTTATGGTCATGTCCAGCCACTGTTCGGCGTCCTGCAGGTGGGACTCAACATTTTCGAGCTTGCCGCTAGCCAGCAACACCCCGCCATAATTAGCGCTTAGCACGGGGCGACATTGGAGCAGTGCGTCGGGGAGCGCCTTGAGCCAGCCCAGCAGCGTGGCATCCTGTCTGTTCCGACGTAGGTCTGGCAGTGCCAGCTCAACCAGGTCCGCCGTCCGCGCGAAATCTTCAGCGGCCAGTGCGTGGCGGATCGCATCGGCCGTCGATCCGTTATGCTCGTACCAGGCACTGGCGCGCTGATGCAGCGTAAATACCTCATTGGGGCGCTCGGCCATCAAATGTGCGTAAAGAACATCGGCAAAGAGCTGATGATAGCGATACCAGTGGCGTTTATCATCCAAAGGAACGACAAAGAAATTGCCTCGTTCGAGGGCTTCCAATCGTGCGCCACCTTCCTGCTGGCCTGTGACGGCATTGCACAACGGGCCATTCAACCGGTCAAGAATGGCGGTCTGGAGCAAGAAGCTGCGCACCTGTTCGGGCTGACGCTGTAGGACCTCGTCAACCAGATAATCCACGATGTAACGGTTGTCGCCAGCGAACGCCCTCACAAACTGGGTCATGTCATTGCGCCCCTGCATGGAGAGGACTGCCAATTGGAGACCGGCAATCCAGCCTTCGGTGCGGCTCTCCAATATGGCGACGTCTGCTGCGGATAGGCTCAGATGCATGACTTGGTTAAGAAATTCGGCAGCTTCGGAAACCGTAAAGCGTAAGTCGGTGGCGCGCAGCTCAGTCAAATGGCCGCGAGCACGTAACCGAGCTACGGGTAGTTGAGGATCATCGCGGGTGGTGATAACCAGATGCATCTGCTGTGGCAGGTGGTCAAGCAGAAAGGTCAGTGCATGGTCAACCGGTGTGGCATCTATCACGTGGTAGTCGTCAAGAACAAAGATGAAATTGTGCGAGATCGTGCTGATTTCATTGAGCAGCGCGGTCAGCATCGTTTCGGATGGCGGCGGCTGCGGCGATTGAAGTACGCCTAACATCAATTCACCCATAGTCGGGGCAATCGTTTGCAACGCAGCGACAAAGTAAGTCAGAAAACGTATGAGGTCATTATCACCTTCATCAAGAGATAACCAGGCGGTCAGGCGGTCAGAACCGGCGACCCATTCACTGATCAGCGTCGTTTTTCCGAAACCGGCTGGGGCCGAGATGAGGGTCAGTTTACCGCGCAGCCCTTCGTTCAGCCGCTCAATCAGGTGCGAGCGGAGGACAACTTTAGGCCGAGGCGGCGGAACATAAAGTTTAGTGGCTAGAATTGGAGTAGACATGGATTAATTATAAGAACCACAGCTCGCCACTGCCAACTTTGCGCCTTGCACTCTCCCTTTTCTCTATGTCAAGTTTTTCCCGATAGACATGTTGGAGCAACAGGAAGATTACATCACGCAGTTTTTGCAGCAAAAGAGATAGTGAAAGTGCTTAATTTACACTCAAATTAGGTCATGTAAATAAGTGTTTTCGTCCGCGAATAGGTCCCGAAAAGCTAATTTTTCATGACTAATTTCAGGCTTATCATCAGTTTTTGGAATAGCTAATGTCAGATTATTAAGCCGGTATATCGCATTGTTAGGGCATCTTGCTAGACCGGCAACCAGATTTTGACGGTTGTACCTTGCTCCTCAATACTTTCAATCCTCAGCTTGTCAAAACCGTCCTCCTTATGAAGCTTTTCCGAGTCTACCCAAGCGCCGCTCGCTCCCTGAAGAAGTCGATCCTGATGCTTGGCCCGATCATTACCACCGGTTGCTTTTCAAACGGCGCGTTAGATCGAATGGGATCGTGTCGATTGACCGGCACACCTACTATGTCGGCACTGCTTATGTAGGGGAACCAATAATCTTTCAGCTCGCTGCCCTTTTACGTCAATTCATAGCTATCCATCGCTCAAAAGTGATTAAGCAGTTCGATATTCAAGGCTTATATGGAGAGCCTATGGCCTTTGGTCCGTATTTAAAGCTCATGCTGGAAGAAGCCCGTTCAATTGATCGTCAGCACATGTTGAAGTCACGGAGCTAAACCACTGTCCTCAGGTTTGGTGAACATCATTGGTAAGCAGCGTTTGCTCACGGCCACGATGTCCGCGAATCGTTTCAGGGTTCAATCCAAAAGACTCATACAACTGTTTTCAACACGAAAGCCGTCGTATAGTGTGATCATAAAACCAATAGCTGCCGATGTGGTTTGACTTTCCGGTGGTGAGCATAAAAAGCCTAGTGGTGATCGCTAGGCTTTTTATGTGCTGTAGGCCGCAGCTTCCATCGGACATGGAAAGGTAGGGAGCGAAAATTCGATACTTGAACTGAAAATCACTGCAACGTCTCAGAAAACGGTATCCGGTTTACTCTGACGACGTAAAGAGCGTTCTCGTACAACTGATTAGCTCTTCGCAGCGCTCATATCCAGCGTGGCACTACAGGCCTGACCACCGGAACCGGCATTCCCGATCATTTGACCACTTATGCTGGTTGGCGAGAGAACGGTGAGATAAAGTTGTGTGTTTTTGCCATCCTCGAACGTCCATGATCCCATATAGTGATTGTTTCCTGTGCTTTGGAACAGCGTGCCATTGAATATAAAGTGGTCTGGAGTGACAGCCAGAATCCCTATCGTTTGTACATAATCGGACTCACTCCAGTCGATCCATACCTCACTTGTATTAAGAACAAAATTGTCGCTTCCCACACATGAAGCGTTTGTTTGTCGAGCAAAGCTGACTGTCCATGTGCCGGTCTGAGGTGCAATTGCCCCTGCGGACGAGGCCGTCTTGCCTGAATCACTATCAACCGGTGGCGATACATGAGTAATCGGGACGATGGGTGGTGCGGCTGCGTTGGCGACCGATGCACAATCGCCGCTGGTGGTCACATCCGTGCTGAGTACCCATACCTCTTTGGCTGAGCTTTTTGGCGCCACTTCGTTTTTATCCAACCGGAACCAGATCTTACCATTTTTGTCGCTGCTCTTGCCGAGGACTGTGAATTGTGCACCAGATGGAAGGAAGGCGACCGAGGTGCGATTTGTACCCGGGCCTACACGCAATTCTACAGATCGTTTTTTCTGGGTACTGATGGTACAGGCTTTAGCAGACGCAGTATCCGGGGCTTTCAAGCTGCTGACCATTTCGCGTCCAAGAGGCGATTTACTTTGCGCGACACCCGCTCGAACGGACATCGCAAATCCCATAACGAGGAACAAAACCAGAACCTTACGAATTGACGAAGACATACCGATTCTCCTTTTATAACTAGAGGTCACATTACGAACCACTTGTCACCGGTGATACCGACAGCAGGCAAAGACTTACAGAACAGTGGTCAAAAGCCGACTGCGGACTGTGCTGGTCAATATAGGTTGTCAGCATTCATTAACACGGAAAGGTATGGGGCAAGAACCCGATATTTGAACTCAGAATCGATGCAACGTCTCTCAGAAAACCGTGTCCGGTTTGCTCCGACGACTTACCGATTCAATTTGATTTTGATCCACTTGAGTGGTCATGACATGTCTCCTATTGGTTGTCTGCTTATCCAACTGATAAGCACTTCTAATATAGAATGCCAATAGTCCCAACGTCATGAGGCAGGCGTCCCGATTGAATTCCCGATTACGATTGGGACAAAAAGGATGTTAGACGGGATATGCGCTTTGACCTGCTACAAATTGGGGTTTTCTGCATATTCCCCCGAAAAGGTATTGTATGATTTTTCTGGTACAACTCCGCAAACAGCTCCCTGACATCGTGACCGGGTAAAATAGGTGGGCATCTCGAAGATAAAGTAGAGGTGTCCTATGGAAAACGAGTGGGAGTTAGATCGGATACGACTGTTTCAGATATGGCGCGAGCATGATGACTGGACGAAAGCACGGCTAGGGCGTGAACTGAAACGCAGCCTGAGTTGGGTGAAGAAATGGCTCAAACGCTTTCGAGAAGCCGAGCAACCGACGCTGGAGATGTTCAAGAGCCATTCACGAGCGCCACTCCATCGACCTCGTCAAATTATCAGAGCCGTTCGCGATGCCGTTCTGGATCTACGTGATCAACTGAAAGAAAAATACGGTCGGGTCGTCGGTCCCAAAACGATCTTGTATCATCTCCATAAAGACGCCGCCTTGAAAACGGTCTATGTTCCCCAATCCACGCGAACCATTTGGCAAATACTGAAAGAAGGTGGACGTATCCCGACCCGGTTAGGGGAGCACTATCCGCTCGAACGGCCTGAACCGATGCAGCACTGGGAGATGGACTTCGGACAATTGGCCGACAAGTTTGAATTTCTCAGCGTCGTCGATCGAGGTACTTCCATTCTGGTGGATACCCAAACACAACCCCATTACAGTGCTGAAACGGCCTTACGGGCGGTCGCACGCTTCCTCAGCACAACGGGCTTGCCCGCCAAACTACGTTTTGATAACGACACGCGCTTTGTCGGCAATTGGCTGACCGATGGCTATCCGTCGCCGCTCATGCGCTTTCTGCTCTGTTTGGGAGTACAGCCTGACCTGGTCGAACCGGGCAAACCTTACCACAAACCCTTTGTTGAGCGTTCGGTACGAACCCTCAAGCACGAATGTTTATGGGGAGAGCATCCCGAAGATTGGTTGGATGCGATGGGCATTTTGGATGTGTATCGACAGTTTTACAACCAACAGCGAGCCAACCAGTCACTGGCCTGTGGCAACCGGCCACCTTACGAAGCGTTTCCAAACTTACCTATGTTGCCGCCTCTTCCAGAGAAGGTCGATCCAGATGCTTGGTTGTCGTACTATGATCGTCAGATTTTCAAGCGCCGCGTCGGCCAAAATGGGATTATTTCAGTCGGCAATCATGACTACTATGTAGGCTACACCTATGCTGGTCAATCAGTCGGGGTATTTCTGGATGCTGAACGACATGCTTTCAATATTCTCCACAAAGGCACGGTCGTGAGACAGTTTGAAATTCAAGGCTTACTTGGGCGTATACTGCCATTTGACGATTATCTTGGGCACATGCTTGCGCAGGCACGGACCATCTAAATATAACGCTTGGCAGCCATCCCCTAAACACCAACGAGGCACTCAAAACCTCTAGCAATCCTCTCTCGGTTTCTCACCAGCCACGATGTCATTACTTCAATTTCGGTGTTGTACCAAAAAAATCATACAGGTATAGTCAGCAATTTTCAGAGAGCAAATCGATTCATTCCTCGAATAAGGCAACATCATTGCCAGCCAACCTGACCTGCAGGAATAGTCCTCATAACAGTCTCATCCGACTGTTTCATTACAGCACAAAATAGGTCATGTAAATCGATCTTGACGTGACTTATTTTACCAACTAATTTGAGGACAACGAGCTTAATTGAGTGGTGGGGAGGGACCCTTCATTAGCCAAGCCGACGTCCCCAATACAGGACTTGGCGAAGAACCTCGGTAGGTCAACTGTCCTAATTTTTTCGCTCAAGATCGGTGTAAGATCGAGGCAGAGGCTTGGGCAGATGCCCCTGCATGAAAGGGTGGAACATGAAAACGCGACGGTTTTGGATGATTGTGATCGTTTGTGGGTTATTAATTCCCTTCGCCGCATCCACCGTCGATGCCGCGCCACTTTGCGGTCCTTATCAACCGCAGACCAACACCACTGACCCCAATAATGATCCGGCATTTTGTCAGGCTGCTTTTCAGAACAACGATATTGTCTTGGTGAGCGCATCGGTGCCTTATGCTTGGCTGCGAGATCGACCGACCTCTAACGTCATCGTCGCTACCATTTACCCCAAGAGTGAACAGTTCTATGTTGATCGACTTTATACCGACGCTGGCCTCGCCAATCCGATCTGGGACGGCGCTCAATGGTGGTACTACATCCACGACACCCAAAACCCTGCTGTCTATGGATGGATCGAACAAGCCTCGTTGGAGATTGTGAACGCATCTCAATCGCTATCTCTGCCTGTGCCCACTCTCCGCTACTTCCCGGATGCGATTACACCCAACAGTTGGCCGCTTCCCGCGCGGGCCAAGCCTGCCAGTGGTCTGCCCTTTATTCTGGTGCGGCAGTTCCCTGCGTCGGATTCGGCCACATCGGTGACCATTTTCCCGCAGCAGAATTTCACCGTCCTCGCCATCCCTGCCCCTTCATGGGATGGCACAAATTGGTGGTGGAGTGTCGAGTTCACATCCGGCTACCAAACCTACCGTGGTTGGGTCGAACAGTCGTCAATTGCGCCGTATTAATCCCTTCGCCTGTTTATGACTAACCGTGTAGGGGCGGGTCTGTGACCCGCCGCTTTATTCCCTCCCTCGCTGTGCGAAGCCTCCTGTGGATGCGGGTTCAGGAGACGACCCCTTTGGAAACGAAGATCAATCGCTCCCTCATCTCCGAAAAAGGTTCCTTTTTGACAGACCCTCTCGCCTATTAGTGATATTCGCAAATCAGATACTTATTGGATCACTTCAAAACTTCCAACAAAAATAGATGGGGCATGTAAAGCGGACTTTCAAGAATCAGAGATTTTTGCAGACAAGTCACTTTTCTTGGGAAATTGAGTAGTTGATTTAGTTGTTGAACGCTTACCTTTCTTTAACTATCCCTGTGATCCCTTTCAAAAACTTTTGTTGTGTTGATGGTTTTTGCTATAACATTGGTACAGACAGCTAGCTGAGACATCGTGTTTACGCTCGCGTAAAAGCACTTTTATAGCAATTTAGGTGGCATTGACCGTTTGCAAAATAGGGTAGCGTTGGTTTGAGCGACTGTTGAGGGCGGTTAATGTCACAGGCGTTGTGAAAACCAGAATCTGATATACTGTTTGCAACAAATATCGAGCGAGGAGTGGCTTATGTCTTCTTTTAAGATCAAGCAACCCAACGATGCCGATGTCCTGATCGCCGGTGCTGGGCCAGCGGGTGCTTCCGCCGCAACGTATCTCGCACGGGCTGGCCTAAAAGTAGCCCTTATCGATCAACACACATTTCCACGTGATAAGGTGTGTGGTGACTTCCTCAGTCCAATCGCGCTGCTGGAATTGCAGCGCCTCGGTGTCGTAGATAACCCCGAATATCAACATAGCAATCTCATTTATAGTGCATCGGTTCATGTTGACGGCAAACAGTTGGTTAGGAGCCTGATCCCCGATATTCCCGGCTTGCCCACGCATGGTCGTGTCGTACCCCGAATACAGCTTGATGCCTGGATTGTGGAAGCCGCTCGTGCTGCTGGAGTGCAGATTTATGAAGATTGGCGTGTCAAAAGTTACAGCGTCGATCCTGATGGCGTGACCATACAGGTCGAGCACGAAGGTCGGGAACATCACTTGAGGGGGCGTGTCCTCATCGGAGCGGATGGCAGCAGCTCACTTGTGGCACGGCAAATGCTTGGCAAACTGCCTTCCTCCCAAGATCGTATCATTGCTGTCCGCGCGTACTATGAAAATATCAGCGGGCCATCCGATCAAGCCGATTTGTATTTTTCCAGTTCCAGCTTCCCCGGTTATTACTGGTTGTTTCCGACCGGTGAATCCAGCGCAAATGTAGGCGTCGGCATGCTGCTCGAAACGTTGCCCGCGGCCACCGAACATCTGCCCAAGCTGCTTGATCAGTTAATTGAGGAAGATGCTGCTTTTCACGAACGATTAGGTGGTGCGCGGCGGGTTGGTCGTGTTTCGGGTTGGCCGCTATCAACTTACAACCCATCGACTCCGCTGGTAGCCGACCGGGTACTGTTGGCCGGTGATGCGGCGGGCTTAATCAATCCGTTAAATGGTGAGGGTATTCAGTATGCCCTGTTGAGTGGACGTTGGGCAGCGGAGTGGATTTTGCAGGCAGCACCTCGCAATGACTTCTCGAGAGCAAGTTTGCAAGGTTATGCCGATGGGGTCAGCCATAATTTGCGCTATGACATGGCTCTTGCCGGTATGATAGTCCAACTGATTCGCAATCGAACACTGAACCCCGTCTGGATGGAGGCGCTCCGCATTATTCTTTCGCGGGCACGGGTTGACCCGCGCTACGCGGACATCGCGGGTGGTGTTCTGGCTGGCATGGAACCTGCCAGTAGTGTCATTCAGTCGCGGATTATAGCTGGAACGGCACAACAAGCTGTGATGACTCTCAGCATGGGAGCGGTCAAGCATGTTCTGGGCGGCCCAAAACATCTACTGCAGGTCGGAAAACAAACGACTGATGCGGGCCTAACGCTGGCTACGGAAACCGTTCGTAATCCAATGGAGTACGTCCGCTGGGGTGTGGATGTGGCACTCAGCGCGGCCGAATTGGCAGGCCAAATGGCTTATCATATGTCACTGCTGGCTGACGCGCGTGATTCGATACCGGTTACGCCTGCCGAACAACCCCCTGCCCTCAAGTTGAAAATAAAAGCGAACTGAGGATTAGAGATCGCGCTCAATCATATAAAGCACAACTTCTGCAACAAATCGCTTATGCTCACTGTCGGGCAAGTTCCCATATGCCCCAACATACTCTTTGAGTGCCGCCGCGGCCAAATTATGTGCGCTTGACCGGGCGTATTCCATGCTCTTGTACTTCCGCATAATTTCATAGACCCACAGCACGTCGCTTGGGGAGCGCTCAATTCGGGGGGTCGCTAGAAAGCTGCGCAGGCGCTTTTTTTCGCGGCTGCTCGACTGATTTAAGGCATGAATGAGCATCAAGGTTCGCTTGCCTTCCCAAATATCCCCCCCGATTTCCTTGCCATATTTGGCTTCGTCGCCTATGAGATTGAGTAGGTCATCTTGAATTTGAAATGCTGCGCCCATGAAATAGCCAAAGCGGTTGAATTTGTCTAAATCTGCAGACCCACCCGAACCGACAAGTGCGCCAATTCGGCAGGGATGAATGCAGGTGTACCAGCAGGTCTTTTTTAACGTCATGCGTAGATAATCATCGTCGGTCAAATCACAGCTATTATCATGTACCCATCCCAGTTCCAAAGCCTGCCCTTCTACAGATTCACGCACCATATGCTCGATCTCGGTGAAGACTTTCCATGTGAGAGTGGCACCCAACGCAGTCATATTTTCCATCAATGGGCGTATGCACAAAACGTTCATGGCATCTCCGACATTCACGGCAATGGCAAGACCGAAATCAGAGACCAGCGTCGGCAAACCGCGACGGTTCAAGCTGCCATCTTCGACATCGTCGTGAACCAAAAAGGCATTATGGTATAACTCAAGCGTTACCGCAGAAAGCAGGATGCTGCGGATACTGCCTCCGAATGCAAGGCATGTCGCAATGCACAAACCCGGTCGCAGCCCTTTGCCTGAACGCTGTGGATAAAGCGGCACCAGATCATATAAGTAGCGCCGTGGTTCTTTGTCGGGTAAAAGCTCCAGCAGCCGTTCCATGGTCACCGACTTATATTGGTCAAGCATGGAAACGACGAACTGCGACCGCTCAAAAGTATTCATTAGGCCGTAATCTGGATCGACATCACCGCACGAAGTTGCCCCATGCGTGTCGCTTGCAGGAGGCCGGAGTAAACGCCCGGCGCAGCATTGTCCGGGATGCGTACGACCACCGTAATCGTAGATGTTTTCTTAGGCTCGATGACCAGATTTTCCGGCAAGAATGAGATCTGTCCGGCAGCGATACGTTCGCCATCCGTATTGACGAGGTCAGAACTGAGAAAGTTCAGCGTCTCGATGGGCTGCTCGCTTTCATTCTCCAAAGTCATGGGAATTTCAATCGTTTGGCCTGCTTTTGCCAGTGCCGGCACGGCCAACGTCGGGACTGCTGCGGCAGATGTATTGTTGTTCTGTGCCGGTGGTTGCTGCTGACCAAGCCCGATGCTTACCGCACGTTCGCTCAACCCACTCACGGCATTGGTCGCCACATTGACCAAATCAAGCAGAATGTCCACCACGTCATGGGCATCCTTACGGAAGCGCTGCACGACCTCCTGCGAATTGCCGGAACGCAGTTTATCGACATCCACAAAACGCTGCTCGATATTCTGTGTCACACCAATGCCGGAAGCCAGTTCCTCCTCCAGAATTGAAGCGGCACGGGTTACGATGCGGGCTGTAGTTCCGGTCACCGCATTGAGTAAATCAATCTGACCCGCGAACATCGACGCCGCATCTGGCAGCGGGTTGTCAACGGCTGGCGGCGCTTCGGGCGCAGGTGTATCGACCTTTTTTGGTGGAACAGCCGAGCTTTTGGCTTTTTTAGTTTTTGTGCCTGAAGTTGTCTTACGGGGTGTCGCAACCATAGATTATAACTCCTCATTACATCCGAATAAGCGAGTTCTGCCCCGCAAAGTAATCGTGATTACGGGACGGTCAAAAATCGAAATGCCAATCGTGTAGTTACTGTCTACACAGATGGGTTCGCACAGACGAATGCACAGTGGCACAGCCTCCAATGCACGTAAATTCAGGTCCATATTCACCACCAGAGGGTTTGATGGCGAAGAACCAAGCACAACCCCAAGCGATGAGCTATCAAATGAGATGGACACCGGAAGCGGATTATTCTGTATAAAGTGATGTTCCAGTTTGGCGGCTTCTTGCGGCCAGCCTACGATGTGAACATTTTGATCTTCGGCCATTTTTATCCCTTTTCCAGTTTGGTTGGATTGCTTGGCTTGCCAGCGCCAGCCTTCTGGTCAATACACAGGTCAATTAGAAGCCCTTCATTGCCACCGCCATAGATCACTAAGCTGGTGATGCCTGATGCCTGAATTTCGAGAGTCGCAATACCTTGTTGGTTGGCGGGTGATGTCGCGACGCCTACACTCACACCCGGCTGATTAAGGGCATTCATTTGCACAGGCTTTGACGTGCCGCTTATAACATGGGCGACGACATGAGTTGCCTCGAACGGCAGCAAAATTTGAACGCCCTTTTCGGGAAACTGCAACTTTCCCTGATTCGCGGGATTACCCCAGAAGGCAATCATCAGCGGCATTCCCGTCAACGAATTGAAGGTGAAGCCTGCTTTTTGATAGCCAGCAGGTAGTGTCATAGACTTGCGTTCATCCGTCCAATCCACGCAGCGACTTTGTTCCTTTGGTGGTTCTTCAGGAAAGCATTCCTTGATCTGACACGGATACGGAATCAGGAGTACATCATCGAAATATCCGGCTGTTCGTTCTTCTTGAGTATCCACTTCTAGGAATACCGTAACTCGCTGCGCCTTTGCGGTGACACGCACCAATAACTGTCCCCAGTCACGCTGCTGGCTTCCCTGCGACCAAACCACCGAGGCCGCGTCGGGATCGCTGCCACCTGCTGGATCAAGACCCAAACGAGCGAGGCCACTGCCGCGCTCATCAAGGTGATACCAGACCGAAACTTGATAATCCCAACCGACATTTGCGCCAATATGCTGATAAATACCAGCTTTAAATTTACCTATGCCTGTAATTTGCTGCGAGCGCTGACCGCCATGAACGACAAATTCCTCCGCTTTGAAAGTCGATCCACCCGTGCTGGCTCTACCTTCTAACCCTACCCCGCCGTAAGGCTCCCAATCGTTAGCGACTTGCCCTGCCAAACGGTTCCGAAAACCGTCTTCAAAACCAATATTTTTCAGACTCACAACCCGGGCGTAGAGGCTGTCTTCCCCTACCCCACCATCGTCGTCGGTAACGATGCAGCGTGCTAAATAGGTGCCGCAATGCTGATAGATGTGTGCCGCAGCCGCCACACCAATGGCTTCCGGTGGGTCATTTTTCTCGTGTACGACAGCCGGTGTCAGAGGTGTACAGTCGCCAAATTCCCACGCCGCCGTATGGGTATCACACCAGCCGGGGTCGGTAAAACAGGCTTCAAGGCTGATCGGAATACCTGGATAGGCAAACAAATCTACGCCGGCATCAACTTTGGGCGGTACATTACGGACAGTGACGGTGCGCTTATCAACGCCAACGCCGCCATCATCATCAATCACTTCAACAGTGATGACGTAATCGCCGTTATCACAGTAAGCATGTTTGGCTTTGGCTGTGCCTTTGGCAGCCGGTTGATTATTTGTTTCAGTGACCTGCCCTGCCACCGGCAGTGAATCATCACCAAAATCGAAGGTGGCTGTATGGGTATCAGGCCATTCTTGGTCACTAAATGCAGCAGTGAATTCAACTTCTTGACCTTCATCAATGGTGAGATCTGCACCTGCATCAACCACGGGCGGTACGTTACGGGCGCGTACTTGAGCAAATTGGCGAGTAACCACACCTCCGGGCTGGTTAACCGTCGTGGTTAACTTGGCAACATACAGGCCATTGTCCACATAAGTGTGCGAGGCAACTCGTCCCGAAGCGTTTCCCCCATCACCGAAATCCCATGCGTAGGTTGTGTGTGTAGTGACCGGTCCACCAATAAACGTGATGAGCGCACCTGCATTAACAATATAAGGCCCGTTGGTGTCGGCGAAAGCGATGATGGTCGAGGCAAATGTAGCCGTTACCGAGTAAGCATCCGGGAATGCTACGCTGTTCGGATCAATCAACACCGGATTGTCGAAATGGGCTGTCACCTCGCCAATTCCGTCCAACGTTTGCGGCCATGCGCCAATCCCCTTGACCTGACCTGTGATCTGATCACGGACGATTACGCCGCCGATTTTCTCGGCAACACCTTCAGCCACCGCCACAATGACAATGGCAATGATTCCACCGACTAAACCGAGTGTGATAAAGCCGATCAGAAAACTGAGAATCCATGCTAAAAGGGAGAGATCAACATCCGGATCGCCGATCACGAACGGCACCAAGGTTTGGGTGCCATCAGGGTTATCGTCCCAGCGAAGTCCGACGTTGGCGCTGAAGCTGGCGTCGACATCCACACAGGCAATGGCATCAACCACTGTCACATCGCCTTCGATGCGAATATGTCCGTTCTCAAGCGACACATCAATACGCTTGACAATCGCGTCATGACCATTGATGTTATGTTCAGTATGCGGCAGACCGCCGAAGCCGCCTTCGCTTTCTGGTTTGTTAATCTGATCACGGATCATCTTCAGCACGAGCGCACCGTCAATAGCGATGGCACAGGTGCGGCTGGCGGGAATAAAGTTGATAATTGCGCCTGTATTACCACCGGGGTTGTTGAGGCAGAAGGCAATCGCATCAGCTAAAGCTAAGGGCTTAACATCGGTCACTGTCACATCACCACCGGGAGGCGGGTTGGGTGTCCACAGGGCAATATCACCGTGTCCAATAATAGCGGTGTGCGCTTGATCGGCAATGAAGGACTCAATCTGGCTGACCGTGGGTACAAAAAATGTCTGATCGCCCAAAGCGGTCACGATTTGTTGACCACGACTGCTCATCTGAGTTTTGAGAAGCGCTTCTAGATCGAGCCCAAAGAGGCTTGCGCCATTTTTATTGGTTGTATAGTTGCTGCCTTCGCTGCCACTGGCCGGGGCTATCCCTTCAACGTCAACGGTAGCCGTCGTGAAGTGAACCGTGAGTGATCCGGGGGCGGTGGTCAACGAAGCCGTGATGGCAATCCGTCCGGTAATGCCCATTGGCGAAAGAGGTTGTGGGCCAGATGAGGAGTGCATGTTACTCAAGCGCAGATGAAACGGCAGTGTCACCTTGACTTGGGTTGGCGTTGGCTGCGATACGCCGATTTGAAGACTGACATTGCTGGCATCGTCAAAGAGTTCGAGGAATGAATCAGCCGTCCATATGCCGAAGCTGATGCCTGTTTGCGTCTGGGTATGGGGAATGGTGCCATCGACATAGCGTGCATGTACGTACTCGCTAATCAGATTGAGCGTCAGCGGTGGAACAGGATCACCACTGGTCAAAGTCGCACTCACGTTCGAGCGCGGGATGGTACTCAACAACGCCGCTACGTGAATCGTCCCCGGCAGCACGCCGATGGGTACGCTAGCGACAATATCAGCCGTCATATTAAACAGACGTGCGCTGGGAACGGGCGGATTCGCCAATTCCACTTGTATTTCCGCAGGCAAGGTGATGCGAACGCCGTTAGCCGGAACATCCATGACGAGGCTGAGGGTTTCCCGATGAATGTTGACGACACCATCTGCCAGCGCGTATGTGCCAAAACTCGTCCCAGCCGGAATTTGGATACTGTGGGGAATAATATTGTTATCCCAAGAGCTGCGTAGAATGTCATTGAGGACGCCTACGGTTAGCTCTCCGACAACCTCGAAACCACCTAGATTTGGCATAGAATTCCCTACCTTTGGCTATTGAGGAGGCTTCCAGCGCAGTTGCAGTTTGGTGACGGGTATTTTAATCTCACCCTGTGCGATACGGTTATAAACCGCGCGCGGGGCAAGCCGAGCACTACTGGCATCGAGCTGCCGGTATTCCAGCAGCGGTTCCATAATCGGATGTAGACCCTTTAACGGTTCTAATGGATCATCGATATGTCCGTGTCCTATAACACGAGCCGGTAACTGCTTAGCGAATTTTCGTAGGCGCTCCAGATCGGATGCCTGCAATACAGGTGGCGTTTTCACTGATGTCGATTTTGACTTTGTGGGTTTCGTGGTCGGCGGTTTCTTGCCTACTCCATCGGGTGCAGGCAACTTCAACTTCTCGAATAAAACCTGTGCCAATGCGTCATCGGAATCGATATCGAAGCGCTGACCAGCCAGCTTCCAAATTTGCGGTTCGAGCGCTTGCAGGCGGTCATAGGTTTCGGTTGGAAAACGGACGCGCCGCGCCGCATAGTGATGCATGTCAGCAGTCAACGTGTAGCCGAGCTCTTCAGCCAGAAATAATGGATTGGCCGCAAAACGAAAGGCTAACGTGGGTTCAGCATTGACCTTCTCAATAATCTGCGGCACAGCCTGCATCAGGGTTTCCATCGAGTCAATCGAGCGAGTTTTCTTAGCCATAGGTACTCCCTCATATGCCACCAAGAGATATGCAAATCGGCGAAACCCGTTTATATGCTAGGATTTACCCGATGACGCCAATAACCGGCCCGCTTTGTGACAGGCGATAGCAAATCTCGACCAACGCGGCTTCATTGGTTCCACCTGTAATCGTCAATGCGGTGATACCGCTTTGAGTCAGGGCTATCTCTTTCATAGTATTGGAAATCGACACCGTAAATTGGGTGAGCAAGTTCGCGCCTGCGTAAGCGCTGATGGTCAAATCCGGCTGAGCGTAATTGTTGAGCGTGAGCAGTACATCTTCGACAGCCTGTGGAAAATCGACCCGCAAACCCTGATTCATAAACGCCAGTTTGGTATGTCCTGCGGGTTCACCGAAAGTGGCTGCGCGTAGTTCGCCACCGATAGGACTAAACTTCAGCCCTTGTTCGGTGAATCCGGATGTGAATATTGTACCGGCCTTGAGATTGTCAAAACCTACACAGACGCGCTCTTTGGGTGGCGCTTCATCGCAGCTGCTGAATTTGGTCATGCCGCGAACCGTAATCGAGGCGAATGGATTATCGAAAATGTTGATACCGATGGTATAGTCGCTTCTGGCGCAGATTGGTTCGCAGAGCTTGATGCACAAGGGAATTGGCTCGCGTGCACTCACCTGCATATTCATATTGACGGCCAATGGCTTCTGAGGGTCCGTAGAAACAACGACGTGTGCCGATGTCTCATCGAAGGAGATTGAAACCGGGCAAGGGTCTTCGGATGAAAAGTGGTGTTCTAGCGCCGCTGCTTCTTTTGGCCAAGCGATAATCTTGACTTGAGTTCCATCATTTGCCACAACGCACTTCCTTTCGAATTGGATGTCGATAAGGACAAAGCTGTCTTTGGAACAGAGCTTTCTGCGATGCGACAGGTTTTTGGAATTTCAACATTAAACAATATTGAAATTATGAGAATTATAAGTCTTTCATCGTCCTCAGGCAACTATATAATATCAGTACAAAAGTCAGATGCTTGAGAGCTTGTTCAGTGGTATTCAAGTCGAAGATAAGGTGGTTGTATTTCCCGAGCATTGCAAAATATGGGTTAAATTTAGTTATAACTTGATAAAGAATTCCATTTGTTGATCACATTACTTCACAGATACCAATTTCACCTTTATTAGACATCTCCTAAAAAGGTTCGTTTGTGACAGTCCCCTGCCCTCTTCTTTTTTGATCAGTCATTGACCGTCATTCAGATTTCCTTACCCTCCCAAAACTGTCTCTTGAAACCGACTCTCGCAAAAGTTACACTGTACTTGAGTTTCAGGAGATACCAGATGCTTGTAGGCTATGCCCGCGTTTCAACACAAGAACAAGACCCTGCCCTTCAGCACGATGCGCTGGAAAAGACGGGGTGTGATAAGGTATTCACGGAAAAGGCTTCGGGCGCTCAGCGCGACCGCCCACAACTTATTGCCGCGCTGGAGTACATGCGTGAAGGAGATACTCTAGTCGTTTGGAAGCTGGATCGACTGGCGCGTTCCCTTCGGCAGTTGATTGAGACCGTCGAGCTGCTGGAAGACCGCGGAATTGGTTTCCGTTCACTGACGGAAGCCATTGACACAACCAGTCCCGGCGGTAAGCTAGTGTTTCATATTTTCGCATCTCTGGCGGAGTTCGAGCGTGGCATCATCCGGGAGCGAACGAAGGCAGGCTTAGCGGCAGCCCGTGCCCGAGGCAAGATTGGCGGCAGACCCCCTGCCCTAGGCCATGCTGATTTGACCGCTGCCAAAGCGCTCTTAAGTGATCCTAGCATTACGGTTGAGGAAGCGGCTCGCCGGGTGGGTGTCTCCCCTTCTACGCTGTATCGCCACCTCCCCGGCGGTCGTAGTGCGCTGGCTGAAGAGACATAATCCGCATTTCAGGAACTAATTCTACAGTGCCAGCAAGTGCGATAAGCGTTAAACTACCAGCAAGAACAGGTGTATGGGTCAATCGCGAATCTGGAAAAGGTGATTCCCAGCGCCGCGAAAGTCGAAGCGGCCGTCGTCCACTCCGGTTCACGATGTTTTTTATTGTGGCCGCATATTCGGATCCTATCGGTCATTAGCAACAATATTGGCGATAAAATACTCAATATAAGTCCTAGAATCATGTGGGACAGTAACCAATTGTCACAGGAAATCCGATTTTGTAGGGCACAAGATGGCGTGCAGTTGGCGTATGCAAAAACCGGGGACGGGCCGCCACTGGTTAAGGTTGGGACTTGGCTAACCCATCTCGAATATGATTGGGAAAGCCCGGTTTGGCGACCTTGGTTGGATGGTCTGTCGCGTTTTCATACCCTGTACCGTTATGATCCACGGGGTTGTGGCCTATCCGATTGGGATGTGGACACGATTTCGTTAGATGCTCTGGTGAACGATTTAGAGACGATTGTTGATGCTGCTGGCCTGAAGCAGTTTGCACTTATGGGAATATCGCAAGGCGGGTGTATTGCAATCACGTATGCCGCCCGGCATCCCGAAAGAGTCACCCACCTCGTCATCTATGGCGGTTATTTGTACGGTCCGATGCGTAGAGCCCGGAGTGCCATTGAGATTGAGCAAACTGAGGTTTTCTCCAGACTTCTCAAACTGGCTTGGGCCATCGATAACCCTGCTTACAAACAGGTACTGAGTACAGAACTGCTGCCTGAAGGCACCGCCGAGCAAATCGGCTGGTTGAACGACTTACAGCGGGTTTCGACCTCCGCCGAAAATGCGGTGAAGCTCTACAAGGTCTATAGTCAGGCGGATGTCGCGGAATTGGCTACGACCCTGCGCATCCGGACCCTCGTGCTGCACGCCAATTATGATGCTGCTGTGCCGTTTGCAGATGGGCGATTGTTGGCTACCCATATTGCAGATGCACGTTTTATGCCTCTGGACAGCAAGAATCATATTTTGCTGCCGACGGAACGCGCGTGGGGTCAATTCTGGCGAGAGTTTTACGATTTCTTTGGTATGAGCGAGGCCATCAATCCAGATCATACTCCGGATGAAACGGCTTCAGACCCCGCAGCTTCCATCCCTCAGTTGACAATTCGTGAGCGTGAGATTCTTCATTTGCTGGCGCAGGGGTACCGCAATGATGAAATTGCTCAAGTGCTTGTTCTAACGCCCAAAACCGTGCGCAATTATATCTCGCATATTTATGAGAAACTCAATGTGACGAGCCGCGGAGAAGCGATTGTGCTGGCGCGGGAAGCAGGGTTTGACAAGCATCAATAGTGACAAAACAGGGACATTCGCCTCTCGTCGGTGGGACAGATAGACCGCTATTGTGTGTGCTATAGGCATCATCAAAGTGTGTCCTGAACCCACCTTTAGCAGCCCGATGTGTCAAGTGACTGAACAGCGGGCTAAAGCGAACAGAGGAGCTTTAATATGGTTATTGAAGAGAAATCCCCACCCCTCATAGATGACAAAATGATTCAAGCGTTTCAAGCCGGTCTGCGCGGGCAGCTCATTCGACCCGGCGATGACCATTATGACGAAGCGAGGCGCGTCTACAACGCCATGATAGACAAACACCCGGCGTTTATCGCTCGGTCCTCGGACGTGGCCGATGTGATTCACTGCGTCAATTTTGCCCGCGACAATAACCTGCTGCTGGCCGTGCGCGGCGGTGGTCACAATGGCCCCGGTCTGGGCATGTGCGATGACGGGCTGGTAATTGACCTGTCCCAAATGAAGGGGGTTCGGGTAGACCCGGCAGCGCGCACGGTGCGCGTCGAGGGCGGCTGCACGTGGGGCGATGTTGATCACGCAACCCACGCATTTGGCTTTGCTGTACCCAGCGGGATTATTTCAACGACGGGCGTCGGCGGACTGACGCTGGGCGGTGGCCTCGGGCATCTGGCGCGCACCTGCGGCCTCACCATTGATAACCTGCTGGAAGTGGATATGGTGCTGGCCGATGGACGCCTCGTGACAGCCAACACGACTGAAAATCAAGACCTGTTCTGGGCCGTGCGCGGCGGTGGCGGCAATTTCGGCGTAGTGACTTCATTTTTGTTCCGTCTGCACCCGATCAGCACCGTTTACGGCGGCCCGATGCTCTGGCCTCTCAATCAGGCGGCAGAGGCCATGCGCTTCTACCGCGACTATATCACCACTGCGCCAGAGGAAATGAACGGCTTTTTCGCTTTCCTGACCGTTCCACCAGCGCCACCCTTCCCGGAGCATCTGCACATGCAGAAGATGTGCGGCGTTGTGTGGTGTTACACCGGACCACTGGAGAAAGCGGAAGAGGTTTTCGCGCCGATTCGTCGTTTTGGGCCGCCCACGCTCGATTTTGTGGGGCCGCTTCCCCACCCGGCGCTGCAAAGCATGTTTGATGGGCTGTATCCGCCCGGTTTACAGTGGTACTGGCGCGCGGATTGGGTGAAGGAACTGAGTGAGGAAGCCATTGCCGAGCATGTCAAGCATGGCTCACAGCTTCCAACCATGTTCTCAACCATGCATATGTACCCAATCAGCGGCGCACCGCAGCACGTGGGCAAAAACGATACCGCTTTCAGCTACCGCGACGTGAATTGGGGTATGGTCATCGTCGGTGTTGATCCTGATCCCGCCAATACTCAGCGTACCATAGGGTGGGCAAAAGCCTATTCGGAAGCCCTGCATCCTTACAGCGCCGGCGGCGCCTATATCAATATGATTATGGACGAAGGACAGGAGCGGGTAAAGGCGGCCTATCGGGATAACTATCAGCGTCTTGTCAAGATCAAGACCAAATATGATCCAAACAACCTGTTCCGGGTCAATCAGAATATCCAACCTGCAAAATAGCTGCCTGGATTGTGCCTAACAGCGGTACGCCCAGCTTCAGGATGTACCGCATATCTTGCCTGCTTGCTACAGATTGAAAAGGAGTTGCCCACATGAGTGAAAAAGCTGAAGATGAAGCCGCTATCCTCCAAACCGTAGATCATTATTATAAGGGTTGGTACGAAGCTGAAGCTGACCGCCACGCACAAGCCCTACATACACACCTTGCTAAACGGGCTATCAAGCATTTGCCCACCGGTGACGACTATCTCTTCTGTCTGACAAAAGAGCAGATGGTGACGGGTACTGCACAGGGCGATGGCGCAGAAACACCAGTCAATCAACGCGAATTTGCAGTTACGCAAATTGATATCTATGAGGAAATCGCCAGTGTCAAAGTTGAGTCGTATGAGTATATTGAATTTCTGCATGTGGCAAAGGAAAATGGCAAATGGCTCATCGTGAACGCCCTTTATACTTTGAATCGCAGCCCCGGGGTTTAATGCCGCTATGTATCAAATTCTCGAATTTCCCTCTCAGGGCGCGACACTGAGAGGGAAATTATATCTTCCTCAAAAGGCTTTGAAGCCATTACCTGTTGTCATCATGGCACATGGCTTTTCAGCAACAATTGATGGCATGGTGGCAGACCGTTACGCAGAAGTCTTCTATGAGGCCGGTTTCGCGGTACTACTCTACGACCACCGTAATTTCGGGGTCAGTGACGGTCAGCCTCGGCAGGTGATTAATAGATGGATTCAAACGCGGGGCTATTGCGATGCCATTCATTATGCGGCCACACTGCCCGAAATTGATGATAATCGGATCGCGATCTGGGGGGATAGTGCCAGCGGCGGTGAAGTCATCGTAGCTGGGGCTGTCAGTGGGCGAGCAAGAGTGATTATTGCGCAGGTGCCCGCCTGTGGTGATGCGCTGCCACCTCCTGATCCTGATGGGGCACTATTCGCGGCACTAAAAGACACCCTCTTGAATGGGGATTTGTATACCTTTCCGGCTACCACAATCGGCCCAATGCCTGTTGTATCCTTCAACCAGCGTGTCATGTCGTCACATCTCCAGCCTCTGACCGCGTTTAGGTGGTTCATTGAATATGGGGGACGGTTCGGCACAAACTGGGAAAATGAGGCGACTTACGTATCGCTGGACACACCTGCTCCGCTGCATCCGGGGCTTTGCGCGCCTCATTTAGAGACAGCTTTGTTGATGGTCGTTGCCCATTACGACGAAATGCCAGGTGCAAGTTCAGACATCGCACGTTTAACCTATCGCTCAGCACCGGAGCCAAAGCGACTCGTCGAGCTCGACGGAGGACATTTTGGACTACTGCATTATCCTAGTCACCTATTCACGCAAGCCAGCCATGCTCAACGTGATTTCCTTATTGAACATCTGTAGATAACATTCAGGACAAGCCACGTGAGTGAGAAATCATTAGGCTATTTTCCCTCAGAGACCGTATTCTGAATGGTAGCCTGTTGTAAGTAGTTTGACAAAACACTTGAGAGGTTGATGTCCCTCGAACAGGGATGGTATAACCGTTTAGCTTGCGATGGTTGTTCAGAACTGGAGGATCAATTTATGGCCGCAAAATCAGCAGATGAAGTCGCAATCCGGACGGCGGCGCTGGATTATGCCGAAGGCTGGTTTGATAGCGATGTCGAGCGAATGAAACGTTGCCTCCACCCGAAACTGGCGAAACGGGCGTTAGAGGTTCGAACGGATACCGGCGCAATAAACTTCACTGATCTGACCAAAGATGACATGATTCGTGATACCCGTGAGGGCGGTGGATCTGATGTGCCACGCGACAAACTGTTTTACAAAGTGGACGTTCTCGATGCTTACGAAGAGGTTGCGGTTGTCCGAGTTGAAACTTATCCATACGTCGATTATCTACAACTTTTGAATGAGAACGGGCAATGGTTGATTGTGAATGTCATTTACACCACCAATCGGATGAAAACGGATTAGATTTTGTACCATATCGTACTATGAGGAAGACGTAGTACATGATTTGCAGTCCACGTACAAGCGATCATCCAGGCTTAGCGCGGCTTAGTGGTGCGGCTTGGCGTAGCGTAACTTAGTGCTTTCGCTGGCATGATGGACAATCACGCGCATATCACCAATATGGATCCCTGACTCCAAGAGATCACTAATTCTACAGCCTCAGTTAGTGAGAAAAAAGGTAAACCGCCAGCCAAAAAGAGTACATGGATGAATCGTGAATCTGAAAAAAGGTAGAGCAATACACAGTTTTTTGGGAGCATACCAACGGAGGATAGGAAATGGCGAAGGTAATCGTAAACACTGATGAAGCACCGAAGTCTTTGGCCGGATATAGCCAAGCGGTGAAGGCCGGTGGATTGGTCTTTGTCGCTGGTCAGGGTCCCTTTGATGCCAAAACGGGCGAGGTCGTTGGAACTACGATCCAAGAACAGACGGCTCAGTGCCTAAGGAACATTGAGGTTATCCTTCGAGCGGCTGGTAGTTCGCTCGATAAATCTGTGAGCGCGACCTTCATCTTGGGTGAGGAAAGTGACTTCGGCGGGATGAACGAAGAGTGGGCGAAATGGTTCCCCAAAGACCCGCCAGCTCGCCAAGGAGCGAAGCTTCCCATTCATCCGAAGGGAATGAAGCTTTCCATCGCGCTTATCGCCGAGGCATAAACTCTCCCGCCTTAGCTGGCACTTTAAAACTAATTGAGCAATAAAAATGTTCACTGAAAAGGTATCCACGACCACAATTGTGGTCGTAATAACTATGACTTTCAGTGAACTTTTATGGTCGGATTAGGGCTCATTGTGAATTGGATGATCTGATTGATTTCTAGTTGAAAATATACTAAAATCCGTATACATGGCTGATAAACAAGAATGGTCTATTGTTTTTTACACAACTGAACAGGGCGAAACGCCGGTTGAGGAATTTTTGCATAGCCTTGATGTGAAAACGCAGGCGCGGTTTGTTTGGTCAATCAATCAATTGAGAGAACTGAATGCCCGAGCGACGGAACCGTTGGTCAAGCATATTGATGGGAAACTGTGGGAGTTGCGTCGGGCTAGTAACGGCAATATTTATCGGGTTATGTATTTCTTTTTTACGGGAAAGCGAATTGTGTTTGTACATGGGTTTCAGAAGAAGACCCAAAAAACACCCAAACGAGAGATTGAAATCGCAGAAAAGCGCATGGACAATTTTATCCAACGGGCGGGAGGTGAATAATTATGACAGATAAAGAACGAAAGAATATTATTAAGGCTGGCGAAGAAAGTTACCAGCGCTGGCACGAGGGGTTGATGCAAGACCCTGAGTTTCAGGCTGTGTATGAAGAAGAAGCGGCGAAAAGTGCCTTGTGGTTACAATTGGTCGAAGCACGGCTGGCAGCCGGTTTAACACAGAAGCAGATGGCCGAGCGTTTAGGGGTGTCTCAAGCACAGGTGGCTCGTATTGAGAAAGAGGACTATGACGCCTATACCCTGACCACGTTACGAAAATACGTTGCAGCATTAGGTGCGGGTTTTTCACTTGAGGTCAAGATCCATACACCGGACGAGTTTAGTGGAGAGACCTTTCACGTACCAATGACCCCGTAATTATGAGGTAGCTTATAGGTGAAACAGACCGATTTGCATTTACTGCTGGTTACTTGATTTTGTCTGCTCCTCTCACCTTTTGAGTGGCGGGTCAAGATAATTTCGATGAAATTTGATCACTTGATCCATGATGACCCTTATAAACCTCAAATTTGGGATCCTTATCCCGAACTGAGGTTGAATAGCGAATCAGGGATATGCTATGCTGAATATTCCTTATGCCTTGGTACGAAAAAGAACATTCCACACCATTTGATACCCAACCAATCAACGGTTTGTATTTTCTTAATGGCGATCTCCTTGCTCAGCAGTACAACCAAGAATGGGTTAAGGGCAAAAAATACCCCACGATTTCCTTTCCTTCGGGTTTAGCGCGTGAGTTGTGGGACAGCTCCGATAACGGCGGCATTCTCAATATCTTTGGTGCCTTTGAATTGCAGCGAAAAACCACTCGTGATGAAGGATTTGAGGGAGCCATCGAGTTTGCATCTGAGTATGGCTATACGCTCGCCAGACGTGGCGAAAACGAATTGATGGTATTCAATCCCTATACGGCTCATGGCTACGCTGTGACCTATGACAACCGCGCCCGAACAATCACCAACGTCAAACGGTTCCCACAGGAAGCAATGGAACTGTTGGATGCTGAGAGTCGGGCAGTATTGCCAGAGCTTTATGCCAACGAACATTTAGGTTTAGAGGCAATCGCGCCGGTTAAATTCTTTACTCCGGACGGAAATTGGAGTTGGTATCCAAGCGAGTATGACGGGGAAGATACCTTTTTTGGCTTAGTCTCAGGACATGAGGTGGAACTCGGATATTTTAGCGTGACTGAACTTGAAGGGGTACGGGGGAATTTAGGATTACCGGTTGAACGCGATCTCTATTTCAAACCCACTACACTCTGGGAGCTGAGGAAACAACAGTTATGAGGTATGCAAAAGGAAAATGTACCGCTGCAATTTGATTTGTTTACGGGACAAGCAGTTGACGCTCGAACGAGGGTACAAAAGCAGCTCGACCGGGATCAAGCGAAACCCCGACAGACAGAACTGTTTGCCCAGCGCGAGATTGCACAGTTTGGCGTTCGAGCAAATCCACACTTTCCACTTTCAGAGCACACTAAGCTGGTACTGATCCGAGAAGACCCCCGAACCGACGAGGAAGTTGAGTGTGACCGTTTGCGGGAAGCTGAGCGGCTCATGGTTCAGTTGTTTCCCGACAGAGCACCCCTGCCGGACGAAACAGGTGAAGCAGTGATAAAAAGTGACCCCCCTGCCCCACCCGTTGTTTCCTGCCGTCTTCCGATTGTCGGATTTCGCGTCCTTCAACGGCGAAAGCATATCCAAGTGAGGACACGAGTAGGATTCTAAATAGAATGTTCGTTGAAAAAGTTTGAGGGAGAAACTAAGGCATAATAGACATAATGGTCATTGTGTCTACTTGCCCGATAGTGATGACGTCTTTTCCTTTGGCGCGTCCTGTTTCAAGATACCGGATCGCTTCAGCTGCCTCACTTAACGGATAACTTTTGTCGATGATAGGGACGACTTTGCCAGCTTCAAGAAGCTCATTCATAAGAATCAGGTAACTGCTCAGGCAGGTGCTAAATTCTCGCCTATTTAAGTAGTACCCATTGGCAGGCCATCTTCTTTTTTCTCTTTTATACGCAATTCTTTACAGAGATCTAGCCGTTTTCAGACACTCCTTTCTGTGCCAAAGTTATGACCACATTTCCCCTTTTTTGCCCTGTGTCAACATATCGGTGAGCTTCGGCGATTTGTTCCAGCGGATAGCGTCTATCGATGACCGTTTTTATATTCCCCGCTTCAATAAGCTCTTTGAGGAAAGCTAAATCTTCACTCTTTTGGATTGCTGACCCTCGTATTATTTTCTTATTGCTTGTCGTTGAAGTCCATAGCCCTCGAACTATCTGTGTCAACCCAGCGTTCGCTAAAAGATAGGATCCATTCTTCTTTAGCGATCTTATGCACCCTGAAAACGAACTCTTGCCTACCACGTCAAAAATAACATCATAGGTCTCACCGCTTTGGGTGAAATCATCTTGCGTGTAATCAATGACATGGTCTGTGCCAATCGAGCGCAGCATATCTAATTTCCCCGTGCTGTCCACACCAGTCACTTCTGCTCCGAAGTACTTGGCAAGCTGCACTGCAAAAGTTCCGATACTTCCACCCGCGCCATTGATCAAAACCTTGTGTCCGCTCAGATTATTTGCTTTTCTAAGAAAATGTAATGCCTCAAGTCCTGCAACAGGAACAGCGGCGGCTTCCTCATAGGTCATATGGGTCGGTTTTATTGCCAGCGCCCCTCCTTGAGGTGTTTCAGGCCGGCAAATGTACTCAGCGTAAGCGCCAAAACCAAAACCGGTGGCTGCAAAAACCTGATCACCTTTACTGAATTGTTTTACATCTTTGCCTACTGTTTCAATTTCCCCGGCTAGCTCCTGCCCGAGAATAATGTTTTCTGGTCTAATGAGACCCATATAGAATCGAATGGGGAGCCGGAGCCAGATTGGGAGGTTGAAACTGCGAAGTTCACAATCTCCTGCTGTTACGGTTGTCGCGTATACTCTTATTAGGACTTCATTGGCGTTGGGAGTAGGCTTTGCTACCTCTTGGAGTCGAAGCCCATCCGGTGATCCGTATTTTGTCCAGACAACTGCTTTCATCAATATTCCCCCTGATTTAGTAACTGCTCAGTCCCATGCTAAATTCTCATCTGTCTGAGCAGTACCATTTGGCATTGTTATGGCTATACTGACAGGCCATTCGCTAGATGAACCATTTCGGCGCTCACATCCCATAATTTCTTGGCAACTGCCATATCAGTGGCTTGTGCTGCGGCTGGTGTCACCTGCGATTTGTAAAAATACTTCCCTGAAATGCCCTCCACGCGGGGCGAAGAGGCAAGGTAGACCGAGGTTTCCGCGCCCTTTGCCGGTGAAAGCGCCACGAGCGGCGCAATGATGCCGAAGAGCGCGGAGATGACCCCGCCGGTGTTCTTCCCGAAATCCGTGGCAACAAGACCCGGATGCAGCGCATTGACGGTTACGCCGGTTCCTTCCAAGCGGCGGGCCAGTTCCACCGTAAACAGGATATTCGCCAGTTTTGAATTGCCATAGGTCTTAAAGCCATAGTCCCTTTCGCCTTGAAGGTTGTCGAACTCGATTTTGCCGGAGGTGTGCGCATCCGAGGACACATTAATGATCCGAGCCGGAGCACTGGCTTTGATGGTATCCAGCAGCAAATTCGTCAGCAGGAAAGGTGCCAGATGATTGAGGGCAAACGTCATTTCAATGCCATCGACGCTGAGTTGGCGTTTCAGGATCGCCGCACCGGCGTTGTTGAGCAAGACATGAAGATGTAGATATTTGTTCTTGAATTCAGCTGCTAAATGCCGGACTTCCTGCTGCGATGATAAATCGGCTAGCAGGGAGTCCACGTTTTTGTTACCACTGGCAGTGCGGATTTCTTCGACCACCTGTGCGGTTTTGGGAGCGTTGCGCCCTACAATCACGACGGTTGCGCCCATCTTGGCGAGGGCTTGAGCTGCACTTTTGCCTATACCACTGGTACCGCCAGTAATCAGGCAAATCTTGCCTTGCATGGTTGTGTTTATCATTGTTTCCCCCAATTATTCTTTCGTTGAAACGGCTCAGGCAGGTGAGAATTCAGCGCGGGTCTGAGCGGTTACCTTTTGGACTGCTGCCTCATGTTCCATACTAATGACCACTTTGCCTTTGGCGTGCCCTGCTACAAGATACCGGATCGCTTCAACACCTTCGCTTAACGGGTAACATCTATCGATGACAGGGATAATTTTACCGGATTCAAGAAGGCCTCTCATAAAAACCAAATCCTGCTGGTTTGGTTTCGCTCCCAAGGCGCCCACTTTCTTAGAGCTGGTCTTGGATATCCAGGGTCCGAGGAGCATAGCCTGGAACATTTGCTTAGCGGAACCCCCGCTAAAGACATACGTTCCGTTGGGGCTTAAGGCACGCATGTAGTCGGAAATCGAATGATCGCCGTTAACAGCCATAATCAGGTCATAGTGCTGCCCATTTTGGCTGAAATCTTGCTGAGTGTAATCAATGACATGGTCGGCACCAATTGAGCGCATGATGTCCAAATTCCGCGTGCTGCACACGGCAGTGACTTCAGCCCCAAACGATTTGGCGAGCTGCACTGCAAACGTACCCACACCACCCGACGCCCCATAAATCAACACTTTCTGCCCCGCTTGAATATTGCCCTTGCGAAGCCCCTGTAGTGCGGTGACTGCCGCCAACGGCACGGCTGCGGCTTGCTCGAATGACAGTTTGCTCGGTTTCAACACCAGAACATCTTCATTTGCACAGACATACTCGGCAAAACCACCCCAACTAGACGCGGACAAGTCTCCGAATACCTCGTCACCGGGTCGAAACTGCTTGACTTTACTGCCGACCGCTTCAACCCGCCCTGCGATGGCCGCGCCGAGTATCGTGTTTTTGGGCTTTAGAAGCCCGTAGCCCATTAGGCGCATCAGGAATGGTGTGCCGGTCAGGAGATGCATATCCGCTGAATTTACGGATACGGCATGAACTTCTACCAATACTTCATTGTCCCTGGGAGCAGGTTTGGCTACTTCTTGGACGTGCAGCACGTCTGGTGATCCATATTGTGTGTTTACAATTGCTTTCATTTTCATATTCCTTTTTTTGAACGATAGTGACGAGTTTCATTGGTACTTAAGGTATCTGCCTAAATAGGCTTGACACGATTGACCGAGACCAGTGGCATTCCTAAATCGCGCACTTTTTTTAGCAATCCGTGCAGCGCGGATTGGTCAATCACAAAACCGGATAAGAGCGTATCGCCACTGTCTTCTAGGGTGATGGTCATGCCCCCAAACCAGTCGGCCCATTGAGTACCAAGATGTCCTTTGATCCTGATTTGATAGCCTACTGGTTCATCTAGATTAGTCTTTGGGTTGAGTTCGTTTTCCATTACCTTGTACCTGTTGTGGCTGATCGTAAATGCTTGTACCACTTGATCGATGTACAGGAAGCATATCTGCAATCGAGTATGGGCGTATAGCTACTAAAGTATTGTTCGAGGTATTGTTGTGGGTTTCGGGAAAGGGAAGAGTTCTAATGTGGTGGGTTTATGAATCAATCGCGAGCTAAAGGGGGCTCAGGTTACAAAAGACCCAGCTCGTGGGCACGAACAATAGCTTCGGTGCGCCGTTGGACTTGTAGTTTGTCAAAGATTTTCTGATTGTGCCCTTTAACCGTACTCAAGGCGAGAAAAAGCCGTTTGCTAATTTCGTCATTTGAGAGTCCTTGAGCGATGAGTCGAAGCACTTCTAACTCGCGCTGGCTCAATGGCTCAATAAGCGGTTGCGCGGTGGGCAGATAGGAATTATCTTCGCTTGTTTGTGCCTCAGTTCCAAATACAGCTAGAAGCTTGCCCGTATAATCCGGCATGATCCCCTGAGCAGCTGCTTCGGACAAGAGTTGAGCCATTGGCAACCCTTCGTCAACAAAGATGCGGACGTAGCCTTCCGGCTCGGCTAGTTTGAGGGCGCGTTCCAGCGCAAGGAGCGCCGGGGCAAGGTTACCCTGCCCTTGGAGAGCAAGCGCCTGCAACACCCCGATTTCGATCACGCTGCCCATCCTTCCCCCGTCTTGCGCGGCGTGCAGGAGGCGATCCAGCAGCTTCATAGCATCTTGAATGGTGCGGTCAATAGGGTCGCGTATATATTCAGCAATGAGCACTCTTGCCAGCGTGATGTGTTCGAACTCGCACAAATAGCTGAGTTCATCGTCCACAGACAAGCTCATTTCCTGCACCCAATGCAGGGCTTCGCTCAACCGATCTTGTGCCACCCACACGCGTGTCTTCCATGCCCCAAGCGGACGTACGTCGGGTACGGGCGTTCTGCGATGGTGGCGTTCCGCCTCGTCGAGCAAGTCGAGCGCGCCTGCTAAGTCGCCTTGGGTCTGCTTGAAACGAGCCTGAATACGGCAAAATCGATAGCGCCAATCCGGTAACGCCGCTTGATCGCCCAGTTCTTCGCAGTACAGCAGGTTCTGGATGGCGGCGTTCCAATCGTCTTGTTCACGGTATAACTCGCTTAGTCCCAAATACAGGTCTGCCGTGCCGCGCAGCGGAGGTTCGCCCTGCGCAAGCGCAAGCTGTAATGTGTGTGTATAGATATTGATGGCCTCGTGGAGACGACCTTGCGTAATTCGTATATCGGCTAGGCCATAGGTGCCACTGATTGCGAAATGGAAATTGCCGACCTTCTGAAAATTGGTCATGGCATCAGCCAGCGTTTGATAGGCTTGCTCTAAGTCGCCGCTTGCCCAATGGGCAAGCGCTAGGAGCGCCGCAGCCGGTCCGCGCCGGAGATGATCATCCTCTGGTAAGAGGTCGAGCGCCAGCCGACCATACTTCACTGAGCCAGCGATATCGCCGCGCGCCTGGGTCTGGTAGGCACGAGCAGTGGCAATCGATGCTGGGAGAGTCCGAAACTGCTTTTCGTCTACGATTACCATCTCGGTTGATGGATCTGCTAGCTGCTCACTTTTCTCTGCCTGAGTGTTCAGCCACCATTCGGCATCCCGCAATCGGGCTTCAGCGGCCTCTAGCTGACCGCCATTCAGCAACGCCCAAGCATAGGCAACGCTGAGCACTGGCCTGTCGTGGATTAAATCATCGGGCAGTGCCCTCGCCCAACCCAGCCATACGGCGGTTTGGAAACGCCCATCCATCTCCGGCCAAACCAGTTCGATGAGTCCCGCGGCGCGTGCAAAATCCTGAGCAGCAAGGGCGTGGTGAATAGCATCGGCAGGCAAACCATTGTCCGCGTACCACGCGCTGGCTCGTCTGTGCAATTCGGCCACACCCTCTTGTGCATCCACTTCACCCGCTGTAGATGGTGCAGTATTCTGGTGCAGTCGCTGCCGCAGCAGATCAGCAAAAAGATGGTGATAGCGGTACCAATGTCGTTCGTTGTCCAGCGGGATGATGAATAGGTTGGTGTGTTCGATATATTCCAACATCCTTTGCCCCGAGGCAGAAGTATCACGCAGAATGGCATCACAAAGCGAACCGCATAACCGGTCAAGAATAGACGTGCGTAGTAAAAAAGTCTGAATGCTTTCGGTCTGCTGCTGTAGAACTTCCTGAACCAAATAATCCATCACGAACTGGTGGCTACCCGTGAAAGATTTGATGAAGCGAGTCGTATTTTGATGTCCCTGCATTGAAATTGCGGCGAGTTGTAGACCAGCAATCCAACCTTCAGTGCGGGTTTCCAGTGCAGCGATGTCACCCGGCGAAAGGTTTAGACCCATCATCTGGTTAAGAAACCCAGCAGCTTCAGAGGGCGTAAATCGCAAATCAGTGATGCGCAGTTCAGTCACTTGACCTCGTGCGCGTAACCGAGCGATGGGTAGCTGTGGATCTTCACGGGTGGTGATGACCAGATGCATCTGGGGTGGCAGATGCTCGAGCAGAAAAGTGAGCGCACTATCAATCGGTTTGGCATCAAGAACGTGATAGTCATCAAGGACGAGGATGAAATTGTCCGGGATGGTGCTCATTTCATTGAGCAGAGCCGTCAGAATTGTTTCGGTTGGCGATGACTGAGGGGATTGAAGTGCACCCAGTACGCTTTCACCGATATGTGACGCAATCGTGTGCAAAGCAGCGACGAGGTAAGTCAGAAAACGTGCGAGGTCGTTATCCCCTTCGTCCAGCGACACCCAAGCGGTTGGTCGCTCACAAGCGGCGACCCACTCGCTGACCAGTGTGGTTTTACCAAAGCCTGCGGGAGCAGAGATAAGGGTTAGTTTACCCTGTAGCCCCTCATTCATGCGGTCAAGCAGACGAGGTCGGAGGACCACCTTAGTCCGAGGCGGAGGGATATAGAGTTTCGTCCCTAAAATTGGCGTAGACATGGATCCATTATAAAATCCACCTAAATTCGACTGTTTGGGAATTACTGTGGTGAAGCCTAAGTCTGACAGTATAGCATACGGCTGTAGACCTGCATGTGCCGATAATCACAGAAACGGTCACAATCAACCCGAACTTGTGGTATTATTTTTGGTATAGATGGGGTTTGCAGGAAACGGTAAGTAAACCAATGGTCATTGTGTCTACTTACCCGATAAATAGAATGTTATTGCTCTACAGTGATGACGACTTTTCCTCTGGCGTGCCCTTCTTCAAGATACCGGATCGCTTCGACTGTCTCACTTAACGGATAACATCTGTCGATAATAGAAACCACTTTCCCAGATTCAAGAAGCGCTTTCACAAAAACCAGATCCTTGTTGTTGGGTTTCATCGTTGGCATCAGACCGACTTGTTTGCCCCCGGCCTTCGACCTGAACGGCCCAAGGATCATATGCTCGAACAATAGCCGCAGGCTGGTGAACCCGGCAACGACGCAAACCCCCTGTGGTTTTAGTGCGCGCTTGTAGTCCGTAATGGAATGATTGCCCACCGCACAGAAAATCAGATCATACTGCTGCCCGTTATTCGTGAAGTCTTCTCGTGTGTAATCAATAACGTGGTCTGCACCAATCGAGCGCACCATCTCCACATTCCGCGTACTACACACGCCAGTAACTTCAGCTCCGAAGGCTTTGGCAAGCTGAACAGCAAATGTACCCACCCCACCGGATGCCCCATTAATCAAAACCTTTTGCCCCGGTTTAATCTGTCCTTTATCGCGAAGTCCCTGCAAAGCGGTGAGTGCCGCCAACGGGACGGCTGCTGCTTGCTCGAAGGTCATGTTGGATGGTTTCAACGCCAATGCGGCGCCTTCCCTGACACAACCGTACTCGGCAAAACTGCTCATCTCATTGAGGGGCAGACACCCAAATACATCATCACCCACTTGAAACAGCGTTACATTTTTGCCAACCACTTCAACGCGCCCTGCTACATCCGCACCGAGTCTGGGATTTGTGGGTTTGAAAAATCCATTTACTAAACGGGCAAAGAACGGTGTGCCTCTCATGGTATGCCAGTCCGCTGGATTTGCGGATGCAGCGTGAATCTTCACCATGACTTCATCCTCCTTAGGGGCAGGTTTTGTTACTTCTTGGAGCTCAAGAACATCCGGTGATCCGTATTCTGTGTAGACAATGGCTTTCATTTGTGTATCCTTCTTTGTTTGATTTCAATTTTTAGAAACAGTCCCAAAGCGTCTTTTTGCAGATGTGTTTATTTTCCTGTTCACTTATCCGTTTTTTGTCAGTTGCTGAATGAACCCAATTTAGGATTTCATTTCGGGTATTTTTCCACCTCTAAACAGGAGCCAAAGCGTAAGCGATAGTTCCGCGATAATCGCTGGTAGTGCAACGACTAGAAGAAATGCTGTTTCATTGTTTGCGTAGCTGGAAGATAGAATACGTCCAAAACTATCTACGAGGTATCCAACCGAGACAACGAGCAAGAGGATACCGAGAAGTCGAGGAATGTATCCCGATTTCAAAATTAAATAACCAATTGCTAATATATGGAGACCGAAGAATATGTAGCTAATATCTCCATTCGAGTGTGCATTGAGTAATAGCATTGCTTGGGCTTGTAACTGGTGGGTATCAAAGGCTTTTAGAAAGTCAACGTTGCTAAACAGTTGCAACGCTGAAACATAGTTCATGGCCGAGACTGCAAAAAGGATGACATATGCTAGCCTAAGCCAAGCCGCAAGCAGTGATAGATTCTTATTTATGGGTTTTAGTAAAATAAAGAGCGCCCAAGCAGCTAACAAATCGGATAGAATCACGATAATCCAGCCTGCAATGCCCAAGCGGAATAGCCCCTCATTGGCAATAATATTATTTGCAGTGGTTGATGCATCTCCATGCACAATAAGCTTTTGGAAAACAAAAGAATTGGCGAAGGTAGCAAAAATAAAAACAAAGAGATACCCGAACCCCGCGATTCTTGCTGCATTGCGTAGTGATATATCGGCGATACGATTTGTCATTTGAAATTCTCCTAAAAGAGTATGCTGATTGAGCTTGTATACAATTTGGAACGATCGTAATAAGTGTCAGGATTTGACATCTGACTCATCTGTCTGTCCGGGTTCAATACGATTGACCGAAAGCAATTCCATTCCCAAATCACGCACTTTCCTAAGCAAGCCATGCAACGCGGCCTGATCGACCACCGGGCCGGTTAACAGTGTCTCACCGTTGTCTTCCAGCGTGATGGTCAGGCCCCCAAACCAGTCGGCCCATCTGTCATCAAGGTGTCCTTTGATGCGAATCACATAAAGCCTAAGCTCGTAATGATCCGCCGATGATGCGTGTGTTTCACTCATTTTGTGTCTCGCCTATTTTCCTCTAGATGATTGAACCTCCACGTCGTTGCAACCACTCTTTTCTATGACCACAATGTACAAATTTATGTGGGGAGGTGTCTTCCCCAGATGTGGGGATTTATATGGGGGTTTGTGGAAAGATCTAGGGGAGGGTGCTAGGCAGAAAAAAGCCCTGTCAGGCGTGCCGTGGAATGCTGGTTGGCCTGGTAGGGCTATGTGGACGGGTGGTCGATCAACGCTCTTGTGTGACTAAATCAAATCCAGCTCCACTGCCCGATTGACGGCTGCTCGGCGGTTATTGACGTTGAGTTTACTGAAAATGCCCTTGGTGTGCGTGCGAACCGTACTCAAGGCGATCATGAGTTCCCTAGCGATCTCCGGCCCAGACAACTCGGTTCTGAACAATCGGAGTACTTCAATCTCACGCTGGCTCAGCGGCTCAATGAGGGACTGTGAAGCAGAGGTGGTCAGAACAGGAGAGTCGCTTACCCTGCTCCGTTGCTCAGTATCAAATGCTGCCAACAACTTGTCAGTATAGTCTGGCATCATGTCGAGAGTGGCAACTTCGAGAAGCAACTGTGCCATAGGTGGACCTTCGTCCACAAACATTCGGACATAGCCCTCCAGCTCGGCCAGTGCAAGTGCCTGTAGCAGGGGTCTGAGCGCAGCATGGATGTCACCTTGTGCATGTTGAGCAAGGGCCTGCAAGACCAGGACTTCAATCACGCTCCCCTCCCTCTCACCTTCTTCCGCTGCTTTCAGGAGGCGCTCCAGTAGTCCCATTGTCTCAAAAATGGAGCGGTCTGCACGGTCGCCCCTATACTGGGCTAGGAGCACCCTGGCTAGGGTGATATGCTCGAATTCGCGCAAATAGCTAAGGTCGTCCCCGGCGGACAGGCCTCGCTCATGCGCCCAGCCGCGGGCTTCACCGAATCGACCCTGAGCCACCCACACCCGTGTTTTCCACGCCGCGACTGGATGCACATTCGGGGAAAAGTCACCATCGTATAGGCGCTCGGCCTTGTCGAGCAGGTCAAGCGCGCCATCCAGATCGCCTTGGGCTACCCGTATGCGAGCCATCGTCACATGCCAGCGATACGGGTTTTGCGGCAACTCTGCGAGCTCACCCAGCGACTGGCTTCTGAGCAGGTGCTCTGTGGCGGTCTTTAGATCGTTATGCTCGCGGAGAAGGTCGCTCATGCCCACGTACATATCTGCCGCTCCCCGCAGCACCGACGCGTCCGGTTCCGTCGCCCACCGCAATGCCCGCTCATAGGTGGTCATGGCCTCGTGGAGACGGCTTTGCGCAATCTGGATATCCGCTAGGACGATAGCGCAGCCGACGGTGGCAGAGATGTACCCGGCATGGTGCAAATTCGCCATGCCATCGGAAGTCATCTGGCGGGCGACCTCGAGATCCCCGCTCGTCCAAGCGGCGAGCCCCAGCTGCGACGCTGCCCCTCCACGCATCTGATGGTCATCCTCAGATGCGAGATCGAGCGCCCGTCGAGCGTTTTTCACGGTCTCAGGCATGTCGCCCCGGGCCAGCGCCTGTCCGGCATAGATAAGGGCAATCGAACCAGGCAGACGGCGAAATTCCTCTTCGTCTACGACGATCATCCCCACCGCCGGGGATTCTGGTTGTTCGCGCAAATCAGCCGTCCTCTCTAGCCATCGTTCGACCTCCCGCAGCCGGGTCTCTACGCCCTCAAGCTCGCCGCTCGATAGTGACACCGAGGCATACCCAGCACTGAGCACGGGTCTGACGCGGACCAGCTCCTCGGGCAGCAGCCTGAGCCAGCCCAGCAACGTGGCCAACTGCCGACTGCGGTTCATGGCTGGCATAACTAACTCGATTAGGTCGGCCGCGCGCGCAAAATCCTCGGCGGCCAGCGCGTGGCGGATCGCATTTTCGGGCGAATCATGCTGCTGGTACCACTTGCTCGCTCGCTGATGCAGGGTCGCTACTTGGTCAGGCTGCTCTGCCATCAAATGCGCATGGAGAACCTCGCCAAATAGGTGATGATAGCGATACCAGTGGCGCTGGTCATCCAGCGGAACGACAAAGAAGTTCCCCCGCTCCAAGGCCTCCAATCGGCCGCTGCCTCCCTTCAGGGTGGTGACGGCATCGCACAGTGAGCCAGTCAAGCGGTCGAGAATGGCGGTTTGGAGCAAGAAGCTGCGCACCGGTTCAGGCTGACGCTGCAGAACCTCTGCGACCAGATAGTCCACGATGTAACGGTGGTCACCGGCAAACGCCCGGATGAAGCCGGGAACGTCCTGCTGGCCCCGCATGGACAGTGCGGCTAACTGCAGGCCGGCAATCCAGCCTTCGGTGCGATCTTCTAATACGGCGATGTCGGCCCCAGAGAGACTTAAGCCCATCCCCTGATTGAGAAATTCGGCCGCTTCGGCGGGAGTAAAACGCAATTCGGCGGCGCGCAATTCGGTAAGCTGGTCTCTGGCGCGCAAGCGGGCCAAAGGTAGCTGTGGATCTTCGCGGGTGGTAATGACCAGATGCATCTGTGCTGGCAGATGTTCGATAAGGAAAGTGAGCGCATTGTCAACCAGTTTGGCATCAAGAACGTGGTAGTCATCAAGAACAAGTACGAAATTGTTCGGGATGGCGCTCATTTCATTGAGCAAGGCTGTCAGGATCGTGGCGGTTGGCGGTGGCTGAGGTGATTGGAGCGCACTCAGCAACCCTTCCCCAAAATGAGCCGCAATCGTTTGCAAAGCAGCAACCAAATAAGTCAGAAAACGTGTAGGGTCGTTATCCATATCATCCAGCGACAGCCACGCGGCAGGTCGCTCGCAAACAGTGACCCATTCGCTGACCACTGTGGTTTTCCCAAATCCGGCTGGGGCAGAGATCAAAGTCAGTTTGTGCCGCAGCCCCTCGTTCAGACGGTCAAGCAGCCGAGGTCGCAGGACAACCTTAGTCCGAGGCGGAGGGATATAGAGTTTAGTGGCTAAAATTGGAGTAGACATGGATCCATTATAAAAACCAGCTAAAATTCGGCTGTTTGGGAATCACTGTGGTCAACCCTAAGGTTGAGAGTATAGCATACGGCTATAGAACTGCATGGGCCGACGATCACAGAAACCGTCACCTCGAATCTGGCAACACCAGCGCTTTGACAAAGCGACAGCTTCACCTGCTAAACGGATAAGAGAGTTCACGAGCGTTGCTCACTAGCTTGGCGATTTAGATTATGTATAGTTGCTGTGCCCACGACAGCGCCGACTTCTACAGTAATTCCTCTAGGACGACCACTGCATACGCCAATCCCAAACCACTGAGAGCAAACTTTCGCTACCGCCCGATCTACACTGTTATGTAAGATTGTGCTCACTACACTTCGCACACTAGCGTGGCGAAGACCAAGTAGACACAATAGGTATTGTGTATATTATCGGTTGTTTCTCCCTCAACGAGCCGCTTTTTCAACGAACATTCTCTTTGTTGCTGCATTCCTAGTAGGCATATTTGAGTGATACTGCAATTGTGTTTATAAGCTATTCCAGTGGTTGTACGCTGGCATTTCGTCCTCCCTGCCCCACTCGCCATCGACCTATAACGAGCAAATTTCTTATACTGAAAAAGTGCTATTTTGGTTAAGAAAAATTAGCATAAATAGGAACCTTTTCATGCAATCCTGTATCAAACTATTTGAAAAAGCAGTCGACATCTAACCAAGACCAACCATCGACAAATAAGTTGCATCCGTAAAGGGTCGCAATGACCGACTAGCTATATTGCTGCTTCCCGCATAGCACCAAATTACATCCAGAACTTGTAATTTTACTTATCCAAACCTGAAAAATTTCCAGTATCTGAGTGGTCCACTTTGATATGCTGATTTTTGCTTTTACGCTAACTTCAGTAGATCTTGGAGCTGTTCAGGAATGCATAAAACAAAGGAAAAGACCTTAGTTAAGCCGCAAAGTGCCAAAAGCAGACCATTATGCTTCAATACGCATAGCAGTTTGACAGGAATCTCTAATTACGCTATCTTGTTGAAAACAACTCAATATAAAGTGAACCGCGCAGAGTGTACGAAGACCCTACGCGGCTCTAACCCGACACTGAAGAACCCAGTGAACGGGCTGCGACACATTATATTTCATCATCGTACTTCTGGCTTGGACAGATTAAGCGGCTCGACTGACTCTTCTTTATGTCGGTTTAGCTGCTTTTTGTTTGGGTTTCTGAGGAGATGTAGCCATGCGTAAATACATCTTCTCGAATGGAACAGTGCGCGTTACGACAGGATTGTCAAAACCGGGACGTGTTAAGGGAAAAAAGGAGCTCCCGACCGTCATTATTGTGTTTCCTAATCATGTCGCAAATCAGTCCGAGCAAGAGAAAGATCATGAGAAGGATGATGAATCCAGAACTGTCTCCAAAGATTGAAAAACGTCCTCGATACGCAATTTACACACGCTATTCTTCAGACATGCAGAATGATTTGAGCCTAGAAGCGCAGGAAAATCGTTGTCGAGAAGCAATTGCTAAACGTGGTGGAGTCGTTGTTGGTGTATTTCAGGATAGTGCAAAAACTGGATGGAGCTTGGATCGAGAAGGATTCACTGAACTCCGAACATCCGCCGAGCATGGAAAGTTTGATGCTGTCATGTTTTGGAAATTTGACAGACTGGCACGTAACCATGAACATGCTGTAATGATTAAGATGCTACTCCGTCATGAGTATGGATTAAAACTGTATTGTGTTGAAGGCTTTAGCGAAGATGAAAATGACTCGCCCTACTCTGCCATGATGGAACAGATGTTGGCGGTGTTCTCGGCATTCTATTCAAAAAACTTGAGCAGCGAAACAAAACGTGGAAAACGACATCGCGCAATGAGCGGAGAATTTAACGGCAGTATTCCCCCCATAGGCTACACCCTCGTTACAACAGCCCAAGCTACAGAAGAAAAACCACTCGGCCTATACATTTATCCTCGTGCTGCTGCAATAGTACGCCGAGCATTCCGCCTATATTCAACAGGCAATTACAGTGATGCAGACATTGCCCTTTGGATGAACAAACGCCCCATCATTCAAAAATTGCGATCAGGAAGACAACCAGTCAACAAGGAAATGGTTCGCGACATGCTGCAAAATCGTGTCTACACAGGCCGAGTTCCACACACTGATACAATCTATGGTGGTTCGTTAGGTGAAAAGAAAGCCAGTAAACGCCATCGTTCCGAATGGTTTGAAGGCAAACATAAAGCCTTCATTTCTGATGAACTATTCGACCAATGTCAAGCAGCACGAGCCGGCATGGCGCGTCATCGAAACGCCTCTAACAGGGAGCGCGTTTACATCCTCTATGATCGCGTTTTTTGTGCGCGCTGTATTGGCAATAAGCCTACAGGATTGGTTGATGATAACTATGGACGGATGCGCCCCAAATATCACAATCAACGTGGTTTCGGTTATTATCACTGTCTCTCCCATGATCGTGGATACGAAAAATGTGGACAGTTAGCCATAAGAGCCAATGACCTTGATGCTCAAGTCGCGTGGATATTAACAAATATGGTCATTCCCAGTGATTTCAAGGACCGTGTTGAAACCGCTGTACGTAACCGTGTGGAAAATGCGGCAGCAATACAAAGAATGGAGGAACTTCAGGAGATAATCGAACGGATTGATTTTCGATGGGATCAGGGATTTATATCGAAGGAGGAATACATAGAAAAAAGACGTCATCTTGATCTGGAAATCACTTCACTGCGTCCTATTGATTACGATGAATTGAACGAGTCTGCTGACCTGATTACAAATTTCGGACAATATTGGGAAGGATGTCAAAAATTGAACCAACCAGAAGAAGCACAACAGCAACTGATTTCAAAGATTGTTGAACGTGTTTTTGTTCACCAGGATAAGGTGATAGCTCTAGCCCTATATGGTGATTTTGGCGTGATCTTAGGTAAAAATGAAACCGCCTCATACTTGGTAGCTGAGGCGGTTTCAGAAAATCTATTAACTGACGACAAACAAATCACTTACCGTAACCACTGCGGGAGCGACGGGATTCGAACCCGCGATCTTTGCCTTGACAGGGCAATATGCTAAACCGCTGCACCACGCCCCCTGAACTGACGTGAAGTATAGCAGCGAGACTAGGGAGTGTCAATACAAAGTTGTGAATTTTGGGCTCAATTTGCTGCCTGCTGAAGTGCTATCCAAAGTTGCTCTTCAATCTCAAGGAAGCCAGCATCCAAAACGTTTTGCATAAATGCGTCACCACGTTCACCGGGGATAAAAATTTCTTCTACACCCGGCAATTTCCGTGCTACTTTTAGTTTTTGAGCCATTTGATCAACACGCTCTTTAAAGGTATCGCCATCCACCAAAAGTTCGGGATCAATTACCGTTAAAAGGCTACCCCAATCAGTTTTGTGGCCATCTTTATCTAGCGTCGTGGAGACAAGAGGATGAGTCAACACCTCTACTAAAAGAGCAAGTGCCGCCCCTTTGTACCCCCCGAATGTACGAATCGCTCCTCCTAAAGCCTCCACCGGATCAGTTGTTAATTGACCAGCATTATTATAGGCAACACCTTCAGGAATCGGTCGCCCCGCCGTTTTTGCCTCAACAATACCAAATCGTGCAATAGCAGCTGTCGCCATATCAAACACAATTGACTTACCAGCACTCGGAATGCCAAAGGCTAAAGGATTTGTACCAAAAATAGGTTCATATGAACCATACATTGCCATATATTCACCGGAACCAGAAAAAACTAAGCCAATAAGTCCCGCTTGTGCAATTTGGCTGGCATAATACCCAATTGCCCCGGTAGAACTATTGGTATTGTTTGTACCAATAATCCCGATGCCGTGTTCACTTGCTTTTTGAATTGCCATTTTCATGGCATAACTAACGACAACCATGCCGGAATTTCTGCCACCGTCGAGTAAGGCTGAAAGTTTTGTTTCGCGTACAGCTGAAATGGGTTTACAAGTTCTATCGCGTGGCATCCCTGCCCCGATCAGTTTTACAACCCCTTGATTGTTACCGCGCAATTGAGCATACATTAGTACATTGAGAATAGTCTCAGCTTCATCCGGTGGATAACCACCACGTGCTAATACTTGTAAAGTGACGCGTTTCAATTCATCAACTTGGACTTTCATCGCTTCACTCACCTTCTCATCTTTAACGCGCAAGATCGACTAAATGACAACCTGCTACAGAAGTACCCATATCTTGCAATTGATTAATATCCACCCAACATTCTCGCATCGCCTCTTTGCCATCCAAAACACTGACCGAGATTGCCGAGCGATACTCTTGACCGGGTTCCAACATGGTAAGTCGGTTGTTGCGACGGGCCGCATTCTGTCCTTCGGGGATACAATTGCCCGGTTCAATGCCACTTACATACACGCCTTGCCGTGTGTTTTTCCATTGGGTGAAATAAGGCAAACTTGCGCTATCCCAATCTAATGTGACGGCCAAGTCTTCATTGCCGAGCATCACCTTTGTGAATCCATTTGACTTTGTCTTTAGATGATGAAAGAAAACCTGCTCAGCGTATTGTGGCTCGGCAACGCCGTACTCCCACCATCTCTTATGTCCCACTTGGGCTGCCGCATCACGCGGGAAAACGCCTGCATTTGGCGTATGTAATCTTGCACCTGCACGCACCAATGGATAGCCAACATTGAAATGATACAGCAACATTAATGGCACAGCTCGATCACCGCGATTAGTAATGGTATCCCAAATCGTGATCGTCGGATGTCCCAGTTCCACTCCATAGGAACGGCGCAGCACCAATTGCTCACCAAACAAAATCGATTCAGATACCTCAGCATTAAGCCAAACGCTATAGTCAGAATTTCCATACCAATGACGATCAATGCTCAGCTCTCCTGCCCTCAGCCGACTGTAACGCCCATGTATATCGCGCTGCTCGCCTGACACATCATCCTTTTCAGGAGGGCCAACATGCGTTAATCCACAAGTAGTGAGCAACCCACCGTTAAACTGGCGTAACCATGATTGAGCAAAATCAGGCGGATGTGGAGAACCTTGACTAATCCAAGTCAACGGGATGCCATTATAGTTCGCCGACCAAATATCCATACCACGATCAGGCAGAATGGTAAATGTCAAACCGCTACTGTTATAAGCCTCGATTATCCGCATCCCGTTTGGCAAAGTCGATTGGCGGAAATCGATAAACTGACGCATATCCATACTATGACGCTCAACGGCCTCGCGCGTCAATAAATTCGCATCAAGCATATCCATCTGTCTCCGGGTATAAACCCGTTATAAAAGTTAATGATTACTTCCGTATCGTTGGATCAAGTACATCTCGCAAACCATCGCCAATGAAGTTCAGCGCCATAACGAGGCTCGCAATTGCCAAACCGGGGAATAACCACATCCACCATTGGTCAAAAAAATCAATTCCAACGGCAACCATGCGCCCCCATTCAGCGGTTGTAGGTTCTGGCCCTAAACCGAGGAAGCTCAACCCCGCAAAGGTCAGGATCGCATTACCAATGTCTAAAGTGGTCAATACAAGCATCGGTGATAAGCAGTTCGGAACAATGGTCTGGAATAAGATATACCAGCCTGATGCCCCTAAACTTTGCGCTGCATCAACATATTGGTTTGTTTTGGCAGATAGCACGAGACCACGCATGAGCCGAGCATAGGAAGGCCACCACACGATTACCAACGCCAACACAGCATTGCGAATATCAGGTCCGAGTGCCGCAGTGATTGCCATAGCCAAAATAATGGTGGGGAAAGCAAGGAACAATTCCGTAAAGCGCATCATCAATTCATCCCAGTTGCCACCCAAATAGCCCGAGATTGCGCCTACAAATGATCCCAACAAACTGCCAAAAACAATAACGGCTATACCAGCGATAATCGTAACACGACCACCGTAAAGTACGCGGCTGAAAATGTCGCGACCCAACTCATCTGTACCCCACAGATGCTGCTGACTAGGCGCTTCTAACCGCTCATCAATATTTTGAACCTTCTCCCCGTAAGGAGCAATTTCAGACGCAAATAGAGATGCCAGCACCCAAATAATGGTAATGACAAGCCCAATCAGCACCAGCGGATTGCGCCGCAATATGAAACCAACCTGCCCGAGCCTCTCACGCCAGACGGATTCGCGGGTCGAGGAAAAAGTATAGGATGTCAACGATGAAATTCACTCCCACATAGATAAAAGCGATCAACATACTGATACCCATAATTGCTGGGAAATCTTGCGAGGTCGAGGCTTGGAATGCATAACGCCCAATCCCCGGCCATGAAAAAATGGTCTCGGTAAGCACTGCCCCTGAAAGCAAATTACCAAATGAGAGACCAATAACTGTCACAACCGGTATGAGTGCATTTGAAAATGCGTGACGCATCACAACGACTCGTTCGCTCAAACCTTTTGAGCGAGCCGTTCGTATATACTCTGCACCCAAAACTTCTAACATAGATGAACGCGTGATACGCGAAATTAGACCTGATGTGTATATACCCAGCACGATACTAGGCAATACAAGGTGCGATATGGCGTTTTCCAGAATATCAGCACGACCAGCAACAATACTATCAACCAAAAGCAAACCAGTTACCACTGCTGGTTTAGTCATCCGCACGTCTAATCGTCCCGGCCCTGCCGCCAAACCCAATTGTGCATGAAAAATGGACAACGCTAACAAAGCGAGCACGAAAACTGGAAAGCTTACACCGATCAACGCAACCGTTCGGGTCACATAATCAACCAGTTTTCCTCGCCAGACCGCCGAGACGATACCCATTCCCACACCCAAAATCAATCCCGTTATGATGGATGTGGTTGCCAGTTCTATAGTTGCTGGCAAGAACTGTTGTATGTCTTGAATTACAGGTCGCTTCGTCTTGATCGACCGACCAAGGTTTCCTTGAAGCATATTTCCAAGATAAGTGAAATATTGCTCCGGTAACGATTTATCCAATCCCCATTCACGTCTGAAAGCCGCCACAATTTCAGGATCATTCAGCGATTTTTCCGGCAAATTAGCAGACACCGGATCGGACGGAACAGCATTCGCAATGATAAATGCCACCAGTGTAATACCAATGACTAAAGGAATCGCGAATAAAAAGCGACGAACAATATACAGATGAAGCGGCATTGTGCGGCCTTTAAACAATTAGATAGGGGCGAACTATAAGTTCGCCCCCAATCATCTATCGGACAAACAAGTTCTACAAGTTTACTCGACGCGGCTCAGTGTCGAAACATCAAGTAACCATTGTGGATGACGGAACACACCCTCAATATTATCACTATGTCCAACCTGAATGCTCCCCTGCAAATATGGAGCATAAGGGCCATTTGCCTGCCAGTAATCTTGTACCTGAGCAAACAACTTCAGACGTTCATCAGGATTGACTTCGGCGAGTGCCTTGTCACGAAGTTCCAACAAGCTCGATTCAGCATCTTTCTCTAACCAGCCTGCACGGGTGCCGCCGTTACGTCCGGGCAGGAAGTAAAGGTAGTTATCGGGGTCGATATAGTCCGGCTGCCACCACAGGACTGAGAAAGGAACTGTTCCAGCACGTACTTTCTCAATGAAGGTACCAATATCACCGGGCACTAACTTCACTTTAATACCTACTTCAGCAAGATCAGAAACCATCTTTTGGGCTAGGGTTTCGATGTTCAGGCCTTCTTGAGTGTAGGTTGGGTAATCCAAAGTGGTTTCGAAACCATCTGGATAACCGGCTTCAGCCAAAAGTGATTTTGCCTTATCAAGGTCGCGCTTCAGAGCCTTGTCGGTTCCATAAGCACCAAACATACCCACTGGCAGCATCGCCGCAGGGGTTACTGCACCGGGGCCAGCAATCTTACGGAAACCGTCGTAGTCTATTGCATAACGAACTGCAAGTTCCACTTTGGGATCAGAAAGAGGGCCGCTGACGTCCTTATTGCGATTCATCGTCAGGTAATACAGTGTAAAAGCGCCAGTGGTATAGACACTGAGACCGTCAGTCTTATCGATTGCATCAACCTGATCAGGTGTCACACCCAAAGCTACATCAATATCTCCGGCTTCCAAAGCAACCTTTTGTGCTGCTGCTTCTGGAATATTCTGGAAAATCACACGGTCAAAATAAGGCGCAGTACCCCAATAATTCGGGTTACGCACCAACACCAGTTGGCTTTCTTTTTCGTAGCTTTCCAAAATGTAAGGGCCACTACCAGCCGAACCCGTTGAGAAGAATCCCTCTGCCTTATCAGTCTTGTCCGCATCAGCAGCATCGGTGCCGCCTTGTTCCTTAATAATCTTTGAATTGACAATGCTAAAGGGCCATGCAACTAACTTCGCAAGAATTGCAGGGTCAGTAACGTTCAACTTCAGAACGACAGTCGTCGGATCAGTAGCAGTTACACTGTCGATGGTGGTGGTCAAGAACGAAGGATTACCCTTAATATTCTTGAAGCGATTGATCGAGAACACCACATCATCTGCGGTCAAAGGTGTACCATCAGAAAACTTGACATCATCCCGCAAGTGGAATGTGTATGTCAAAGTATCGTCGGAAACATCCCAACTCTTAGCAATACGCGGCTCAAATTTATCCGCTGAGTCTGCCGGGAATGTAACCAATGTATCGTAGGTCACTTGCAAGCTCATCATGGGCGTGGGCGAATACGAACGTGCGGGATCAAACGAATCGACAAATTCTGCCGAACCAACGACCAAGACTTTTTCATCTTGGGCATGAGCAGCAGCCAAACTGAGCGCCATTGTGGTAAGCAATACCATCAATAGTGTCATTAAACGCCGAGACTTAAGTCGAACATGCATCTTGAACATCCTTCCCTTACACTGAGAAATAACGATGAGATAGAATTCACCAAAGAGGCGATCCTCTTAAGAAACGGTAATTGTAGACCGATATAACCATCTCGGCAAACCAATTTTATAGACCACTTTTCCATGTTATAGTTTGTGCAATTGCGCTCAATCATTTAGCTACAGGATAATACAATGACCTTTAGTGATCGCATTCAAAAATTTCAAAATAGCATTGTGGGCAAAGTTGATGTTGTCTTCTTGCCCATCAGCACTGACTTACAATATCTGACAGGTGTTCCACGTGATATTCCTAACTTTGGTGCAGTAATGCATCCCGGTGCGTGGCTCGAAGGTGCGTGGCTCACTCCCGATGCAGAACCAATTCTGCTGCTCCCACGCATGACCGCTGAACTAGGGGGGTTAAATGAAATCTCAGGTATTCAGATCCGCGTATTGGGTGATTGGGATGATCCGGCAGACCTCGTGCGTGACATTCTAAAAGGTCTTAATGTACCCGCCAACCCGCGTATTGCCATTAGTAACCAAACGACAGGCGAAACTGTCGTCAACTTACAGAAAATCTTACCCGGCGCACAATTCTTATCAGCTACCGATCTTCTCCGTCCCTTACGTGTTATCAAGTCCGAAGAAGAAATCGCTACCATGCGCCGAGCAGGTGAGATCACCGAAGCCGCCTTTGCCGATGTCATCAAGGCGCTGAGACACGGCATGACCGAACTCGAACTTATGTCCGAAGTCGATTATCAGATGCGTAAGCACGGCTCACTTGGCCCATCCTTTACCACATCGTTCTATAACTCTGGCCCTAATCACCCACTGCGATTTGGTCAACGCTTAGAGACATGGCCTCGTGTATTGACAGCACCTGTTTCAATCCTGTTCGACTTCGGCGCTGTACTCGATGGTTTCTGCTATGACTACGGGCGCACTGTATCCTTTGGTGAACCGCCTGAAGAATTCCAGCGGGTTTACAAATTGGTGATGGCTTCGCAAGCCGCTGGCATTGCTGCTCTCAAGGCAGGACAAGCTACAACCTCCCAAGTAGATGCTGCTGCTCGTAAAGTAATTGAAGACGCGGGTTACGGTGAAACCTTCCGTCACCGACTTGGACATGGGATTGGCATGGACGTTCACGAACCGCCCTTCCTGACCAAAGGCGATGAAACACCGATCCAAGAAGGAATGTTGTTTACCATTGAACCGAGCATCACCCAATTCAATACCTTCTCATCCCGTGTTGAAGATGTGGTCGTTGCTCGTCCAAATGGTGGCGAACCGCTGACTCGTGGCTACCAAGAACTCATCGTTATCGACTAAAGGCATTTGAACTATGACTGACCGGCAAAATATTTCATCGGGAACCAATTGGGAAACGATTGCGGGTTACTCTCGTGCTGTGCGTATCGGCAATGTTGTCCATGTATCTGGCACGACCGCTACCGATGAAAACGGAAATGTCGTTGGCCTCGATGATCCATATGTTCAAACGAGTTATATCATCCGCAAAATCGAACGCGCCCTTTCCCAAGCGGGCGCGTCTTTAAGCGATGTCATTCGTACCCGTATTTATGTCACTGATGCCGATCAATGGGCAGCAGTCGCCCGTGCTCATGGGGAGTTCTTTAGTCAGATTCGCCCTGCCAATACACTTGTTGAGGTGAGTGGTCTTATCGGGGATGGTTATCTTGTCGAAATGGAAGCCGAGGCTGTCATCTCAAAATGAAATTTAGCCTGCGTTTCAACAATGATCATCCTGTCGTCAATTATGTACGTTGGGCGCAGCTTGCCGAGGCAAACGGCTTCGATCAATTCTGGGTCAGCGATGATTTATTTTTCCGCAGTGCACCGGTCATCTTAACGGCTGTCGCGCTAGCAACTCGGCGCATCGAAATCGGCACATGCATTCTCAATCCTTACACCATCAATCCTGCCGAAATCGCCATGATTATCGCTACATTGGATGAAGTATCCGGCGGGCGCTTCAACTTAGGTCTATCATCTGGCGCATCCGACTTTCTCAATTGGGTCGGCATATCGGCAGACAAACCCCGTACCGCTGTGGTCGAATCAGTCAGAGCAATTAATCGACTTTTGTCCGGCAAACGCGCTCCCAAAGATGGTGAATTTCTGAAATGGACAGATGAGACTTATCTACGTTTCACTCCAGCGCGGCGCGTTCCCATTTATATCGGCGCGATGAGTCCCAAAATGTCGGAAGAAATTGGACGTATTGCTGACGGCGGGCTCCCATTACTCTTTCCGCCTGAACACTACCTGAATGTCATTCCACACATTCGCAAAGGTGCTATGGAAGCAGGCCGTAATCTTGAAGATATTGATATAGCGGCCTGCATTTGGTGCTCGATTTCGGAAGATAAAGCCGCTGCCGAAGACGTCTTAGCCGAGAAAATCGCCTATTACGGACATGCTTTTAGCGAAACTATTCTCGCTCAACTGAGTCTCACTCACGCTGATTTTGAACCTATCGAACATGCAATTATGGCTGAAAACAACATCGAAAAAGCGAAATCGCTCATCACGCCGCAAATGCTCCAATTTGGCATTGCGGGAACAAGCCGCGAATTGATTGAAAGAATTGAAAAACTCACTGCCCTAGGTATCCAGCATATTAGCTTTGGTCCTCCGCTTGGCCCGGACATTGATGAGGCAATTCGAGTCATCGGTCAGGACGTAATTCCTTATTTCAGTTAACAATTAAAGGTTAATGCTTTTACAGCCTCAAAAACTTAAGACCTAGACGATAAATCTTGCGTTGTATTACCGAAAAAGGTATCCTAAAAGTGGTATCAGTTCATAACCTTTAGTTTCACCAATTTTATCAATAAGTGTAAAAATAACGGGTCTATACCCTATTTGCCTGATATTATTTGTGTAAATATCCCTTACAAACGGAAGCAAGCCGCGTAAATGAAAATCACGTCCCTTGGAAAGTTCCGCGCCCTACAGCAATGCAGTCGCCCCGGAGGTGCATTTGCTATTCTTGCAGCTGATCATCGGGGAAATTTACGAGATGCGCTTCAACAACATTCAACCGAACCTATTACAGATGCCATCCTTACCGATTTCAAAAGCAGCCTAATAAAAACATTGTCTGATACAGGCAGTGCTGTTTTACTTGATCCGGAATTCAGTATCGCCCAATTAATCGCATCAAGCACGGTTTCAGGTCAGCGTGGGCTGCTAGTCGGCATCGAAAAAACGGGCTACTCCGGTGATCCGAATGCCCGCGAAAATTCATTTTTACCGGATTGGGGCGTTGCCAAAGCCAAGCGCTTGGGTGCGACAGGCATCAAACTGCTTGTACATTACCACCCCGGATCCCCTTCTGCTTCGCAAATCGAAGCGCTTGTGACACAAGCTGTGAATGACTGTAAACAAAATGAAATTCCACTGTTCTTAGAGCCGCTTGGATATTCGCTTGATCCAAATCAAAAGAAACTTTCATCAGCAGAACGTCGGGCAATAGTTATTGACAGCGCGAAACGCTTCTCTTCACTTGGCATCGACGTTCTAAAGGCAGAATTTCCACTTGATATAGAAGTTGATACCGACGAGCGGTTATGGGAAGAAGCATGCGCCGAGCTTTCTGCCGCCTGTACGGTACCTTGGATATTATTATCCGGTGCTGCCAGTTACGAAACCTATCTGCGCCAAGTCACTGCCGCCTGTCGTAATGGTGCATCCGGTGTGGCGGTTGGAAGAGCGATCTGGCAGGAAGCAATTCCACTAAAAGGCGCTGGACGAGAAACTTTTATACGCGACACAGCTTATCGTCGCATGGAACGGATAACAGCCGTTTGTGAAGGGCTTGCACGTCCGTGGAAAGAATTCTATTCTGCTCCTGAACTCACATCGTCGTGGTATATCCAGTACTGAGATGTCAAAGATTTAAATAATCAATTTTATCGACGCGAGAAAGATAAATCATGCTCCACATTGAAAGTGAAATTGCCGAACAACCGTCCATCATTGGCAATCTTTTAGATCGCGAATCCCAAACCGCCGAAACTATTGCCAAAGCCATTCGGGAATTTGACCCGGTTTTCATTCATATTGCCGCACGTGGCACATCTGACAATGCAGCTCGCTACGCTCAATATGCGTTTGGCATTCATGCCCATTTACCTGTAGCGCTTGCCACACCCTCTATTCACACTTTATACGAAACATCACCTAAACTAGGGCGCGCTTTAGTCATCGGCATTTCGCAGTCAGGGAAATCAGAAGATGTTTGCAAAGTGCTTATCGATGCTCGTCAACAAGGGGCATTAACGGTCGCCATTACCAATGCTCCCGATTCCCCACTTGCACAAGCCGCACAATATCATCTCAATGTTATGACCGGCCCCGAACTGAGTGTAGCTGCAACTAAAACTTATACAGCGCAGCTCACCGCCATCGCCATGCTCATGACTGCTCTCGTGGATCAATCCGAATTGACTGAATCGTTGAATAAACTACCTGATTTCATAAGCGAAACCTTATCGTTATCCGGTGATATTTCCAATTGGGCGCAGCGTTATCGCTATATGGAACGCTTAGTCACAATCGGGCGGGGGTACAACTACTGCACAGCTTTTGAAATTAGCTTGAAAATCAAGGAATTATGCTACATTAGCGGTGAAGGTTATAGCGAAGCAGATTTCAGGCACGGACCGTTTGCCCTCATTGATCCCGGTTTCCCTGTCTTTGTAATCGCTCCGAGCGGGAAGACATTAGCGACCTTGACGGATTTTGTTTCTAAACTATCCGAGCGACAAGCAGAAACACTAATAATTTCCAATGATACTTTTCTCCTGTCACAGGGACAAAAGAAGATGCCGCTTCCACAGACATTACCTGAATGGTTATCACCCATTGCGGCTGTCGTTCCAGGGCAGATTTTTGCCATGCACCTTGCTTTAGAAAAAGGTCATGCTGTCGATGCGCCCCGTGGATTAAATAAAGTCACTGTCACACGATGAGTAAAATTGCATAAAACAAACTATCGACCTGTAAATCATATTGACGGCAACTATGACAGATAAAAAAGTTTGCAAAGCATGTGGCAAATTAAATGATGTTACAGCAACAGTGTGTGCCTATTGCAACACACCATTTATGGCAATGCTACCGTCCCAAACGACTTCGCATGTTCCGCCACCGCCGAATAAGCATTTCACACCCGAACGCGTTGTACAGCTAACCGGCTTATATGCTGATTTGATTGTTTTTCAGATTGCAAATTACGAACAACCGCTGCTCGTCAAAGTATCAGGTGATTCAGTAACCATTGGTCGATATAGTCCGGGTGAAAAACCGCCTACAGTTGACCTTACCCCTTTTAATGGCAGTTTGATGGGAGTCTCGCGGCAGCACGCACTTATCACCAAAGATGAAACCGGATATAAAGTCAAAGACCTTTCCAGTACCAATGGAACGTGGCTCAATGAAGTTCGCTTACCATCACAAGAACCCTATACGCTTCAGTCAGGTGATATTCTGCGCTTAGGGCAAGTAAACACCAGCGTTTATTTCAGGTTAGCACAAAATTCTGATCCCTCAGAAGCAACACTTACACTGCAAAGCAACGTCGAAGCGTCTATTCCACTAAAGCTGACGGCAAAAACATTAGAAACTATTTTGATCCCATATCTAAAAGCAATCGAGGAGTTCCAAAAAGCATGTGACGAAGTCATGTCACAGCCCATATCTGAAGTTATTGTGGTGAGTATCGCTAAAGACATCGAAAAACCGCATCTCATCGTCAAGGCTACAGGCTTATATCAAGCATTTCGATTACTGAGAATTAACATCGTGCGTTGGCGCGAAATGCACCTCGAAACCATTGTCAAACTGAACGAAAAACCACCTGTTATTTATCATGATTGGACAATCGAGCCAACAGCAACAACATCCGAAACGAGTGATCCCCAAATAGAAACAGATAAAAAACTACGCGAATCAGCAGTTGAACTGGCTTATGAAATTCTGAGTGACCTTGCCCCACATCGAAGTAAAGAAGACAATGAGATTTATATTGTCAAAATACTTCCTTATCTTCAGCAGCTTGTCCTCAGTCCACTTAGACTTATGCAGGACTCCACATAAAAAAATCAATCAAATCGGGGAAATATGGTTGCTGATTTCACCAATTTAACTGGACAAACCATCAAGGGCTATGAATTACGCGAACTGATCGGGCACGGTGGTTTTGGTGCAGTTTATCGCGCTTACCAACCCTCAGTGGATCGTGAAGTTGCGATCAAGCTGATCTTGCCCGAACATGCCAACCAACCGGATTTTATCCGTCGATTCGAATCAGAAGCACAAGTTGTAGCCCGGCTCGAACATCCCCATATCACACCGCTCTATGACTATTGGCGCGAACCCGGAATGGCAATCTTAGTCATGCGGCTATTACGTGGTGGTAGTCTACAAGATTCGCTTGAACGTAAGGGAGCTTGGCAGCCCGCTGATGTCGTGCGGCTAGTAGATCAAATTGCGGGCGCATTGACCATTGCCCATCGCAACCACATCATTCACCGTGATCTAAAACCAGCGAACATCCTTCTTGACGAAGAGGGCAATGCTTATTTAGCTGATTTCGGTATCGCCAAACAATTAACTCAGCCTCAATCGATTACACCGGAAGAGGATCGTTACGGATCGCCGGCCTTCATTTCTCCAGAACAGGTCATTGGTCAACCGGTTTCTCCGCAAACCGATATTTACAGTTTGGGTATGGTCATCTTTGTTACACTTACGGGGCAAACCCCATTCTTCGACTCAAATACCGACACCGTTATCCGTAAACAACTAAGCGATACCTTACCGCCTGTACAAACTCTGCGGCCTGATTTACCTTATGCAGTCAACATCATCATGTGGCGTGCAACATCAAAGCGCCCGGAGGCCCGTTATCCTGACGCCTATTCACTGGCTAACGATTTAAGGCAAGTCCTCGCGCCCGATAGCTCAACAAGTGTAATGGCGCAGCTTTCAACACCGAGCATTCCGCGCATTTTGTCGAATCCGCCAAATGCAAACACGATAATTCTTGAGCCGCCATCCGGTTATGCAAATCCCTATAAAGGACTCCAAGCCTTTCAAGAGGCAGATGAAACGGATTTTTTCGGACGAAAAGAATTAATCGAGCGCCTCATTAAGCGGCTTGCAAACACTGAAAAAAATACACGGTTTATTGCTATCGTCGGTCCAAGTGGAAGCGGAAAATCGAGCATTGCTTTAGCTGGATTAATTCCGGCTTTGAAACGCGGTGCATTATTCGGATCACAGGAATGGTTCTATGTTCAAATTACACCCGGCAGTGATCCTTTACAACAACTAGCAGATGGTCTGTTAAGTATTGCTGCCAATACACCAACTTCATTAACCGATTTATTCGTCGCGGGTGATGATGCGCTGGCGACAATCATACCGAATATACTACCGGTGGATAACAGCGAACTTGTCCTACTCATTGACCAATTCGAAGAACTTTTCACGTTGGTCACGGATGAAGAAATACGTGCACGTTTCATACAATTGATTGTTAAGGCTGTGCAAACGCCAACATGTCGCCTCAAAATAATAATCACATTACGCGCCGACTTTTATGACCGTCCTTTGCAATATACAGGACTAAGCGAATTAATGCGTGATAATACTGATATTGTCTTGCCTCTATCATTACCTGAAATGGAAGAGGCCATTATTCAGCCTGCTTCACGTTTTGGAATCCAATTTGAACATGGTTTGGTCCCGCGCATCATAGATGACGTTAATCAGCAGCCCGGTGCCCTGCCCCTTTTACAATTCGCATTAACAGAACTGTTCGATAAGCGGGACGGCTATCTTCTCAAAATAGAAACGTATGAGGAGGCAGGTGGTGTACTAGGATCATTAGCAAGACGTGCCGAGGAACTTTACACTAGCTTAGATTCTTTTAGTCAGGCGGCCGCACAACAGATGTTTATGAGGTTGGTATCATTTGCAGAAGGTTCTGAGGATACACGCCGACGCGTCACCCGAACCGAACTTAACATTATCGCGACCGATAAACATATCGTGCAGAAAGTATTGGATGAGTTTGGAAAACATCGACTACTGACATTTGATTACGAACCCGGCACACGTACCCCTACTGTAGAGGTAGCCCATGAAGCGCTAATCCGTGTCTGGGATCGATTGCGCGAATGGTTGCAATCCAGCAGGGACGAATTACGATTGCATCGACGCTTGAGTCTAGCCACTTATGAATGGGTAAATGCTGGCAAAGACAAAAGTTTTCTCCCATCTGGCGCACGGCTAGCCCAATTTGAATCTTTAGTCGTCTCGCCCATTATCAAACTCACACCGGATGAATCAGCCTATATTTGGGCGAGCGTTGCTGCCCGCCAAAGCGCTACTCAACGCTTACGCAACATTCTTATAGGCGTGAGTGTCGCTGCCGTAATTGCTATTGCCCTAGCTGTATTTGCGTTTGATCGCCAACGTGCTGCCGAAATCCAAACGGTACGTGCCAATACCGAGGCCACTGTCTCGCGTTCCCGTGAACTCGCTGTGACGGCTCTCAGACCCGATAATCGTCTTGACTTGGCCCTACTCTTAAGTCTGGAGTCACTCAATACCGCAAACACGTTCGAAGCTCGTAATAGTTTGGTCACAAATCTTGAGGCCAAACCTCAACTGACTCATTTTCTCACAGCTCATACAGATACCATTCGGGCACTTGCCTATAGTCCGGATGGTCGATTATTAGCCTCTGCAGGCAAAGATCAATCAATAATCCTATGGGACACGCAAACGAACCAACCTGTGGGTCAGCACTTACAAGGGCACACCAATTGGATTAATGCTCTGACCTTCAGTCCAGATAGCAAAATACTGCTTTCAGTCAGTATTGATGGAACTGTCCGCCGTTGGGATGTTGCCACTGGTCAGCAAATCGGTGAACCGCTGAATCCGAAATCCACCGAACTCTGGAGTGTCGCATATAATCCAGATGGTAAAACCTTCGCAACAGGAGACAAAGACGGAACAATCCTACTTTGGGATGGTGCTACAGGAAAACTAATTGGGAGCCCCTTAGCTGGTCATTCCGACCTCGTCTATGCCCTTGCCTACAGTCCTAATGGCAAAATGCTCGCGTCAGCCAGCGGCGATGGAACCATACGCCTGTGGAATGCCAAAGATAGTCAACCAATTGGCGATCCTCTAGCGGAACATAAAGGCAGTGTACTTGCCATTGCTTTCTCGCCTGATGGCACTCGTTTGGCTTCTACTGGAGTCGATGAAACAGTCATTCTATGGGATCCATCAACCGGTGAATATATCGATGAATTTCCAACCGGACATACCAAACGAGTTAAGGCTCTCTCCTTCTCAAACGATGGTACGTTACTCGCGACTGCCAGCGATGACAATACAGTTCGTCTCTGGGATACCAACACATGGCAACAAGTCGGACAAGATCTGACTGGCTATTCAGATCACATTTGGAGTATGGTCTTTAACCCTAACAAGCAGTCATTAGCTGTCACTTCAGCCGATAATGCAGTGATGATTTGGGATTTAGCTTCCAACCAGCCTTTTATCCAAGCCATGGTTGAACAACCCAATAATGTCCTTGCAATTGTATTCAGTCCAAACGGTAAATTATATGCTTCCGGTGGCGGCTCGAAGGGCAATGATAGGCTAATTCACATCTGGGATGCCGCAACGGATAAAGAGTTAAAAACGTTACCTAATGTTGCAGGCTATGTCACAGATTTAGCCTTTAGCCCTGATGGAAATAAATTACTATCGGCCAGCAGCAGCAATTCGCTGGAACTTTGGGATATATCAACTGCAAAAGAACTGCAAGTAATCGAACTTACGGGTAATAATCGTTATATTCCTGTAGCATATAGTCCCGATGGACACACCATCGTTAGCGGAAATGATGACGGTGATATTGAACTATGGGATGCGAATACCGGCAAACAAATTGGAAAGACTCTAAAAGGTCATTCGGAAGCAATTCTATCTCTTGCATTCAGTGCTGACGGTAAACAACTTGCATCCGCCAGCACAGATAAAACAGTCATCTTATGGGACGTGACCACGCAACAGCCTATTGGTAAGCCACTAGTCGGACACACTGATGAAGTGTGGGCTGTCAAATTCAGTCCGGATAATCAACTTATTGCGACTGGAAGCACCGACCGGACTGTCCGATTATGGGATGCCGCAACACACGAACCGATTGGGCAACCGTTAATCGGGCATACAGATCGTGTAAAAAGTCTAGTCTTTACACAGGATAGTTCAATGCTCATTTCAGGCAGTCAAGATAATTCAATTATCTTGTGGGATGTGGCACAGAAGTTACCTATTGGAAGGCCATTACTTGGTCATACCAGTTTCATCAACGCGCTGAGCCTTAGTCCTGACGGTAATACTTTGATTTCAGCGGGTGAAGACAATCAGATTATCAAATGGGGCATCAATATAAAAAGCTGGCGAGAAAGCGCGTGCAGTATAGCCAATCGCAACTTCTCCGCCTCTGAATGGGAACGCTATTTTGGCGGAGTTCCGTTTACACTCACCTGCCCAAATATCCCCTGAAACAAAAGACCTGCTGTATATTTTAGCAGGTCTTCTTTATGACTCTACAATCCATATCCCTACCTAGCTCGCAGGCGTATCCGTTAAGACTGGTATATCGGTAGATGGCGACACTGGCACATCTGTCGCTGCTGGCGGCGATACTTCTGCGTTAGCTGGCGCTGGTGCACTTGTCGCCGGCACAGCCGATGGTGATACCTGCGCATTAGCCGGTGCTTGCACACTGGTTGCAGGTACATCTGTCGGCAAAACTACTGTTGGTGGTATCGCAGTAGGCGGAATTGCAGTTGCGGGTATCGCTGTATTTGTAGCAGCAGGTGCGTCCGTCGGTGGCGGAATTGCCGTCGGTGAGATTGCAGTTGCGGGTATCGCTGTATTTGTAGCAGCAGGTGCGTCCGTCGGTGGCGCAACCGTTGGCGGAATCGCTGTCGGCGATACCACAGTGATAGTCGGCGGAACCTTCGTATTTGTCGGGGTTGTTTCTGTGTTTGTTACGGATACATTTGTGCTTGTAGGCACACCTGTCGTTGCTATTGGTGTATTACTGGTCGCAGTTGTAGGCGACGCACTAACGGTCGGGCTAATGACTATATCAGGTGTAAATGTCATAGTTGGCTTTAATGTAGGTGTGACGTTTACAGGCTGAGCAGCAGTAATAGGCCGTTCCAAACTTTGCGCTGTATAATTTTGAGACTCATTCGCATTATAGGCTTCAGGTAAACTAGGTGGTGCGATCGGCTTTTGATTTTCGTCAACTCGCACCGTGACAGTTGTTCCAGCGACAGCGACTTGTTCCACGCCCAATGCCTCTACATGCGCAGCACCTTCAAGCGTAGTGACGGTCATGGTCTTATTATTAGGTTGTGCTTGAATGAATGCGGTGGATCCGAGTTTAATTTTGACTTCGTTAATCCACAATTGTACCTGAGCCACACCCTCCGGCGTTTGAATCAAAATCCCATCGCTCGGTACGCTTTGGCAAGAAGTTTGTTGCTTTCCATTTTGGAGATAAAATGCTTGCATAGGGCCGTATGATGTCAAACTAGGATCAAGTTCTTTGAGCTTAGTCAAATCATCCGTACTCTTCATCAGTGAACGACGAACCCAACCACTGCCTTTACCGGCGGGCAGACCAATGTATAACCATGCGCCATCCTTTGAACGCCCTTTGGCTTGTACTTTTGTAGTTGGAGCAAGGCTGCTGATCACAAAAGCACGATTAGAAGGCTGTCTACGAATATTCGCGTTACTTGGACCAGCAACAAGAACATCAGCATATACTGGGTCTGGAATTGCATTCTCAAGCTCAACGTCCCCAAATACCAGTACCGAAACATTCGTATCAGGCATATCGTTAGGAATATCTGCTTGTACTTTTAAAAGAGCAACACCCCAAACATCGGATTTTACGTCCATCGGGCTTAAGCGTAGTCGGCTAACACGTGCAACATCAACGTGGTCACCAACCTGATTAAATTTAAAAGCAGCATCTTGTGATTGTGGCTGTGCATCTAAGCTTATGTGACCGTAGCAAGCTTCATTGCGTCCGGTATTCAGGCAAGCTTTATCGGTCGCGGCGAGAGCTTGCTTGACGAATGTCGTACATTCACCATCTTGCATAAAAGCAGCGAAGGGTGTCACAAAAAGAAATGCCAACACCATCCATACTGTCGGTCGAGAATATTTCATACGCCCATCCTGAAACAATCACCGAATCCTTCGTAGATCGATGCCAATCATTCAATTTTTATTATATGTAATTATATGCTCATTGTCCAACAAAAGTAACCAAATGTCAGACTAATCACATTAGCGAATTTGTCACACCTCAAACCATTACTTTAATAGTAACCATAATGTGGAAGCATTTGCCATAATATCCCATAGAATTCACACAATTTTAACATCAAATTCGATTTAATTATATTATAACAAATTTAAAACTCGAGTCAAATCCTTACCAAATTGATGGAAACTTATTCTGATACGGGTTGTTGTTGGGCAGCATCAACATCGGCAAATTGGCGCTGGTATAGCTGGGCATAAAGTCCGTTACAGGCAAGTAAAGTCTTATGATCGCCATCTTCAACAACCTTTCCCTGTTGCATAACAAGGATACGATCCGCGTCCCGCACAGTGCTCAAACGATGTGCGATTATTAAACTGGTTCGTCCTTGAAGAACATTCGCCAAACCTTCTTGGATTAGCGCTTCCGTCTCGGTATCTACGCTACTCGTCGCTTCATCCAGCACCAAGATACTCTTCGGGCTATGGATTAAGGCTCGTGCCAGTGCTAAAAGTTGGCGTTGGCCTTGTGAGAGATTTGCCCCACCCGGCAATAACATATACTCATATCCACCCGGCAGTTGTTCAATAAAAGGCGCAGCACAGGCTGTCTTAGATGCCTCTATCATTTGCTCTCGCGTCACGCTAGGGTCAAACAATTTTAAATTGTCCGCTACAGTACCATTAAAACAATATGGGCTTTGTGGAACGACTGACACATAATCTCTTAAATGTTCCAACGGCAGCTTACGAATATCGATGCCATCAATCAATATGCTACCCTTTTGTACATCATAAAACCGCGCCAATAATCCAGCTAACGATGTCTTGCCAGCACCCGTCGCGCCCACAATCGCAATTTTTTGTCCCGGTCGTATATCAATCGATATATCCTTCAATACTGGGCTTTCTGGTTCATAACCAAATATCACATGGTCAAACTGAATAGCCTGCTTAAAAGATTTAATGTCTGTAGGTGCAGAATCTTCGACAATTTCAGGTTCGACTTTCAACATCCGGGCGATGCGCTCACCTGCCGATAATGCCGTCTGAATCTGAGTAAACTGTTCTGAAAGCTGCATTATCGGCTCAAAAGTGCGTCGGGCATACTGTATGAAGGAAATCAACATGCCTAATGTTGCCCATCCAGCTAGTACACCCCGTCCACCACCATACAAGACTAAAGCAAGGCCGACCGTTGTCAAGATTTGCAGTATAGAAGCATAAAACGTGTAAAAATCACGAATACGCATGTGTACATCGCGATACTTACGATTGATATTCTCAAACTCACGTCGGCTAACCGCTTGTCTGCCAAATAATTGAACAACTAACATTCCACCAAACTGCTCATTTATGAACGCCAGATATTCTGCAACCACACCGTGAAACAAGTCAGATTGACGACGAATCTTGCGGCGGAAATAAATGGTACTCACGGTCATAATTGGAAGGACTGCCAACCCCAACAATGCCAATTGCCAATTGATCGCCAGCATCACCAATATAATGCCAATCAGCGTCACCATATTACTTGCCACAATCACGATGCTTGTGGATAACAATTCAGTCAACGCTTCAATGTCATTTGACATACGCGACACAAGCTGACCAACAGGCGTTGTATTGAAGAACTTCATATCCTGTAGCAAGATATGTTCGAAGAGCGCTTGCCGCAAATCCACTAGCGCGTTCTGTCCCACATTTTGAAGCAGGAAAGTATGTGCAAATCGCAGAATAAACAGTCCAATCACGGCCAGCAAATAAACCACACCATACGGCACTAAACCGGCCAAATCCTTATTTTGAATTGGCCCATCAACTGCTCTTTGAGTCAGATAGGGTGGCAACAAAGACAGTATCGTCACCCCAATCAGCATTAGAAATATGAGAACCAATTCTTTCCAGAATGGCCGCAAAAATCGGCTTAGCATTTCAACTAGATAGCGGTCGCTAATTTGCTCCGTTTTATTCTGCTTCCGAGAGTCGATTGGAGATGAGGTGTTGATATTTGCATTCATAAAACTTAGGTCTCAACTAACTGATTTTTTGGGTTGAAGGTTTTGCAGGTACGGTTTTTAAGCAATGTAATTTCGTGGCGCGAGAGTGCTTCTTTATACAAACGCCTAATGACTGCCAATCAATAATTCGTCTTCTTCGGATTTCAGTTCACGCTCAACCATTCGAGCATACATACCGTTGAGTGCAATCAGCGAATTGTGTGTGCCTTGCTCAACGATATGGCCTTTGTCCATCACCACCACATGATCTGCATCTTTAACTGTCGCAATTCGGTGCGCGATAATCAGACTAGTCCGAGTACGAAGCACTTGTCGTAGGTCATTCAGAATATCCGCCGCTGTGTGAGTATCGACACTGGAAAGTGCATCATCTAAAACCATGATTGCCGGGTCACGGACAATCGCGCGTGCAATCGCCACACGTTGTTTTTGCCCGCCTGAGAGCATCACACCTTTTTCACCTACCATCGTATCCAATCCATGTGGCAATTGAGGCAAGTCATTCTTAAAGCGGGAAATTGATATTGCTTCATCAAGTTGTTCTTCGGCCACTGCTTCGCGTCCCATCCGCACATTCGCATGTACGGGCTGGCTAAACAGAAACGTCGATTGAGGGACATAGGCAATTGCCCGCCGTAAGGTATCCAACTGCAAATTCCGAACATCCTGCCCATCAATCAAAACACGACCTTCCGTTGGATCAGTCACTCTTGCTAACAAGCTCACAAGCAGTGTCTTGCCGCATCCTGTTGGTCCGACGAATGCAACGACTTTACCAGCCGGTATGGACAGGTTGATATTCCGTAGCAGCCACTTGCCTTCGACCTGCACACCTAGATTCTCAAACCCAATATCGCCACGAGGCTGAGCAAGTGGCTTAGCATTATCCATACTGCGAATCTCTGCGTTGCGTAAAAGCGGAGTTAAGCGGGTTAGTGCTCCGTCCGTTTGCACATATCGCTGGTAAGTGGTTCCCAATTGCAACAACACGTTACTAATAAGTGCCAGATACACCAAAAACTGTACGAAATTACCAATCGTGACAGAACCTTGGAGCGCTAAAATGCCGCCCACAATGACAACTAATGCGCCGGTCATTTCACTAATCATATTCGGCAACATACCAACGGGTTCATTACGCCGCTTGAAATATAACCAGCGACGTCTGTACTCGTTATTCTCCTCACGATATTTCTGGGCAACACCGGCTTCACGCCCAAAAGTTTTAATCGTCTGGATTCCACTCACCGAATCTTGAACCAACGAAGACAAGGTGCCTGCTTGTTCTTGAACTTTTTCAAAAACAGGAGCCAGCGAGCTGCCGACCTTCATCTGTATTACAGTGGAAACGGTAAGCACAAGAAAAACAAACAGAGTTAGCGGAACATTAATTAATGCGAGCAAAATAAATGTCACAATTAATGTCACCGACGCACTACCAAATCGCGTAAAGAAAATAACAAGTAGCCGCCAAATCATATCCAGATCGCTGTACATGCGCGATATTAAGTCGCCAGTCTGATATGTTTGGTAGAAATGTTGCTCCAAAGTCAGCAAATTATCAAAAAGTGTCTGGCGTATGTCGTAGTTGACATGATACGCCACAGTACCACTCCATAAACGCTGTCCCAAAAACGCAATTACGGTAATTACAGAGAATCCCATAAGCAACAATGCATACTGCCCCAGAGTCTCTAGTGAAATATGATTGCTAATGCCGTCAATAATCCGCCCGATAAGATACGGCTCAATCGCTGAGGTAATCCCACCGATAGCACCAGCTACTAATGATCCAATTGCTGCCCACTTATGCTGTGCGATGAACCCTAACAGCCATCGCATATTCGCCTGTGGTTCGTGTTCTTTATCTGCTGTCAAAGACCACCTCCCGTCTCTTTTCAGATGACTCATACAGAGCCTCTAATATTTCGACTGCCACCAATCCTTGTTCACCATTTGTTTCCGGTTCGCTGCCGGAACGAATACTCTTCGCCAGATCAACAATGAGCGCCTCGTGTCCCTGTGGCCCATCAAATCGTAAGCCCGGAATAACGGTTACCGGTTGACCAGCCATCTCGGTGTAAAAACGCAGTGTGTCATCATTTTTATAATTGCGAACATGGAGAATAGCTGTTCCTTCAGTTCCTTGCACTTCAACGCGATACGCATCTTCCTGCGGTTGACCATGTTCCGCCCATGTGATATTCATCGCCATACTGGCACCGTTGCCCAACCGCATGAAACCAACCGCCCCGTCATCAACATCAAACCCGCCCTCTATTTTTTGGCCGGGAATGCGTCCCCATGTTTTACGCCCAGCAGGGCCAAACAAACTGCGTGTCTGTGCACTGACCGTTTGCACCGCTGGGAAATCCATCAACCACAATGCCAGATCAATTACATGCACACCCAAATCAATCAGTGCGCCGCCGCCAGATGCGGCTTTGCTGCCAAACAATCCCCATCCCGGTATACCGGTTTCACGTCGCCATGACACTTGAACATGGTAAATCGTGCCAAGCTGTCCCGAGGTAATCATTTGGCGCATCCATTGTGCGTCGGATCGAAAGCGGTAGTTATAGGACATCATCAACTTTTTACCAGTGCGTTTGGCCGCCTCAACCATTGCCCTCGCCTCTTGCGTATTAACCGCCATCGGCTTTTCACAAACCACATTGATGCCTGCTTCTAACGCCGCAATCGAATATTGAGCATGTAGCGCATTCGGCAAACAGATGCTCACCATATCCAGCTTGGCATCTTGGAGCATCATGCCAATGTCGTTGTATCGTTCTGGAACATGCCATTCATCAGCAAACAGTTGTAAACGCTCCGCATTGGTGTCGCATACGGCTACTAAATCCGCGTTAATGCTGGCTGTATACCCTTTAGCATGGGCCTTTCCGACCCCAAGTCCAATAATACCAGCACGTAAAACGTCGCTCATAAATCCCCCAAATAATGTTTTCTAGTGAAAAAGGGTACTCAGTATAATACTTCTTATCTTAGCGATGAATACACAACTGACCATGTGACCAACCACATCCAATTTGATAATGTCATGTAGCTTCCTCACCCGCTATAATGATTTCTCAGGGAGCAAATTTGGGTTGAATTCATGAACTTTTAATAATCAGATTAAAATCTTATTTGCCTTTTTTCGAAATGGTTCTCCGATCATAATGCTAAAGACAACCGCAAAATTGATGAATACCCTCTGATTAATCAATTTTTTCTAAACGCCCGATTTTTAATGAAAGGTATGTTTCATGGTCGCATCGCCGCTTCTGTTACCTAACCCCCGACAACTCACTTTAGATAATGATATTTACGCGCTGCCCTCTCACGCGCTTATTGTCATCAGCGATTCAAGCCTGCTTTTTGAAGCCAAAAAAGCCCAAGCGGCGCTCGCACAATATGCTCAAGTGAGTTGGGAAATTGTGGCAGGCACAAATTATTTAAATATTGGGCTTACTCTGGAACTCGACGAAGACTTCCCACACGATCAAGGTTATCAGCTAAATATCACAGGCTTAGATATATACATTAGGGCTAAAGATGCCGCTGGAATATTTTATGGCGTCTGCACCCTCAACCAACTCATTCAACAGTATCAAACATCATTACCCTGCCTCACAATCGAAGATTGGCCGGATTTTCCTGCGCGTGGTGTCATGCTCGACATTAGCCGCGACAAAGTGCCAACTCTGCAAACCATTTATGATTTGGTAGATCGGCTTGCCAAACTAAAAGTCAACCAACTTCAACTTTACATGGAACACACCTTCGCTTATCGTCATCATCCTGAAATTTGGGCGCAGTCCACTCCATTCACAGGCGAAGAAATCCTTGATCTAGATGTCTTCTGCCGTCAGCGCCATATCGAACTCGTGCCAAATCAGAACAGCCTCGGTCATATGGAACGCTGGCTAAAACATGAACGTTATCGTCACCTTGCCGAAAGTCCAGAAGGTTTCGAAGCACCTTGGGGTGGTCACAGCCCACCAACCACCCTCAATCCACTTGACCCCGGCAGTCTTAACCTCGTCGCTAGCATGTATGAAGAACTTCTACCGCACTTCACGAGCCCCTTAGTCAATGTTGGCGGTGATGAGCCGTGGGAACTTGGCAAAGGTAAGAGTAAGTCTGCCGTTGAAGCCCGTGGTGGGCGTGTCTATCTGGATTACATCAGACAGTTGCACAATGAAGTCTCAGCCCTTGGTCACCGGATGCAATTTTGGGGTGATATTATCGTTCACTATCCCGACCTTGTGCCGGAACTGCCCAAAGATGTTACCGCTATGTTGTGGGGCTATGAAGGCGGTGAAAAAGCCGCCGCTGAGTGGGAACGTCAATGTACACTGCTCGAAAGCTCAGGCGTAACCTTCTATGTCTGCCCCGGCACATCCAGTTGGAACAGCATCGCGGGTCGCACCGATAATGCCATCGACAACTGCCGCATCAGCGCTATCAGCGGACTCAAACATGGCGCAATTGGCTTTCTCAACACTGATTGGGGCGATAACGGGCATTGGCAGCCCTTCTCGATTAGTTTTCTTGGCTTTGCCTACGGTGCAGGCGTTTCATGGTGTCTGGAAACCAATGAAAATCTCGATTTACCGCCACTTCTCGACTGCTTCATCTTCAATGATTCCGCTGGTATCATGGGCAAGTTGGCCTATGACTTGGGCAAAGTCTACAAAATCATCGGTCCTGAACACATCAATGGGCAGGTTTTAGCTTACACCATGCAAGTACCAACTGAGAAAATCCAAAGCAGCATTAGTTCTCACGAACAATGGGCGGAGAAAAAAGCCGACATTCAACCGGAAACACTTCGCCGCGCCGTACAAACCATTAACCAGATTATCGAACCACTGAATAAAGCCCAAATGACTCGCGACGATGCGGCAACCGTCAGTGCTGAGTTTCAACAGGCCGCCAATTTGCTTCTACATTCTGCACATCGTCTATTGTTTGTCACCGATGAGGAAGGTTCGCCGCAAGCATTGCATGAAGAACTCCAAAACCTTCTCCCCAAACAGCGTGAACTCTGGCTAACCCGCAATCGTTCCGGCGGCCTCGATGACAGCCTAAAACGCTTCGAAACCATCAACAACGAGTACGAAAAACTACTCAACACCTAATTAGCACAATTTCATCTCGGGCGCAGTTTATTGCGCTTTCGCGCTAATAAATACAAATTCGTAGGGACGCAGCGTGCTGCGTCCGCCTCATCTTGTCCAATTTCTATCTTAAACATCAATATCCTGTAGGGGATGACCTATGTATCCTCCCGATCGCCTAGTCGCATTCTTCTTATCCTTCTCAACCTCTATTATCTATCATCCCCTCTCACATTCTTTTTTGCATTTCACTCCATACCCAGCAGTCAAAACGCAGTACTATTTCTTAAGTTTATTTTCGGTTAACCCGATAAACCGCTCTCTAACCTTCTCTCAACCTTGCTCGTCAATTTCCTCTCTAAAAATGGTTAGCGCCAACCTTCGAAGAAAGTGACAAAATGTTCTTCCAAAAGGTAACCCCTTCGTCCCTCACATCAAATACAATTGACATAGGAGCGATTGTGTAGAGTCGGTCGTGGGCGTCCAGACAAATCTTTCGCAATATGGCAATATCGGCACAAAATCGCTATTTGACATTGACGACTGTGACAACATTTGCGACAAATTGACCGATTCTCAATTGCAACAACAACATCAACAGCTTCTTTATTATGGCGGTTTAAGCGCCGACCCGACAATCAACGTAGCTAACCTGTGGAACGACACAAAATGAACTCCGAATCTGACGAATTTGAAGAATCTTCCGAAGTTTCTCCCGTAAATCTCTCCACTTTACCGAATCATGGACTGCATTTTCCGAATCTTCCGCATTAGCTAACTGCTAATAGCCAACAAAAAAGAGTAGCCATCGCCACTCCTTCTAATAACCAGCTAACCAGCTAGCCACTAGTCACTAGGCTCAGCCACAACTCCTTCACTCGTCAATATTCGGTTCGTGGATTGGATTAACTGCTCGCGTAACGGAATGTGGTCAACTTTCACCTGTTCCATAGCCAGCATCACTGCACCCACAACCGGAGGCGCAGTCAACCGCACCAAGGTCGCTCCCGGCGCAACTTGATGCACCGTCCGACGAACATTTTCCGCCACCAGCGGGCTGCCTTTATACACGCTGCCCGTCAGAACCAAATCAAACGCGAGCGCCTCAAACTGTAACTGCCGGATTACACCAATCGCTAAATCGCCCAGTTCACTTCCTAGCCAACGAATGGCATCCATTGCTACAGGGTCACCCTCATTTGCCGCTTCAAAAACCACCATCACTGCTGCACTCGACAGGTGATAGCGCTCGCGTGATAACCCTTCGAGTAAATCGGAAACATCTCGCGCTCCAACATGGTCGACAAATTTTTGACCCAAACTCGTTTCTGGCCCTCGGTTGCACCATGACTTCGTTACGTTATGCATTGCTTGGCGAACCAAATCGCCACCACCACCATATTCACCCGACCAGTGACCAACACCTGAAACACGCCCCTCACGTCCACTAGCGTCACGTCCTCTACAGTTACTTCCTGTGCCCGCCACCAGACTAATTCCCCATCCGGTGCGCGAACCCGCGATCAATCCAATCACCGCGTCGTTCACCAATTTCATCGGCGAGCAAAATCCCAATTGACCAATAACATCACGGTGAAGCGGCTCATCAGTTGGCCAATCCAGTCCTGCGATCCCCATCCCGATTGCTGTTAAATCTTGCTTATCTAACCCCGCCGTCTTTAAAGCTTGCCCCGTCACCGAATGAAGCACATCAGCGAATCCTGAATAACCGATCATCTCATGGTTTCCGGTTCCACCGGCGCCGAAACCAAGAATTTGTCCGGTTTCGTCACTAATCACCGCGTGAGATTTCGTTCCACCAACATCAACACCCAAGAAATATTGTTTCATGACTATTGCCGCATCAAATCTCGCAACACCCGGTTACCAATAACATGAATACCCTTATTGCGGATGAAATCACGTAATTCTGTGCTCAAAAATGCCTGATAATCAGCCACGCGGCTTTCCCAATCCGGAGCAATCGCCCGCAATTCCGGGGTATCTTGTGCAGCGTGGTTGTAAAAATGGGTAATCCCAACAGGCAAACTTTCTAGAATGTGTTTCGCTTGTCCAACCCGGTCATTAGGTTTATCTAAAGGCAACCCAACTTCATGTTCGAGTAAAGGCACACCTGCTGTCTCAAGTTTGTCGCTGAGTTCCGCTGCCATTTGACTTAGGGTATCATTCAGTCCCCGATCACGGAAACCAACTTTATCCCCTCTAAACATAATAGTCGGTGGCAAGCGATATTCTTGCGCCAATTCGACATAACTACCGATAAACTTTTCATGAGCAATTGTGCCCATATGACCATCCATATGGGTTGGGTCAAGACCTGCGGCTAAAGCACGATCAATCTGTGCCTTAAGTTCGACTCGAGCGGCCATAGGATCAGCCTTTGCCTGAACAGGCGGTTGGCGACGGTAAAAATAACCCTCATCGTCCATCAAACCGCTTGCCGGATCACGAGTCGAAATCGGCCCCCAGCGATAACCATCCCATTCGCTATTGAGGGTCAGATGTACACCCATATCCACTTCAGGATGCTTCCGACAGAAATCAGCCGTTTGCGGGAACCACGGACATGGAACCATCACTGCCGCTGATGAGATCAGGCCAAAGTCCAACAGATCTGCATAAGCCGAGAGCGTCGATTGGCACATGCCCACATCATCAACATGGATAATGACCACACGATCAGTATCACTAAGACCAAGTTTCTTAAGTACCGGGTTCGGTTTCACGATAAGCGCTTTCTGATAATCCGTTAGTCAATTGAAAACTGAGGCAAATACTTTTTATTGGTTTGGAGCAAATCTTCGAGAACCGCTTCTACTTTATCGGCGGATGGTCCTAAAGGATGGGTGAGTAATGCCTGATAAGCCGCATTCCGGTCACCATGTACAGCCGCTTCTACCGTCAGGAGTTCGTAAGCTTTGATCTGCGAAATCAGTCCAAACGCAGATAACGGCAGCGGCTCGGCAGGAAGCGGATGAATACCCTTTGAGTCTACCGTACAGGGCATTTCTAACACCCAATCTTCAGGCCAGCCCTTCACTGCCCCACGGTGTGGCACATTAACCTCGTGAGTTTCGCCTAAATCGTTGTAATGAGCATTTAGGAGTTGCGTTGCTAAGGTCGAGTAATAAGCTCCACCGCGCTTCATCAAGCCATCCGGCGGTGTGGTTCGGTCAGGCTCGGCATATTGTTTAAACAACTCATCCTCGATAGCCATCACCGCTTCCGCGCGAGAAGGAGGCCAGCCCTGCTGCTCCTCAAATTTCTTACCGGTGTAATAGAAATATTGGAGATAGTAATTGGGTATCATGTGCAAAGACTCAATCGTGTTTACATCCCATGCCGGATATTCATCTGACCGTAACTTTTGAACGTACTGCTCAAAGACTTGCGGCCACAAATCCTCGCCATCCAATTTCAAACCGCGATGCCAAGTTAGATGGTTGAGTCCTAACGTATCCAGTTGAGCCTCGGTCGATTTAGCCTCGATACCGAGGTCTTCTAGCATGTGCATCTTAGTGGTGATCGGCACATTACAGACTCCGACTGAGGCCACATCCGGCGCATATCGGGCGAGTGCTTCAGTCACCAAACCAGCAGGATTGGTAAAGTTGACCAGCAAAGCGTCCGGTGCTAACTCGCGCATATCAGCCGCAATCTTGAGGATAACCGGAATAGTACGCAGCGCTTTCGCCATACCGCCGATGCCTGTCGTTTCCTGCCCGATGAGGCCATGCCGCATCCCCAAATATTCATCTTCGCGACGGGCAGCCATCCAGCCAACGCGGAGCTGTGTCATCACATATTGAGCGTCCTTAACCGCCTCACGCTGATCGGTCGTCAGATGAACTTCAAATTTCGCACCTGCCGCTTTTGCCATCCGTTGAGCAAACTTTCCAACGACTTCCAACCGTTCTGGCAGAATATCCATCAACCAGAGTTCGGTCATGGGAAAACTATCTTGCCGCTCTAAAAATCCGTTGATCAGTTCCGGTGTGTACGACGACCCGCCACCAATTACAGCTACTTTCATAATGTCTACTCGCTTCCATAATCACGTTTGATAATGAATTTAATCAGGCGCACCACACGACCGCCGGACAATCAGCTCTGTCGGCAGCAAGATTTCTCGTTCTGCCTTACCCGTTTGTATTAAGCTGATGAGTTGACGAACAGCCTCGCGACCAGCCGTCTCAATAGGCGCACGAACCGTCGTCAGCGGAGGGGTGAGGTAATGAGAGGGGCGTATATCATCGAAGCCCACCAAAGCCACATCTTCCGGCACACGCAGACCAGCCTCTTTAAGACCTGTTAACGCACCAATGGCGGAGTCATCGTCGGCTGCAAAAATAGCCTCAAAGGGTTTACCTCTACCCAACAATTGGGAAACAGCCGCCTGCCCTTGCGCCTCGTTAAATCCACCTATTGCCACGAGGTCAGGATCGAACTCAATACCATGTCCTGCCAAAGACTCTCGGTAACCTATCTCCCGCCAATGGGAATCCTCGCTATCCTGCGGCCCTCGTAGAAACGCGATTTGCCGATAACCTCTTTCGTCAATCAGATAATCGACCAGCTTCCGTGCACCCAATTTATTTTCGAAGACCACATAAGGAATATTCAAACCTGCTGGCGGTGAGCGATGTAACAACACAACCGGAAATTGCAACCGATACAGCCGCGCAATTTCGTTGGGCGCTAAACTCTCATTGAAAATGATGATGCCATCCGAGTTATGTTCACCCAGTGGATAGCTGACTCGCAGCTCAGCGTTCTCGGATGCATGGGTACAGTGAATGAGCAAGTCAAAGCCATATTCGCGTGTTCCTGCCTCAATTCCACGCAGCATCGGACTAAAAAACTCACCGCTAATATCCTGCAAAATCAGTCCGATTGTATTGGTTCGTCGGCTCGCAAGCCCGCGAGCAGCAGCATGAGGCGAATACTCTAAAGCCGCGATAGCGTTCCATACCCGTGTAGTAGTTGCCTCTGAAACCTGCCCCGTTTTGTTGATGACACGGCTAACAGTGGCAATCGAAACACCCGCTTTTTCAGCTACGTCATCTATGGTCGCGCGAGAATATTCACTCATTTTTATTGCAATAACTTTTTACAGCATACCTGAATGTAAGCGCTTACATAGGTTATCCAATATATAAATAATCGTCAAGCCTTATTCAAGGATTGTATTTAACGCATCCGGCAACAAAACGTGTGGATTGTCACGAGAGCTTATACACATTGGATTATTACTGGTTGAATCTGCGTGTTATAATTTGGCCTATAAAGCATTTTTAGAGGTAGGTTTTTTAATTTGATTTAGCAAAGTGCCTCGCGTGGGTACAAGAAAGTAGCTTCTTCATGAAATACATAGCCGAAAACATGCTTATTCGCTCCAAAGACAGTGGTAAAGCAGGTGTATTCGCCGAGATTTCGGCTGCCCAAGCGGGATGGGATTGGTTGAATATGGCCGCACGCCGCATGAATGCTGGCGAAATGTGGCAAGGAAATACAGGTGATAACGAGTATGTGCATGTGATTTTCGGTGGGAAATGTAATCTTCATTCGAGCGCAGGCGATTTCCTCAATATCGGCAACCGAGAGAATGTATTCGCCGGAAAACCTTATGCGGTTTATCTCTCGCGAAACACAACCTTTGAGATCGAGGCACTGACCGACGGCTTTGAAGTCGCAAGCTGCTGGGTAAAAACCGAGGAAGATCATCCAGCACAACTGGTCACACCTGAAACCAGCGCAGTTGAACTACGGGGAGGCGATAATGCGTCGCGCCAAATCAACAGCATTTTGCCACCGGGGTTTAACTGCCAACGACTAGTGGTAGTTGAGGTTTATACCCCCTCGGGAAATTGGTCGAGTTACCCGCCTCACAAGCACGATATTCACCGTGAAGATGAAAATGGCAAGTTACTTGAGGCCGATTTAGAGGAAATCTATTTTTACAAACTCAATCGTCCCGAAGGTTACGCTTACCAGCGCGTGTACACTGATGATCGTCACATTGATGCGGTCATGATGGCTCAAAATCACGATATGGTGCTTGTACCGGAAGGCTACCATCCAGTAGTCAGCGCACATGGTTACACAACCTATTACCTGAATTTTCTGGCAGGTTCGGCACAGTCATTAGCCAACGTAGACGATCCAGCATATGCTTGGGTAAAGGAAACGTGGATGGGAATAGACCCTCGTCTCCCCATCGTTAAATAGTTTAGCCAGATTGTTTAACTATTAGAGCAATTTATAGGGAAGCGCATGAAAATTAATTGGTATGGTCACGCAAGTTTTTTGGTAACGGCTGAAAACGGCAAACGGGTGATAACAGATCCCTATACGCCTGAAACAAGTGGTTACGCATCCATCCCAGATGCACCCGATATTGTGATTATCTCATCGGCTAACGACAAATCTCACTGTCGGGCTGACTTAATCTCCGGTACACCAACCGTCATCAACGCATTAGAACTGGCACAAAACGGTGGTCACCAGTCGGAACACGGCATTTCTATTCAGAGTATCGCAGCGATGGAAGCGTTGGACCACCAGTTCCATGACCCGGACCAAAACGGTATGTATCGCTTTGTTGTGGATGGAATTAGTATCGGACATATGGGCGATGTGGGTAACCCGCTAAGTGATGACCAGATGCGCTTTTTCGCAGGAGTGGACGTACTGTTGGCGCTCGCAGGAGGACATCCGACCATCAATCTCGATGATTTAGAAACAGTTATCCAACGAACGCAACCGAAGTTGGTTATCCCAATGCATTTCCGAACGCTGCGATACAAACCACGCAACACCTTCTGGATTCAGTCATTCTTAAATTATTACAACCCGGAAGATGTTGATTTTGCCTGCGACTCAGAGATCGCGATTACCAAAGAGACACTGCCTGCCAAAACGCGGGTTACCGTACTCACACACTCTTGCTAAGGCTATCGATTCAGGGAAATACGCCACTTTTAAGTTAAGGATTTTTGATGACAACTAAACGATTAACGATGGCGCAGGCCATCATCCTGTTCTTACAAAACCAGTATGTTGAACGGGATGGACAGGAAAATGCTTTTTTCGCTGGCTGCTGGGGTATTTTCGGACATGGGAACGTCGCAGGTATCGGGCAAGCTCTACAACAGTATTCCAGCAGTTTTCGTTATTACCAAGCCCGTAATGAGCAAGCGATGGTTCATGCTGCATCAGCCTATACCAAGATGAAGAATCGTCTGCAAACATTCGCCTGTACCTCGTCAATTGGCCCCGGCGCGACCAATATGATTACGGGCGCGGCAGTTGCGACTATCAACCGTTTACCCGTTTTATTGCTACCCGGCGATATATTCGCAGAAAGGATACAAGCGCCAGTGTTACAACAGATTGAATGGGAACACTCACAGGATTTTTCAGTCAATGATTGCTTTAAGCCGGTATCCCGTTACTGGGATCGAATCAATCGACCTGAGCAAATTATTGCTTCTTTACCGGAAGTCATGCGCGTGTTGACCTCCCCTGCGGAAACGGGGGCAGTAACCCTCTCGCTGCCTCAAGACGTGCAAGCCATGGCCTTTGATTATCCAACTGGTTTATTCGAGAAACGTATCTGGCATATCCCGCGTAATCGGCCCGATTTAGCACGCCTACAACAGGCGATTGAGTGGATCAAACAGAGTAAGCAGCCGATTATTGTAGCTGGCGGCGGCGTTATTTACAGCGAAGCAACCCAGACACTCAAGCGTTTTGTGGAGCAAACTGGTATTCCGGTTGGTGAGACAATGGCGGGTAAAGGCTCACTAGCCTATGACCACAAACTCAATCTAGGGGCAATCGGTGTGACCGGAACACCGGGTGCGAACATTCTGGCACGGGAAGCTGATCTGGTGATCGGGATTGGAACACGTTACAGCGATTTTACGACGGCCTCCAAGACGGCTTTCCAAAGTGAGGGCGTGAAGTTTATCAACATCAACGTGGCCGAGTTTGATGCGTATAAGCACAACGCCATTCCACTGGTCGGTGACGCACGAGCAACCTTAGAGGAATTACTCGGTGCGCTATCGGGTTACCAAACCAACAAGAGCTACCAAGAACGCGCTCAACAATATAACTCCACTTGGGATGCTGAGGTCAGCCGGATTTACAACCTTGAGCATGGGCCACTCATGAGCCAAGGCGAGGTTATCGGAGTTATAAATACGCTTTCCAAAGCTGAAGATGTCGTTTTGAACGCAGCGGGAAGTATGCCGGGAGATCTCCATAAACTGTGGCGCACTCGCAACCCGAAAGGCTACCATATGGAATACGGCAACTCGACGATGGGTTATGAGATTGCCGGTGGACTCGGTGTAAAGATGGCTGATCCGTCGCGTGAGGTGTACGTGATGGTGGGTGATGCATCCTACTTGATGATGAACTCGGAGATTGTGACCGCTGTGCAAGAAGGCGTGAAACTCATCATTGTGCTGGTCGATAATCATGGGTACGCCAGTATTGGTGGGTTATCAAAGTCAGTTGGAAGTGATGGCTTCGGGACGAAATACCGTTATCGGAGCGAGTCTGGACAATTAGACGGTGAAACACTTCCGGTTGATTATGGAGCAAATGCAGGCAGCTTAGGCGCACATGTGATTAGAGCTTCGAACCGAGATGAACTGGCAAACGCGGTTCAGCAAGCACAAGGCATGAGCGAAACAGTGTGCATCGTGGTCGAAACAGATCGTCGGCAGCGTGTTGGTGGTTATGAGTCATGGTGGGATGTAGCGGTGGCAGAAGTCTCCGAAAATCCAGCGGTTCAAGAGGCACGTAAGGGTTTTGAAGAAGCAAAGACTAAAGAGCTACATTACCTCTAGTTTAGAGATGAACCCATGCAAATTGAGCGACTCGATCATCTTGTGCTGACAGTAGCGAATATTGAGACAACCTGCGCGTTTTATGCCCGAGTGATGGGTATGCAAACGGTCTCATTTGGGAGTGGACGCAAGGCGCTAGCGTTCGGTCAGCAGAAAATCAACCTACATGAGCGAGGGAAAGAGTTCGAACCTAAGGCTGAAGTACCTACTCCTGGGTCAGGTGATTTATGTTTCATTACAGAAACTCCGATAAGTGAAGTGGTTGATCATCTGAAAGCGGAGAGTGTGACGATAATTGAAGGGCCAGCCAAAAAGACCGGTGCGATTGGCACATTGATGTCGGTTTACTTCCGCGACCCTGACGGCAACTTAATTGAAGTATCCAACTATCTTTGAGCATGACTTGCTTGAAAGACTTTTACATTAAAGGAAAATAAAATGGTATTGAAGATAGGCGTAATCGGCGCGGGACGAATTGGCAAGGTTCACGCGGAGACATTGGTACAGCGTGTGCCGGATGCTCAAGTTGTGGCGGTGGCGGATGTTATCCCTGCGGCGGCGCACGATTTGGCAAAACGGCTTAATATTCCTCTAGCGACTGCCGATTACAAAGAGATTTTGGCAGATAAGAGCATCGACGCGGTGGCGATTTGCTCAGCAACTGATACTCATTCGCAGATTATCACGGAAGCGGCGGCAGCGGGTAAACACATTTTTTGTGAGAAGCCAGTTGACCTCGATTTGAAGCGGATTGACGGTGCTTTGGCAGCGGTCGAAAAAGCGGGTGTGAAACTCCAGATTGGGTTTAACCGACGCTTTGACGCGAACTATGCACGGGTACGGCAGGCCATCAGAACTGGCGAAATTGGTGAACTGCATGTGGTTCATATTATTAGCCGTGACCCTGCCCCGCCACCTATAAGCTACGTTAAGGTGTCGGGCGGCATTTTTATGGATATGTCGATCCACGATTTTGATATGGCACGGTTTTTGACGGGCAGTGAAGCGCTAGAAGTTTATACAGTCGCTAGTGTCAAAGTCGATCCAGCAATTGGTGAAGCGGGCGATGTAGATACGGCATTTGTGGTAATGAAGTTTGCTAACGGCGCGACAGTGACGATTGATAATAGTCGGAAGGCCGTTTATGGATATGACCAACGGGTGGAAGCCTTTGGCAGCGGCGGCACGATCTCGACCGAGAATATTTATCCGAACGCGGCGACGATTAGTAACGGGCAAAGCATCCATCGTGACTTACCGTTGAACTTTTTTATGGAGCGTTATATACAATCTTATGCGAACGAGATGCAAGCGTTTGTAGACGCAATTGTAAACAATAAGCCTGTTCCGGTGACCGGAGCGGATGGACGTGCGCCGGTGGTGATGGGCATGGCTGCGAAGAAGTCTCATCTTGAACAACGTCCTGTCAAGATCAGCGAGATTAGCGGATAGTCTTTAGCTAGTAGTCATTAGTCAAATGCGAAGGCGGTGGGTACAACTCACCCCTTTTTGATTCAAAAGTTGAAAATATTGCAGTTGTTGCAGTTGTTGTTTCATATCTAATCGGCGAATTTAAGGGAATGAGGCGCTGAAACTTCGCAAAATTCTTCAGATTCTTCAGATTCGGAAGTGAAGTTTACAGAACAGAACAAAATCACTTTTGTGTCGGAAATGTCATCTCAGTCGTCAACTTTGGTGTGACATTTGGTTTGCATGACTCTCTTCATTTAGCAAATTTGGCGTAACTACTCAGGTGGTATTCGAGGGAGAATTGCGTAATCAAGAGTAATTCATCTCAATCATCTGAGGGAGACTTCATTGCTCTTAGTTCCAAAATAGATACTCACATTTTGGAAAATGAGGGAGAAAAGGGTACCTGAGTAGTTACAATTTGGCAGCAATTTCGGCAATGGCAAAGAGGCATTTTGTGCCAAATTTGCCAATGGGAATGTTAAGTTGCGTAGTTGTCAGATTGCCAACGGCAAAGCCCTACAACCTATCATATTGATGATTATAAGATGTAATTGGAGAAAATTGGCTACCTTTTGGAAGAACATTTTGTAACTATTTTTAAATGTTGACTCTAACCACTATGAGGGAAGACTTTGGCGCATAAGGTTGAGAAATGGTCAGCATGTGGTTTGTCGGGTTAACCGAAAATAAACCAAATAAACCTAAAAAATAATACTGAGTTCTGAGTGCCGAGCAAGTACTGAGCAAAACACAAAGGCAATGACGCATTCATAAGCATGATTGCATAGTAGAATAATATTCAAAGCATCAAATTGTTGGTCAACACAAATGTTAAGAAATCTAATCAGTAAGCAAAAGGCGCATGAGCGCGAGTTTATGAAGTATATCGGGCGGCACGAACGTGCATGGGGAATGGAAATCTATAAAGGTGGCCCCACCTTAACGCAATTCATGGAAGCGAAGGTTGTTGCGTTTTGGCATCCCACAAATGAAGATATGAACCATACCGCAACCATTCACAAAACGCTTGAGGAAATTGACCAATATGCGACACAGCTTGTGTGGCATTCTTCAAAAGAACGGCTTCCATTACTGCGGTTGGAAGCCGTGTTTGTCGAGAAAGTTCAAATTCAGATTAAAGGTATCAAGGTCATATACGAGCAGGTTTCGCCTAACGACCGCGCTGGGCAATGAGACCTTTGTAATAAGTAAAAAGATCGGTGTCTTGATCGTCGCCCCAAATCATCGGCACACGATTCACGTGCATACCAAAACCATCCTGCCCACTAACTGCCTGTGTAATTCCAACTTCTGTGCCGTAGTAGATAACAGGCGGGTTGGGGAAGCTCATTTGGACCGCAGCAGCACGACGCAACGCCTCTTTATCACCACCTGATAGAAATAGGAAGCGATCCATATCATGGTTGTCAATAAAGGTTGGCATTAAAAAGTCATTGGGGAATGCTTGTGAATGACGTGAACGAAAGCGCTCAAAATCGACTTCTGACCATTGATGCTTAGCAAAAGTCCGTCGTAAAGCATCACACAAATGAAAATCGAGGATCCCATCCAAACGGCCAATATACTGCTGCTGAATGTCAGGAGCGTCAACAACTTCACCAAAGCAGTAGCAATCGGATTTCTCGGCTTTTACGGCGGGCCAAAAATAAGACCAAAAATCTGGACCGGGACCGTCCGCGACATCTAAGCGAAAACCATCAATCTCGAATTCTCGTAACCAAAACCGTGCAATCTCAATCAGCCACTGACGAGCAGTTGGATTAGCGACATTCATCTGGGGCATAGATGCGACACCAAAAAAGGAACGATAACCCACTTCTGAGTCATCAAAGGTAAACCAATCGCGATAGCTACTATCGGGATTTGTCCGAGCATCAATAAAATAGGGATGCTGATTTGAAATGTGATTAAAGGCAATATCTAGAATCACACGCATGCCACGAGCATGGGCTTCTTTGACTACATGATGTAAGGCTTCATCTCCGCCAAGACGCGGTTCAACACGGACATAGTCGGTGACATCGTAGCCATGATGCGAGTTACTGGTAAAAACAGGGCTAAGCCAAATGGTATTTGCACCTAATTCAGCAATATAATCCAACTTTTCGGCAACTCCCCACAGCGTTCCACCGACAAAACCATTTAAGTCATCGGTTTGTATCCAGTCATTACCCTGCCCCGGGAAAAAGCGATCTACAAAGATGTGATAGAGGATGGCATCGCGCGCCCAACGTGGCGGTTTAAATTGGTCTACTGAAATAACAAATGTATAGGGCCTGGTTGGATCACCTGCCGTTAGATCATCAGGCACAGTGTCTCCACGAAAAAAAGCTGAAGCGGCAAGCTCGCCAATATGTTTGACATTCGGCCAATCGGCAAATATTTCAGGTTCGCTGCCTGCCCATGCGCCAATCTGGTAGCGCAAGTAGCATTGCCCAACCTGTGGTGGCAGCGTGGCAACCCAACGCTGTTGATAACCCCAAGAGAGGGTATTCCAGACCACACCATCCAACTGGAAGGGTACAGCTTCACCACTGGTCGCAATACCCTTTTCACCGACAGGCTGTGTGCCATTATTGGTGTAATAACATATTACACGATCCACCGTAACATCTGTACCCACATGCACTGTGAGGGTAATCGGCTGACCGGGTTGAGGGTCTTGTGGGAAAACTTCATGGGCATGCTGTAATCCGTGATGCCGAGCACGATGATGCATCAATTTGAGTTGATCAGTCGCGAGTGTGCCAAAAATAAACTCTTCCATCTTTTACCTCCCGTAACAGTGACCGCAATTGGACACTAGGAAATATCGGACGCAACAATATTTTTTCTGCGAAAGGTGCGTCACTGCGAATTCAAAACATTGGAGCAAACAAAAAGACACTCAAACGAGTGCCTATTTGTAAGACCATACATCAGATTACTTGGTCGGTGCAGCTTCAGGCTTGGTCGGTATCAAATCCAAACGTTCACCAACAAGTTTGAAAGCGTGTAAGGCGCGGTCAAGATGTTCTTTACGGTGAGTAGCGGTATAGCTTGTGCGCAATAATCCACCCTTTGGAGGGGCAGCAGGAGGAACTACTGGATTGGTGTAGACACCTTCTTCAATCAGTGCATTCCAAGCTAATCCTACGCGGAAATCTTCGCCAAGAATTACAGGGATAATGGGCGTGTTACTGGTAGCAGTATTATAGCCCATGTCCTTAAACCCTTGACGCATGTACTCTGCATTATCCCAAAGATTTTCGACATGTTCGGGTTCCGATTCGACAATATCTAATGCAGCTAGGACGGCGGCGGTTTGTGGTGCAGGTAAAGCGGCAGAGAAAATGAGCGAACGGGCTTTGTGCTGAATGTAATACATAACTTCTGCACTACCGGCAATAAAGCCACCAATGGAGGCAAAGCTCTTGCTGAAGGTACCCATCAACAGATCAATTTGATCCGTCATACCGAAATGTACCGCCGTACCGCGACCGTTGCCGGTAACACCGATACCATGAGCATCATCGACCATGATACGAGCGCCATATTTCTTGCTGATAGCAACGATTTCGGGCAATGGGGCAATATCGCCGCCCATGCTGTAAACACCATCGATAATTACCAGTTTTCCGGCTTCTTCAGGCAACTTGGCAAGTACCGTTTCGAGACTATCCAAGCTATTGTGGCGAAAACGTTTCATTTCGCCTTGTGACATGCTTACACCATCAACAATGCTGGCGTGATCATCCTTATCCAGAATGACGTAATCGCCCTGCCCTACAATAGCAGAAATTGCGCCTACATTGCTTTGATAACCTGTCGAAAAAACAACAGCAGCTTCCATACCTACAAATTTTGCAAGACGACGTTCGAGTTCGAGGTGAAGTTCGAGTGTACCATTTAGAAACCGAGAGCCAGTTACACTCGTGCCATAATGTTTAATGGCATCAATTGCGGCCTGTTTAACGCGCGGATCAGTCGTCAAGCCAAGATAGTTATTTGAGCCGAGCATGACCACTTCTTTGCCTTCAAATGTGGCGGTCACACCTTCGGAATGGCTCAACGCGCGAAAATAAGGATACATTCCTATTTCGCTTGCTTCCTTAGCACGCTTGATGAGTTCATCATTGCGCATTTTGTCGAATAAATCAGCCATGCAAATCCCCTTGTGAAAACCGTAACAATTACAAGTTTATCTCAACAACCATACGATGTAAATGTGATAACACTAAAATAATCACTAGGATATGTTAATTCGGATGAAAGTTCGCAACTTTAACAATCTTTTGAACGATTCGCAAACTTCATGGTCAAAAAGTGATTTATGTCAGGCAACGGATAAGACTTGCACATCTGGCTATGAGCAGGTTAGAATTAGTTAATTGAGGAAAATGACTTCAACGGGAGAGAGTTATGTCATCGCTGAATGTTAGGCGCTTGATTGTTTGGTTGGTTTCTTTTGTGTTGGGTTTTGTACTGGTTTATTTGATTGTTACAGTTGGCTTTCCACTCGTAAAACCTGAGGCGGCTGGTATTACACTCGCTAAATTTGGTTCTGGTTACTTTATCGTGACCTACATCCCAATTGTGCTGATCTGCGTAACGTGGCTCGACGCATTTATGGGAACCAAGATTCTGCCCGACTAGGGTCGAATAATTTGCATTTTATAACCCGCCTTTTCCGGCGGGTTTTTCATTTCTACCGTTGGCGAAGGATGGATGCGAGGGCGCCAACGCTCATATTTCCGGAAATTCTTAGCCGAGGAAGATGCAAACGTGCTGACGTGGTTTGCAAATCTCCATTAGCGGTTGATACCCCAATCCAAACTCCAAGCTCTTTGGCCACTTGAAGTGTCGCAGCGTCGTAATGCCCTACCGGATAATCAAACATATGCGGTGTACGCCCCGTATACGCGGCTAAACTTTCTATACTTCCCTTCATCTGATAAATCAAAAAGTCGTGGTCGCGCTGACGCAAATCTAAATGGTCTTTGGTGTGCGGTTCCATACTCATGCCAGCATTCGACATTTCTTTAATTTGCGACCATGACATGTAATTGGGATCGTTAGCATCGGGTCGCGAAGTAATAACGAAAAATGTTCCGATAAAGCCAAATTGTTTTAGTACAGTGAAGGCATTTGTATAGGCATCCTCATAACCATCGTCAAATGTGAGGACAATCGATTTTGGAGGCAACACCGTTCCTTTGGTCAGCGCATCGTAAAGACCATAAAGAGAAATCGTGGTATAGCCTTGATCGTGCAAGTACTGCATATGCGCTTTAAATATCGCCGGGGTGACGGTCAAACCACGACGAATTTCATCTGCATTCGATGGAAGTTCACTCACATAATGATACATCAAAATTGGCACTCGCAAGCGACGTAATGTACTGCCCTGCTCCAGGTGAGCTTGATCAAACACAGCAAAAGTGGCTACACCTGTCATCATTAACACAATCACAGATATAACGGTCACAAAGGCACGTTTCATAATTTAGTGAGGTTTCTACTCTGACTTCATAAAGGAACAGCGTTTTCGATTTGTTGTTCATTCTAGGCGCATTTTGGATTAGGAGAAACGAAATGTTTTACAAGCGGTGGATAAACGCAGAGTTGTGCCAAAATACTATCAAAGTCTATCCAACTTGCCGATTTCTCCCAATTGATTGTGCGGTTTTTCACTAGCTTGATAGTTTTTGAAAGCTCATTGCTGATAGACTTCGAGCCATATTGGAAGAAAGAGTTCTTGTTTATGAATCGTTCGTCACGTATACCGGGATTTTACAAACGTTCATTACAAGACCGCAGTTATGTGGTTGGTGAATGGGCAAATCTTACAACCAGTGAAATAGATGTTCTTAATGGCCTAACTGGATTAAATGCCGGACAAGCAGAGCATATGATTGAGAACGCTATTGGTGTATATGCCCTACCGTTGGGAATCGCCACGAATTTTCTTGTTAATGGTAAAGACTATCTAGTTCCGATGGTAATCGAAGAACCGTCGGTGGTAGCAGCGGTTAGTAATGCAGCACGTTTGTTTCGTGAAGGCGGCGGGTTTATCACATCGAGTGATGAACCCGTTATGATTGGGCAAATCCAAGTGCTCGATATAGGTGATGTGAATGCGGCGGCCAAGGTTATTCTGGCACATAAAGCAGAACTTATGGCAGAAGCCGATAAAGTTGGTGGCAGTATTGTACGACATGGTGGCGGAGCGCGTGATATTCAAGTTCGACCGATTATGGAGAGTAGAGTTGGATCAATGCTGATCGTACATCTTTTGTATGATACGCGAGATGCGATGGGGGCCAACGCCATTAACACAGCGGTTGAACATCTCGCGCCAATGATCGAGATATTGACCGGTGGACGAGTCAATTTGCGTATATTAAGCAACCTAACTGACCAACGTAAGGCACGAGCCGAAGGCATGATTCCTGCGCAAGAACTAGCATCTGACAGCTTTAGCGGTGAGGAAGCTGTGCGGTCAATCGTGGAAGCAGGAGTCTTCGCCGAAGTTGATCCATATCGGGCGACCACACACAACAAAGGCATCATGAACGGTATTGATGCGGTGGTGATTGCTACAGGCAATGATTGGCGTGCAATCGAGTCGGGGGCACACGCATATGCGGCGCGGAATGGGCAATACACTAGCCTGAGCAAATGGTGGCAAGATATGGATGGCAATTTGCGCGGGTCGATTGAACTGCCATTGGCACTTGGGACGGTTGGCGGCGCGACAAAGGTGCATCCGGCGGCGGGATTGGCGCTCAAGATTTTGGGTACCCAGTCAGCACGTGAACTGGCAGAGATTACGGCATCAGTTGGATTAGCACAAAATCTGGCAGCGATTAAAGCGCTCGCTACAGAAGGCATTCAACGTGGGCATATGCGAATGCATGCCCGTCAATTGGCTGTAGCAGCGGGAGCAAGTGGTGAATTGGTCGGGCGCGTCGTTCATGCAATGGTTAAGGAAGGCAATATCCGACTGGAACGAGCAAAAACACTTGTTCTCGAACTCACATCTGGTTCAATTTACAACCCCGCAGCAGGTGCTGATTAGATCGCCGAAATATATATTCTTGGGAACTTATCAAGTACATCTAATGTGATGTGGGTTTACTCTAGAAAAAAGACTAAGTACTCACTTTTAGATATGCTTTTGGAATATCGGATACGGCGTGCCGTGTCCATCCTGGTTAATCGCATTCTAAAAACCATAGGACAAATGAATGACCGCAAATGATATGAATATCAATCCGTCGTATGTCATGCACCCTGATCGCAAAGTTGGTATTGTGGGTTATGGTGCATATATACCCCGTTACCGTTTGCCGGGAACTGAAGTTGCCCGTGTGTGGACTAACGGCTTAGGTGGCAGTCCGATCACTGAAAAAGCTGTCGCAGGGTTGGACGAAGATGTCACCACGATGTCGATTGAGGCAGCACGAAACGCACTTGCACGCGCTGCAATCGATCCAGAATTAATTCGTGCGGTGTGGGTCGGAAGCGAAAGCCATCCATATGCTGTGAAACCCACTAGTACAATTGTGGCAGAAAGTATCGGGGCATCACCCAATATTCAGGCAGCCGATTGGGAATTTGCCTGTAAAGCAGGTACAGAGGCGGTTCAAGCGTCCATCGGTATGATTGGCAGCGGTATGGTAGCTTATACTCTCAGCATAGGTATGGATACTGCTCAAGGACGACCGGGCGATGCACTGGAATATACGGCGGCTTCAGGTGGCGCAGCGTTTTTGTTGGGGCCAGCCAATGAAGCGTGTGCAGTATATCAAGGCAGTTATAGTTATGTGACAGATACACCAGACTTCTGGCGACGTTCAGGCGAACATTACCCGAGCCACGGTGACCGATTTACAGGTGAACCGGCTTACTTCGCACATGTTACAGCAGCGGCACAAGCACTCATGGACATGATGGGGACTAACGCCAGTGATTACACCTACGCCGTTTTCCACCAGCCAAACGTTAAATTCCCCAGCCGTGCTGCGGAAATGCTTGGATTTAATGAAGAGCAAATTCGGTACGGTTTATTGGCAGGTCTGGTAGGCAATGTTTATTCGGGATCATGTATGCTCGGTCTGACTGCCACATTGGATATGGCAAAAGCGGGTGATCGCATTTTGATGGTTAGCTACGGGAGCGGTGCAGGTTCAGACGCGTTTGACTTAACCGTGACCGAAAACATCGAAGCGGTGAAAAACCGTGCGCCGTCCACACAAGATTATATTAAGCGCCGTACCCAGATTGATTATGCAACTTACTGCCGGTATCGCGGCAAGCTGAAGGATTAAGTGACAATGCGTGATGTGGCGATTATAGGCATCGGTCAAATTCCCGTTGGCGAACATTGGAACAGCAGTTTACGGATGCTGGCAGCAGAAGCAATTCATATAGCATTGGAAGACGCGGGTTTAGAGCAAATTGATGCGCTGTATGTGGGGAACGCATATGGCGGAACGGTGAGCAGCCAAACGCAACTCGGCGCATTGATTGCTGATTATGCAGGTTTGAGTAATGTTGAAGCCTTTACAACAGAAGCGGCAGATGCATCTGGAGCGGCTGCCCTACGAACGGCGTATTTAGCAGTTGCTTCTGGTGCGGTGGAATCAGCAGCAGTGGTGGGGGTCGAAAAATCGACCGATATGATTGCGAGTGCGCGTGTACAAGCACGAAGCGTAAGTTTGGATGCTGATTATGAGTCGGCGCAAGGCGCGACTTTGACTGCATTAGCAGCTTTGTTGATGCGGCGTTATATGTACGAATACAACTTGGATTTGAATGCGTTCGAAGGATTTAGCATTAATGCTCATGCAAACGGTGGCCGCAATGACTATGCGATGTTTAAAAATAGCATTAAGCTGGGACGATTTGCAAAAGCACCCATGATAGCTGATCCGGTAAGCTTATTCGATAATGCACCTGATGCCGATGGAGCAGCAGCCATTATCATCACAAGTCTGAACCGCGCAGTTGATATGGTTCCCCAACCTGTACGCATCACCGGAAGCGCAGCCGCAACGGACACGCTGACATTGCATGATCGAAGCGACATGTTGTATCTGAAAGCAGCTAATATTTCAGCGCATAAGGCATATGCCCGAGCAGGTATTTCCGCTAATGATATAAACCTTTTTGAGCTTCACGATGCTTACACAGTACTCAGTGCGCTGACATTAGAAGCAACTGGATTTGCTGGACGTGGTGAAGGCTGGAAACTCGCACAAAGCGAGGCAATTGGTTTAACTGGTACTTTGCCTATTAGCACATTTGGCGGATTGAAGGCGCGAGGTAATCCAGCAGGCGCAACAGGGATTTATCAAGCGGTTGAAGCCTGTCTACAACTTCGTGGACAAGCTGGTGCGAATCAAGTTGCCCTTGCAAAGACAGCGCTTATCCAGAATTTAGGTGGTTTAGGCAGCACAGCAATCACTCACGTTCTTCAGGTTTAGGTTTACGATATTCGTCTCACAAGGGAGCAAATCAAGTTTGTGATAGCTCTCACAAGGGATTTGATAGGTTTTGATAGGCACATCAAGGTAGCATTTAAGCAATCTCGTGCAAAAATGCACAATATCGACCATTGATACTCAGGAGCGCGATGACCATGCAAATTTCAAGACACTGGCGGCTAAACCCACAACGCTATCGTCTACAAGGTGTACGTTATGAAAGCGGCGAAATGAGCCTTCAGAATCGCCCTGCACCAACTACGGAAACTGTCCGTGAAACCGCGCAAAATGTGCAGGTTGATAGCCCTAAGAAGCTATTAAAGGCAGCCAGCTAGGACTCATTGCATGACCACTCGTAAAGAAGTCGAAGTTCAGCGTGAGCAATTTACCTTTGCTGGTAAAGGTGAGGTTTACAGTTTTACCACGCTGCAAGAAACACCAGAGGGTTTTGATGAGCAAGCACCTTATGTGTTGGCGCTCATCAAATTGGAAGAAGGGCCGATCATTACTGCCCAACTTACAGATGTAGACGGGCAGGTTGCTATTGGTGACAAAGTCGAAATGGTCACCCGTAAACTAATGACCGAAGGTGCACGTGGTATGATCGTTTACGGGTATAAGTTTCGTAAGGTACTCGCCCGAAGCCATTAATATCAAACTGAATTGGCATCAAAAACGCCCTGATACGGGCGATTTTTTGTTTAATTATGTTTAGCTAGAATCCCGGTGCTTCTGGTTGTTTAAGAAAAGCTCAAGTAATTTATTCACCGTATCCGGTTCTTCAATAGTAGAGGAATGTCCTGCACCGGGAATAACTGTCAATTTAGAATTAGGGATTTTAGCCGCGATACGTTTCGACTTTTCAGGCATAGTCGCGATGTCCTCGTCACCAACCATTATTAATGTCGGAAGACGGATATTACTCAATTCCTCGTAAATACCATTTCGATTAATCACTCCTGAAACAGCACGTGGTGTGCCAATACGATTGAGCGCCCCCAATTGACGCTTGATATCATCACGCTGAGTCGTACGCGAAGCATCTTTCAAGAATTTCTGACCAAAAAGAACCTTCAAGATGGACTGCATCACCCATCGCGCGCCAAACCATCGAAATATCTGATTCAGCAGTTTATAGCGCGGAACATTATTTTCGGGTTCACGATCCGCCGATGTTTCGATTAAGGTGAGTGATTTGAGAAGTTTTGGCTGACGTGCAGCAATACGCATCCCGACAAAGCCCCCCATGGATACGCCAACAAAATGACATGGTACAGCATCTAATGCACGCAATAGTTGCGCTGCGTCCTCATAAACGGTCTCCATGTCATAACCTGATCCGGTCACTTCACTCTGGCCTTGGCCACGATGGTCATAAGTGATACAACGAAAACGACTGCTAAAGGCGGCAACTTGCGCATCAAACATCCTACAATTTAGTAATAATCCATGCGAAAACACAATAATATCTTTGCCAATTCCACCCGTATCTTCATAATATAATTCCACTCCATTAACCTTAATTTTTGGCACAGGAAAGTCCTCGCGTTTTAGAAACATGGAGAAGTTGTTACCCAAAATATAGGTATACTACAAACCTCAGGGTAATCGCATCAAATTCCAGCAATACTCTAAACATCTCTTAAGAGCTACTCTGAACCAAGTGTAATAGTCGACTATACAGAAATTCCTATGTATTCCTACGGAAAGTCGGTTCAGTTTAGTTCAAAAGGGTTCAA
>JBBSBM010000014.1:0-99935 GCA_038251275.1 Aggregatilineales bacterium
CCACAACCAAATCTACCAAGTCGGCTTTTTCTAGCCCTTGTAGTTGTTCTTTGCTTAACGGCTTCTCTGTGGGTTTCATCCTTATGACTCTAGCTCGTTTTTATCTTTTTTGGTACTTTTTCCCCACCTGAGTAGTTACGATTTACCGCTGAAATGACAGGAGGCAAGCTGCCGTAGCGCCGCTGAATTGACATTTTTGCATGGCGGGTGGCTCGCTTGATGCCGCTGAAATGAAACAAGTGCAGCGGATGACCCGGCTATGTCCGCCGCTGCGTTATAAGGTGTGCCGTTGCAACGGATTTACGGGAGGCTGCCGCGCGACGTGCTGCATAGAGCCAATCACGCAGGGTGCGTTCGGGGATGCCGGTATAGCGACAGGTCGCCATGACATCACGTTTAAAGACCTCTTTGAAGAGGCGGAGGACGAGTTGTTTGTGGGCGGATGAGTAGCGGGTCATGAGTCGAGAGTCCTTGGTCTATAGTTGACAGATAAACCAGAAATGCGGCTGTAGGCAAGAGAAAGACACAGGCATATCGTAGCACAAATGATCTGCTAACGGGTTACCAAAATGTAACTCTTTCGCAGCGAGTTTATTAACCGAAATGAGGGAGCAGAATTGTTAAGGGGGTTGGTGAATGGTTAGAAATTGGTATGGGTGGGATTATCCGAGTATAGTCACTCAGCGATCAATATCATTTTCATCAAAGAGATGTGGGATGGAACCTCTAATTGGTGCATATGTTATTTTTGTAGTTCCGTGGCTTCTAGTGGGCTGGTTCCGTATTCCACGATACGTACGGTACTTACAAGAAAATGAATATAATGCACCTGTGTATTTGCGTTGGCTGACTTCGAATAAGGCAGAAAACCGCTACATCCAAATATTTATTACCTTGTTCATTATCCTTGTTGTTATTTCCTGTTGCAGCAGTATTTATCTACCACGCATCATTTACAATTCCCCCTTTGCAATCACAATGGTCAATTTAGGACTGCTGATTCCTGCAATCATTTTTGCACCACATCGTTTTCCACAGCAAAAGATACTTACATTTTCGTGGCGCCAAATTCGACTGATTGTAATAGGGTTCTTCGTTGAATTAGTTCCCATTTTTGCCAGCCTCGGAGTTTGCGGACAGATTTATGCGTTAATCAGCGATCCCAATAATTCGGCAGAATCCATGATTCTAGCGTTTGGTTTTGTGACGCTAATGATCCTGTTGATCATGATTATTGGGCCACTTACACTTATTCTGACACCTTACAATATTCTTCTTACTCAAAGAATCAATTCGATTGTTGAGCTGCTTATTTCTATGTCTATTTGCATCTCACAAAGCGTATTCTCCTAATATCTTGGGAACCTCTTTTCAAGCCTTTAATTCGTAAAACATCCAGTCATTGATTAGCACTGCGTGATGATAAATCGGTTATCGCGGAAAAGACACGACTTTCCCACCATAACTCCTGTCTCGAAAATAGGACAGACAACCCATGAGGTTGGTGGCTATGTGGCTCATGGGGGAGTGGCAAATGCGGCATAAAGTAAGGATAGGCATTAATTGAGGAGGGTGTTTTTCTATGTTTCGATGAGCGACAACCATCATATTGAAACATTTTGAGACACCCTCATTTTTTAGATGAAGACCAGATGAAATGAGATTTGAAAGAGGTTTGAGATGAACGACCAGAATCAACCTAATCAGACAACCATGATTAATGTGACACAAAATGAACGCACGATTTCATTGATCGGCGGGACTATTTTGACGGTATTTGGGGCGGTGGTCGGGATAGCACGGCGCAATCCCGCGGGGATATTGGTATCACTTCTCGGCGGTGGTTTGATCTATCAAGGGACGACCGGTTATTCGCCACTGTATCGACTTTTGGGGACGAATCGCGCTGTGCGAACGAATACACAGAGTGTAAGCGTGCCACAAGGACAAGGCGAGCATGTGAGCGCAGTCGTGGTTATTAACCGTCCGGTCGACGAGTTGTATTCGATCTGGAGAAACTTCCAGAACTTGCCGCAGATTATGTCTCATCTTGAAAAGGTAGAAGTCCAAGATAATCAGCATTCGCGCTGGACGGTGAAATCACCCGTTGGCACAAACGTGAGTTGGGACGCCGAGATTATCAACGATGTGGAAAATGAGGTGATCGGCTGGCGGTCACTGGCAAATGCACAGGTGGGAAATGCGGGTTCGGTGCGCTTCCGTGAAGCTCCTTATCGCAAAGGCAGTACTGAGGTACGTGTGACATTAGAGTACGTCGCACCGGTTCAAAAATTGGGGGTGGCTGTCGCCAAGTGGTTGGGGCAAAACCCCGAACAACAGCTTCAAGATGATCTGGAACGCTTCAAAATGTATCTTGAAAATGATGAGTTTAAGCCAGCGGGACCGCCTCCAACATGGCTGCGGAGTGATGAAGCTCAATTTAAGACACAAGACGAAGTGGCATATCACGAGACAAATTTACAAAATCCGGAAGACGTTAACCACAATATGTAGGTCACAATCTAAATCTTAGCTTACTAGCAGTCCGTAAACCTGCTCTCCCCCCTTAGACAGGACTCTATTTACGACTGATGAAACCGCCCCCACTTATTATTGGGGCGGTTTCGTTTTGTAGGGAAATAGAACCCCCACCCCAGCCCTCCCCGTAAACGAGGGAGGAAGCAAGATAAGCTATTGTTGGTATTTTCAGAGGAGAAGGGCTAATACATCGAGCCTTAGAATTTCAGTCAGTCGATTTGACAGAGGCGATTATGGCAAGTATGGTCGATTGCCATTGAGAGGATTCGCCGGGGGCGGTTAGCAACTGCACAGTGATGATCGCGCCTTTTTGATATTCGATCATCCATGCAGTGCCTTCAAAGCCCTGCCCTGTGAAATCTACACTGGCGGCGCGTTTGTCAGCAACGGTTGTTGTCTGAGGTACACCAAATTTCATGGTGTCACCGACGGCTTTAATGGTCATTTGAAGAAGTTCGAGCGGCGAAGCATCGACAGTGAGCGGAAGTTGTGCTTGCTTGATGTACTCATCGGTTGGGCTGACTGTGACAAGAATGTTGACCTCACCCGAATCGAAAGCCGAGCCAAAGGATTTATCAAGTGCGGTCTGGGAATTGGCGATGTAAATACTCTCGCTGCCATAGGGACGGCTGAGCCATGTATCGGGATAGGAGAGTGAGCCTAAGCCGTTGGCGGTCTTCGCTGTTTGCGTGAGCGCCAGTGATTCGGCAGTAGCTTCTGTAGGTTCATTCAGAATGAGGGAGGCGACAATTTGACGAGCCGCATCCTCGCCAGCTTGCAATTCACGGGATGCCGTATAGATTAGCAAGGAAATCATGATGCCATCATCGCGTTTGATAAATAACATGCGTCCATCGCCATTATTATCGGAAGTGGACAAATTTACTTGAGCGGCAGTTCCATTTTTAAAAAACGCCGATTGAACCTCTCCATAATCCAAACTTTCAGAATTTATTTTGGCATCCACCAGGGCTTGCATAATCTCCGTTACCGAAGTTGTGGGATCGACTTTGGCAAGCTGCGGCAACGTGGCTAATTTACTAAAGCTGACCAGCACAAACTCGATGCGAATATCGCCTGAAATGTATATATCGCTATCCAACTGCTTATGCTGCGCTTCGGGATTGCTGGCAAAAATACCACCGACCACCTCACCATGATTCAGCGCGCTGCGATCTTCAAAGTTCCAACCAATGGGATAGCTCACCTTGAAGTTGCCAACCGTACTGATGTAGGTTTGAAGATCGGCAGGCGGTTCATCGGTTGCGTCTACAACTGGTAAGGGTGTGACTTCGGCGCTAGGTGCAATTTGGATAGAGGCGAGAATATCACGCGCTGTGATGTCCCATTTGTCACCTTCACCGGGAGCAGCGTAGAGAATTAAAGCCATTACCCATTTCTTATCATAAATAGTCAGTAATAACTGACCTTCGCCCCGTTTCGCAGCCATGAGATTCATACGGACAGCCGGATTCTCATTTATGGTCGTTGCGCCGGGATCGCCAAAGGTGAAGGTGTCGGGCATCCCTTGTTTTGCCAACGCTTGTACCAATTCAAGTGGTGTCGCATCCAGAGTGAGCACACCAGCGGGCATCTGACTCACCAAGTCCGCCAACAAAATGGTAGCCACATCGATATGCACTTCGCCAGATTGAAAGACATCATTCTTGTTAAAAAGGTCTTTACCTAATGCTGATTGGTTGTTCGCAAATGAGACACTCAGAATACTCGTGGCATCATTGGCATTTTTGGAAACCCATCCGGTAGGAAACTGAACCGAGGCGCTTCCGTTTTGGTTAGTAACGGTTTGCCAATCAGCAGGCGCGGTTGCTTCGGCAGTCGCATCCTGCGCGAAAGATGGTAAGGTCAAGACGAAGGTAATAAATAGCAAGATAGGAAAGGTGGTGATGCGACGGAATTTCATGCGTACTGTCCCTTCATCAAATGAGGTTAACATCCATAGTGGTAAGACGTTATAGCAATGCAGGGTGTTCCCAACTTAGGAAAAGATTAGCACAATTTTGTTCAGAATGATGAAGAGGGCTTGCCGATGGCAAGCCCGTATATAAAGGCAATACTAGGCGGTGGCGAGTGCAGGGCGATATTTGTGCCAATTGGTGGCTTGTTCGTAGGCATGACCGACGCGAAGGATGGTATCTTCGGCAAAGGCTTTACCCATAATCTGCAATCCGATAGGCAAGTTCTGATTATCAAAGCCACAGGGGACATTGAGACCGCAAATCCCTGCGAGGCTAGGCGGCAGCGTGAAGACATCTTCCAAATACATTGAAAGTGGATCACTGCTGTTCTGGCCGATTTTGAAGGCAGTCTTGGGCGCGGTCGGTGCGACAATGACATCAACTTCTTTGAAGGCGTTGTCAAAATCCTGCTTGATGAGCGTGCGGACGGCCTGTGCTTTACCATAATAGGCATCATAGTAACCAGCCGAGAGCGCGTAAGTACCAAGCATAATGCGGCGTTTGACTTCAGGGCCAAAACCCTGTCCGCGAGTGGCTTTATATGTCGGCCACATTTCGCCTTTATCAACCTTCTGACCAAAGCGGATTCCATCGTAACGGGCGAGGTTGGCGCTGGCCTCAGCGGGAGCGATGATGTAATAGACAGGCAAGCTGTACTTGGTATGCGGTAAGTTGATGGGAACGGCTTTTGCACCAAGTGATTCAAGTGTCGCAATCGCGTTGCGGACAGCGGTTTCAACATCCGGCTGAATACCTTCGATAAAGTATTCGGCGGGAATGCCGACCTTCATGCCTTTAATGTCACCTGTTAGGGCTGCCAGATAATCCGGTACATCAACAGGCATACTGGTAGCATCGAGCGGGTCTTTGCCAGCGATGACCTGTAAAATGCGGGCGGTATCTTCGACCGAACGTGCCATTGGCCCTGCGCCATCGAGTGACGAACCGAAGGCGACGAGACCGTAACGGGAAACCCGTCCGTAACTGGCTTTGAGAGCGGCGATGCCACAGAATGAACCGGGTTCACGGATGCTGCCACCGGTGTCGGTGCCGATTGCTCCGGCAGCCATGCCTGCGCTGACGGCTGCGGCACTACCACCGCTGCTGCCACCGGGGACGCGTTCGGTGTCCCAAGGGTTACGGGTAATGGCATAAGCTGAGTTTTCGGTGGAGGAACCCATTGCGAATTCGTCCATGTTAACTTTGCCGAGCAGAACCATACCTGCATCAGCTAAGCGCTGGACGACGGTGGCATCGTAAAGCGGCTTATAACCTTTGAGGATCTTTGAGCCGCAGGTGGTTTCGATGTCTTTGGTCGAAAGGACATCTTTGATTGCCAGCGGGATACCAAGCAACGGACGGTCTTCACCGTTTGCACGGGCTTGATCGGCGGCTTCAGCATCAGCTAAAGCACGTTCAGTGGTGACGGTCAAATAGGCTTTGAGCGTCGGGTCAAGTTTGGCAATCTGGTCAAGATAGGCCCAGGTCAGTTGGACAGCGGTGATTTCCTTCGTCCGAAGTTTTGCCAATGCCTCAGTAATGGTCAATTCAGTGAGTTGAGTCATGTTCATTGCATCTCGTTTGTGCGGCGAATGATGGGGGGAAGTATAGCATAAAATAGTCGATAGTCTTTAGTTAACAGATTAAAGCAAATACCGATTAAACACGAAGGCACAAAGAACACTAAGTTCAATTCAAAGAGATTTAGCCGCAAAGACGCAGAGATAATAAAAGAGATTTTATATAATAGGGCGAATGTCGGTTAGGCAAGGGATGGGTGATATGACAGATGAGAAGAGGCAGCGTCCGGCGTTGGAGTTGGGGCTAGAGGCCAGTGATTTTTTGGCGTTTTATTGGTTAAAAAGTGAGTTGATAGAGTTTTGTCGGGCGAATGGATTGCCGACGGGCGGATCAAAGGGTGAATTGACGGAACGGATCGCACATTTCTTGCGGACGGGCGAGCTATTGCTATCCGAGAAACGACCGAAGCTGCGAACGGATGGGCAAGTGCCGACGTTGGAAACGGTGATTACGGCGGATTACCGTTCGACCCAGATTAATCGGGCGTTTTTTGAGGAAGTCATCGGCAAGCATTTTCATTTTTCAACAGCATTTCAACAATTTTTCAAGGACAATGTGGGTAAGATGTTTGGCGATGCGGTGAAATATTGGTACAAGCTGGAAGAAAAAGCCAAACGTGGCGACAAAAAAGAGATTGCACCACAATTTGAGTACAACCGATTTGTGCGCGAATATCACCAGCAAAATCCGGATGCGACCCATGCTGCGGTGGTGGCGGCGTGGAAGGTTTATCGCAGTCAACGGCGGGGAGATGCAGGGTAAGGGGTGACGGGTTAGAATAGAAAGAATTCTACCCCCACCCCAGCCCTCCCCCGTAAACGAGGGAGGGAGTAAAACCAAAATGCTAACGGTGGTGACGGATGAGCAAAATAATAAAAATGACTTACGGTAAAAGGAATAAGCGTTATGGTGGCTTCAATCCGTGAAAATCCGGTGATTAATCCGTATGATGGCAGTGTGGTTGGGCATGTTCCGGAGTTCGGTGAACAAGAGGTGCGCGAGGCGATTGGTCGTGCTGTGGCAGCAGCTCCGATCATGGCGGCGATGCCTGCTCACCAGCGTGGGAGCATCCTCAACAAAGCGGCGAACATTATTGCCAGCCAAGCCGAAGAGATCGGTCGGATTATGGCGCGTGAAAATGGCAAGCCCATGAAATATGCCAAAGGCGAAGCGATGCGGGCGGTTGATACCTTCAACTTCGCGGCGGACGAGGCACGGCGGCTGCACGGCGAGACGATTCCATTGGATGCCTCACCGAGTGGTGTGGGCAGGATTGGGTACTACGTGCGCGTTCCGGTGGGTGTGATTGCGGCGATTACACCGTTTAATTTTCCGTTGAATCTCTCGGTTCACAAACTGGCTCCGGCGATTGCGGCGGGCTGCCCGGTGGTGATGAAGCCTGCGCCATTCACGCCGATGACGGTGCTAAAACTGGCAGACATTATGCATGAGGCTGGTTTGCCAGATGGCGCGTTCGAAGTGATTACGGGCGGGGCCGATGTTGGTACATGGCTAACGACTGATCCACGAATCGCGATGATCTCGTTTACGGGTAGTCCGGCGGTGGCGCAGCACATCAGCAAAGTGGTTGGCTTGCGGCGGTTGGTATTGGAACTCGGCGGCAACGCGGCAACGATTGTGGACGAGGATGCCAATATTGATGCGGCTGTCAGCCGTTCGGTGATGGGAAGCTTCTCTTACAGCGGGCAGGTGTGCATCAGTGTGCAACGGTTGTATATTCACCGCAAACGTTATGACGAATTCCGCAGCAAATTCTTGGCGGCGACTGAAAAGCTGGTGATGGGCGATCCGCTGAGCGATGCGACCGATATTGGGCCGCTGATTAATGACGTGGCAGCCGAGCGAATAGACGCATGGTTGAAGGAAGCAGTAGCACAAGGGGCGACAATTGCCATCGGTGGGACACGCGAAGGACGCATGTATAAGCCAACGGTGTTGGAAAACGTCAAGCCGGATATGCAGATTATGTGCGCGGAGGCGTTCGGGCCGCTGGTGAACTTCGTGCCATTTGACGATTTTGAAGATGCACTGACTATGGCGGACTCAGGTACATTCGGTTTGCAAGCGGGTGTGTATACACGCGATTTGACTAAGGCAATGCGAGCGGTGCAGCGCTTGAATGTGGGTGGCGTGATCATCAACGATGTGCCATCAATCCGCATCGACAATATGCCCTACGGCGGCAATAAAGACAGCGGTGTAGGACGCGAAGGCCCGCGCTTTGCTGTTGAGGAAATGACCACGCTCAAGATGGTGATGATTAATCTAGGGGTATAAAGTGTCATAGATTTCTGTTAGGTGGGTAAGACGACTTCATGTCTTTCCGTCATTTATAAAAGCAGCGACTCGCTCTATTCATTACAGTCCGGTCGCTGCTCACTATTTTCATCGATGGTATTTAAAAAGAAAGATTGAAATATGACTACAACGACTGCGACCGCAAGCGGAACGTTTATGTTGGGTGGTGACATCAAGGTCAACCGTTTGGGATTTGGCGCGATGCGAATCACAGGTAAAGGCATCTGGGGAGAGCCGGAAGATCGTCCAGAAGCCATCCGTGTACTAGAGCGTGTGCGTGAACTAGGCATCAATTTTATTGATACAGCGGATGCTTATGGGCCGGATGTGAGCGAAGATTTGATTCATGAAGTGCTGTATCCATATGGCGACATCATCGTGGCAACTAAAGGCGCAAATACCCGACAAGGCCCTGACCAATGGGCAGCGGTTGGTCGCCGTGAATATTTGATGCAAGCCGTGAAGATGAGCCTGCGGCGGCTGGGTTTGGAACGCATTGATTTATGGCAACTTCACCGGATTGACCAGAAGGTGAGCCATGAAGAGCAGTTCGGTGCGATTGCTGATATGCAGAAAGAGGGACTTATCCGCCACGTGGGTTTAAGCGAAGTCAGCATCGCGGAAATCCAAGAAGCGGAAAAATACTTCAGGGTCGCCAGTGTACAAAATTTGTTTAATCTGACTTACCGCCGCACTGAGGATGTTCTGGATTACTGCGAGAAGAACAATATCGCGTTCATTCCGTGGTTCCCGTTGGCAGCGGGCGGCTTGAGCAAAGAGGGTGGCCTAGTTGACACTGTAGCCAAGAAAGTGGGCGCAACTCCGTCACAGGTGGCGCTGGCATGGGTTCTCAAGCGCAGCCCGGTGATGCTACCTATTCCGGGTACAGGTAAAGTCAAACATCTGGAAGAGAATACTGCGGCGGCGGGTGTACAACTTTCCGATGAGGATTTCGCGGAGTTGGATAAAGCTGGTTTAGCAGAGTGGAAGCAACAGAATAATTAGGCTAGTCGTCACAACTGAATAGTTGAACAATATACGGGGAGCATTTGACGCTCCTCGTTTTTTAAAAATATGGAGGCCATTATGCAAACACGACAACTTGGCAATTCAGATTTAATGCTTACACGGATTGGATATGGTGCGTGGGCGATTGGGGGTGCGGGTTGGGAAGCGGCATGGGGTGAGCAAGACGACGGTGAGGCCATCGGGGCTATTCAAGCAGCGGTTGATGCAGGTATCAATTGGATTGACACAGCAGCCGTTTATGGGCTGGGTCATTCAGAGGAACTGGTAGCCAAAGCGCTAAAAGGCCGTGGCAAGAAGCCATATATCTTTACCAAAAGCTCGAAACTGTGGGACAAAGATCGGAAAGTTATCAGCAGCATGAAGTCGATCCGCAAAGAGATCGAAGATAGTTTAGGCCGTTTACAAACCGATGTGGTTGATCTGTATCAAATCCACTGGCCAAATCCTGATGATGAAATCGAAGAAGGTTGGGCGGCAATGGCGAAGCTCAAGGAAGAAGGCAAGGTGCGCTGGATAGGTGTATCCAACTTCAATGTAGCACAAATGGAACGAGCAGCAAAGATTGCACCGATTACGTCATTGCAACCACCCTACTCGCTGGTTGACCGTAAAGTTGAAGATGAAATTTTGCCGTATTGCGAACAACATAACATTGGCGTGATTAATTATTCTCCGATGGGCGCGGGTTTATTGACTGGCGCGATGACATTGGAGCGGGCGCGTAATCTTCCGGCGGATGATTGGCGCAGTCGCAGTGAGAACTTCCGTGAACCACGCTTGCTACGTCACATCAAATTAGTGGAACTACTCACGGCAATAGGCGAAAAACATGATCGAACACCGGGGGAAGTGGCGATTGCATGGACACTGCGACTGCCTGCTGTAACGGCGGCTATCGTCGGGGCGCGAAGTGCCAAACAAGTTACCGGTATTATCGGAGCAATAGATTTGGTGTTGAGCAAAGAAGAAATTGAGCAAATCGAGGCATTCTGCCGCGCAAACCCTTAGCACTAAATCTCAATAAATGTACAGAACGGCCCACAACCGTTCTGCACACGCACAAATGGTATTGGCACTTAACAAACCATTATTAGCCAGTAGGGACGGGAATGTGTCCAGTTCGACGTGAACGACGACGAATAATTTTTAGATTATGCTTTTTATCACGCCGTTCTTCATGCTTTATTTCAAGCTGTTCATCGTGATGTGGATTGTGCTTTTTGTCTTCAGCACGAGGTCTATCTTTACTTGGCATGATGGTCTCCCCTCAAACAAATAAATCACCTTACTACTGAATATAGCCATTTAACCGATTGCGGTCATATGACAAATGAAACAGGGTTGGGATGATATTCGTCTTAGGAAAGACTCTTTAAACTGCGCGTCTTCGTTTGGGACGCGGCATGTCCTCGATGCGTGTGGCGAACTGTGAGGCTAAGTAACCGTAAATGGGGATGGCTAACGCCGGCGCTACAGCCTGCCCGATGCAAGGAATGGCAAACAATATCAGCAAGACGATGTTGGCAACCAAACTGAAAAATATCCATTGCAGCGTATCATTGAAGTGGCGATAGACAGTGCCGAACAAATCACCAAACTGGAAAAATACGCCGATGTTATCTTCCTCGGCATAACGGACAACAGCCAAAGCGAACATCGGCCACGTGATGAAGTTATAGACCAGCAGCAGCGGCACGACACAGCACAACACACCGTAGCCGATCGCACTGCCGATATAATTATCACCCCAAAAACTGGATGTGGTCACGTAGCAGCAGGTGGGAATTAATAAGGGAAGATTATAAACAATGAGCGCCGCCAGTATGTTTCCACCTTTGCGGAGTTTTTCCCCAAATAATGCCCAATGTGGCAGCGGAGTCGGTAAACCAGTATTGAGATTGTGGATGAGTTCAACCAGATAGCCGAAGAGCAGCGCCCATCCAAACAGTCCCACCAACAAAACAGTGCCAAATGTAGCGAACAGCGCAATACCCGCGCTGATGAGCAGCTTGGGTGTCCATTCACGGTCATCTAAAATATAGGTAAAAGCACGACCAAATTCCACGTATGCAACCTCCCCCGGAAGATGGCTGGATTATGCATGGGCAAAGCCATTTCGACAAGATACAGAGAGGAGTCGATAGTCTTTAGTTAGGAGTCAATAGAGAAAGGCAATACAAATACAATTGAACCGCAAAGTGTCTATGAAATAGCATCACACCGATGAAAAGCGTGTATGTTATACCCCTAACCCCAGCCCTTCCCCCGTAGTAACAAGTGAAGGGGGCAATACAAAGGATTTTCAGAAAGTCAAAAGAGGAACTGGCGGTGCGGAACGGGCATTAAGAGATTACAATGGTTCGAAAGTTATCAATTTGGAGCATTCCAGATGCCTTTTATCAAGCACAATCCAGAGACACTTTATCCCCAGTATCAAAATTACAGTCATGGGATCGAAATCAGAGGTAATACTCGCCTGTTGATCATCAGCGGGCTTAACGGTTATTTGCAAGATGGCAAAACCATACCTGACTCATTCGAGGAACAAGGTGAACTTATCTGGCAGCATCTTGGACACATTTTAGAGTCGGCACAGATGACCTACGAAAATCTGGTTTCGCTACGCTTTTATCTGGCAAGCCCTGAATATGATGAAGCCAATGTTCAATTACGCAAGAAATATCTAGGGACTCATCAGGTGACATTGACAGTCATTTGCGCCCAACTGCTTGATCCCAAATGGAAATTGGAAGTAGAAGCGATGGCTTCAGATTAGGTCGCCGCCAGCTTACTCATGTAACCGTCAATATCTTCCTGACGAAGCATTCCAAAATGGCGATAACGGATGACACCTTCTTTATCGACGATGAAGGTGGTGGGCAGTGCGTTGATGCCGTAAGCTGTGTAAACCTCGATATTTGAGTCGAGCAGCACATTTAATCCGCTAATGTCATTTGCTTTAAAATAGCTGTTAATTTGATCAGGCGTTTCGCCGGCATTGACCGCCAAGACCATCGCACCCTTACTACCCTGCTGAGCCACAAACTTTTCTAAGGTTGGCAATTCAACCTGACAAGGGCCGCACCATGTCGCCCAAAAATTGACAAAGGTCACATGACCTTTATACTCGGTCAGTTGATGCTTCGCGCCATCTAATCCGGTGAGGGAAAAATCAGGTGCCGCTTCACCAACCAGTGACACAAAATCCGATGATACGGCTTGGGGTGTAGCGGCAATAGGCTGACCGCCAAATGCTCCATCGCTGATTGCTAATGCAACAGCGGCGATGATGCCGAACAACGGAATAACGAGAAACACTAACAAGATGGGTGAGGGGCCACCGTGTTTAACGGCCGGTTGCGATGTTACTTCGGTCATGATACTTCCTAACAACAGCTACTCTACAAAATTACGGAACCCAACGCGGAAAATAAGCATTATCAACCACTTTTACAAGCGCTTTGGTTTGCATATCATACGTCCAAATTTGTGGGAGACCCCGATTATTCGGATCATTCATGGCAACTGCGTCCGGAAAACGCTGCACGACCAACTGCGTGCCAGTTGGATCAAGCGCAAAAAAGCCATTCTGATAATCAGGATCGACAACTAATGGTTCGGCTTTCGAGTCAAGCGGATTGACCTCGTAAATTTGACTACCATGTGTCATTCGCTCATCTAAATAACGCCTGCCAACAACCAAAAACTTGCCGTCAGGACTCCAAATTACATATTGGTCATCAATAGGGTCATCGGGTGTAGTCAGACGCTGAATATTCTTACTTACCAAATCCACAATTTGCATGTAGCTGGTGGATTCGTTATTCGCCATCGTGACTTCCGGATATATCAATTTGGTGCCATCCGGTGACAATTCACCGGGGTCACCGTACTTGCTTGGCACAACCTGTGTGGTGCTGTCACGGAAATCATGCACCAAAATACCCTGACTTCTAAAATCAAACATCGAGATACGTGTACCATCCGCAGACCAACGCACACCATAACCTAGAATTTGCGAGTCATCAAACAGTGGACGGGTTATGGCGGGTGTGCTGCTCAGATCGATGATCCAGATGCGGGTAGGACTAGCACCGACCTTATCTGCTATTGCGCTATTAAGGTCAATCCGTTCGTAAGCGATCAATTGCCCATCAGGCCGCCAAACCGGTGTTTTACATTCGGCATCGGCACAATTGGTCAGTTGCTCAACAGTATCAGTATCTACATCCAGCATCTTGATGTCCATCGTGCCAGTACTAGTATTTTTCTCGGTAAAGGCAATCTTACTTCCATCAGGACTTACACCATAATCGTAAATACCGGATGGGCTGTTAGTCACTTGATGCGCCGAACCGGGAACCAGTGGATCAGCTACCCACAAGTTCATCGGTGAACTATCAGCAGGGGCTAGAAAAGCAATACGCGGTGTTCGAACCGTGAAACTATATTGATATGCCGAGATGACTTTGCGTCCGCTGTCACTGATCGCACCGGGATTCAAAATGACCTGATATGCAGCACCGGGGATAAACGGTTTGCTGGGTCGAAAGTTAAGTGTTGTACCGCTCCAACTGACAGTGCCATCAACAGTTGCCAATATGTCGCTGTCGGTAATTGAGGCATTCATTTTGTCCGGTGAAACTTGCACTACCTTGATGCTCGGCGGCACCGTGACGCGGTTCATGCTTTCGCTAAACTGCATAATTACTGAACTGGTGCTGCGGGCGACACCCAAAGGCGCGACACGTTGCAACGTCACTCCCACGCGATCACCCAACACGATCACAAAACCCGTTAATCCTAGTAACAACACCAAAATAAAAACAACACGGCGGTCAAAATGGTTGAGTTTTAGGAAGGTCGTGCGAGGCGTTACGATGCGTGCTTTGGGAAGGACAGAAGCTTTGGAAGGTAAGTTCAAATCTGATTGATCCGTTTGCATCGCGTATCAAATCTCACGATTGTATACACATGCCCGGAACACAACAGCTTATATAGCTGCTTCCGGGATGGGTGTTACGATAGCACAGGTTGCCGCCTGCGACGAGTGCGTGTATGCTCTTTCTCATGTCGTCATAAGCTATTCTCCAGATTCTTTACAGACAGGCAGCATTTAAACTTATGCTCAATATTAATCCGACCAATAAGAAAATGATTCTTTCGGTGGATGGGGGCGGTGTGCGCGGCATCGTTACTATTGCGATGCTAGCAGAATTGGAACGACAGACCGGCAAAACCTGCACTGAACTTTTTGATATGGTCGCAGGAACCAGTACAGGTGCAGTGATTGCAGCAGGAATTGGATTAGGTATTTCGGCTCAAGACTTGTTGCAAGAAGTGTACCGCACACGGTTGCCACAAGCGTTTCAATCCCAACCTAAAGGTGTGCTGCTCTATTTAAAATATCTATTTGGCGGGCTGAGAAATTTCTATGACTTGCAACCGTTTATCGACGCACTTGCGCCCTTTGCACAGGGCAAACAAATTAAAGATTTCAGCAAGCCGATTGTCTTTATGACCACGCGGGATGTACGCACCGCCAATACCTATTACATTGTCAGCAAAGGGCCGGGCGCAGGGCGTTTCGCGAATTGGCCTGTCAGTGGGGCAGTTGGCGCAAGCGGCGCAGCACCGGTTTATTTTAGTCCGGTACTCGGCAACTTAATTGATGGTGGAGTTGGTTTAACGGGTAATCCCTGTTTGGTTGCAACGGTGGAAGCTATGGAATATATCGGTGCAACGGAAGGCTTCACCGACGGTAACGTGATTCATTTCTCGATGGGTACAGGTTATCCACCACGCACGTATGATGATGGCGCAGGTTCACGCTTCTGGCTGTTGGACTGGGTGAAGTACATCATCAACCAAACGTTGGATGACACCACACTGGAACAGGTCTTTATGACGCGCAAAATCTACGATAAGCGCATTGATTTCCGGCGTTATAATCCTTATATTCAAACTGAAAGTGTACGTGATGTGCTGGGGATTTCGCTAACAGGTCGACCTGTACCGTCCAATATCGGTTCCGGCTTGGAAGATTTTGAACAACCCCAAATTGAACTATTAGAAGAAATTGGGCGTATATACGCTACCAAGGTGGATTGGACTGAACCGGGTTATCTGCCGTGGTTAGACTCGGGGCCGGATAAAGGCGATGGGCGCGACGGTGGGCATCCGCTGCCGGGTATCGCAGACACCCATTGGGCAGGATCAGCGTATACTTAAAAACGACGACTTACTACAGGATTAACACCTTATGAAAGTCTATCGCGGTTGTATGATGGCCGTATTTGGATTAATTATCGGCATATTCTCGCTGCTATTCAGCCAAACCTTCGGACTACTTGGATTATTATTACCATCCGCGTTACTGACATTTACCTACGCGTTGGTGTCTGCCATTGTGGAAGAACTAGCATGGCTGCTGGGCGGTGACGAATAACCGCTTATTCTGTGAAAATTTTAACAATTTAGTGCTATACTGTAGGTGGTTATGGTGAATACAATTCAAAAGGATTTACTATGAACCGCTATCAAAAACTAATGACCGCTGTGATTTTCCTGGTCCTGTGTTCCTATTCAGTCATGATCGGTCACGGTGTAGGTTTAATCGGTTACGTCATTATTCCTGCGCTGGCTGTCGTTTGTACCCTGATTGTCAAACTGCTGATCGACGAAATCTACGCCTCACTACATCACGATCATTAATCCCACCGTTTAATGGCGGATCATACTATTCAAACGCGACCTAGCAGAAATAACATTAGTCTGTGACAGTCTGTGCGCGAGTAACTGACTCATCGGCAGCAGATGATTTAACTGTTGATTCAGGTTGGGCGACTTTGCGCGTCACATAAACATTACGGATACGGCGACCAGCCAATGATTCGACTCGCAGTGCGAGTGTGTCGTGTTCCAATGTTTCGCCTAATTCAGGCACACGTCCGAATTCGGCAAAAAGGAAGCCACCTAACGTATCACTTTCTTCGGTGGGAAGTTCGACTTCCAGCAGATCATTGAAGTCGGTCAAACTTATACCTGCATCAACACGGTAGGTATTTGGCCCAAGCTCGGTATATTCCTGCTCTTCGTTGGTGTCGTATTCGTCCTGAATATCCCCGATGATTTCTTCAATCAAATCTTCAAAGGTGACAATGCCCGCGGTACCACCATATTCATCTACAACGACTGCCATGTGAACTTTTTTGGTCTTGAGTTCAGTCAACAATTCATCGGCACGTTTACTTTCTGGCACGAAGAAGGGTTTACGCATTAAATCAGCAATCGGTTTGCGGGTTTCGACCGGTTTTTGCAGCACACGTAACAAATCTTTGGCGTAAAGCAAGCCTTTGATGTTATCGACTGTTTCCTGATAAACAGGAATGCGTGAGTGACCGCTGTCAAGCAGCACAGTGAGTGACTCATCGAGTGTGGTTTCTAATTCAACGGCGACGATATCAATGCGTGGGATCATGACTTCGCGCACGGTTTTGTCACCAAATTGCAGTACCGAGTAAATCATCTCTTTTTCTTCGTTCTCGATGCTGCCTTCTTTTTCACCAGCGTCGAGAATGGTCATGATCTCTTCTTCGGTGTAGATATTGACTTTATCACTGCTGCCAACGGCGCTCGCCAACCATCTACTGACAGCCATCATGGCTAACACCAACGGCGAGAGAAAGGCGATCAAGAAGCGCATTGGTGCGACGAACCAACGTGCCAAGCCATCGGCACGATTGCTGGCGACAGCCTCCGGCACGAGATCACCGACAATCAGGGTCAACAAAGCAATCGGTAATAAGACGACAATATCGGCTAGCAAACGTGCTAAATCCCGGTTTTCCAGCTTGAGCAGTGGTTCAAGATTTTGTGCTAAGGTCGTGATCGCCAAGCCAGCAATCGCAAAACGGAGCAGCAGCAAACTAAGCTGATAAGTAATGTGTAAACGCGGAGGTGCATCCGCTTCCGCTTCGATTTGTTCACGCAGCAGAGGCTCACGGGTATTGGTGAGCGCGGCATAGGCCAGAGTCACCAGCGCATGAACGCCAATAAGGATAACCAAGGGAATTACACTAGCGATGTCCAATGTAAATATCTTTCTCCTGATTCGATCACCCTAAATACAAAAACACCTGACGCTTTAGGTACGTAAAAAGTTACCTTAAGCCGGTGTAAAATGTCGGTTAAGCAGGTTTGCTGACTGGGAGGGTGGTCTGAATCTTGTTCGGTCACGGTTTCAATAAACTTACACAGTTAAGACTGTTGTGGAAGTAGTTTACCATAACAGAACACGTTACAGCAATATTCGTGTATAGGAATTTCGTAACTATTTTCGATTTTTTAGTATATTATACAATCAAATTAAGTATCTAAGCGGCCATATGTTTTCTAAATTCTCGAAGATTTTCGATACGCCACGACCGCTACAATTTACCTCACCACTGCCCATTATGGAGTGTGCCAAGCGACTTCAAGCAAGCTTTGGTAAGCCGATGGGATGTCTCTATACCGCAATTAAGGGGCATGTCGAAAAAGTTGATGACACGACCTACATATTCACTTTATACCAAAACTATCGCGGAGGGCACAAAATTACGGGGCGATTAATCGCACAAAGTGAATCAAGTACGCTCATTGATGCTTTGCACACGGTAGACCGTGCATCATGGCCAACGGGCATATTATTCGCTGTCGTTATGATTGCGGTGTTGTTTGTTGTCGAAACTCCAAAAGGCGAGATCAGTAATGCGCTTTGGCTCAGTATTGTCTTCGTTATAGTTACTGTGGGAATTATATTCACGAGTTTGAGAGCGCAGTCAATCAGTCAATTGGTGTGGTGGTTTGAGCGCACGTTAAAACAGTAAGTTAACGATTTCTTGCCTGAAATACCCATATACTGATGATTTCCCCGTGATACACTGTAAAATAAGATGTCTGTTCAGCAAAAGGAACCTCCAGTTATGAAATTGGCTATCAACTATTCGCCGCAAACGGCTGATTTACTCACAAGTAAGCGGGTCGAATTTGACCTCTACAAAACAACTGAATGGCCGGAGATGATCGCCGCCGCAGAAGTGCAGCGACCAGCTTATGTGCATTTTCCACTGATGGCGGGCCGACATAATGTTGAAACAGTAGGCTTAGAACTCATTGAGAAACTGCTTCAATCCACAGCGACTCCTTACGTAAACACTCACCTTGCCCCACACGCCAAAGATTTTGGCATCGCCTTTGATACAACGGACGAGACTCATATCGAGGCATTGGTGGACGCAATGGAAACCGATATTGCTCAGATGATCGAGCGCTTCGGCAGCGAAAAAGTCATCCTCGAAAACGCCAACTACGATCCGAATTATCAAGTACCAACGCTGGTGATTCAACCGGAACTGATCACGCGAGTCGTCAATGAAACGGATTGTGGTCTGCTGCTCGATCTGGCACATGCGCGGATGTCCGCTGTATATTTGGGCATCGATACGCAGGAATATATCAACCGTTTGCCACTGCATGCGCTGCGCGAACTTCACGTAGCGGGAACCCGTTATGTTGAAGAACAAAAGCGTTTGGTCGATCATTATCCGATGACCGATGTGGATTGGATATTAACGGAATGGGCGCTGGATAATATTCACAAGGGCATCTGGCCAGAACCGAATATCGTGGGTTTGGAATACGGCGGCACAGGTGGGTTTTTCTCGGCCAACAGCGACATTAAAGTGTTAGCACGCGATATTCCGCGTTTACGCCAATTGGTCATGGGCATTGAAGTCCCGTCGTCACATTAATGCGTATCCTGCTTATCTCGCGTTGTCCTCCGTGGCCGCTGTATTTAGGCGACCGTCTAATTGTGTATCATCTGGCAGAAGAGTTAGAAGCGCGCAAACACGAACTGGATTTACTGGCCTTTACTAACCGTCCCGAAGATGAGCAGGAAAAAGACCAATACGATCACCTGTTTAATGACGTACAACTTTATCCAGAACCGCCGCGCAGCCAATTGAGTTATCTCAAGCGGCTGCTGCTGCCTCAGGCACGCTTCCCTCAAACTGCCGACCAATCATGGTCACCTGACATGTGGCGGGCGATTGAGGAAAAACTGGCGACGAACCAGTATGACGCCATTCACCTATTCGGTGGCATACAAGTTTACGAGTTCTATCACGCCCTTGGCGGACGCAAAGCCATCATCTCCCCTTATGAGAGTTTTAGTCTATATTTGCGGCGACTGATTGAAAAAACAAATCACGAGGGCATCATACCCTCTCCAACAAACATCATGAACCGCATTCAACATCAGATTACACGACGCTTTGAGTCGTTTATGTTCACCCCTTACACAGATACTCTGGTTGTTTCTGAACGTGACCGCGAAGAATTAGTAACGATTAACCCGGCGCTGAAGGTGACAGTTATTCCTAACGGTGTCAACACCTACGAATTTCGTCCACGTCCTGTACAGCGTATTCCGGCGCTGTTGTTCGTGGGCAATTACGAATATGCGCCGAATGTGGATGCGGCACTACAATTGGCAACTGAGCTATTTCCAGAAGTACACAAGCGCGTTGAAGATGCACATTTATGGCTAGTCGGTAACGCACCACCACCCGAATTGGCCGCATTAGCCAGTGACAATATTCGTGTAACCGGTCGTGTGCCAGATGTTCGTCCCTATCTGGCAAGGGCGAGTGCATTCGTCAGTCCTTTACGTTTAGGCGCGGGAATCAAAAACAAAATTCTGGAAGCCTTGGCAATGGGGTGTCCAGTGGTGGCAACATCTATCAGTCTAGATGGAATCGCCGTAACCAATGGGCATGATGCGCTGAGGGCTGATGATACTGAAATGGTTGAAGCGATTGTACGCCTGCTTCAAGATGATAAGCTGCGAACAACACTTTCGGTTAATGGTCGCAAACTTATCGAGTCTCTCTACAGTTGGGATCATGTCACGCAAGAATATGAGCATTTGTACAAAAATCTCTCCGCTTCCGAGTAAATTGCGTACACTGATGCGTAACATGTTGGCAGCAAAAGGAGTTGAAGGGCTTGGCTATAGAGACATTGGAGATGAGCCACTCGCGGGCGCGGGTGTTGGATGCCGCTGAAAAATTATTCATGGAACGCGGTTATGCGTCTGTGACCATGCGCGATATCGCAGATGCATTAGGCATGAAACAAGCAGCATTGTATTATCATGCGCCGAATGGCAAAGAACAGCTTTACCGTGAAGTCGTTACCCGTCACATGACACATCAACGTGAGGGTTTGGAAAAAGTGATTGCCGCTGCGCCATCAGAGTTAGAAGCTCAACTGAGCGCGATCACAGACTGGTTGGTTGAGCAAGCTCCTGTCGATCTGATGCGGATGGTGCGCTCGGACGCTGTACAGATTTCGGAGACATATGCTGAGGAATTAATCCAACAAGTTGACCAAGCAATGATGCAGCCCATTATCAAGGTAATCAGAGGGGCACAAGAACGTGGTGAAGTGCGACGGATTGTGCCACAAATGATCGCTGGAATGCTGCTGGCGCTGACCAACTGGGCGGTTTATTTTGACTCGACAAGTCGTTTTAGCGTGTCTTCAAAGGTGATGATGCGGAAGGTTATCGAGTTAATGCTTTACGGTATGATTGAGCGGAAGGTATAGATTTCTTCTCACCTTTTGCTTACCTTTTGTTCAGTAATTGATAAGCTAAAAACCCCATAGTCTTATTCATGCGTGTAACAACGCATTTTATTTGTATAATTTACTTACCGAACATTAAGTAGGTAAGTCATCTACAACACATACTGCTCAAAAGAGCTAATTACGGAGCAAATCCAATGGATAATCGGGAAATCGTTGCGGATAATCTCGCAAAAAAGTACGGCAACTTTTATGCGGTCAACGGAGTGTCATTCAAAGTCAATTCAGGTGAGATTTATGGCTTTCTAGGGCCGAATGGCGCAGGCAAAAGCACCTGTGTCTCGATGATGACTACCCTCATTCTGCCTACCAGCGGCAAGGCAACAGTAGGCGGTTATGATGTGGTTTCGCAAGCGGGTGAAGTTCGCCGTCATGCAGGTGTGGCTCTGCAAGAAATTGGTCTCGATCCACTGATGAAGTCGATGGAACTGCTGACCATTCAAGCACAAACCTTTGGTTACAGCCGTAAGCAGGCACAGTCGCGTGCGCGTGATCTACTTGATCTGGTGAAACTGAGTAACTTTACAGACCGGCGTGTAGGGAAATATAGCGGTGGTATGCGCCGCCGCCTTGATCTGGCGCTGGCATTGGTTCATGAGCCAGATATTTTGTTCCTTGATGAACCGACTACAGGACTTGATCCTGCCAGCCGCCGCGACATTTGGACGGAAGTACGCCGCCTCAATAAAGAATCGGGTATGACGATTTTCTTGACAACACAATATTTGGAAGAAGCAGATGAACTAGCAGACCGGATTGCCATTATCACCAACGGCAAGATTGCGGTTGAAGGTACTCCATCCGAATTGAAATCGAAGCTTGGGACTGAGTCGATCAATATTACTTTCCATGACAGTGACCAAACCGAGAAAGCCGCCGAGGTTATTAAGTCGATGGCAAATCGCGTCCAAACTGACCGTAAAGTGCTGCGTATTTACATGGCAAAAGCGGCTGCGGCTGTTCCTGCTGTCATGACCAAGCTTCAACAAGCAGCACTCGAACCGATTTCATTAACTTTGACTCAACCGACATTAGATGATGTGTTCTTACAAGTTACCGGTGAGCGCTTCACGGCAGAAGAAGCTGAGGAAGCCTTAAACGCCTAACTCATCAACTAAAAACATAAATCCAATTCACACAACCGTTTAGCAAGCTATAAGGAAACCGAATTATGACCGCACTAGCGAGTTCCAAAGCAACAGAGACTAAAACAACAGCCATTTCGCGCAAAGGTAGTATGCCCCTTCCACTACAAATTACGACGATGGCATGGCGCAGCCTCGTGACAACTTTCCGCATCCCTGCCGCAATTATCCCAGGCATTATTATCAGCGTATTTTTCTTGTTCGTTTACACCGGTTCGTTGGGTAATGCATCCAACTTCCTACCGGGATTAGCGGGTAAAAGCTATTTAGCCTTTATTCTCCCTGTTTCTATCGTGAGTTCAGCGCTGAGCGGTGCTGGTGTGGCAGGTCAAGCGATTGTCCGCGATATTGAAAATGGTTACTTCGATAAACTGCTGCTCACACCTATCAGCCGTGCCGCGCTGCTGCTCGGTCCGATGATTGCGGGTGCGGTGACATTGGGACTGCAAACGATTATCGTGTTGGCGGTTGGTATCCTGCTTGGACTGCAATCAGCAACCGGTGTCGGCGGCATGTTAGTGGTCGTCGGATTAGCCCTTATATTGGGTGTGGGATTCTCTGGCTTCACCGTATCGATAGCGTTGCGTTCTGGCAGTGCAGCAGCGACACAGGGCGGTTCATTTCTATTCTTCCCGCTGACGTTCTTGACAGCAACCTTCGTTCCGGTGGCGCTTCTCAGTGGCTGGATTAAGACTGCTGCCATCTACAACCCTATCACTTATATTTTGGAAGCCATGCGTTCGGTGCTATTGGACGGTTGGCAGCCAGAAGTTTTAGCACGCGGTTTGTTGTCAGCAACAGTACTCGGTATTGTCCTGTTCATCTTCGCATTGATCAGCTTGCGCTCACGCACTGCACGACGATAACCTATCTCAAATACTCATTTTATTTGCATCATTACAGGAGGCATTAACCTCCTGTTTTGGTTCGCATTAAAGTCGTATGTGAAATTTTTCTTCTTTAGGAATCTGCGCGTAATATATGTGAAATCAACCTCACAACTTCACTGGTAACCACTATGATTTCACATCGTCCTCGCATGTATGCCGTTATGCTTTTCCTCATCTTACTGGCGTGCTACAGCTATTTCCGGCCCGCTCTCAATTGGGCGACTTCTTCACGGGCAGATGTGGTGTACTCGCTCGTTGAAATGAACACTCTTCAAATTGATCACTATGAGAAAAACACGGGTGATAAAGCTTTTTTTGAAGGGCATTACTACACTGATAAATCTATCGGCCCATCACTAATCGGGTTACCTGTTTATTTCGTCTATCGGTCAATCGCATCACTGCCGCCGATTCGGAGTCTCTTGCAAACCGATCCTACATCACCATTCAAAGACGAACTCATTAACTGGCCTTTTGGCCTATATCAACGATGGGCTTTAACGTTGATGACCTTCTTCGCTTCAGCCCTCCCTTCGGCTGCTCTTGGCGTATTGGTCTTCTATTTCGCAAACCGTTTTACATCTATTTCAGCTTATGCCTTCATTCTTGCACTGGCATTTGGCCTATGCACAATCGCCTTTACGTTTAGCTGGGAATTATTCCAACACCAACTCTCATCATTCGGGTTATTTGGCGGCTTTTACATGCTGTGGACGGTGATTTACGAGAATAAACCAGTCAAACGACTCTGGCTCATGGGTCTGCTGTTCAGTTTGGCTGTCATTTCAGAGTATCCAGTGGCAATGTTTGCAGGTTTGATCTTCTTATGGGCACTGATTGTGATTCCGAATCGCATGGTACTCTTCCGTGTCATCATTGGTGGACTTCCGCTTATCATCATCAATATCATCTATGACGTAGCGACCTTTCATTCACCAATCCCTTTGGGCTATCAATACTCCATTTGGGCTTCCATCGTTGATGTTCAAGGCTTTATGGGTATTGGTTTACCTTCTTTGCGAATTATGGGAGAGCTTTTGTTTGGCACGTTCCGTGGTTTATTTCTGATTTCCCCTTTTTTAATATTCGCGATTCTGGGCTTGGTTCTGATGTGGCGGCAAAAACCGGAACAACGTAGTGTTGTCTTGCTCATCTCCCTTATCTTGCTTGGATTTTTAGGGTATGGTTCAGGTTATATCGTGTGGTGGGGTGGTGCCAGCGTTGGGTCACGACTTTTAATACCGATGCTCCCGTTCATGGTCATACCCATTATTTTTGTATTGAATCGGTGGTTTAACACAAGTATCGGTCGAGTTGTGATTGGGATGTCAATGATTGCAGGGCTGTTGAATACTTGGGCACAGTCAATAACCGCGTATGGCTTACCACCTGACGCTCCACGGCAGTTAATAACAACAAAGAACTTGATTGAATACAACCGGCAGACCATTATTCTGGTGAGTGAAGGCAAAACTGTCAATCCACTGTTGGACTTCGCCATTCCCGCGCTGCAAAAGGGAGCGGTTGCTTATAACTATGGGATGCAATTGGGATTGAAGGGATTGGCAAGTCTACTGCCCTTAATCGTGTTTGTTATGCTGATTCTTGCGGCGGGTTGGTTTTTCCTAAACCGCGAAAGTCGACAGCAAATGACGACACTTCCAGCGCGGAATACGGTCGTCAGTTCTTAAGAACCAACCTTTAGTTAGCCTTTTCTAAGGTCACGAATAAAGGTAGGTGATCTGAACCCATTGGCGAACCGGGTTGTGCGCTTATGGCCCGAAAGCCATCACTGTGAAACACATAATCAATCCGAATGAGCGGTGGGACAAAAAATGGCAACCGTTGAACCGAGGCCACAGGCCATGTTGCACCGAAACCAGCTCCAGCTTGCCGAAACGAATCAATTCCCACAGATGCCAAATTGTTATATGACGGGCTTTGATCGCTGGTATTGAAATCTCCACCCAAGAAATAAGGATAGGGTTCATTCTGTAAATGGGTTACCAAGCGGTCAATTTGCATGTTGCGAATGCGGTCATTGTATCCCGCCGCAAATCCCAGTGATGGACTCAAGCGGCTGATTTGGGCTTTAAGAGGACGTTCACTGCTCATGGGCCATTCGAGATGGATGTTATAAGCCGCAAATCGGACACCGTTTATTTCAGCGGTGATGCGCTGCGGTTGCATACTGTTTGGCACTCCGAGATCAACATATTCAAAGCTTAAAATGGGAATGTGTGACAGAATGGTGTTGCCACCCCATTCTTCCGAATCCGTTGATACCGGTTGATAAGGATAAGTGTCAGCTAGACCTAGTTGCATTTGCCCGACTGCATCAACCGTAACTTCTTGCAAAAAGATGATGTCGGCATCTGTATCGCGAAACCATTGCAAGAGATCATCCCGTTTACGGTTATCCCACAAGGTATTAAAGGTGACAATTCGAATGCTGTTTGAAGTGGAGGATGCTAGGACAGGATGCGGTTTGATATAAGGTATCGCCCACAAAATAAATATGGCGACAATCGGCAGTAAACGCAACAAACCAACGCGTGATCCAACTAATAACGTTAATGGTAAGAGGATAATCAATGGGATAAAAATGACATAGGCAAAAGTATTGACCAGCGCCAAAGGCCAAAAACGATCACCAATGAGCTTATATGCAATCAAATATCCAACAAAGCAGATGCCGTAAATCAATGAGAGATTCATTACTGCTTTCTGCGCGAAACTGCGAAGTGAGTTGTTAGAGGTAACTGGTGTTGAAGCCGCTAGATTATTAATCACCAACAGCCTGCGGGACTTTGGGCGCAGGTATCGGCTCTTCGTCAGGTACATGGGTCGTCAACCAGAACCCCCAGAATATGAGAATTGCACCGAGCATTTCCCCGATATATTTGAAGGAAGGATCACCCAAGCGAATCAATGCACCGCCCAGAGCAGGTAATAATCCACCGAAGGCAATCAACCAATTGCCGACAACACGGTTACGCATGATGTTCTTGCGCCGGAAGATATATGCCGAATAGATCGCGCCGCCGACCAAAGCGACTGTTCCCCATGTATTCATCACAGGCGAAAAGAATCGAACTGTACCTTTGGCGCTGCCTGCTAAGATTCCTTGATGAATAACAGTGCCATCAGGTGCAAGTTCATCACGGTAAATCTGGGTCATATCTGAGCCGGGTCGCCATGCACTGGCATTAAATGGTGTGAGGAACAATGTCCATGGCAGAGTCATAATACCGATTAGAATCAGCGCCATCATCACATTACGGGCAATGCTGCCACGACGCACCAATAAGAAGATGGTTCCCTGCCCTAGCCAAGCTGGAACCATTAAGGCGCCGCACCAATACCAGAGCGCGAAAAACAACGGACTCCATACAAATGTCAGAATAACCTGTGATGCTGTACCAACGAAATACAGGAACAGTCCAATGCCCCATGCTAATAAATAAGGGCGTGGCTTTCCCCACCATCGACGCAAGACAATAAACGCAAAAATGCCGGTAACGATAGTGCTGATAACCGACAAGACAAATGGAAGTGATAAAGATTGCATCTACAAGTGACTTTCATACTCGCAGGCAGAATGTGTGAATTTTAGCGCAAACTCTCTGACTATGCCTATACTGACTATAACTCTCAATTTAACCGTTGGTAAGTTTGATTGAGAAGCAAAACACAGAAGAGAATAATTGAGAGTCGTGGTATGGTTATATGAAGTACAATTAATGTTCATTTCCCAACTTGCACACAGGATTTTTCCCACAGATGGATAAACCACGCCTCGTATACGGTATTGCAACCGACCATACCCACACCCGTGAAGCCAACCAAGATGCCTCAACCGCATTAATGATGGCGGGCGTTTCGGATTCGGGTATACAAGATGTCGGGCTGTTTATTGTGGCAGACGGCACAGTTGGGCACAGTGAGGGTGAAAGTGCGCCAGCACTCGCAGTACAAACGGTCATACAAGAAGTGGTTAGCCACTTATATGAACCGCTGATGCAAAATATGGGTGATTATGATGTGGCTGTCCGCAAAATATTAGTGGATGCTTTTCTAGCCGCAAATCAAAAGTTGATTGACAACCCTTCTTATGGAACAACCGCTATGACTGCTGCATTAGTCAACGGCAATATGGCTTACATCGCTCACGTAGGTGATACCAGCGCTCACCTCATTACACCCAGTGTCGTCGAACCGCTCACGACGATGCACCATCTGGCACACAAACTGGTGGAAAAAGGGGAGGCAACCTGGGAACAAATTTACAAAAACCAAGTCGATGTTACCAATATACTCTATAGAACGCTCGGCAAAACCGAAGCTTTGGAAGTTGATGTGGTGACACATGAATTGGACGCCAATAAACAGTTATTACTGTGTAGTGATGGACTTTCCGGTTGGAATTGGGAACGCGTCAGCCGCAATGAAATCAACAGCGTTATGATCAGTGCTTACGATCTGCAATTCGCCTGCAACCGACTCGTCAGCTTAGCCCAAGAACGCGATACGATTGATGCGGTAACAGCGATTATGATCGGGGTAGCCCCCTCATCATCATGATTACAATCTGAGGATATGTGTATGGCAAGGGATGATAAAACAGTCTTCATTAGTTATCGTCGTAGTGTAAGTGCTTTTATAGCACGCTCCATTTACCAAGACTTGCGATATAACGGTTACGATGTATTTATGGATGTCGCGAGTATTGATAGCGGCGCATTTGACACCGCCATTCTCAACCAAATTGCTGCTCGCGCTCATTTCGTCGTGATTTTGACACCCGGTGCAGTTGAACGATGTGTCAATGAAGATGGCTCACCAAATAGCCATGATTGGTTCCGCCACGAAATTGAACATGCGATTAATCTTGAACGAAACGTTGTCCCATTGCTGATCAACAACTTCAGTTTCCAAGAAAATGAACGTTACCTGACATGCAAATTAGCAGAGTTATCCCGTTTCAATGCGCTAAATGTTCCTCATGATTACTTTGAAGAGGCTATGGAGCGGTTGCGTAACCGTTTTCTGAAGCAGAAATCCAAAGGCCGAATTATCGAACCGCCTGATAGTGACCTTCCTGTTATTAAAAATAAAATGGTGCAAGCGGCCAATCAACCCACACCGACTAAAGAACAATTGACGGCTGAGCAATATTTGCAAAGAGCCCATACGAAAGTTAAAGGAAAAGACTTTGATGCCGCAATCGCTGATTATGAGCAGGTTATTCGCCTTGATCCTGTAAACGCTCTAGCCTTTCTCAACCGTGGTATTCTATTTTTGCATGAAAAAAAATATGTTGATGCTGCAACCATGGATTTTAGTGAGACAGTCAGACTCGAACCAATGATGGTTGAGGCCTACTTCGAAAGAGCCTTTGCTTTTTATGATAAGAAAAACTGGGAAGAAGCAATTGCCAATTATACTGAAGTGATTCGACAGGATGTATTCGTAGCCACAGCACTTAACAATCGAGGCGAAGCTTATTTTATGCTCCATGAATACGACAAAGCCCTAAAGGATTTCACAGAAGCAAATAAACTTAAACACGATGGTTTTCGGATGTCGATTGCGGGAATAGCGATTTCGCACCATGCGCTGGGGAATATTGAAAAGGCCAAGCAGCATTGGCAGTCACTCATCAAGCGAAGTCTAAAATTTAAAGATATCGAATGGATTAAAAAGGAACTCAATTGGGATGACAAGCTGGTTGAGGAAGCACGGAAAATAATCAGTCTGTTATAAGCCCTTCTCCACCGCAATCCCTACGTCAGACTTTTGACTGATACACGACTTTCAAAATCATCCTATAATAAAGTTTGTAACTTGTAATCTAGTTCTGATAAGTCAGTACACTATGCAATCCAAACGCGCGTATTCACAAGCCCAAGCGACCCAACCGATTCGGGTACGCTCGTATCCTCAACAACAACAACGTATTGCCGCGCCCATTCCGCGTCGTGCTGCGCCTGCCCCACAATCAAATGGTTATCGTGCGCCCCAGCCTGTTCCACGCGCAAGTACCTACCCAATGGGGCGCCCTGCTCAACCGCCGACACGCAAAGTTCAGCGCAGCAACAAGAAGCTCTATCTATTTTTAGCAGCGGGTTTCGCAGCATTCATGCTGATGTCCTGCGGAATATTGACGTTGGGCGTGGGCATCATCTATGGACGCGGCGTTTTGCCCGGTGTTCACGCAGCAGGTCTTGCATTAGGTGGATTGTCGCAAGCTGAGGCGGCACAAAAGTTAACTAGCGATTGGAGTGCGCTCCGAGTGACCGATGGGCAGCGCGCTTGGCGCTATGATGCCGCCGATTTAGGATTGACCTTGGATGCGAATGCCACAGCTAAAGCCGCTTACGAACAAGGACGAGGCAATCTTGGCAGCGCAATCGCAGGTCTTATTGGGCGCGTCGATACACAGCCGATTGTTAATGTCGATGCAGTTACCTTAGAAAATACCTTGACCATTAACGCCGACCAATTTTCACAGGCAGCAGTCAATGCGGGTGTCAAACTGGTTAATGGTCAGGTTGAAACCACACCGCCCCAAAATGGTCGGACGGTAAATGTCGCGGCGACAATTGCCCAAGTTCAGCAAAACCCCGGTGGAGCGCTGGCAAATGGACATTTAGCGCTGGTGATGCAAACGGTCTCACCTGCCGTTACCGATTCAACGCCGATGGTCGAGCAGGCACGACATTTGCTCAGCAGTCCATTGGATGTACGCATTTTTGATCCGGTCACAGGCGACTCGGTTTATTGGTCAGCGCCCCCTGAACAATGGGGGAATTGGTTGAGTGCTGATCCTGATCCCAACAGCGCAACAGGATTGGCCTTAACCGCCAACGATGCTCCGGTACGCGATTACTTATCCGCACAATCCGGCATACTGGATTCAACTCGTTATCTCAAGATGGACGAAGCGGTCACGAATGTGCAGCAAGCTATCCGCGAGGGCCGCACCAATCCTTACGCCCGTGTGTATCACCATGATCGTCCATATGTGGTGCAATCGGGAGACACAATTACCAGCATCGCATGGGATGTGGGCGAACCCTACTTGTATATCCAGCAGGCTAACGGCGGCATCGCCAATGTCTCGGTTGGACAAAGTATTACTATTCCCTCGCCAGATACCTTTATGCCTTACAAGGTTGATCCGGATAAACGGATTGTGGTGAGCATCAGCCAGCAACGGACACGCGTCTTTGAGAACGGCAATCTAAAGTGGGATTGGGCGACCAGCACAGGTATCGCTGATAGTCCCACATGGCCGGGGATTTACCAAATCATCTCACACGAGCCGAATGCTTATGCGGGCAATTGGGATTTGTGGATGCCACACTTCATGGGCGTCTATCAACCGATTCCCGGTGCAGACTTCACTAACGGCTTTCATGGCTTCCCAACGCGCGGTGGTTGGCAGTTGTTATGGACAAACAGCCTCGGTACAAAAGTCACTTATGGCTGTATACTGCTCAGCAACGAAAATGCCGAGTTGCTTTACAACTGGGCTGAAGAAGGCGTGGTTGTGGAGATTCAGGCGTGAAAACAGATTCGTCGTTTATAACATCATGGCGTTTTATTCTGCTATTGGTTGTGATTGGGATTGCTATTCGTCTCATATTCCCAACCGTCAATTCGCTTGTCTTGGTCGTTTTCTTTTTTGTAGTGTTCGCCTTTGTCGGATTCCGCAAGTTTATTATTGCATGGTTTACCAATACGCTCGGTTCACGGCGCACCAACACCTATTTGTTTAGTGAAGAATTTGAAAAAGCCGTCGAATTTGCAACCGAGCAAATCACCAAAAATCCTAAAGATGTGGTTGCTTATCTGACCCGCAGCACAGCTTACATGCACCTCGGTAATCTGGATGCTGCCCGCGCCGATTGTGAATCAGCTATTGCCCTTGATCCGAAATCGGTTTACACACTGAATAATCGCGCATTCATCGCTTTACAGCAAGACAATCTACCCGCTGCCTTGAGTAATATACAACGGGCATTGAGCCTACAGCCGGATAATCCCATTTTACTCTATGGACGCGGCATGGTCTATCTACGGATGGGTAAAGAAGAAGATGCTCAAAATGATTTCGATGAAGCTATTAACCTCGAACCCGAACAAGCTGCAACTTATGTCGGACGCGGACATCTCGAATTCACACAAGGCGATATTGGAGCCGCATTAGATGACTATCTCAAGGCTTGGGATCTCTCACCTGAGACACATCAATTTAGCGCTGCTTTAGCGGTAGCGGAATTCGCCGCAGGAGAAGTCGAGGCGGCACAAAAACGCTGGCAAGCATTGCCGACTCGCTATAGTCACTATAGTGATCCTGATTGGCAGCGGCGCGTCCTCAATTGGCCGGATGTCATGACGATAGAAGCAGGAAAGCTGGTGGCGGGGTTATCACTTCCGGCAATATCGGATTAGAAAACGAAAATACTGCTGACGTTGACGATATAGTCGTTCAGCACAGCCGAAACAAATGTATCACCGGCTACAAATGTTCCTAATTTGGTAAATAACTCACCGTCATGTATATAAACATCTAGATAGGCATTCACGGGATCGATAATCCAGTATTCGCGCACGCCAAACTTTTGATAAGCACGGAACTTTCCTTCACGATCATTCTTGGCCGTACTTCGTGAAAGCACTTCAACCACTAAATCTGGAGCGCCAACCAGTCGTTTTTCTTCAATGATGCATTTCGTATCTGGCACAAGATACAACACATCCGGTTCGTAGATATTATAAGCATCCAAATATACTTCAATGGGTGCCGTGAAAGCTTTGCCACCCAATGTTTTGGCACATGTCATAAAAATGAAGAAGGTTTCACCGACAGCGGATTGATGTTTAGTATTCGGTGGCACGCCGATTACAACCTCACCTTCAATGAGTTCGATTAGATTATTTTCTGCGTATTCTGGCAGTTGGTAATACTCGTCCGCCGAAATGCGCATAACTGGTTGTACAGCCATTGTCTGCACTCCATGACTCGCTTAGTGCTTATTATGCCACAGATTGTTCACCTAGCGCTTCAGCACCCGTTCCACAACCCGTATATACTCTGCTGCCATCGCTTTAACCGAGAATAACTGCTCAACCCGCGCCCGACCAGCCGTACCCATGCGCGTCCGCAGCGCAGCATTTTCAAGCAGTGCAATCACCTGTAACGCCAAGCCTGCCGAATCTCCCGGCGGCACAAGATAACCTGTGACTCCATCGGCGACCGTTTCGGCTGGCCCGCCTTTGTTGGTGCTGACGACTGGCTTACCGGAAGCCATTGCTTCAATATTGACCATGCCGTAACTTTCAAAGTGCGAACTGCACACCACCACATCTGCCGCTGCAATCACACGTTCGGTGTCCGCGCGAAATCCGAGATAATGCAGGCCTGATTTCAATAAGAGATCATTCGCGGCGGTGTCTAAAATACGAGTCTTATACTCATTGTCGGCGCTGGTTTGGGTATTTTCGCCGGCCACAATAAAATGAGCCTCAGGAATGATTCGTGCTACCTGCCGTGCCATGTCCTGAAATACATCATGCCCCTTCACATCCTGAAATCGAGCCAGCAACGCAACCAATGGCGCATTCTTTGGAATACCTGCATCTTCCCGCACTTGCGAACCATCAAGACCGGGTTGGAAACGGGTAGTATCCACACCCGAATAAATCAGTTCAACTTTATCAGGGAGCATAAATGGCGGATCACCGAGGAAGCCAGATTTGATAGCCTTCGATAAAGCAATCGTTGCGGCAGGTCGTCTAAAGAATCCACGCTGCCAAACTTTCGGTTTGAACCACCAACCCCAACACCACCACAATACAGGAACGCCATTTCGCTCTCCGGCGGGCAGCGCCATCGACAGAGTATGATAATCACTGTGGACAAGCTGAATATGGTGCTCACGAATGAGCCTTCCAATGTGACGGCTAATGGGTAACTGCGCCCACAGTGCCGGAATAAAATAAGTCGTCGCGCCACGCCAAGTAGTCACATAAACGGGCCAACCGCGCTTACGCCATGCCACCGCTAACTGGCCTTCTGCCCGAACGAGCAAATGTGGCAAATAGCGCGTGTGATCGAGGTTATCAACCAGATTGAGCAGCGCGGTTTCACCACCCCCTAGATCGATATAGCTTGAAATAAATAAAATGTTGATGGGTGCGTTCATAGGTTGATGTTGATACAAGCGATACCGGCAAATAGAACCAGCGCAACGAAACCCTTCCGAACTAGGTCGCGCTGTGCAATCTCTTCGCGGTAAATTGAGGGAATAAGAACCGTCAGTATCCAACCTGCGACGATACCAAAGAACACCTGCGTACCGCCTAAAACGCTCACTAAAGCCGTAGGGCCGAGTGCGACCGCTGCCAAAGTCAACAGTTTCGCGCAAAGAAAAATGGTTTCGTTCACCGCGATAATAGCCATTGCCTGTTTAGGAATGGTACGAAAACTCTCCAGAAAAGCATCTCGAACTGAGCGCACGAATAGAAAAATCAACAAGCCACCCAGCGCGAATCCCCAGCTTTCGTAGGGTAGGAACCGCTCAAAGTGATCACCAGCTGCCACAAATTTAAACATCACCACCGACAGTGACCACACAAAGTTGACAATCAACAGCATCCCTAAAGTTTTAGAAAATTGAATCCCGCCCATGCCGCGTTTGGCTGAAAGGGTCACCGCCGCACCTAAGATCAACACAAATCCTACGAACTGTATCGCGGTAATCGTCTCATGCAGCAGTAAGAACGACAAAATCAGCACCATCACCGGCTGAATCTGGATCAGCACAATGACCTTGCTAGTTTCCTCCATTGAAAGAGCGCGGTAATACAAAAGCGCACCAACCGCAACCAAGATACCTGTGAACATGACAATCGCCACATCGCTCAAAGGCGGTACAGGAAATCCAGTCACCACAAACAACACACAACCGCTGAGAAAAGCCATAACAGCAAGGTAAGGGGGCATCGAAGCAGGATTATGGACATGTTTTTCTAAAATCAGTTTATCGATGAAATTAACGACGGTGAAAATCACAGGTGCAAGCAGCGCGTATACGAGCCAACTCATGAACAGTTCCTTGATTGGTAACAGTGTGCGACTTCAGTGTACACCAGCCCTCTAGATGGGTGTAGGCCATCCCCTATTTGATGCGGTAAAATAGACTTCCATAATGCCCAACCATCCAGACGAATATGGAGACGCAAACGTGATCGATTTCCAACCGATTTTTCAAGCGGTGCGGCAGGCCGCAGTCCTCTGCCAGCGTGTTCAAGAACATTATCTTGTCAGCAGCGAAAAAGGCGAACATGATCCTGTCACCATTGCGGATTATGGTGCACAAGCCATCCTCAGCCGCACGATTAGCCTGCACTTTCCCGATGATGCCATTCTCGCGGAAGAACAGGGTGGACAGTTTATGGAATTGGTAGCAGAACAACAGCGAAAAGAAGTTATCCGCTTAATTAGCCAAATCCTCGGCATAACTGTCACACAGGTCGATGTTGTTAAGTGGCTAGATTATGGTCAAAATCGCGAGGCGGAACGCATGTGGGTGATCGACCCAATTGACGGTACGAAGGGTTATATCTCGATGCGGAATTATGCCATTGCTGTCGGGCTGATGATCGACCGTAAACCGGTTGGAGGCATCATCGGCGCACCGTCCTATCCCGGCGGCGCACAACTCTTCCATGCCCAAAGTGGTAATGCTTATATGCAACCATTGACTGGCGGCGAAGTCAAACGTATCCACGTCTCAGCGCGTACTGAGGCCGCCACTCTACGGGCTTTAGAAAGTGTCGAAAAAAGTCATGCCAACCACGACCGGATGCAGCACGTCCGTGAAGTTGCCGGACTCGGTGAGGCCGAGTTAATCCATATTGACAGCATGGAGAAGTACGCGCGGATTGCGGCTGGGGATGCTGAACTGTATCTGCGGCTGCCACGCATTGGCAGCACCCGACCCTTTATGATTTGGGATCACTGTGCGGGAACAGCCATTGTTGAAGCCGCTGGCGGTAAGGTCACGGATGTAGATGGTTCGCCACTGGATTACTCAAGCGGAAAAACCCTGAATAATCAGGGCATTATCGTCAGTAACGGCGCAATTCATGACCGGGTAATTGCGGCTGTCCAGCATATTTTGTCTACTGAAACTTGAGTTTCCCTTCCAAGTAACGGCCAACAGGTTCTTCGTTAAGTGGAAGGCTAAAGGTAATTTGAGTACCAGAACCGGGACGGGACACAATTTCCAATTGACCAAAATGAGCCTCAGCAATACGCCGTGCTAAGTGAAGACCTAAGCCTAAACCTTGCTGCTCGTTATGGTCACGGTCAATTTGCTCAAAATCGCGTGATGCTTGGTTGATTTGCTCTTCGGTCATACCGGCGCCACAGTCAGTGATGCTGATGTAAACCCATGAGTCACGCGTCCATTGGGCAACGGTTACGTCACGTCCAGCGGGTGAATAATCCATTGCGTTAGCGATGACTTCCGCAATCGCATGCGTCAATGAAGGTGTGTTACAAATCACCACTGATGTTTTATCACGTTCATCAATCTGAACGCCGCCCGTTGGATTACGATAGGCAAATCGTCGGGAAAGATTCATGGCGGCAACAAGTACTGTCCAAATCGGTGTCGCGAAACCAAATTCATTAACCACCTCTTGGCTCAAGGAATTGGTATCCAATTGGGTCATGAGTGCTAACTGCTCAGCAAGATGATAAATACGGTAACTGCCTGTTTGCAGACTGTCTAAAATATCGCGGATTTCGTGCGTTTCTAACGTATCAAGTTGTGCAGAAAGCAAATTCTGCACCATTAGAATTGAGGCAACAGGCGTTCGCATTTCGTGTGACACCACTCGCGCCAAACGCTTTTTAACAGATTCCAGTTCCTTAGATGCCAAATTCCCCTGCACTACCTTACGATCCAAGCGCGCTTGAATAGCAGCCAGCAATTCGGGATAACTAAAGGGTTTGGTTAAATAGTCGTCTGCGCCCAGTTCCATACCATGTCGCACAAATGACCGGTCGGCCATTGCACTCAGGAAAATGACCGGAATATTAGCGGAACGTACATCCTTACGGAGTTCTAAAAGCGCATTGTAACCATCCATATTAGGCATGGAAATATCCGAAATAATGAGATCGGGTTTATGTTCACGAGCCGTGTCGACACCAATCTGACCGTCACTTGCCTCTAAAACCTCAAACCCTTCCAGTTCTAGAAAATCAAGAATGTTCTTTCGCAGATTCGGTTCGTCTTCGATCACCAATATTCGGGACATGAAACACCTTTTCGAAAACCCCATAAACATGGGACGATAATTACAGATAACTATACTGAGTATAGTCACAAGGTATCCCAAGACTGCATTAAGAATCAATTCTCTATGCGGATTTCAGAAATTCTTAGTTTTTATTCAAGCCTATTGCAAATCCGTTATGAAGCCCGAAACTGGAGAAATTTGCTCCATTAATCAGATGTTTTGTTTTCAAATATTTGCGCCGCTGCATCCATCAATTCGACTCTACGGTCAAGCGGCATTTCCTTACTGAGTAGATACCGTTCTAGTAGCTCAGGCTGAGTCAAGCCTTCTGGACTACCTCCTAGCCGTGCCCTTGAAGGTTGATCAACCTGCTTGCGAATAGCCGCCATCTGGCTGATGCCTAGTCGTTTGAGTTCATCACGAATGGTGGCTTCGTTCAAACGCGATTCAGTTTCTGGCGCAAGCTGCACATTCAACCGAACAACCGCATCTCTTAGCTCGTGCTTTTTGATGAGCTTCAAGACATCATCAGTTGGATTGGCTGATCTTCGTAAATCTGCTGTCAAGGTCACAAATGGACGGGCAGGCAACTTCTCGAAGTGCCACTCGGCAGCCCCGCGTTCCAATTCAACCCAGCAAAAGCCTTTTGGATCACCCTCTTCACCGAAGTCAATGCGTTCCATGCTGCCACTGTAAATAACTGGCGGCACTCCGGCTTGGCCTTTAGTAAGGTTTTGGTGCTTGTGAATATGCCCCAGCGCCACATAGTCCCAACGGGAATCAGCCAACGAAGACAACATCACTTGAATATCGCGCCCCAACATGATACCGCGTTCACTACCGAACACCGCTCCACTCACCGTGAAGTGACCTGTAAGCAACCGTGGCATATCATATTGGTCAGCTTGTTCTGCCATATCATCCAATATTTCGGTGAGCTTTTCTTGCAGGAGAGCATCCGTTTGGGCAATCGTCATGCCAGCGGTGCGGCTGTCTTCTAATATGCGTGACCGGATCGGGTAAGGTGCTGTGCCTACTGCAACCGGGCCACGCTTGGTTTCAACCGTAAACACTTCGTAATCCGCAGCCACACGGACATTTGGAACACGCAGCGTGTCGTAAATTTCGATGCTGCTGGCCTTGAGCATGGTTGGCGGCAAATCGTGATTGCCCACGAGCATCACTACAGGCGCGAGTTCTGAAAGGTCACGCACTCGGTGGGCAAACTCCCGTTGATAAGTCGGATTTGGTGCGCGGGTTTTGAAAGCATCTCCCGCAAAGATGATCAAATCAACATCGCCATTACGAGCGAATTCAATCATTTCATCCAATCGATGCAGAAAATCAACGACGCGGCTACTTAATCCGGTTTGCGGATCAGTCTTACCATAGTTTTCCATACCGACGTGAATATCGGCAAAGTGGAGTACGCGAATCGGCTCAGCCACTTAATGTCATCCTTTTTATACCAGTCAGCCCATTATAACGCTTGATTAAAACCGAAAATGGATGAAGATGCGCCCGAAGTTTTTATCATCTTTCTCGACGCGATGATATAAAGCACGGATATGCTTCTGGTCGAGGAAACGTAGCACCTTTTTCTTGAGCGCACCACTGCCCTTGCCGGGGATAATCTCGACGAGTTCAATCTTCTTATCAACCGCTTCTTGTACAATGCGGTTGAGTTCGGCATCAATAATGCCACCCTTGTTATAGATGTCGTGCAAATCCAATTTGAGCTTTGCCATAATAGTGTCCTGTGCGTTCGCTTGGCATATCGCTACATTTTACCATCATCATGTAAACTAATTCTCAATATACAGACCCGTACAAGGATAATCTGATGTCCAACCCGATAGCAACTATACTGGAAACCCAACCGATTGTTGTCCTAGATGGCGCACTGGCAACCGAACTCGAACGACGTGGGGCTGACCTGCGTGATCCGTTGTGGTCAGCGAAGGTGTTGATGGAGTCACCACATCTTATTCGTGAGGTTCATGCGGATTATTTCAAGGCCGGGGCAGATTGTGCAACCACTGCCAGTTATCAAGCTACGTTTGAGGGATTTGCCCGACGCGGATTGAGCGCCGAGGCTGCGGCAGATTTAATGCGGCTTTCGGTGCAGATGGCAGTCGAAGCGCGGGATGCGTTTTGGGCTGATCCGAGTCATAGAGTTGGACGCGCACGACCGTTTGTGGCGGCATCGGTTGGTCCTTACGGCGCATTTCTGGCGGATGGTTCAGAATATCGTGGTGATTACGGTTTAACTGAAGAACAGTTGATGGATTTCCACCGCCCGCGTATGGCTGTTCTAGCAGCGTCCGGCGCGGATATGCTGGCCTGCGAAACCATTCCCTGCCTTGTAGAAGCGCAAGCACTCATGCATTTGCTCGACGAGTTCCCCAACATTTCGGCATGGATTAGTTTCAGCGCGCATGATGGAGAATACACCAATCACGGTGAACGGCTAGCTGAGTGTGCAGCCCTGCTCGGCAATCATCCACAAGTGGCGGCTATCGGTGTCAACTGTACTGCACCGCGTTACATTCCTGACCTCATCCGTGCGGCTCATGAAGCTACCGATAAACCGATACTGGTCTATCCCAACTCCGGTGAGAGCTACGATCCGACCATCAAGTCGTGGAGCGGAGAGGATACCTGCGAAGCCTTCGCTAGTGATGCCCGAATGTGGTACGAAGCGGGAGCGCGGGTTATCGGTGGATGCTGCCGGACTACACCCGAACATATACGGGAGTTGGTGGCTGGCCTGCGGGTGTAACCTGATCCCAAATGTTCAAAATATTGCAGAAGTTGCAGTTGTTACTGCAATTTGTGCTGAATTTGCAATACTTCCGCTGAAATGTCCGGCGGATGTGAGGGAGTGAGGCGCTGAATTGACAATTTGTGTCGGCGGGAAGCTCACTTACTGCCGCTGAAATGACACAATTGCAGCGGATCGCTCGGCTGATGCCACCGCTGTGCAATAAGGGTCTGCCGCCGCCAACTTTGCTTTCATTTTAAGCGACAGGTTATGAGTAATGGATGACATCGAGCATTCTCCAAAACAGTTCGATTTCTAGTTCTATTTTAGAACAAATGTACACATTCTGTCAATGCGATTCGGTTCGAGTTTACAAACCTGAAAAGCAGAAGATTATCCACATCACTCGCAACAGGTTCGCGAATGAGTGGCTGGTCTGCGGGTATAGAAAAACTGCTATAATTTGAGTATCAAATAAGCTAGTCAGGGGTACTTCATGTCGACCTATCGTGAAACCTACAAACAAGGCCCCTTCCCACATCTTATTGACCCTTGGGCAGAAGCACCACGCTATTTCCAGCAAATCCACAGCGGGATCATCAACGACATCCTCACCCAAATTCAGGATACAATTTTTGATATGGGTTATCTGGCAGGCAAAGAAACGAGCTTACTGGTTACAGAACGGCGCGAACCGGATATATTTGTCCCTTCGCACCAAACGTCTAGTCCTTCACAATCGAATTGGAATTACACACAAGCCGCATCCACAGTGATGGCTGAACCCGGTCTTGAACTCAGTGGCGATGCCTTTCCTGAACCGGATGCCATTCACATTACTCATCGCGAAACAGGTGATCTCGTCACAATAGTAGAGATTATTTCACCCCGCAATAAAGATCGCTCAAGCGACATGTGGGATTACATCGAGCGCCGAAACCGTCTAATCTACAGCAAAGGGGTTAATGTTGTCGAACTGGATTTGACGCGTTCGGTTAAACGTTTGACGCAGGATATTCTGGCTGAAACCTATGCCTATCATGTTGTAGTCTATATGTCCGATCAAAAGCCGCGTTTCATCGGGATAGATTACGGCGAATCGCTTAAACGTTTAGCGCTTCCGCTGCGCCATGAAGTGGTTGGGGTCGATACGCAACTGGCTTACGACAATGCCTACCAGCAAGCCTATATTGCCAGTCACATCGAAGTCGAAAATCGCTATCTTGAATCGGAACTCCCCTTTTCATCGCTGCTCAGCGACCCACAAATCCGCGAAGCCGTCGAAACTGTCTCCCGTTGGCGTGAAGCATTGAAATAGTTGCAAACTCCATCGTAGTAAATTGCGTATAGCTGCTGCCGCACTCCCTCCGAACACATCCGTAAGTGCACAACTAGCCTGTGCTAACATTATTGAATATATATTCCTCTATTCTATAGTTTAAGGTCACAATATGGCAAATTTAACAAATAAAAATATCGAGTTCCTATCAGATAGAGAGCTTATCAACATACTACGGTCGATACTCGAAGAAATTGATGCTGTAGCAAGTTTAGGAGCACATCGATCAACTACTTATCTAGCGGTATCTGCCATTGAAGGTTTATTTGGTGAAATACTTAAGTTGAAACGTATTGACTCAAGTACAGTGCCACAATTCTGGCCCAAAAAAGACGGAAAATTTATAGCACGAAATCAACTCAGTCTCAATGAAAGGGAAATTGTCCTTCAGGAGGCCAAAGCTTTGCAGCCAGATTTCGAAAGTCTTTATAAACCGCTCAGGGATTATCGAAACTATATACATCCTGAACTTGAGAAAAATCAGACACCTATTACTCAATCTGTTGGACAACGAGCGCTTGCCTCATTGAACACGCTAATCGAACAATACGAATCACTTCGATTTATTACACACCAAGAATGGAGCCTCAAATACGGAATAGCTCAAGTGCCAGCAGATAACGTTATCCATATGCCACAAAATAATGGTGATCCTGTTTCGCTAATAGTATGCGAATTATCAGCACAAAATTTTCAGGAAATGACATTCCGAGTCAGAATACCACCTGATGCAATCTTCAACTTTATTTATAATTTTTCATCGCTTGATAAGTTTATGGGAGCGAGGATTGAAGGACGAATCGGCTGGAATGGTCAGGGCCTTCATGATGGACGGCTTGTCTGTAAAAAATGGCGTAAGTGGGATATCAGTGGTCGATATACAAAGGAAAGTTCACCTAGCCCTCAAAAATTAGATCATATAGTAAAAATTGTATTGAATCCGCCAACGAATTTCTCAATAACTGTGGATGGTATTCAACTTGAATTAGAAAGTAGGGTTCATTGGGGGTTCAGGCCAAAAGAAAAGATTGGGTTCATGACAGAATGGGGAGATGTATCAATACTCGATTTGAAGGTACAGACAATATAAAAGAGGAGCAACCACACACCGGAACTGCCCCTCTTGTCACTTGAAACCTGCTACTTGTAACTTCCCGTTACGGATACTTTCGGTTCAGGAAACGCGCATAGGGAATGGTCTCGCGGATGTGCGGCAAACCACAAATCCATGCGACGGTGCGCTCCAAGCCGATACCAAAACCGGCATGAGGTACGCTGCCGAAGCGGCGCAAATCCAGATACCACGCATAAGCCTCACGCCCCAAGCCCATCTTCTTGACCTGCTTCTCGATCAGATCGGAGTCGGAAATGCGTTCGCTGCCGCCGGTGACTTCACCGTAACCTTCGGGCGCGAGTAAATCCACGCTGCGGCAAACTTCCGGTCGTCCCTCAACAGGTTGCATATAAAATGCCTTGAACACCGATGGGAAGTTATAGACGAACACCGGCTTATCAAACATTTCTGCGACGGCTGTTTCATGCGGGCTGCCGAAGTCCGTACCCCAATCAATGTGAAGGAGCTGCTTCTGTTCAGGATCAGTGGCTTCGTCTGAGAGCTTATTGAGCCGTTCGACACACTCGTCATAGCTGATGCGCGGGAAGGGTGCAATTACATTTTCCAATTTGGAGGTGTCGCGCTCCAGAATTTTCAGCTCTTCCTTGTGCTTTGCTAACACGGTTTGCACCACATGGCTGATGAAGTTCTGCTCCATATCCATCAAGTCTTCGAGGCTGAAGAAGGCCATTTCCGGTTCGAGCATCCAGAACTCCATCAAATGGCGACGTGTTTTGGATTTCTCGGCGCGGAAGGTCGGGCCGAAGCTGTAGACCTTACCGAAAGCCGCCATATCCGCTTCGTTATAAAGTTGTCCGGTTTGCGCCAAGAATGCTTTTTCACCGTAATAATCGAGTTCGAACAAACTGGTTGAGTCCTCACCTGCTGAGGGCGTGATAATCGGCGTATCAATCAGGGTGTAACCGTCATTATCCAACCAGTTACGCATGGCACTGATAATGGTGGCGCGGATACGCATGATGGCCCACTGGCGTGTCGAACGCAGCCACAAGTGGCGGTTATCCATCAAGAACTCGACACCATGATCTTTGGGTGTAATCGGATATTCATCCGCCATCTGGATAAGTTCCAGCGTCTTGATGCCGACTTCATACCCACCGGGGATACCGGGCGCACGTTCATCTTTACGCACACTTCCGGTGATAATCACCGACGACTCTTGCGTCAGCTTGCCAGCGATTTCAAATTGAGCTTCATCCATATCCTTTTTGAAGGCCACGCACTGGGCAATGCCTGTGCCATCGCGCATCTGGATGAATTGCAGCTTGCCCTTGTCGGTGCGGTTATAAACCCATCCGCGTAACGTAACTTCTTGACCTTCGTATTGGGCGATATTCTGGATACTAATATTTGTTGCCACAGTGACTAATCCTTATGTAGCCAACAGGTATCGAGATGCAGCAGATTGCCCCCAATTACCCCTGTTTTGCAAATGACTTTTAATGCTGGATTATACCACGCCGAGGCTTTGTTTATTTCACCATAGTCTAAGTCAGTAATTTTCGTCAGCGTTGACGAATGGCTTATTTAGTAAGGCTGTTACAATTAATCAAAATTTCAACAGACCTGCACTCACCCTTAATGCACATCCAATAGTATTTTTGTGTATTCCACCTTACGGTTATACTATATACATATTTACAAGGGGGCGCACTGCTGATGAAACTTGTACCAAATATCACCGATCTCCACTTCGCTTATCAAGACTTATACCGCCATTGGCACGCTGAATCGGAACGCTATACCGGCGGTGACGCGCTTAACACGGCGCTGGATGAAGGTTGGACGATCAATGATGTGGTGGGCTTCCAAGAAATCCATCACATGGGTGCGCGTGGCACTGTTATTTATCACTTTGAACTGACGCGCGGCGAGAATGAAGCTGTAACGATGCCGGTCGTCGGCAATCCCTATGTTGACCGGCTGGTTGTATTGATGCAGTACACGCTCGTACCCTTGGCGAAAGCCAGCTAACCCCAAAATAGCAGTGCGTGGGCGAATAACCCTGTTCGCCCTTTAATCTTCCACGCATAACGCTCTGATTAGCGCCGCAATCGCTGTATTGACCTCAAAATGTGTCTCTAAAAATTCAAGGATCGCTAATGCAGACTCAGGGCTGTGTTCATAACCCTGTATGAACTTTGGCAGGTATGCGGCGATGTCCGGGAAGCGCTGTTCAAAACGGCGTTCACCACTGTATATATCGACGAAAGCAGGTTGCGCTGTTTCAATCTGTGCCGCCAATTGCAAAATTTGGTCAACGGCATAATTCTGGATAAAGCGTGCGGCTGATAATTTCTCACCACGCCGGTAACGTCCCATGCCAACGTATAAATTGGTTAGTGCTTCGCCCAAATGAAACTCAACTGGCTTGGGTGTTGACGGTGCTTTCACGATTGGTTGACATATTGACTCATCAAAATCGGTTGTCTTCCACACAATCCGAACGGCACTAAAAGGAATCGTCGCCATTTCTTGTGGTTCAAACACGGCGAACTCGCAAAAGATGCCGTCGTCAAACAGCACTTTATAACCGTCGACGGTATTCCGAAACGCATAAGCAATCGGTTGTATATTGGATAGCCAATCAAGGTTGTCGATATAACGCGCCTTAAATCCTTCTTGCACAATAGCGAAGAAGTCGAGGTCGGAATAAGCATCCAAACGCGCCGTTTCCGTCCCAACGGAACCTAATCCCAGCAGTGCCAGCGCATTTCCACTCACGCGCAGCGACTCACCGATGGCATCTAATCGTTCTAATAACTCGTGTGGTGTTCTCATATGTGCCTCAATAGTTTAATTTTTCACAATTTATCGACATATTAACCACTTTACCCATGCAAATCTCAATTAAAGGCGTATAGTCTGAAGTCGTGAATGCATTCTACTCATTCACATAAGGAGAATGCCATATGCCAAATAAGAAAACCACCGCTGTCCAAAGTGTCGCCTTTATCGGTAGCTACTCGCCACGCCAATGCGGTATCGCTACTTTCATGACCGATCTCTCAAAAGCCGTTCGCGAACAAAACCCCAATTTGAACTGCTTCGTGGTTCCGGTCAACGATACCGAAGAAGGATATGATTATCCTCCTGAAGTGCGTTTTGAAATCGAAGAACAGAACATCGACTCGTATCGCACGGCTGCTGACTTTTTAAACATCAATGGTGTTGATCTGGTTTGTTTACAGCATGAATACGGCATCTATGGCGGTACAGCGGGAAGCCATATTCTGGCCTTACTGCGCGAACTGCGGATGCCGGTTGTCACCACCTTTCACACCGTACTCAAAGACCCTGACACCTATCAGCGCAAAATGTTGACGGAAATTGCGCGCTTATCGGATCGGGTCGTGGTGATGAGCCAGATAGCAGTCGATTTCTTAAAGGATATTTATGAAATTCCGGCTGAGAAGATTGATCTCATCCATCATGGTATCCCCGATATTCCTTTCGTTGACCCGCACTTCTACAAAGACCAATTTGGCGTAGAAGGTAAACCGTTACTACTCACCTTTGGTCTGCTCTCTGCTAACAAGGGCATCGAGAACGTCATCAATGCCTTACCCAAGATTTTAGAAAAGTATCCCGACTTGGTTTACTTTGTTGTGGGTGCGACACACCCTAACGTACTGCGGAATGAGGGTGAAGATTATCGGCTGCGGCTTCGCTACATGGCGCGCCAAAAAGGGGTAAGCGATCACCTCGTCTTTTACAACCGATTTGTCAGCATGAAAGAATTGATCGAGTTTATCGGCGCGACTGATATTTACATCACACCTTATCTCAATCAAGCGCAAATCGTTTCGGGTACATTGGCCTATACGGTCGGCGCAGGCAAACCCGTCATATCAACACCCTATTGGTATGCTGAAGAACTGTTAGCGGATGGTCGTGGTATTCTCGTGCCGTTTGCTGATTCAGAAGCCATTGCTGAACAGGTGATATATCTGCTTGATAACGAATCTGAACGCCACGCTATGCGTAAGAAAGCCTACATGTTCGGTCGGGAAATGACGTGGCCGGTCAGCGCCCAACATTATCTTGATACTTTTGAAAGTGCTTCACGCGCTAGTGCGCTTTCACCGCGTCCGACCAGCAGCAAAACGGTGAGCAATCCCATCGAACTCCCTGTACTCAAGCTGGATCATGTCGATCGTATGACGGACAGTACGGGTATCTTTCAACATGCCTTGTACGACATACCCAATTTCCAAGAAGGTTACACCACTGACGATAACGCCCGTGCCTTAATTCTATGCGTCATACTCGAAGGCGCGGATGCTCATTTGCAGAAGAAAGCGCATAAACTAGCGGGTCATTACATGGCCTTCCTCAACTATGCCTATTCAGAATCAAGCGGACGTTTCCGCAACTTTATGGCTTTTGACCGCCAATGGTTAGAAACAGTTGGCTCTGAAGATAGTCATGGTAGAGCCTTGTGGGCATTAGGCACTGTGCTAGGTCGATCCAACAGTCAGGGTATGGCAGGTCTTTCCAGTCGTATCTTTAGTTCGGCTCTACCTGTCGTTAAAAAGTTCACATCTCCCCGCGCATGGGCCTACACGCTCTTGGGTATTCACGAATACCTAAAGCGTTTTAATGGAGATCGGGTCGCACATGATGTGCTGACTTATCTTGGTGAGCAACTTTTGAGGCTCTACAACAATATCAGCACTCCAGAATGGTCATGGTTTGAAGATGTGGTCACCTATGGCAATGCCATTCTCCCTCATGCTCTACTGATTTGCGGAGTGGAATTAGACCGCGCAGACATGAAGATTGCAGCACTGAAATCCCTCAACTGGCTGATTGATCTGCAAAGTACCGACGAAGACTATTTCAATTTCATCGGTAATCAAGGTTTTTACCGTCGCAACGGTGAGAAAGCCGCATTTGATCAGCAACCCATTGAGGCTCAGTCAATGGTATCAGCATGTCTTTATGCCTACACTGTAACCAATGACATGCAGTGGTATCAGGAAGCCCGAAGAGCTTTTGAGTGGCTGTTAGGTCGCAATCACTTGGGTCAATTACTATATGTACCGCACACCGGCGGCTGCCGGGATGGTCTACATCCGAATACCGTTAATCAAAATCAGGGGGCAGAATCAACGCTTGCGTTTCTAATGTCGAGTGTTGAAATTAAACACTTTGAATCGATGATGGAATTCGTCACACCATATGAACAAAACGGTCAGGCCGAACATGCACCTGTAGCCTAATAGATCTATCAGATTAGGAGGTCATCGCATGAATGAACGGAACAAACATCACGCCAAACTATTTCACCGTTACGAGAATAACCCTATACTGACTGCAAATGACTGGCATTATCCGGTCAATACGGTTTTCAATCCGGGGGCCACGCGTCTCAAAGACGGTTCAACCTTGCTCCTGTGCCGTGCAGAGGATTTTCGTGGTCATTCTCATCTAACAGCCGCACGTTCGGTCAATGGCATTGACGAATGGCAGGTTAAGACAAAACCCACCCTGATGCCCGACATCGAAAACTTTCCGCAAGAAACATGGGGCATTGAAGACCCACGTATCACCTACGTGCCGGAGCTAGACCAATACATTGTGGTCTATGTCTCATATTCACGTGGCGGTCCGGGGGTTTCTATGGCGATGACCAAAGACTTTCACACCTTCGAACGTTACGGTGTAATCATGTCACCGGAAGACAAAGATGCCGCCCTATTGCCTCGCCGTATCAATGGACGTTGGGTACTGATTCATCGGCCTGTTTCTAGTTTTGGTGCACATATTTGGCTTTCATATTCCAACGATTTGCGCTATTGGGGCAGTCACAAAATGATCATTGAAGCGCGGCGTGGCGCATGGTGGGATGCCAACAAAATCGGCCTCTCGCCACCACCGATTGAAACCTCGGAAGGCTGGCTCTTTATTTATCATGGTGTGCGCCAAACTCCGGCGGGATGTATTTACCGTTTGGGACTCGTCCTCATGGATTTAGAAGACCCTGAACACTGCATCCGTCGTGGCAACACATGGATATTTGGGCCAGAAACAACCTACGAACATCAGGGCGATGTCAACAATGTCGTTTTTCCCTGTGGTTACACAGTAGCTGATGATGGTGACAGCTTGAACATCTATTATGGTGCTGCCGATAACTCGATTGCCTTAGCAACCGCCAGCATCCCCACCCTCCTTGACTGGCTGCGCGAGGATTCGATGAATACTGACTTCAGCTATACCTCATTAGCTGATTCTATACCCGGCTAAACCTTTCCAAAACACTTTCGGGGCGCAGCATTTTGCGCCCACATCATCCTTTTAGTTATCAACTAACCAAGTGCCATCATCTCAACCGCAACCTTTACCGTCGTCAGATGAATATCAGCAATGTCCTCAACATTCCGCGCGTACCCGCCCGCCATCGTGATTGCCACCGACAAACCTCGCGATTTACACAGCTCCAAAACCATTCTGTCACGCTGATGCAATCCGTCTTTTGTCAGCTTCAACCGTCCGAGACGATCGCCTTCATAAGGATCAGCGCCCGCCAGATAAATCGCCAAATCGGCATGACTCAGCGCCAACGCCCGTTGTACCCCTTCTTCCAGCATGTCGAGATATATGCGGTCGCTTGTGCCATCCAACAATTCAATATCGAGATCACTCTGTTCTTTGTGATAAGGGAAATTCTTCTCGCCGTGTATCGAAAAGGTGAATATGGTTGAGTCGCTTTTAAGAATGGCCGCTGTCCCATTGCCTTGATGCACATCACAATCTAACACGACTAACCGCCGCGCTCGGCCTTCAGCCTGCATCGCCCGTGCTGCAATCACGCTGTCATTAAACACACAGTAGCCTTCCCCATGATCACGGAAAGCGTGGTGTGTTCCACCAGCTAAATTGACCGCCAACCCTTCCACCAGCGCCGTTCTACAGGCCGCAATCGTCGCACCTGATGAACGCCGCGAACGCTCGACCATTTCCGGTGTCCACGGAAAACCAATGCGCCGAATTTCCTTGGTTGTTAATCTACCTGTTTTGACCTTTTCCAAATAAACTGCGTCGTGCGCCCGCAAAATTTGTTCATCCGTTGCGGCTTCTGGCACAAGTAAATTCTCTGGTTGGACAATCCCTTCCGCTACAACCCGTTCCCGCAACCGACTGTATTTGGGCATTGGGAAACGATGATCAGTTGGCAACGGCAGCACGAAATGATCCGTGTAATAGCATTTGAGCGTCATTATTTAACTTGGACTCAATACTTAAATGTTTAATGAGCTTATTGTCAATTCTAACCAGCATATCATCCAGTTATCCTATTATCGAACTATCCATTCGGTTGATTAGGCAGTTCCAAGGTTGGTCTAGGATTGGAAATGCGTTTCAAAATGATTGAACACATCGCACTTTTGCCGTGCAAAAGGTTTAAGAATGGTTTATAAGGCGTTTATTCGTCAGATTGAATACACTTTCGAGCCAAACTTCGTGCACATTTGACAGGCGTACTTAATGTTTTTGCAATAGATTCTGCCGTATATTATGAGTAACAGCCTGTTCAAACTATCTACTTATGATTTTTTATGACAAATGAACAGGATGTGAGTACTTAGTTACGGTGACGGAAACGGTCAATATAATAGACAGTTTGAGGAGAAATAACATGACTACAGCCACTCCGTTGTATATGGATGAGGTTGATTTTTATCGTCACTGGCACTCAAAATCGGAACGTTTTGCAGGCGGCGATTGTCTTGCTACCGCCCTTTTAAATGGCTGGACCCTAAAAATCCCGATTATTATGGATGTTTATTGGTGCATGGGTTCACGGCAGGTTAATGTTTACCATTGTGATCTCACCCGTGATGGCGAGACTATGCATATGCCTGTGCTCGGTAACCCGTACATGGATCGTCTTGTTCATCAAATGGAACTGCCGGTAATCGTCTCTGAAGAGCCCAAGCAGTTCTTATTGCAAGCGGTGGCACCTGCCCAAACGGTACAGGAAAAGATTTCAGTCTAGCATTTTCGAGTGATGACTCTCAAGAGTGTGACCAAGAGTGTCGCACTCTTTTTATTTACCCCACCACTGCAAAATCGTACTGCCATCGGTAAATCCTAATGGCAGAAATGCCCCCAATGTGAACACCAATAAATTTTCAAGAAAGAAGAAGCGGCTTACCAGCACAATGACTAAGGGAAGATGCGGTTCGGACTGACCAATCGTGAATGTACCGGTTACAAATAAGTAGATTAATCCTGCCAACACGGTGACCACGCCGCTCATAATAGGCCCACCGAGCGCCCGTTTGATGTGCAACCGCCCCGGCAGTGAAGGCTCATCTTTAGGATATATTGAACTCGCCAATGGACCCCAAAAACAAACGCCAATCATCGGATAGCCTGTCTGCCGCGCCACCATACTATGACCTAGTTGATGTATGAACTCAGACAGCCAATGAAGCAACGTCGCCACCAATGCTCCAATAATCGCTTCATTCACGGATACCATAGATAATGCGATTGTTCCGTAGGTCAATATAAGCCACATCCAAGCCAACGTAATAAACGCTGAAGGTCGCGCCGTGAGACGTAATCCTGCGACATGTCCTAATTCAATGAGGCGTTTCATAAATATTGGCTTCCCATCACAAGTGAAGCAGCGCCAACGCCACATTCGCTGACCATGCCAGCACCTTGAACGCGCCTGCCTTTAGCGCCGACTCAACTTCAGCACGATCTAGCAGCACCAGTTCTTGTTCTTCCAGATCATCCGCGTTGATTTCCGCCGTTTTAACCGCTCCCTTTGCTAGAAAGAGATGTGCCACGCCTGCCCCTCGATTACCATCAACCGCGTAATTGCCGAGGTTAATCCACTCAGGCGCGGTATAACCTGTCTCTTCGAGTAATTCACGTCGGGCGGCCACATAAGGTGCTTCCCCCGGTTCGATATAACCACCCACTGGAGCTAACGAAACACCTTCAACGGCATACTTCACCTGTTGAAAGCACAGAAAATGCCCCGATTCGGTCACTGCCACCACATTGATATATTCCGGCAGGATGATCCATGTCCAATCATCAATAATTTGTCCATCTGGTAGTTCCAATGTTCGGTACTCGACCGTCACCCACGTGCCATTTTGTAGGACTGTTTTTTTGTTCAGCGTTTTCCAAGGTTGCATGCTATTCCTTACGGCACCAATTGATGGTCCTCTATGATCGCTGGTTCTGAAATGTAACCATTAAGTGTATTCAAGACAAGTAACTCGACCGCCGACTGGTCAACTTCCGTACATACTCGCACAGGACGGCAAGATTGATCTTCTACAACATGACCCAACATATTCCCTGCGGTCTGTTCCACACGCAGGCAGCGAGACTCAAATTTCCCTACTTCCGGATATGTAGCGATTGTCGCGGCAACTAAGTCCCAAAATGTCAGGGTTCGTTTTCCAGAAAGGGATTTCACTCGCTTGACGACTTGTGCTACAAATTCTGCCGCTGGTGTTCGGGGCTTATAGACTAAGCGTGTATAAAATGAGTCAGTCAGAGGAACTTGATTAGTCACATCCAACGGAATAAGCGTAATTGCTGCGCCTGAACGAAACACCACATCCGCCGCATAATAATCAATATATATATTCCATTCGGCAAACCGATTTTTCGTGTTGGGCATCATTTCTCTCAGATTACCCGGCACATTCAAAGCACCGCCCATCACGTAGATCATGTCGATTTTGTCTACAAGTTCAGGATATTCCAGCAATAACGAGGCCATATTTGTAAGGGGCGCTAATGACAACAAGCTAACTTTTTCAGGAGAAGCCCGTATAACATTGGCAAGTAGCGTTTGGCTGTCCTGTCGGGATCGCTTCAGCTCTGTTTTGGGAAAACGGATTGCCAACCTTGAATCCATTGCCAGCCGAACCAACAATGGAAAACTATGATTGCCTTTCAGAGGTCTATCACGTCCGCTTGTTACAGCAATCTCGTCGGTTTGGAGTGCTAAGATGCGCAGCGCACTTTCAACCCCTGCGCTAGCGTGCGCTTCACCTGTCGCTGCCACCGTAACCGCTTTCAGAGCCACTTTTGGGCATTGTGTTAGGTAAGCCAATGCCAACCAATCATCAAATGCACAATCAGTATCAATACAAAAAGGTATTTTCATCAGATCTATGCCCCCTTACAGGTAATTTATCTGATGTTGTATTTCATTTATATTAATTTGTGGTGAGTATAATCAAACAATCATACTATCACGTTAGAGATAGGTGCTGGCAAACTCGTAGATGTGAGTAGGCAAACCGTCTGAATCGGGTTCATTACGGCTAAAGACAAAGCCGATCTTATTAACAACCTTGATCGATGCGCTGTTCTCTGGATTAATGGTGGCAATGATGCGCCTTAAACCGCACGATTTATACCCATAGTCAACCATCGCCTTCGCCACCTCAGTCGCCAATCCTTGCCCCCAATAGATCTTTTTCAACGCATAAATCAACTCGGCATCATCCGGTGGTTCCGCAAACTCAGACCGCACCAACCCACAAAACCCGATGAACGTCCCGTCGCGTTTATCAATTACCGCCGAACAGCCATAACCTTTGGTCGCATAATTGTTGATCGACACATCAACCCATTTAGCCGTCAATTCATATGAAAGCGGCTGACCATCACCCATATACTGCATCAGTTCAGGGTCACTTGTCACCGAATACAAATTGACGACATCGTCGGCCTCTAATTGCCGAACAATGAGCCGTTCTGTCTCATAGATAATCATGTTAAATCTACCCATGTTTCGATTCGCGATACCGCCGACGAGATCGGTCACGATCCATACACGCTGTGCTGCACCAATGGCGAGTGCCGCTTTTAGTCGTGTCGTAAAACAGCAAAATGCACTGGTTACTCTGGCATTTATGCAATCGACTTAAATCCATTTGAGTCAGCAATCGCATTGCCGATAATGCCGCAGGTAAGAGCAATCCAGCAGCTTGTTCGCCTGATGATACATATTCGACATGTCCGCCAGTGTCCCATTTGACAGTCGGATGAGCAGTTGTAAGCGCCCAATTGAGCACGTTTAAATCATCCGAGTCAGGTTGCTGTCCTTCGATCACGCTTATAAACAAATCATGCAGATGATCGCGGACACCTTTAACTGTCGTCAAGATAGCGTCATCAAATGGCAGCGCCTCATCTGCCACATGTTCAATTTGAGTATGATGTTCGTGTGCTAATCCCCACCAATCCCTTAAATTGTCGGCACTTTGCAAGGTGTCGATAATCTCACCACGCACAATCTTAACCGTGTTGATCAAATCCAACGCCAACGCATCCCCTATAAATACAAAAGGCCCATCATCGCTCATGAAAATCTCCTATCCTCCTTATCCAATTCATTAGATGCATTGACATGGATATAAATTTCGAGTACGATCCAAATATCCGACTCAAAAACGTTTTAGATATGGACATTCATTTTAGAATACAGTTTTCACGCAAGGAGCAACCTTACATGTCGCACTTCGGACACATCGGCCTGAATGTCAGTGATGTTAGCCGTTCGCAGCAATTCTACCAACAAGTTTTTGGCTTCAATGTTATCAAAGAGTCACTTGATGCGGATCATCGCTTTGTATTGCTGGGCGAGGACGGCCAAGCCATCGTTACCCTTTGGCAGCAAAGTACCGGAAAATACAAAAAGGATATTCCCGGTCTACATCATCTCGCATTTTGGGTCGATAACATCACTGCGGTTGAAACCATCGAACAGCAGTTGAGAGAGATGAAAGTTAACTTTCTCTACGATGGCATCGTCGCTCACTCGGAAGGTGCGAAATCAGGCGGCATTTTCTTTGAAGACCCCGATGGTATTCGCCTCGAAATCTTTAGCCCCGACGCGGGCCACCAACATGAAGCGCCTGAAAGTGGCGCAGCCTGCGGTTTATTCTAGGAGTTTCTATGGTCTTCCATGAAGGCGAAATGGTCATGCAGAGCCGTGCCGGAGTTCGTATGATGGCTGAACGCATCGGTCGCGGAATCTACCCGACCATGCCACCTGCCGCGCAGAATTTTTTAAGCGAACAAACGATTGCGGCTGTCTCATCCGTGGATGTGGAGGGTAATATTTGGGCATCCCTTTTGACAGGTGCGCCCGGTTTTCTCGATTCACTTAATGAGCAAACCTTACATATCAGTGCGCTGCCTGTATCAGGTGATCCACTCGCCCAAAACCTGATCAGTAATCCACAGCTGGGTATGGTCGCTATCGATTTCGCGTCCCGCAGTCGGGTACGTGTCAATGGCAGTGCTGTTCTTCAAGAGGATGGTTTACGTTTACAGGTCAAACAAGCCTATGCGAACTGCCCGAAGTACATCCAAGCGCGAACCCATCAGATTGCGCCTCCTACAAATCAACCGGAGGCTACGTCCACCGATCATTTAACCGCGTCGCAATCCACCTTCATCGCGCAGGCTGACACCTTCTTCATTGCCAGTTATCATCCTGACGGGGGTGCGGATGCCTCACATCGCGGTGGTAATCCGGGCTTTATACAGGTGGTCGATAACAGCGTATTGGAGTTTCCCGATTACAGCGGCAACATGATGTTCAACACACTGGGAAATCTGAATGATTATCCCCGTGCGGGCTTACTCTTTTTGGATTTTGATCGTGGCTCTGCGCTTCAACTAACCGGAACGACCGAGATCGTATGGGATGAGGATCGACTCGCTGCATTTCCGGGAGCTGAACGCATCGTCATCTTTCATATCAAACAGGTCATAGAACACCCTGATGCGCTGCCTTTCCGCTTCAAGCTGCATCAGTATTCGCCTTATAACCCGCTATAGAATCAACTAAAGGGCGCGATGCTTCTCGCCCTCTTTATCTATTCTGTAGTGCCGTTAGGGTTACCCACATTGGATACCCGCTCCAATTCCGCCACAGCATCCGTAATCAACTGGCGCAGTGCAGGTTGCTCTAATTCATCCATCGAATGGACTTTTACATGCCGCAGCAGCTTACCCATTCCCTCCAACAAACCACTCGCATCCGGCAGCACTACCCCGCGATAAAAGCCGAGGTTAATGCGGTCTTTTAAGGGCGCGATATAACAGAACATCGCGTCAACCTTCGTCTTGCTGCCATAGCCAATTGTCTTATACGCCTCGTACACCTGCTCCTGCACATCTGGCACAATTTCTTTGACCAGTTCGCGGGCTTTCAGCGCAAGTTCTTGCACGTCAGACGTATAATTCGAGAGGAATTCTTCTACTGTTAGCGACATTTTGCTTTTACACCTTAATTGTGCGTCAAATTCTTCAATAGTTCCGTTTGTTATTAATATTTTTTGATAGCTGGCATATTTTTGTCTATAACGTTTCGTCCGGCGAACCTGCAAACAAATCACTGACAAGCAGCGAAACTTCCGGCAAACAGGCAAATGTTACCGCATCATCAGCATTAAACTTCTTCAATGCACCGTATTCGCCTTCCATTGGCTGCGAATATAACCGCAATTGTTTCTTCCACGCATCAATCACCACATACTCCGGCACGCCCACCTTAGCATACGCAGTTAACTTGATAGACTCATCATAATCTCGGTTCCCCGGCGACAGCACTTCAGCAATCAAATCCGGTACACCTCGAATCCGTTTATCCAGCATAATGGCTGCGTTTTTAGATGTAACGAATACCGCATCCGGTTGAACAGGACTAGCACCAGCCATAATCAATCCAACTGGTGCGAGAAACATATAACCGAGTTGTTTGTGTTTGGCTGGTATACCGACATACTCATAGAACTGCTGCACAATCCATTGATGAAATAAACTCGGCGATGTCGACATATACAGCACCCCATCAATGACTTCGTAGCGATTTTCACCGTCGGGTAAATTTTCCCAGTCAGCATACGTCCATCGGCCTTGTGGCGGCCCTTCGATCTTTTGCACTTCAGTCAAAGTGGGAATGACCATTATTGTATCCTCAAAATACATTCGGTCTATTATATTCCAAATCATCTTAATCCGCTTGACAAATTATAACATTTGTTCTATAATACGTCTATAATGATCCCTATGTTTTTAGTGTCTTCATGGTTAAGTTTGTAATTTGCTTTTGCAGTTTCAGCGCCAATTTCCCTCACATCCGCCGAAATGACACAAGAGTGCAGAAGCGGTGGCATTGACCGAGCAAGCCGCTGCACTCAGCGGTTCTAGCCGAGCCACCTGCCTGCATAATCTGCATTTTCAGCGGTTTCACGGCTGCTTCCCGCCCGCCATTTCAGCGGAAGTATTGCAAAATTTGCGACAACTGCAAAACTTATCAACTACAAATACCTGAATGATTTCGTCTACTGACTAACTGCCTTGCGTCTTTGCGTTAGCTTCTTAAATGGTATGATCGGAGTTAACCGCTCCAACTCATCCGCATCTAACGGCTTCAGCACCAACAAAATACCCAAGTACACTGCGCTCCCAACCATCACTGCGATAATCTGTGAGAACCCTGCCATTACTAATACCACAACCACCATCGCCCCTGCCGCAACGACTGGCTTCCACAACAGCCGCACCCACTCAATCCGCCCGACTGCCCCTTGTAGGATCAACGCAAAGGGAATCAACAACGCCAACTCCGAGAGAATAGTTGTCACCGCAGCCGCCCGATAGCTGTAAAGCGGAATAAAAATCAAGTTACTGATGATGTTGAAACTCACCGCGATAAAGAACGCCCGTGTAATCCGTCGTTGTAAGTCCAGCGCGATCAAAACATACTGTGTTAGGCTGTTGATCCACCCAATCGGGATGCTCCAGATCATCAATTGGGTCGCCAGCGCACCTTCAGGCAAATATTGACTGCCGCCAAGTATCCCCGTCAGGATGAAGGCCAAAGCCGTGAAAACTACCGCGACCGGAAGCGCTGTACTCACTAGCAATTTGATTGCCAGCCCATAATTGCGCTTCAACGCTGCTTTGTCCTCATGCGCCTGCCGTGACATCACTGGTAAAAGCGCCATCGTAAAAAAGGCAGGAATCACATTCAGCGCGTTGATCCACTTGTAAGCCACACCGTACTGCCCTACCACCGTATCGCCCTGAAAATATTGGATAATCACCACATCAATCTGGAAGAATATCGTCGCGAGAAAATGGTTCAGCATCAACGGCCAACCCTCGCCCACCATTCCGCGTATCAACTTCCCATCCGGTCTATAATCTCTGCGACTCCCTCCCTCGTTTATGGGGGAGAGCTGGGCTGGGGGTTCCGGTTCCCCCACCTTGCTTGCGGGGAGGGGGTTAGGCGGTGGGGTTAACAAACCTCTACCAACCCACACCATGATAACCAATGTAATCGTATTCGTGACGATACTTGCTGCTGCCAGCCCGATTACACCATAACCCAGCACCAAAGCAGCCAATCCAAAAATCACCTTACAAATCGTCGCTACCGTCGAAATCGCTGCCGGATATTCGGCCTGTTGGAAGGCATAAAACAGCGCTGACATGCCTGTACTCAAGCTGTTGGGCAGCAAACCAATATACAGCAGCCCAATCGCGATGAGTGCCTCCTGCGTCAACGGTGTACTACCTGCTAATCCCTGCCGTGCGCTCAAGAAACCCAGCAGCAGCACCACACCAATCAGCATCAACACCAAGCGCAGCACACTCGTGTTATAGAAATAGCGCCATGCTTTACTCGGATCACGTGCCACTTCCCGCGTCAAAAATACATTCAGCCCAAAGTTGGTGAAAATATCAAACCAGCCGAAGATGAAACCCGCATAGGTATAAATACCACTGCCTTCCGGCCCTAATATACGCAGCATAATGAAGGCAAAGCCGAAGTCGATGCCGCGATTAAAGAGGTTCAAGATAATCGGTGCGAGACTGTTCCGTGCTACTACCTGTACGCCTTCGGTCTGTCCGCCCGCGCTCACAAACAGCCGCCACAGGTAAATCCCAGCCATAAAAATCAGCAGAATTCCGCTGATGAACGAGGCAAACAATCCAATTTGGAAACTGGGTGGGCTGTAGCTCACCCGCAGCGTGATTTGCCCGTTATCCAGTGCCGTTCGCTGCGCCTCTGGCAGCTTATCATGAATATCCGTGAACACCTTTTGTACGACATCCGGCGACACATTCACGCCGATGAAGTTGTCCATCACCTTGATGGCTTCCAACGGGCGCTCAGTATCTTTATTCCCGCCAAGTGGTCGCACAAATGCCCGCCAACCCGGTAGATAAGTCTCGCTCAACACGAGCCACGACGATGGAGCATTTTGCTCCATCGCCACGTCTAAAATTTTCTCGCGCCCCGAATCGCTTTGAATAGTCACATCAAAGCCATAAATCCAATCCATCGTGGTGGTCGGAACGCTTCCATCGGTCGTCTGAGCGATATACGCGCGTGGGGAATAATTATGTTCCCAGATGCGTACCGCTACATCTTCATAGGCCAATCGCCAACTAGGCTGCACCCTCAAATTAGTGCTGGTCGTCAGCTCGGTCGGCATCGTGAACTGCTTGGAGGTCATTACGTATCGAACATTGAGCAGCTTCAATAACGGTGATTCGAGTGCATCCGCCAGCTTAAAATTCTGCTGCATCTCTGCATACTGCTGGTCGGTATACAACGGCGCGACACGGTTATAATCCAACTGGACTTGGGGCGCGAATTCGCTCATAAAATCGACATACTGCTTGGGGATAATGCTCTCGTAACCGCGAATGTCATCCAAGCCATATCGCCAGCCCATATTGGCATTCATGATCTTGCCACGTTCGCCCATCGTCGGCTCATCAATCGTGGTATAACGCCACTCGCCCGGCTGCTGCTTCAGCCATTCAATTGACGGTGGTGTAAAATCCAACAGTGCCGGATCACTCGCTGGATTAAAACTCCACGAGGCCGCCATCAAATCAACTGCGACTAAGGCAACAGCAAGCCCCTGCCATAGACGCACATTGCTCCTTTTACGCCCCTCACTATTGCTATGGGGAGGGGTGGAATTCCTTCCCGCCCACAAAAACACAACGCCCACGCCCAACAGCACTAGACCGAGTGCCAGCACATTCACAAACTCGTAACTGTAAAACATCCTCGCATCGCTGAAGGCATTTCCCGCCAGCGCCAAATTATCGACAATACGTTGGAATAACGGCTCAAACTGCCCAAAGAAAACGCGTGTTACCAGCAGTCCCAATAAAATGACAATCCCGCTGATGAGGCCACCATATCCAAACACGCGAGTTACCCACTGTGATTTGGCTCCACGCGCCAATGAATCAGCGCCAAAACCTGCCAGCACCGCTATCCCCACTGTCACACCAAATATCCATCTGAACGGCGAATGAAGCTGGTTAATGCCCGGAAAGCCGTAGTACAGCAGCGCATAAGTCGGCAGCCCGAACATAAATGTCAGCGCCACCACCGTCAGAACCACAAATATTCCTTTGTAGGGCGGTCTTTTCGTCTCATCTTCCTCTGTGTCTCTGTGGTTAATTCTTGAATTGATTAGTGCATATATCGCCAGCACCAGCGGCAGTATTCCTAAATACAATGCCCCTTCAACGTAATTTTTGATACCCCAATCAATCGCTGCGATGGGCTGACGCGCCGCATCCGTGAACTGAGTAACCGTCTGTCCGGTGAACACATCCAAATAGCTGTGATGCGAGGGGTTACCATAAAAGTTCGGCAGCAAGAACTGCACCACATCCCGCAACGGATGCGCCCAACCGCGCACTTGGTCAAGCGTGGCTCGACCGTCACGGTAATTCATACTCGCCAGCTCGAACAACGGAATAAATTGGATCGCCCCGATGCCCAAGCCCAGTACCACCATACCGACTAGCCAGATACCACGTTGAACAATCCACATCAGACGGTGTGTTTGTGTTTTGCGCCCCACCCACCACTGCCAAATTAACCGCACTGCTGCATAGTATCCAGCGATAATCAGCACATAGTAAGTAATCTCAACATGACCTGCTAAAACATTGCATCCCAACGCGATTGCACCTAGTGCCACCCACGGAATCGTGGCAGGTCTACCGCGCAAAGCCGGACGCTGTTGAATAATCAGCTCAACCGCCAGCAGTACCAATGGCAGCCACGCCGCCGAGGCAATAATCATTGGGAACACGGCGCTAATCACAAAAAACGCGCTTAGTTGATAGACGACACCCGCCAGTAAACTTCCAAATCGCTTGACGCTCACGCCGCGCATGAATAAATACATGAATGCGCCAGCCAACCAGAGTTGAACAACCGTAAACCATCCATAGGCGGCAGGCAGTGGCAGCACGTAATACAACACACTAAACGGATAGAGGGTCGATTGCTGCCCTGCCGCTAAAAACGGAATCCCACTAAATTGATGGGGATTCCACAGGGGTACATCGGCGTTACTGATGCTCTCACGAATAAAACTTTTCCACTGGAAGTTTTCCAGCACCAAGTCCGAAAGGAGCGCGTTATAGGGAACATCCGGGGCTTTCACCACTTCACGGTAGGTCGCAAACGGCTCATATTGATAGAGATTTTCAGTCGGAAGTAATGTTCGTCCGCCGATAGTTTGCTGCCAAAATAGAATCAATGGCAGGACAAAAAGCAGCACAATCAGGGCGAAATCAGGGGTATAGCGGCGTGTCAAATAATTCTTCCTTCGCTATGCAGGTTCACATGGCAAGCACCCACTATACACGCTCGTTTCTATTTTTTCGATTGACGTTTCACCGACGCTATTGATACTTATTAGGTATAAAGCGTTTATATTGGTCTACCTAACTTTAGCCAGTTATCCTAGAAAAAAATCCCCCAACACTCGGATATATCCTCCTTGAATAAAGACTATGATGATGTCAGTTAGCGAGTTCAGATAATCTAAGAAAAAGGGGAAATAAAAATGGACGGTGTAAACTTAATCGCTTGGATCATCGTTGGTGCAATTGCAGGTTGGCTTGCCAGCATTGTTATGAGCACCAATCGGTCACAGGGTTTGTTGATGGACATTATCGTCGGTATCATCGGTGGTTTCATCGGTGGTTTCGTACTGAACGCTCTCAACGTCGGTGGCGCAGTAACCGGTTTGAACATCGGCAGCATTGTAGTTGCCTTCATCGGTGCGGTGATTTTGCTCGCAATCCTACGTATGATACGTGGAAGTGCGCGCGTCTAAGCTACAGCTTCTAAGACTGAAAAAGCCGTTGTACTATATACAGCGGCTTTTTGATTCTGGTATAAGACACTTGATTCCAGCATTAATAGTCATTGAGGAGCGATGTAAGTTATAATGACAACAAATCAAAATGCAAGGAACAATGTATCAGGTCTTTTTGCATTGGTTGCGGTTACCAATCTCCCAAACATTGATGCATCCGTTCCTAACCCGTTCTATGTTTTCTGGAGTCTTTCCATGGTTGACCGTGCAATGATCTTCGGACTGGTCGCTGGTATTGGCGCATTTATTTTTGTGCTGGAATTGGTGCGCCGTCGCCGTCTAAAAGAAGAATATTCGCTGCTTTGGCTTGCTACTGCTGCTGCCTTAATCATTCTCAGCCTATCACGACCGGCGCTCGATTTACTAGCAAATGCTGTTGGTATCATTTATCCACCCAGCGCCTTGTTTTTAGTCGCCGTTATTTTCGTGTTATTTATTCTGCTGCACTTCTCTATCGTACTTACGCGCCTCACCCAAGAAAACAAAGAGAATGCACAGCAGTTAGCCCACTTGCGCTGGCAAATTGAACAGATGCAGAAAAACTTACCGACGGGCGAGGAAAACCCCGATGAACGTCAAAATGACAAGACCAGTCGCGTAAATCGAGATAAACCAGTAGTGCTTACGCAAGGGGTTGATGTCCTCGCCCAATAATTCGTCGGGATGATCAGGATGCCGCCGCAGATTCAAAATCGGGCTGATGCGCCACGAAAGTAGCAATCCGCCGATTAAGCCGCCAGCATGTCCCCAATTATCAATCAGGACATCGCTTCCGGGTAATTGAGAGATAAAACCGCCAATAAACGTCAACACAGCAAAGACGACTAATGTCTGCCGTCGTGCGCGTCCCGCAGCACCCATCAACTGACGATGGTGCCAGAGATAAACAAACTCGGCTGCTAAAATCGCGAATACTGCGCCCGATGCACCGACTGAATAAACATTCTCACCGCCAAACAAGGCGCTTGCCACTGACCCCAGCAGCCCGCCTAGCAAATAGACAATGAGAAAGCGGTTATGCCCAAAAAGCCGCTCCATCGAAACACCTACTGCGTACAGCACATACATATTGGAAATGATATGCAAACTGTTTTGCAGTGCATACTTGCCTGCCGCATTGAAAATACCCGCATGCAAGAACATAGCACTAAACAAGCGATAATATTCGCCTTTCAGAAATATGTCCGGCGCATGGTTTGCGCCCCACAGAAAAATCTGATCATCAAGCTGCGGTGAAAATGCTCGAATCAGAAACACCACCACGTTAATGGCGATGAGCACATAAGTTGCTGTCGGTGAAACGGAAGGAATACGCAAATTCACCCGTTGGCGTGGTTCACCAGCCGGACGCTCTGGTGGCTGCTCTAAGGGATGACGTTTGCGCGGTTGTTGTTCGAGCGGGTGTTTATCCGGTTGCGGATCATTCATTCAGAGGCAGCTTTCGATTATAATAAGACCCATTATAAGCATAGAGGCCAAGTGTATTATGCCGAGTTACGATTACCGATGCAATCACTGTGGGAGCAGCTTTGCCCTCTTCTTCAAATCTATTAAGGATTATGACCCTGCTGCGACAAACATTTGTCCCAACTGCCAGAGTACAGATGTTGTCCGGCGCATCAAGCGTGTCGCCATTCCCAAGCAAGGACGCGACCTCAGCCAGCTTTCAAGCGGGGATATGCTCAACGTCTTTAACTCTGGCGATTCAAAAGAAGTGGGCAAGATGTTCGAGCAAGTGACACAAACCACAGGCGTTGACGCTGGTGCAACCTACAATGAGGCTACCCAACGTCTACTCAAAGGCGAAACGATGGATAGTGTCGAGCGCGACCTCAGCAGCCGCCCAAGTGCTTCTGGCAGCGACGAATAGCAACCTGTATTCCGTTTTGGATTAATGATTCAATGCCTGAACCGTTCGCATGAGGAGCATCTGGCAGCAGGTATCGACATGATAATTGAGTTCCATCTGCTCAGTATCGGTCGTATACGTACCTGTGACCGTCACCTTCGGCTGACCACCATGCTCCTCACAGCGCATCTCGCCAACCTGTCGCTCGACCTGCCGCCGGATTTGTGCGCTGGTGTGTTCCAACATTTCGGCTAAATACTCGTCGGTCACTTCATCCACTGTGACAGGACGATCATCCACTTCAAATTGAATTGTTACGTCAACCAAAAGCCTACTCCCCACTTACAACATAAACACCGACACGACACTACCACAACACCACAGCACCTTGCTAGTCACCGTTTGGCCTTCGTCTATCCACCTTACCCCGCCCCAAATGCCTGACTTCGGCTATAATCGGCGGCATGATGAATCAACTTCACTTTAAACCTCTCGGTCGCCGCGTGTGGATCGGACTCGTTATCATCATATTTCTTGTGGGTGGTCTCGCACTTGACCTTGCCAAGCATGGACTCGTCTGGAACGTTTTCTGGTCGCTGACGGGTGAGGAAAAGCCACTTTCGCAAGTACGTGGCATGGTCGAATGGGCAGGCAACTTTATCCGTCCGCAGCCCCAAACATCGCCAGATGTTCCCATCAACCACACTGACGTTCCACCTTATGGCATCAACACCTTTTTGCAGCAAGAAGTCGAAGTTGCCAAGCGTGACCGCAGCCTTCAAATGATCGCTGATGCAGGCTTCAAAATGATCCGGCAGCAGTTCCCGTGGGATGACATCGAAATCAGCGGACGTGGCGACTTTACCGACCGCCGCAATGACCTCAATGGTGATGGAGTCATTGACGACAAAGATGCGGTTTCGGCATGGGCGAAGTACGATAACATTGTCAATTTAGCCGAAAAATATGGCATCCAAATTCAAGCGCGGCTGGATAATCCGCCCAAGTGGACACGTGCCAACCCCGACGCGGGTGATAAAGCGCCTCCTGATGATTATCAGGACTTTGTGAATTATGCCGTTGCGGTTGCCAAGCACTATCAAGGACGCATCCATTACTACCAAATCTGGAATGAACCCAACGCTAATGACGAGTGGGGAAAGCAACCGGTCAATCCAGAAGCATACACTGATTTACTTTGCCGCACTTATAAAACACTCAAAGCGGTTGACCCTAACTTAGTCGTCATCAGTGGGCCGCTTTCGCCAACAGTTTCATTGACTGACCGCAATTTGAATGACTTTATTTTCCTGCAACGCATGTACGACGCTGGCGCGAAAGACTGCTTTGATGTCATGTCGGCACAGGGTTACGGCTTCTTCAGCGGCCCGACCGATCATCGGATGCGGCCTATGACACTGACCTATGCCCGTCATATTTACATCCGCGACATTATGATTGCCAATGGTGATGCCAACAAAGCTATCTGGATTAGTGAAGCTGCATGGAACCCACAGCCTGACGATCCGGCAAACATCGTCGCAAACGGCTCGTTCGGCATCGTCACCGAGGATCAAGCCGCGCGTTATATGCCATTAGCTTATCAACGCGCTCAAGAGGAATGGCCGTGGCTCGGCAACATCTCCTATTGGTTCTTTAAGCGTCCTGCTGACTACGAGAAAAACCAAGCCTTCTACTACTTCCGCATGGTCGAACCGGACTTCACGCCGCTGCCCATTTACGACTCCATGAAGCAGTACATCACGACCCAAAAGCCTGTGCTATATGCAGGCGTACATCAAGCGGAAGATTGGGCGATTACTAAATCTGATGATGCCAAACTTGTCGATGTTGAGGGTGCAGAATTTGGGAAAGCTATTGAGACACGTGAACTAAGTTTCACTGCACATGGCACAGACATAGTTATCCGCGTAAAAAACAGTGGTGTTCTCAGCGATCCATCTGATTTCAATCTAAACTTAGTTGCTCCTCACACCGATTGGTATGAAGCATCAATCACTCATTCTTTTCTTGCAACAACACAAAAAATATATCGAATTTCAGTTGGAGATAAGACATTCCAAATCGACTCCATCACCGTCCTTGATCGCACAGTGCAAAATATTCTTCCAATAGCGGCTAGTTTATTTGGCGTTCTCCTTATCACGCTTTATGTCATCCTCAGCGCGTGGCGGGAGCGCCGGAAGTGAGACAAGTGCATGATCATGCGGGGGCGCACAGCCGTGCGCCCCTACCTTCTTTGCCCCTTACCATCTTTGCGTTGAGTCTCAGCATTATCTTTCTCGCTGCTGTCCTTCGATTCCACAACCTCGGCACACAATCACTATGGAATGACGAAGGTAATGCTTACGTCCAAGCCACACGCAACTTTGTGGACATTGCTTCGAATGCGGCGCGGGATATTCATCCACCCGGATACTATTGGCTGCTCGCCATCTGGCACGATCTAACAGGCAGCAGTGAAGTTGCCCTACGAACATTATCCACACTCGCCAGTATAATGAGTGTGGCTTTCACCTTTGCACTCGGCAAACGACTCTTTAATCCCGCTTCCGGATTAGCTGCTGCTGCGCTGGTGGCGCTCAACACATTTAGCATCTACTATGCTCAAGAAGCAAGGATGTATGCCCTGCTCGCGCTCTGGACTTCGGCAGGCATGTGGACGTTGGTTGGTTTGCTCAGAAATATGCAGACACGACATCCCACAGGGAGGCCACGCACTGTCGTGTCCCTACAATGGGGATTAGCGCTGGCGCTCATCAATACCGCTGGTCTTTATACTCAATACACTTATCCTTTTATCATGCTGGCGCAGGGTGTGATTTTCCTTTTCTGGTTCGGCATTTCGCTACTTCGTCCTTCGTCTCATCTCGGTACTCGATACTCGGTACTCGGTACTTACATCGTATCTAACATCCTCACGATCCTGCTCTTTCTGCCGTGGCTGCCAACAGCATTACGGCAAGTGACACAATGGCCGAGTACAGGCACGCCGATTCCGGCTGGCGAAGCACTGGGCATCATTGGCGGTTGGTTCACTTTTGGCATCACTTACGAATTTGTTCCGAACGCCACTAGCTATCTACCGATTGCTTTGATTCTGTTACTTGGTGGACTTATCGGCTGGTTATGGCTGCGAGGCAAAGCGAGTTTCTGGTCAACTTTAGTGCCAATCATTTGGGCAGGATTGCCGGTTGCCTTATTTTTAGCCCTCGGACTCTTTCGTCCAGCCAATCTGAAATTTTTACTACCGGCACAAATTGGGTTTGCGCTAATCATGGGTGCAGGTATCGGTGGCTGGTGGACATTGGCACAGCGTAGTTATCGACTTGACCGAATCACGCTTGTTCTCACTGTTTTACAAACGCTGTGGCTGCTTGTCTATCTCTTTAACGGACTACAACCCCTGTTTACTGACCCACACTTCCAACGGGCTGATTACCGAGAAATGGTGCAAACGATTATAGCCAATCCGCGTGAAGGTGATGCCATCATTTTGGATGCGCCCAATCAGGAAGAAGTCTTTCGCTATTACTATCATGGCGCTGCACCAGTCTATCCACTTCCGGCAGGCTTAGGCGGTGATGATGCCCAAACGCTCGCCGCCGTTCAAAAAATCATCAGCGAACATCAACGGATTTTCGTCCTCTTTTGGGGGGAAGCCGAGCGTGACCCAAACCACATCATCGAAAACACTTTAGACGGCACCACCTATGAAGCGGGACAAGACATCTGGTATGGGGATGTGCGTTTTGCTCAATATGTCACACCAGTAACGATGTCCAATCCGAAGCCCATCTATAAGCTTTTTGGCGACTCGATTATGCTGGAACATGCCGCCCTAAGTGGTTCCACATTTCACCCCGGAGATGTTGCTCAAATTCAATTGGAATGGCGAACTAATGCCGTTCTCCAAAAACGTTATAAGGTATTCGTTCAATTACTCAATTCTGGCGGGATATTGGTAGCCCAACGAGATAGCGAACCCGCAGGCGGATCACAACCGACGACCATGTGGCAACCGGATACACTCAGTATTGACCAACATGGGCTTGCCCTCCCCAGTGATCTCATACCGGGAAACTACCAGATTATTGTTGGCTTGTATGATGCAGACGATCCTAACCAGCGATTACCCGTTGCCGGAAAAACTTATGTAAGTCTAGGTTTTGTCGCGATTATCTCATCTCAAAACTGAACATCCTATGAGCATCGGTTGACGCATGTGCTAGGCGAAACTACAATCAAGATAAGGGGAGATTATTATATCTATATGACCGGAGGCAGACCGAAATGCGCGTGATCATTACCGGGGGAACAGGGCTCATTGGCAATGCGGTTGCCAACAGCTTGGCGCACGATCATCATGAAGTAATCGTCCTCACCCGCAACACCAATAAAACCAGCGGACTAGACGGCAATGTCAAGCTTGTTGAATGGGATTCCCGCACAGCAAAAGGCTGGGGAGAACTTGCCGATGGTGCAGGCGCGATTATTAATCTTGCCGGCGAAAGCATCGCGGGTGAAGGTTTCCCACCCAGCCGTTGGACGAAAGAACGCAAGAAACGCATTCTCGAAAGCCGTATCAATGCGGGCAAAGCGGTCGTAGAGGCTATCAGCGCGGCGACCAACAAACCGGAAGTGTTGATTCAATCTTCGGCAGTGGGTTATTATGGTACGCATGGCAGCGAAGACATTACCGAAGATCATGCTCCCGGTGGCGATTTCCTAGCACAGACCTGTGTTCAGTGGGAAGCAGTTACCGAACCCGTGGAGAAGATGGGGGTGCGCCGTGTCATCATCCGCACCGGTATTTTAATGTCTACTAAAGGCGGCGTGCTGCCACAGCTCTCACTTCCATTCAAAATATTCGTCGGTGGTCGCATCGGTGACGGCAAGCAGCAGATGCCGTGGATACACATTGATGACGAAGTCGGTGCAATCCAATTCCTAATTGATAATAAGAATGCCAGCGGGGCTTATAACTTGAGCGCACCAGAAGTGCTAAGTAATGCTGAACTTGCCACTATTATGGGACGTGTCTACAAACGCCCATCATTCTTCCCCACACCAGCATTTGTATTTAAAATGGCCTTTGGCGAACTCGCAATTCTGCTCACAGAAGGTCAACGGGCTGTTCCAAAACGTCTGGAAGAAGCGGGCTATCCGTTTCAATATCCGAAGGCCGAACCTGCTCTCAAAGACTTGGTAAATAACAACAAATAATCGCAATCAACACCCCACTCTGTAATTTCGATCGGAGTGAGGTGTAGTATTGGGTATACGAACACTGCTTAATCATTGAAGTCGAGTGAATGATGCCCAACACCCTGTATCAAACCGTAGTTTTTATCGACCTTGACGGTACCCTAATGTTAAATCCTTTTGAGTCAGCAGTCTGGCCACAGATTGTCGGCGAAATGGCTCAAAAGTCAGGTCTATCAGCGGCAGCTATCCTGGAAATGATAGAGGATGAAAACAATGCCCGTCAGCGGGATGACAATGTACCTGCGACTACGGCGATGGATATGGACGATGTTTCGCTGACGGTTGCCAAACGGCTGGGTGTGTCCATCACCACCAACGTCACCGAGTTGGTAAACACCTATGCTAAATCCCATTCATCCCTTCTCGAATATGCGCTGGAGTCGCTGAAAGAGCTGGCTGCACCACATCGCGCGATTGTGATTGCCACCAAGGGGCTTGCCAAATATCAGATTCAGGTGATGGATGCTATGGGGATCACGCCGCTCGTCACCGATACTCTCACACCGGATACACACAACGGATTGAAAAAACACCGCCATTTCTTTGGCGATTGGCCGGAGCGCGGGCAAGACTCAATTATGGTTGGTGATCTCTATGATGACGATGTGTTGTATCCGAGCCGTCACGGTTTTAAAACCCTTTGGAAGCCTCGTGCTTCGCTTATTCCTGATCCAATTTCGCATCTCGATCCGTTTGCCCGCGCACTGGAATTCCCGTACACATCACAACAAACAACGCGTCCTACAGGCATTCTACTTTCATTGCGTGAACTCCCTGCCGCTGTAGCGTACATAGAACAATCACGCCTTTGATGGATTATTTCGATGCACTCAATTTCATCGCTCAGCCTATCCGAGCGAATGAGTTACCCCATTCGCTCGACCACATGAGACGATTTTTGGACGTATTAGATAATCCCGAAAAGTATTATCCATGTGTTGTGGTTGCAGGATCAGTCGGCAAAGGCACAACCTGTCACCAAATCGCCTCTTTAATGAATAACCATCTCAAAGTCGGCCTTTACACCAGCCCACACTTACACAGTTTCCGCGAACGCTTCGTTATCAACGGACAGATGATTTCACAGTTAGAATTGATCACTGGCGTTAAAGTCATCCAGCAAGCCGTAGAAAAACTCGATACACATTACAGCACCTTCGAACTCGCAACCGCTTTAGCTCTATGGTGGTTTAATCAGCAAGCAGTCGACATTGGAGTTCTCGAAATTGGAATCGGTGGTCGTTACGATGCGATCAATACAGTGGCGAACGCTTTAGCTGTTATAACACCGATTGAGCGCGAACACGCAGGAATGCTCGGTGGAACACTGGAATCGATTGCCAGCCACAAGGCAGGCATCATTCAACCAAAAGGTTATGTTATTTCTGCTCCACAAGTAACTGAAGTTGAATTCGTGCTACGTCAAGAAGCGACTGGTAAGCAAGCTACCCTTACCGTCGAACCAATAGACACGTTAGCAGTAAGTGCCTGCACCAACCTCATGCAGCGCAGCATCATTCCAGCGTTTGGGCTACCTGATATTTCACCGCCAGTTCATTTAGCGGGACGCATGGAAAAAATCAGGTTGCAATATAAGACACTGCTCATCGACGGCGCACATACACCAAACAGTGCCCGACGACTACGGCTAGCAATTGAAAGTATTCAGCCTAAATTGCCTGTCAGCTTGATTATCGGAATGCTGCGCGACAAATCGGTTCACAACTATCTCGCCGAATTTGACCAACCAAACTTTCATGTCACTCTGACACAAACCTCCAGCCATCGCGCCTTCACTGCCGATGAGATCCAACAAATAGCGAACCTTCAACAGGCACAAGTCACCATTCAACAAGATTTACAAACCGCGATTGATGAAGCACTGCAAGCCTCCGAAACACTCATTGTCATTACGGGTTCGCTGCGGATGGCGGCTTTATCGCGCGAGATTCTTGGCCTTTTAAATGCTGACGAACGCCAAGAAGCAAGTAACACACGCGCTATTTTTGAGGGTCGGGATTACCTCAGTAAATTGGGTTGAACATCTGTCGGCATTTGAACGTAGTACGAGTGTCAGGCAATGGTTAAAGAGTACCCCAATATAAGATTTATGTGGTGTGAGTGCTGTTGCTCTCTAACATAAACTTAAACATCTCTACATCAAATTTCACTAAACCTGTGTTAGAGTGAGAATTATGGCTCAAAATGTCTGGCACAATTATCTCCAACATTACTGGTATTTTGCAGAGGAACAAGTATTGAACGCATCTTCGTATATGAATGCGCGTTGGGCACGTATTATTTCCAACTTGCTTAGTCCACCGATGGTCTGGAGCATTTTGGTGTTCTTCATAGCGTTTCATTTTGCAGAAAATCGTCTACAGGGACTGATGTGGGCGCTGACTTATGGCATATTGGTATGCCTTATGCCCATCCTGTTTATTGCGTGGCGCGTTCACGGTGGCAAAATCAGTGACCTCCACATGAAAGAACGTCAGGAACGCATTGTACCTTTTGCGGTATCCATCGCCTGCGCTATTCTAGCGTGGGAAGTCTTGCGCTTGATGAATGCCCCCTCCATTTTGCCGTTAATCGCCGCAATTACCTTGGTTGAACTGGCGGTAATGCTTGTCATTACTTTTGCTTGGCAAATCAGTATGCATGCTATGAGCATCAGTGTGGCACTGGTCGCAACCGGAATTGTTTTTGGCGCAGTACCAGCCTTATTTGTATCCCCACTGCTGCCAATTGTCGGTGCAGCGCGTTTACGGTTGGAACGACACACGCTGGCACAGGTTGTCGCCGGGGCAATTGTAGGCGCACTTATCCCCTTGGTTGTTCTCGCAGTAATGTAAATCAAATGGGGCGACCATAGTCACCCCATTTTGCTAACATTTTACTTCTCGCTCAAACTAAACCTCGATTTAGCCTGTAACCGGAATTTGTGCGACTACCGCACCACCTTGAATTCGTCCATAGGTCGAACTGACCCATCCGACAGTGCCATTATAGTTAACTTGCCACCAAGCATTATTGGAAGTACGTCCAACTATTCGAGCAGTTTCATTACGCTGCATCTTGGCAACGACGGTCGTACCACGTGTGGTCGGCGCATTACGCACATTAAGAGTAGTCAATGCTGTGACATTAAATCCGGTGTCTACCGGTTGGGCTAAACTAGGGGCACCAGCAGCCACCACATTGACATTCTGGCTACCACCAATTGTGACAAATCGAGCCGATACCCAACCAACTACACCATTCACATTGATTTGATACCACGACGAATCGCCGTTCTTACCCACGACTGGATAAACTTCACGTATGCTGATCTTCGTCAATATCGTTGCGGATGCACTCGGGTTATCGCGGACATTCAGTCGAGCCGCGGTCACGGTCGCAGTTGTACCGGTATTGACCGGATTCACATTGGGTTGTGTAACAACAACTGAGGTAACACGGTTCAAGTTGTAGTTCAGGAACGCGTTGCCCGCCCCCTCATAATACTCAACGATGATGGTATGTTGCCCTGCGCCAAGATTCAGGTTCGCAGTGTAGGTTGTGTTTGAAGCCGAGTGAAACTCATTAAGCACCAAGTTACCATCTACATACACCCTTACACCATCATCAGCAGATACCGATAGTTGGTAATTGGCTGCATCCAGTGTTTGTGTGCTTGTCCATCGAGCCGAGAAATTATCAGCAGGGACACTCGCACCCGGTGAACCACCGCCCCAATTGTGGGTTGGGCTGCCTTCCGTTTGGGTTAAGACAGGCGAACCCGACAAACCCGTATTATTGAAATACTGTGCTGTCCACTGACCATTGTTGACGTTCGCATAGGACACCTGTGGGACAGGGAAATTTGGCCCAGAGGTTGTACCAGCAGGAGCCCATGTTACATATGCATAGGCGCTGCCCGAAACCTCTTGATAATCGACACGCACCTTATGAACACCTGCGGTCATAGGCACATCAGCCGAAACAATTTGCCCTATTTGTGTTTGTCCAAATGTGCTCAGAATAGGGGTATAACCATCGTCAAGTGTGATTTTGATGTTATCGTCGGCTAATGCCCAAAAACGATACGTTCCGCCACCAAAGGCGGCTAACGCCGTCCAACGAACGGAAAAGCCGTCGCTCCCTACGCCGTTTCCCGGTGCGTTATTGCCAAAGTCAAATGCTAACACGCTGTCAGTACGGGTGAAAGCGGGTGAACCTTGTAAATAAGGGTTGTTATAATATTCGCCTGTCCATGAATAACTCTGAGCCGCAACCCACATACTCGGTTGCAGAGTGAACAAACTGAACATGGCGAACAACACGCCAAAGACACTCCATTTTCGCCACTTCATCGTTAGCCTCCTTTTTCGTCGGAATCAAAACTGTTTAATCTATCTCATTATAGACATTTTTAGGGGACAATAGTTCGTCCCGTAGAGTAATCGTCAGGTTAAAGCACTAAAACCCGTCAGCCGGACTAGTGGTCACTAGTACTATTAGCCTACTGCCAGCACAATTACACCTATCATCATAACTAAAGCGGCAATAATACGTTTGCGACCACCTTCTTCAGATAACAAGCGTGTACCCAAAAACGCGCCGATCAAAATGCTAGTCTGGCGTAAGGGTGAAAGTTGCGTTACCGCTCCCGTTGAAAGTGCGATGAGAAACAATATGTAGGAAAGGGAATCCAAAATAGCAACACTAAACGCCTCGCGTTTATATTTTTGCCAGTTGAACTTTACACGATCCCAATGACGTAGTGCATTGGGTGCAAGCGCTACAGCCCGCACTAAATTACTCGCCCATGTCAGAATTAGGGGCGGCACAAGATAAAAACTGACGACCTGTTTATCTTGGAGGGTATAAGCACCAATCGCAATAGCGGTCAGCAGTCCATAAATAACCCCCATACGTATACTTCCATGACGGTTTGAAGATGAACCACCGGTCAAAATGACAATGCCAGCTGAAATCAACAACATCCCGCCGACAGCAAGAAACGATGGGCGTTCACCTAGTATCATGATTGCGCCAACTGATGCTAAAAGTGGACCAGCACCGCGAGCAATCGGATAGACCAACGACAAATCACCGACCTGATAACCCCAATTCAAGAACAAGTAGTAGGTGATATGCAGGAGGCAGGTTAGCGCCAGAGCGGTTAGTTCGAGCGCTTCTAGCCGCGGCTTCTGTACAACGACTATCACAATCGCCAGCGGTAGATAAATAAACGTAGCAATGACGCTAAACAGCCAAACGAAAGTGGTATCACCACCTGCCCGTTTTGATAAAAAATTCCATGTTGCGTGTAATGCTGCCGAAACCAGTACCAGTCCCAACGCGAGAATAGTCACAGTTACTCACATGCCTTAGTCGTGTTGAGATTAATCACCCATAACCCACCGTGAATACCTTCTGCTGCCAACGCAATCGTATTGTGGTTCGGAGAAAGCCACCACCGTGCTTGTTCGTCGTCAGCTAGTTGGAGCGGCAGGATGGTGAGTTCATGGGTAGCTTTGGTTTGGACGTTATAGCAAACCAGCATCGCGTCATCGTCTTTAGGAACAGCCATATAAATGAACGAGGCATCATCAGCGTCTTTTTCGTAAAGCGGCCCCGGCCAGTTGTTTCCGGGCAAAGGCGACTCGAATAACAAAGTGGTCGTTTCGTAGGCTGCCCGTTTGTCGTAATAGCCTGTTTTACCTTTTACCTCTAAGCCGATGATCACGTTATCGCCATTCGGGCTGGCTCCCGGTGTGATGATGGAAGGCGTACTGTTCACCGGTGTTTCGCTTAGGATGCGGTTGTCGACGTTGGCTGTAAAATAGGTCACGGGATCACCCACTGCACCGAAGTAATAAGCTAGAAAAATACCCTTTTCAAGCCATGAAATACCCTGCAATGTTCGGTCAGACAACTTATCAAGCATCCGACGCTTAAATGATCCGTCACTTTCGGCGCTCAGAACAGTATTCAACTCGGTTTGGTAAACCAAGCGTCGTCCGTTCGGATCAAATGTCAAAAACGAATGTTGAAAATATAGTGGATCAAGTAAACCAAGTTGACGACGTAAAGCTTCGGTAACCAATTCAGCTTTAGGATGCGGCGTCAGACTGATTGCGCCCGTCTTCAAATCGTAAGTACGCCATTTCCATTCGGTAAACAAATCCCGATGACAGCCTTCACCGTAACGAAGATTTTGGTCGTCAATCCATTCGACCTGTGCCACCTCGCGTTTATCAATTTGCTTAACACCCGCGCCTAAAGGAGCATCAGTTGGCACAGGGGAAGCAGACGGTGACGAGTCAATAGTAATATCAACACGCTCAACTTTTGCTTTAGAGTCATAAAGTTCAAGGGGTATCACATAAAACTGGTTGCCACCGGGAGCTAATACAAAGTCAGGCGGTAAAGATGCACCACAGGCATTCGCCAAATAACCTAGTCCCTCCCCAACCTCTTCGCCTGCTGCGTCAAAAGCGGTTGCTTCAAGTTCAATGCCATTAAATGATTTATCATTACTTGTATTACTAATCGTGCCATTGGCGTAGAGTGTCGGCTCTCCATAAACATCTTGTTTGGTCATCAAACTCGGCTTACTTGCAGTCAATGCGTCTTCTTGTGCCGCCGTTATCATGACACCAGCCCACAGTAAACAGCTCAGCACAATCCAAATTCGGCGCATAATTGTTCCTTTCAACTGCTCTTAACATACGGATTTTAAACGACTCGCTTGATTTGTCGAGGGCAGTGGGATAGACCAATCACACCCACACGGCCTATTTCATAGATTAAAAACCGTGTAAGACACATATCGAGCTGTAACAGAATGTGGTAGCATATAGAGAAATATCATGCTCAATAGTTAATAGGTCTATAGGGGTTGATATGGATGGTTATGGAACTCGCCGCAACTCATCGCGCCGTGCCCGCGAACGGCAGATGGCACGTCAACATCGAACAGCTTCTGCTGCCCCCTTAAAAGATGCTCTTCGGGGTCAACTTTCGGGCGTCGGTATGGCTCGCCTTGAATCGGGCTGGATTTTGCGTGTACGGATGGTTTTAAGTGACTTATTTTGGTATATCACCCATACGCGCCAAATTATTTTTGGCATCGTCGGATTAATCGCCATTGTGTTTCTGATGTTTGTTGGCAGCCACATGGTATCAGGGCGGGTTTTTCCCAATGTTTGGGCGCTCAATGTTCCGTTGGGTGATTTAACAGTCGATGAAGCTGTAGCCGCGTTACAAAATACGTGGGTCAACCAATATCAGATTCAACTGGTTGATGGCGACCGGCACTGGTCGGTAAAACCCTCTGATATTGGCTTGCAACTGGATGCACACAAAACGGCTGAAGCCGCGCGCGGTGTGGGTCTAAGTGGCTTGCCTTTTGGTATTGGTATCAAGCCCGTGGTGAGTGTTGATTACAATACCGCCAACAACTACCTACTCAACCTGACGACTGCTACAGACATCGCGCCTTATAACGCAGGTTACCAATGGAAAGATAGTCAGCTTATCGGGATAGCCGGTCAAAACGGACGGATGCTCGATACGTCCTTGACGATGGACACACTGCAAAAGAAAACCATTGATGTGGTGCAGTTTGGTCGGCTTGATTTATCAATGTCGGTTATTCCACCGCAGAAAATCGATCCCGAACCTTATTTACAGGCTGCAACAAAATTTGTCAGTCAAAACTTTACACTAAACGGTTATGATCCGTTCATCGACAAAACAACCACTTGGACAACCACTAAAGAAGCGTTGGCTTCATGGCTAGAAATTGGTGACGACGGTTTGATGCTGCGTGATTCAAGTTATGCTGCATTTTTGAACGCGCAAATCCAATCGCTGAATCCGCCAACCGCCACCGAAACGCGTTATCTTGACCCGCGTGAAACGCAGGACAAGATGAACAAAGCGATTGCAGAACAGGATGGCTCGGTGATGCTGCGTATCCGTTACCGTGATACGCGTTATACTGTCGAGTCAGGCGACCGCGCTTATTCGATCTCCCGTAAGACAGGTATCCCCTTCTATCTCATCCAAGAAGCAAACCCCGGTCGTAATCTGGATGTGCTTTCAGTCGGTGATATTTTGAACTTGCCATCCAAGGACAAATCGGTACCGCTTGATCCCGTGCCGAACAAGCGTATCGTGGTTGATCTGGATAACCAGAGTATGAAGGCGTTTGAAAACGGACAGGAAAAGTTTAGCTGGCTGATCTCTTCGGGGATGGATAAGTATCCAACGTCACCCGGCATTTACCAAATTTTATCCCATGATGAGGAAGCCGCCGGAGGCAGCTTTACGCTATGCAGCAACAGCGGTTTGAACTGCGGTAGTTGGACAATGTATTGGTTCATGGGCATGTACGAAGTTGTACCCGGACTGATGAACGGTTTCCACGGCGCGGTGCTGCTGCCAAATGGTAATTTGCTCGGCGGGGGCAGTGTGGGTTCGCAATACACCTTCGGCTGTGTGATGGCTCAAAACGATAATGCCAAGATGCTTTACGATTGGGCTGATCAAGGAACGGTCGTTGAAATCATATCGCAGGAATACGCTCCGCAGAGTGATTTGGGACAACGAGTCCAATCCGAAGTCAACGGCGCGTAAAAGAAAGTTTAACTCAGCAAAAACGGAGCAGACAATCTGCTCCGTTTTGTTTTAGGCAGCACTTAACTTCGCAATTTATCCAAAGTATTTTGCAATCCAGCAGGTAACGGTGACTCAAACTTGAGGCGTTCGCCTGTGGTTGGGTGATCAAACGATAACTCGGCAGCGTGTAAAAATTGGCGTTTAAGTTTGATGCGCTGTTTGCGATAGCCATAAACACTATCGCCCACAATCGGACTGCCAATAAAGGCCATGTGAACTCGAATCTGGTGAGTACGTCCTGTATGGAGCGTCACACGTACCAGTGCTTGGTCACCAATAAAGTGATGATCGATGACCTGATATTCGGTGATGGCAGGTTTTCCACCGCGAATGACCGCCATACGCTTACGTTGATTAGGATCGCGGGCAATGGGGGCTTCCACACGTCCTACAACAGTTGCGGGCATTTTTTCCAACAGTGCCAGATACACTTTGCTGACGGTACGTGATTGAAACTGCGCCTGCAACTTGATACGTGCGGCATCATTCTTGGCAATCACGATAAGACCGCTGGTGTCTTTATCTAAGCGGTGGACAATACCGACGCGTTTCTCGACGATATTCATTCGGGCAACTTCAGGCCAACGCGAAAGCAAGGCGCTCACCAACGTCCCTTTTTCGTTGCCGACACCGGGATGAACGGTCATGCCAGCGGGTTTGTCGATCACGGCAAAATCGGGGTCATCATAGACAACAACCAACGGAATGGCTTCGGGTTCAACAGTTTCGCTGACTTCGCGGGTTTCAATCGTGACGCTGATTTGCTCGCCGCCTTTGAGCTTGATGCCGGATTTAACCTGAGCGCCGTTGACCGTTACCTTGCCCTCTTTAATGAGTACCTGTATTTGAGCGCGGGAGAGGCTGTCGCCGACCTGCTCGACGACCAGTTTATCCAAGCGTTCGCCGGCTGATGTAACCGTAAAATCAATTAGTCTTTCAGTCATGGGGTTTCTTTGCTGCTTAATGTGGCCTTTCATAATAGCAGACGGGAAGCAAAATGAGAACGACAAGCATTTATGCCTGTAACCAATCTAATGCTTTTTGTTTATCAGTAAAGTAATTGAGTTCAAAGGTCAAGCGGCCTAATGAGGCGAAAAAGATACGCGAGTAATAGGGCGCAACACGGCTAGAAAAGAGAAATGCATAACGTCCATGATGTGTACGATAGCGGGTAAACAGCTCGACGGTGCGCTGTCGAGCGCGGGGTGTAAAGCTGACGGATTTATCGGAGACATCCATGAGGACACGAAAGGGTTTTTCGGTTGGCAAGGTATCAAGGTACGCACTTAAGGCAACCGCCCACGCATCAACCGCATCATCATCGGAATGGGTGAAACCATAGATCATGACTTCGCCCTGCTGCTCACAATAAAACCCGTCTGACATATGCGCCTCACGTTTATCGATTTACTCCTATGTAATTATAACAAATTGAGCAAGAGCCATAGCGGGTGATTCAAAAACTGCGAATTCTGCAAAAACTGCAATTACCACAATCGGTTTTCACGCGGAATTGAGGGAGTAATCCGCCGAAAATGCGGAAAATTCGTCAGATTCTGCAATTTCGGAAGTCGTTTTGCGTCGTCATCGGCGATTAATCCGACCTAAAACGATGCAACCCTCAGTTAAAGCCAACTGGTATTTATCATCCAAATGTTAAAGTGCGCGGTCGGAATAAATTCCTCCCCTACCAACAGTCTAACAGATATGAGGGAACAATGGGTTACCTTTTGGAAGAACATTTGGTAACACTTGGTGAGGAATGGCGTTAACTATTTTGAGGGAGTAGATGTGTTAAGTGCGTTGTTGCGTGGTTAGGAAAGGGTTTGATATACAAACCAAAAGTAAACATAGATACGAAGAGTGGATTTGAGATCTTAATGGACTCTCTTGGTTGCAGACAAGCGGGCACACAGCCGTGTGCCCTTTTTGGAAGTTAGGGTATATTTTGCGCCACTGTTTTTGGCTTAGCCGATGACCCTATCATTTTTGCCGGTGAGTTGGCGAAGGAGTTCAAGATTGCCGAGGTGATATGCCTCATGCCACAGGAGGAATTCCATCCAATCCCAAATGGGCGCTGCATCAGCAGGGATGTTGTACGGAATGACTTCTACATCTAAATCTTCAGGTTTAGCGTTTTCAAGCCAAGCAAAAATCCGTTCCTGTGAAGTCACCAAATCCGCTGCGATTTTCTCAAACGGCAGTGCTTCGACTGCGTCAAGAATTGGGTCAGAACCCCGTTCATAGCGATTGCACTGCTCTTGTGTCCAAAGAGTCGGCTGATCGGTCATAATCAATATGCGCTGGCGGCTCATTACCAAATGTCCTAGCACCCAATTCATACAGTTGCCGCGAAAAGGCGGCTGCATCAGACTTTCTTCGTGAGTCACATCCTTGATTTGTCGTTGAATAATGCCAAAATTACGTTGCAAAATCATGCTCAAGCTGGCTGCGTCAATCATGGTTGTATCCTTTTATTTCACCTTGTGAGCGTTGTTATACGCTTGTTGCACATAACCGATCAACTGATTATTTACGTCTGCGGGAGTCGCAATTTCGATCATATGGGTTAAGTTGGGCATCGCCCCGAGACTGCGGGCTTTCTGAATGTAATCGTCGAAGGGCAAATCACCCAAATCAAGGCCAACGCGAATGGTATTTTTAGTGAGTGTCGCACAGGCGAAGCAGCGCTTGGCTTCAATCGAGATATAGGTTTTGGTTGGGATGAACAAGACATCTGACAATTGTGTCTGCACGGCTCGTTCTAAAGGCTTATAGACACTTAACAACAGTTGTTTGCCTTCAAATAATTTGCTGAACAATGCTTGATGGTCAAAAACGGGTTGACCATCATTGAGATAAATACCCGAAAGAAAATTCGCTTGCATGTGATTCAGATTATGCGTTTGTTTAAGCCAATTGAGTATGGCATTTGGTTTACTCTCGCCACTGCTGCCAATGACAGTCATCCACTCCACAAGGTCTTTGCCTGTTTTTTCGCGGACAGAGGCGATAAATTCACGTTCAAGTCGTTCGGACTCTTTTGCCATTGGTCACTCCATTTTAGCCACAAATTAGAAATAGTATTTCATAGACCAAATGTACGACTTAAAGCTAACTTTAAGTCAAGCACGAGTTTTCAAATTGGTTGTATTCAAGCGGTTGACGACACAGAACAAGCGTGCTTAACTCAAAGGATGTATTTGGGGTTCAGAAGGAGATCATTGTGCCGCAAAAAAACCATTGAAGCAAAAATAGACATGTTGATTCGCAAACCCGCAGCCGAAGTATTCGAGGCATTTATTGATCCAGCAATTACAAAACATTTCTGGTTTACGAAGGGCAGCGGCAAATTGGAAGCAGGCAAACAAATCTAATGGACATGGGAAATGTTTAACGTCGGGACAACTGTTGATGTGAAAGCAATTGAGAAGGATAAGCGAATTCTGATTGAGTGGGGAGAGTCTAGTAAGCGAAATCAAGTGGAATGGCTGTTTATAGATCGTTCAGATAATACAACACTTGTGAGCATCACCAACAGTGGTTTTCAAGGTACTCAAGACGAGATTATCCAACAGGCAATGGATTCAAAGCAAGGCTTCAGCATCGTGCTCTGTGGTGCAAAGGCATGGCTGGAACACGGCATTAACCTCAATCTGATTGCAGATCATTTCCCTGATGCGGTTATTGCTGGTTATTTATCTGATTTTACCTGATCGAGTTCAAATTGGAGCGCGTTGCTTGTGAGGGCTTCTTCGAGAAAGGCTTTCATATCTTGGGCGTGACTGATGACGAGGTCTAATTCGCGAATTTTGGCGGCAGCCAAGGTTTGCCAACGATGGGAGAGGGCTTCGCCTTCGGCGCTTGAGCGCAAGAGTGTTTGAATTTCGGGAAGGGAAAAATTCGCTTCTTTCGCCATTTGGATGACCGCTAAAAGAGGCAAAATGGAATTGGTATAACGGCGCTGACCACTCGCCCGTTTGGCCGGTGGCAGTAGGCCAATGCTCTCGTAGTAGCGTAAGGTCGAGGGTTGCACACCGACCATCACCGCGACTTCACCAATTGTCAGCCATTCGTCGGAGTCCTGCACTACTTTTTTCCTCATGATGAGTTGATATTAAGCCATGTTATAATTCAAAGATGATTGCAAACCGTTCCGCACTCAACCTTTATTATAACTGTCAAGGCACTGGCCCCGACATATTGTTGGTGCATGGTTGGGCCAGTTCAGGACAAATGTGGTCACGCTTGGTGCGCGATCTGGGTCACGTCGCCCGTTTTTGGTCGGTGGATCTGTACGGATTTGGTTTGTCGCCTCGTCCTGCCGGAAATGAGCCGACATACGTTCAACATCACGCAGAAATGCTGCTCGATTTTTGCGCCTATTATCACATTCAACCCAAGGCAATCATCGGTCACTCGATGGGTGGCATGTTGGCGCTGAAGTTGGCCGCCGAGCAACCTAATTTGACGGAAAAACTGGTGCTAATGGCTCCTGTCATCACAGGACGTTTCGGACATCCGATTGAGATTAGCTGGCTCTTTAACAACGACATCGGGAGTTTTACACTCTCGAAATCCAAGCCGCTGTGGACATTGGCACAAACGGTCATTAGCCCAATCTTCTCACGTCCTGCCCATTGGTATTTAGATCAAACGGCGGCAACACGCATTCAGCAAGATTTCCAACGGGCATCATGGCAAGCCAGTACGCACGCGCTGCATAGTATTGCCCGTGAAAATATGCATCCTCATTTACCGAATATACAGCACCCCACATTGGTGATTATTGGCAGCAACGATACGACTGTTCCACCGAAAGAAGGTCGTCTGGCCGCGAGTCAACTACCCAACGCACAACTGTTAGAACTAGCGCGAACCCATCATCAACCTTTGGATGAACAACCTGAACGTGTGGTCAAGGCTGTGCAAGATTTCTTGTTATAACCCGCCCGTTACTTCCAACTCACATTATGCTACAATACAAACTGAGTGATAGCCTTAACAATGGGCTTTGTCGCTCGAAATGATACTGTTAAGTGCTAGGAGTTTTACTCTGGAATCAATTGAACTCGCCCGTTTTATCGTCGATGCAGTAGAAGATAAAAAGGCCGAAAATATCGTTCTGCTCGACCTGCGTCCCGATGCAATCATCGCGGATTATTTTGTCATTTGCACCGGTAACAGCGACCGCCAACTGCGCGCACTGGCTGATGGTGTTCGTGAGCAGGTCAAAGAGAAATACAGCAAACTGCCGGCCTCGATTGAAGGCACACCCGAAAGCGGTTGGATGTTGATGGATTACGGCGACACAGTTGTCCATCTCTTCCAAGAAGATAAACGTCGTTACTACGATTTGGAAGGCATGTGGCGCAGTGCCCATGTCCTGCTTCAAATTCAGTAACGCATTCCCACATCCAAATTTGTAGCGGACGAAGCGCCGTTTCGCCCGCTACATCTCACCTCAAGTTTTAAACTCTCACCACGAACGAACCGTAAATATCTGTAGAATGCGAAGATTGTCCGGTGTTAGACCGAGTGCAGTCACACGCTGATTATCCCCTGATTGATAAACCACCAATTCCAGTTCAAAGGTATGCTCTCCTTCCCGCGAAAAGGGAATACTGTCGGGCAAATTGAGGGTTCGTTCCTCCACATAAAGTTGATTCAGCCTCCAACGGCTGGTTTCAGAAGGCTTCTTCGAAAAATCCATCGGTTCAAGACTAACCAACTGCGGAGCGCTATCCAACTGCGTAATGAGTGTTCCCGTTGCACTATCGACCACATACAAGCCGATACTGTAATCCAACGGCGGCGGACTATCGGCTGACCACCACAAGCGCAGGGTAATGCTGTCACTCTCGCGACGAACCAGCGGGATCGAGATCGGTTGTCCATCTTCTAAAATCTCATAGCCGTGAAAGCGCATTCCGTTGGCGTACAAGACTCCGGTTGGGTCAGGTGGAGCGATATACAAGCGAAACAGGCAGTTCCAAGGGCCGTTGAAAATCGACGGCAAACGGTCGTCGTTTACTTCACCTTTCAATTGAGGATCATTCCAACCGTCGGCAGCGATATACCACACCCGCCGATAACCCGCTGGATTATTGACAATGTTAATACCCTGTGGGAAATAGAGACGCGTGTAATAGTCCCATTCGTCTTTGTAGATGGAACATTCTTGCTTGGGGTCTATGACGACCGCATCACCCCAGCGGGCATTCTGTGCCAACCACGCGAAATTCATTCCCAACGGCGGATTAGGCGCACCACTTTCATCAAGGCTTCCGGGCAACGCAGGTATAAAAAGACCAGCGAGCAGTAGTGCGAAACAACCAAGCAGCGCGGGCTTAGGCAGGTACGAGAGTCCCCATGCCATCAACAATACAACAGGTGTAACCAGCCACCACGCGTGTCTTTGACCCGTAAAACCCAACCGACCACCTAAGAAAATCAATAGCGCACAACCGATTGACCTGTGTAGTAGAGGAAGAAGGAATAAACGCTGTTGAGATCGACAATCGAAGATGAACTATCAATACGCGAGGTGGCGGTTCCAAAGCGAATTAGTAACTGTGGCAATGAGAGAACTAACACGATTATTCCCGGCAGAAGCCAGCGTAAAATGCGGCGTGGATAGGCAAAAAGGGAATACGCACCTAAAACGATGCAGGCCAACATGCCAGTCGGGTGGATATACACCATCGCCAGCATTGTTATGGCTAGGGTGATGCTCATTAGATAATCACGCCATGTCAAACGTTTCGCATCAAAAAAGCGCAGTAGTAACCAGAATCCCAAGGGCATAAGCGCGAGTTGTGGGGCATAACCTCTGATATTCAGGCTGAGGTAAATAATTCCCGCGGAAGTGGCATAGAGGAGTGTGGTCAGCAACGGAGCATAACCGGAACGCAGCCGAGCCATCGCACGATACATGAACGCTGAACCGAGCACCAACCACAGAACCGATAACACACGGGCGGTTTCGGTATGAACGCCAACCATATTCTGCCAGCCGTACATCACCACATAGTACAGCGGTCCCCAATCATAAGGTGTACGGTTGATGACCTGTGGCAATGTGCCAACGGACTGCCACATCGTCCAAACTTCATGAGGATCGAGTTCGAGTTGTCGGAAGTAAGGAACGCGGCTTAGGACGATCAACACCAGCAGCAAGGCAAAAAGCAGAACTGCCCATAGTTTGCGATTTCGCATAAAGGATGCTCAATAATTCACGATTGCCAGTAGTCTATAGGTTAGGTGGGGTAATTTCAATTATTTAGCTGCTAGCAACGGCGACGGCTGAAGCGTATTCATCGGTATGGGTCAGGCTCACATCCCATTGAACCAAGCCCATTTCTTCAGCGAGTTTGGCGGCTGCGCCGTGCAAGTGCAGCGTCGGGCGGCCGCGTTCATCACAGCGAATTTCAATCTCAACCCAACGAATGTCACCAATGCCAGTGCCAAATGCTTTGCTGACGGCTTCTTTGCCTGCCAGCCGTGCGGCTAAACGGTTGGGCTTATCGTTGCAATCCTGACGTTCACCTGCTGTAAAGAAGCGGTTGAGGAAACGTTCGCCCAAGCGGGCAATCCCGTCTTCAACACGCTTATTTTCGATCATATCAATTCCGCAGCGGAGCATATAGATAATCTCTTTCTTCAACATTTAATTGCATTGGGCTTCACCATTAAAACCCGCAGGACTCCAAACGGGTGGTGTGTTGGCTTGAGGCAGATTGGTGAGTGACCATTGCCCGCTAGTGACATCCGCCAGTCCTAAAGCATACTCACTACGGAAGGCCAGCCAACGTCCATCGGCACTAAAGCGGGGATAATCAGCAAACCGAAGATTGGGATCAGGCAGATATTGTTTAGAATCCGTATCCCCATTTCCAACCAAGGGTACTTTCCACATGGTATTATCCGTAATGTTCTGGAAATCACGCGCCACTCCTAAAATGGATGCGCTGTCTGGAAACCATGTGGTATCCATAATCTCGCTCCACATGTAGCTCAACTGGGTAGCTATCGCTCCGTCAGTATTGCCAATCATCCAGAAGGTATCGTTGTTAGGGCTGGGCGAGTAGATGAAGCTAATCAGAAAGCCATCAGGTGACCAGCGTGGCGCACGAACGCTGCCCGTCGGGAAATTAGTTAGGCGATATTTAGTTTTGCCATCAGCGCTGACCACCCACAAATCAGCCTCATGCAACATGCTTACCGCACCTTGTCCTTCAGGTGTTGGTACAGCCGTTGAATTGATGTCCACACCGGGAACGCGTTCGGTGAACGAAATATAAGCGATCCATTTGCCATCCGGTGACCAACGCGCTTCATATTCACTGCCGCTCACGCTGTAAATATCCGGTGTTCCGCCAGCCGCATCTATGACAGCGAGATGGCTGGTGGTCTTACCCGACTTCGTATCTTTTCGCAGCAGGTTAAAGGCAATCTTTGAGCCATCCGGCGAGGCTTGCGGTTCCCAAACACCCCATGCCTCGGACGGCAGATCATTAAACTGCACCAAAGAGTGATTATCACTGCCATCGAGTTTGGCGCTGTAAACACGGGCAAAGGCTGGCCCGTCGCTGGTAGTATAGATCACACGGCAGCCATCCGCTGTGAAGCCCCACGGCATCAGCCAGCCGTTACCCAGCTTCAGCGAACGCTGTCCACCATTACTGACATCATAGAGAATGATCTGATCCTGCTCCGCTGTATTGACCGCGATGAGAGGGCCAACCAAGGGCGTGAGACTGCTTTGAGCCTGCACATTGACGATGCCAAAAAACAGCAGAACCCCCACCAACAAGAAAATTTTTCGCATTCTTTCCCTAAGCGTTATTGGCAATATTAGCATAAGCGTAGCGGAAGAGGCGGTCAGCCGTCAAATTGAAATGAAGACTATGGGGTATAAGTAGCCGAATAGTTGATCTTATTCAATCAATGAGACAATATGTTCACTTCACTTCGGACGAACCGTATTCTGCAATGGGAACTGAGACAAGGTTCTGTAACAAGGGGAATAAACTGGTCGTTTATCTGGTTGAGGGTCGTTCCGCTGACCGTTTTAACGCTTATCGCCCTCATCCCTGTTTTCTATTACATCGACGACAGCCGCATAGACTGGCTGCCTTTAATGGCGATTATCTTATTCTTGCCACGTCCGATTCTGGCAATACGAACTATTTTTGTAGGCATACAAAGTGTTCGCCAAGATATAATTCAGGGGCGTTGGGAACCTCTGATTCTCACGGGCATTCCGGCACGAAAGATCATTTGGCGCAAATGGGTAAAAGTTGTAAGGCAAACTTCGCCCGACCAGATTTTATTTTCATTACCTGCTATCGGATTGGCGCTGGGTATCAGTCAGTTTTTTCTAGCTACTAACTTCACATGTGGTCAAGGACAACCCGTATATCCTTTAGCAGCTCCATATCAAACGATCACTATATTGTTCCATCCTTATTGTTATTCAAGTGCTGCGATTTACTACGCAGGTCAGATTAACCCATCTGGAGCAGTGTTCGTCATCGGAATATTGCTGTTCCTGATTATGACATTTTTTGAAATGGGTTTGAACGCAAGCATCAGTGTACTTGCTGGTTTTAGTAATTTTGCCTCTAAAGGTCTGGGCATTATTTATGGGGTAATCATACGAGGCAGCTTATTAGGCATCATCTTTTTAGCAATTCCACTGATACACGACTATATCAAGCAAAACATTGATTGTTACCATGTGACGTTTATTGAAACTTTTACTTGCCAAACAGGCTCTTATCAAACTTTGAGTACAATATATCGAGCCACCGATACGGTTGAAGTAGCAATCATGCCATTACTCGACCAAGGCACACTTCTTGCAGCGAATGTCATGCGTCCAAAAGATGATCGGCTGTGGCAAATCTATTTTCGTCCACACGATGATTATCGATTGAGATATTTGAACAGGTTGAAATACGAAACTTCTCATATATTTACGATAGATGGTTACTATGACAACCGTCCTTTCGTTTTGCGAAATCTGATTGCTGCCGCGATTAGTGGCTCATTCTACGGGCTGCTGATCCGGTACTTCTTGCGCAGAGCAACACGGTTTGCGATTGTCAATCACGGCGCATCGGGTTACCTCGAACTATGAATTAAAAGGGCGAACCCATTGGCTCGCCCTTCGTTTACAAACAGTCAGTCTGTAAGAATTACGGTGTGGTTACAGGCAAGTTTGTTCCTGATGGGCCACGGAACGCGCCCGAATCAGCAGATAACCAACCCTTAACAATCGCGTTGTCACAAGTGGCCTGAACTTCATACCAATCAGTCGCCTTGTTGCGCCCGACGAGTATGTATTCGGTATTGCCAGCGATATTGCACAACGGTACAGCATTCGCAACCGGAGCCGAACGCAGCGCAGCATGGCTAAAAACAAACAAGGTCGCAGGTGTAATTTCGCCTTCTGACGGAACCACCGACACACTGGTCAGATCGCCACGTGCCACAAGGAACTCGGCCTTTGCCCAACCGACAATATCCCCTGCTTGCACCAACCACCAAGTGAACTTGAGGTTACGACCCAAGGGGATGAGTTTGGTGCCGCCATCAACGATGCCCACCAGCGTATATTCCGGACCGTCACCACTGCGGAGGGAGAGGTTATCGGTGTTCACGATAAGGAAACCGGGCAAATTCTTGGTAAGCGCCTCATCATTGGTCGGGCGCGGTGGAACAGCGTTAATATCTACCGAAGGAGAGGTCTCGCCGTTCAAAAAGAGTGGCAGCGCACCCAGACTCGACAACCCATCGCAACTTCCGGTCGCTACAGCGATGGTTTGTTCATCAAAATCATTGCCCGCCAAACTGACAACACGCAAAGTCAATGGGTTGTACTGTGGTGTGGATGTCCACTCGACCACATTACTTGCCGTCCATGACACTGTGCCACCCACAAAGAAACTATCAACAACAGGTTTATAAATAATGTTACCGACACCGTCAGTGACCACCACTTGAAATGCTTCACGCATTGAACCGGTGTTATCACGGTCAAGCAAGATCTGCCCGCTGCCGGAAAACCCTTTGCAGTCCAGTGCAAAGCTCGCATCAACCGTGCTTCCAGCGCTGGCTGGCAGTACAGCCGCGCCTAGTACCAGTGCCATCACAAACAGGATGAACGTTGAACGCCGCAGCATAAGTTTGCCCCCAAATTCTTATAATCAATTATCACACTAGCATTAATCATAACCAGAAACTGTTTTTCCGCAATTCATCAATCTCTAAGCGAGGCGTAGGATTTCCGTAGGGCTTGCGTAGTTTACGACTCATCTTTACCTGTTATATTGGCTGATGTTCGGTGGCAGTTACCCCCACTTGCTGCCGAACAGGCTGCCCCGAATACCAAACGCCTCCGCCCCCCGGAGGCGTTTGGCTTTAACAATCTCGTCAGTTCTCCCAAAACTTTTTCTCATCTCCCACGTATAATCAGTAACATTCCGTTTCATAGCGCTTTTGGAGGAAAAGGTTATGGCATCTGCAAATCCGCGCGTCATTTTACCCGGTACCACTCACAAACGTCTGGAAGGCTATCCAGCTAACAGCCGCTGGCTCGATACACTTTCAATCATCACATCAGGTTTATTTCTTTTGGGATTATTTTTAGATGGATGGGCGCATAACAGTATTCCCAGCCTCGAAAGCTTTTTTACACCGTGGCACGCCGTACTTTATTCGGGGTTTTTCTCAGTTGCAATCTTGATGGGTGTTACTCAATATCGTAATGTCGGCAAAGGATATGCGTGGTCAAAAGCACTGCCGAAAGGTTATGGCCTATCGCTTTTAGGCGTAGCAATCTTTTTCATTGGCGGTGCGGGTGATATGGTTTGGCACACCGTCTTTGGCATAGAGCAAAATTTGGAAGCCTTGTTCAGTCCGACTCACCTGTTGCTGGCAACCGGTTCATTCCTATTTATCAGCGGTCCATTGCGCTCATCATGGCAGCGCACAGGCTTAAAAGGCTGGCGTGACCTGTTCCCCGCTATCCTTTCGGTAACAATGTTGTTCACATTGTTTTCGTTCTTTACACAGTACGCCAACATCTTCGGTAACGCGAGTGTGTTGAATATGGCTGCACCAGTGGGTAATTCGCGCTACTTTATCGAGGCGACAAGCATTGGTTATGTGCTGATCCCTGCCGCTCTGATGATGGGTTGTCTGTTGTTCCTCATACGCCGCTGGCAACTGCCGTTTGGCGCGGCTACGTTGATGTTTACCGTGAATGCCCTGCTCATGCTGCTGATGCGGATTAACTTCAATAATCACTATGGATTAATCGTGGTGGCGGCGGCTCTCAGCGGACTGGTAACCGATAGTTTGATTGCACGGCTTAAACCCTCAGCGGAGCATCCAAATGCATTACGGTTGTTTGCCTTCGTCGTACCGGTTGTGTATTTTCTGTTGACCTTCGGAGCGATTGCTCTCAGCGGGCCACGCGGACTGTGGTGGGAAATTCATACGTGGCTTGGCCTTCCATTTATCACGGGAGCAATTGGAATCGGCTTGAGTTTCCTGATTGTGCCACCGCCTGTGCCGACGGAATAGCTACCGTGTAGGGGTTTGCGGACGGCAAACCCCTACATCAGAATTACCGTTGCCGAATAACGGAACGCCAACGTAGCAAAATGAATAAACCCGTGACACCTCCTAATATGCCATAAATTCCGAGTGCCTCAGATGTCCCTAGCCATGTTGCCAGTGCGCCTAAAGCGACTGCACTAAAAGGCGCTAATCCCAAAAATGTCATGGTATATAAGCTCAGAACGCGTCCCCTATAATCATCCGGCACAACGGCTTGCAGAAGTGTATTCAGGTCGACCACTTCCAAAATCAGAAACACGCCAGTTAAGCTGCACATAAAGGCAGACAAAACGATATTGGTTTGAAACGCAAATAAGAACGTCGATATGCTGCCCAATATGACAGCTATAAAGATGACTCGCCCTCGTCCCAGCCGATGAGATATCCACGCCACTAATGCGCCGCCTAAAATCGAACCTACGCCTTGAGCCGCACTGATGATGGCATAGCCATCGGTAGGCGAATGAAGCACTAAATCTGCATACGCTGGAAACAAACGGATAATCGGCACGCTAAACAAACCAACCGTTGCGGTTAGCAGCAGTAATGGTGCAACGACCTCATGCTGCCGTGCAAATTGCAAACCCTCACGCATCAGTCGTAGTGGTGGCGTTCCACTGATGTATGTAATCGCATAAGGGACGCTCATAAAAAACAGGCTGATGAGCACTGCGAGAAAACTCAATCCATTAATGAGGAAGCACCACGCTGGTCCGAATTGGACGAGTGCTAAGCCTGCTGCCGTCGGGCCAAGCACGCGCGAAGCACTATTGAGAATCGAGTTCAAGGCAATGCCACTTTGCAGGTCATCCCGCCCAACCATTTCGACCACAAAAGTTTGCCGTGCGGGTGCGTCTAGCGCATTTGTTATGCCTAAACAAAACGCCAATATCATGATATGTACAACCTGAATCTGGTCGGTGAAGGTCAGATAAGCTGCAATGAAGGCTAAAATCATTTGAGCGGTTTGGGTGAACATCATCAATCTACGGCGTGGAACACGTTCGACAATCACACCCGCGATGGGTGCCAGTAAGATCAGCGGCACCCCTGCTGCACAGGCTACCAAGCCCAACCACAATTCAGAATGGGTGAGTTTAAAAACGAGATAGCCCTCGGCTACATTTTGCATCCATGTGCCTGAAACGGATACCAATTGACCTATAAAGTAGATCCGGAAGTTTGGGCTTTTAAGTGCCGAGAGGGTACTGATTCGAGGATTTGTTGGTAATGCTGTCATGAAATGGTGTATCGCTTGTAGTCTAAAATCAAGAATTAGGATTTACACAGACTACAAGAGAGATGGAATTTCGTGTTAAATCCAATTAAGTCCATACAAATGAGTGGACTTAAGACATTAAGATTCCATAGGTAAATATTACGGGTGATTTTTCTTAGGATACAATATTTCAAGCTAACCTATTTACTGTTAAGAGAGACCATAAATGACCCAAGCAAGCACTAAACCGCGCCATATTTCACCATTTGCAAAGCTCGCTTTCAAAGCTCAGATTTTCTTACTCCGCCGCAATTGGATGGGTTCAGCAGGTAATATCATCATGGTGATTACCACGACCGGACGCAAATCGGGTAAACGCATTACAACACCCATTGGCTATCAACGCGATGGTGATACTGTTTTAGCATTTAACGTCGGCGGCATCTCCAACTGGTATAAAAACCTCGCCCAAAATCCGATGGTTACACTGGAAATCAAGAAATCAACTTACCAGATGCGTGGCTCATATATCACAGATACCAATGAAATCCGTCAAGCACTGGAACTTTATAAACGCGAACAAGCATCTATGTTGCCGCGTTTCTTCGGAATTCCAGCCGATGTTAGTGAAGACGAGTTGATGAAGGCCGCTGAACGCATCAAATTTGTGCGTTTTCATCCGGCATAGTTGAATGGTTCTAATGAAATGCTGACATCACCTGATTTACATGCTGAGCGTTTCTGCTATAATATTAATCGGACATGGGGGTGTATCAGATTCGACAGGAGAGGCTGTGTCCGTGTTGCAAGCCGTGGAGCATGTCCACGTAAAAACAGGCAAGGCATTAACTGCCAACAATAACACATTCGCTCTACCGCTAGCCGCCTAAGGCTTAGTGCTAGAGTGTTAGCCCTGCGGGGCTAACCGTCCACCCCATTCGTAGCTATGCGGCTGGATCGGTGGGCGTAATCAATCATAGCGTGCGGCACTGCTCACACCGATAAAGCAGGTCAAAGAAAATATCGGTTAGTCGACGGCATACCTCGCCAGTTAGGGCTACCGGCGGCGAAATTAAAGAATTGGCTACGCTTGTAGACGCACGTCCGCGAATCTTTTGGACACCGGTGCAATTCCGGTCACCTCCACATATGAAAACAGCCTGAGGTTTCAGGCTGTTTTTTATTTTATGGCGATTATTCAGTTAGCCATTAGCAGTCGGATCATCTTCTGGATTTGGATTTTCAGGTGGTGCTTGCGGTGCATCCACATGCAGAGCACCCGGTGTCAGCGAACTCATAGCTTCGGGCGGCGGCGGTTCATTGGTCACCTCTTGATGGCTTATCAGGGCATCCGTTTCTTCAGAAGCTTGCGGTGCATCCACATGGGCAGCGCCCGGTGTCAGTGCGTCCATTGATTCTGGCACGGGTTCTTGTTGCGATACAGCCTCAGCCTGCGTTTCCATTATAGGTACTGCTTCTTCGACTGGTGATTGTGTTTCCACAGCCGGAATAACATGCTCTACCACCGTCGATTCAGTATGCGTCGTGGTCACCGCTATGGGCGAAGTAGCCGGTTCAAACGCTTGAGCATCAACAGCCGTACCACTTTGCCCCGCTACATCAACACTATCATCAGGCTGAAAAGTCGTTGTATCGGTACGAGTCGTCGTCACCGATAAAGGATCAGTTGAAGAAGGATGGTTAGATTGTGTGTTACTAGCGCCTGATGGTAAGGCACTGGTTTCTTCAGGATGAACCGTAATCGTATGCTGACTGAATGTACCTTTAGGTGTTCCAGCCGCCATTATCTTACGAATGGTATCAATTTGCTCGTCGGACAATTTCAGGTCACCCATTAAGGCATTTGTGACGCGTGTATCCGTCGTATCATCTTGAGCGCCTTTATCTGCGTTCTGAACAAACTGCCCCCACTGATTCACCTCGCCGGTAAATACTTCCTCACCACCAGCCACAATCGCGGGATAAATGGTCGCTAAATCAGCTGAAGGCATATCATCCTTGTCAGGCGTTAAAAGTTTTACCCGCTCCAAACCCATCAAGGCGTCTTGGTAAATACTACTTTGACGTTCCCAACCATAGAGCTGGCGAAAGGCCGCCAACAATGCCGCCAAAGCCGGAAGAATCGCCGAAAGCAATGAAAAAAACGGCGAACTGATCACTGCACTAACAGCCGCTACAAGAGCCGAAATTGACATGACGGCTGTACTAACTAAAAAGGTGAAATTCGCATTGGAATTATTTTCACGCACGCGATTTTTATAAAAATCAGCCTGATAATCCAGACGCTTTTTAATGTAGATATTGTAAAGGATGTCCATATCACCGCGGTCAAAACCTTCCTGTTTCTGATCAGTAGGTCTATTTGGACTCGGCGACTGTGTAGCCTTTGTATCGGCATCAGACATTTTGTTGCTCCTTCACGCGGATATCGACGACATTGCGACGCATAATTTTGAGGCGATCCGGCGTATCGTAAGGTGGGAGGTGGGAAAGATATGTGAAATAATGCATACGCAGTTCTTCTGCCAAACGACGTGTCTTACCCCAGCGTTTTTGAGGTTCGCCACGGTTGCTCACTGCCGTAAAAAAAGCCGTCACCGCTCCAATAGCCGCCGTAATAATACTGAAAACCTGCTGCCAGTTCACATTGCTCAAATCTTGTGAACGCTCGGCAAGTTGAGTCGCAGCCGTTGATAAACCCGGTGGGATATACAACAGCGTAGCTATTGAACCTGCAACAGTGGTCAAAAATGCCCCAAATACAAATACCCATTGGTAAAAATAGAAGCGATCCTGATAATACTTGGATTTTTGGCTGTACTCGAAATAGGTTGGCAATAAATATTCCGCCAAATCCTCGGCATCACGCACAATCACAGGATGCTGGCTTAAATCACCATCTTCAAAATATTTGGGCGATATGAACTCATCATCATGGATAAGTTTTTGGTAAGCATCGTCATCCTCCGGCTTTTCCCATTCCATCGGAAGCGCTCGCAAATGAGGACGGCGGCGATTGAAGAACAAGTCAGCGTACCAAACACGGGTCGATCTCTTAAATGGACCGGAAGCACTCTTTTGCGTCATATATCACTCCACGAAAGTCAATGGATCACACAGCAACCAGAGAGGCAGATTATAAAAATGTTTCTATTGAGTATAGTGCGGATTTTTCTTCAGGGCGAACCCAAATTTAATCACCACCGTTTACTCTACGCAATCTTGAACATCTCATCATCGCTGTTAGACTGGTAGCGTCAAAAATACAGGAGTCTAGGATGCGATCAACTCATATCCAGATTATCATAATTGCCTTTGCACTGCTGATAAGTGCCTGTTCAAGTGATGGAACTCAGCAGACATTAGTCGCCGAAAATGCCATGCTTAGCACACAAATTGTCGATTTGCGGGTAACAGCCACCTATCAAGCTGATGAACTCCAGCAAACCCGAGAATATGTCGAAACGATTATCCCCAAAGCCAATCGCCTTCGGGATGAGTTAGCCAGTACCCTACAGGCCGCCGGTATTGATGTCACTTTGCATCCTGTCGAATCGAATCCATCGTTCACACTGGGAACTGTGGTGACACGACCCGCGCCCAACACAGGGGGACAGCAGCAAACAATCATTGTTGAAGGCACAAGTATGCCTGCGCCAGCACAAGCGGGATCAACAAGCGATGCCCCTATTGGCGGAGTGACCCCCACAGTTGGACAACCATCCCTATACAACCTCATTACAGCCGAAGGTGTTGGCTCAAATGATTGTGCGTTGTCGTCGGTAACATCATTTTCAGCGGACACCGCTCAAATTTATGTGGTTGCTACCGCTTCTAATATCACCGCTGGTATGACAATCGGCGCGCAGTGGTATCTGGGTGATACGCTCCTTACCAAACAAGAATTTTCACCAGAACAGGATATTAATGACAACTGCGTCTGGTTCTACGCCGAACCGGTTGATTTCCCATTTACCGCTGGCAATTATCGTGTGGAACTGCTCATTAATGGCAATGTGGTAACCGGAGCACAAGCCAGCTTCGCCATACAGCCCGGAACGAATGCACCTGAAAGTACACCGGGATAACAAATTCTGATATGCCCCCTTATATTGGGGCATTCTAGGCTGGAACTCTATGCTATAGCTGCAACTAGACGCACTAACAATGCGTATTACAGCATGGAGGACTTAATCATGCAAATTAACGTGGCGTGGGATAATAACGATCATCGAATCGTGCGGATTGTGTTCCAGCGTGGTTGGACATGGCAGGATTTGCATCAAGCGGTGCATCAAGCCGATGCGCTGATAACCAGCGAACCTCATACCGTGCATCTGGTCATAGATATTCATGATGCGGGCGGCTTACCGCGTGATTTCATTTCGCGTGCTGGCGAATTATTTGCGCAGGGTGATGCTCGTTCCAATGAGGGGCAGAAGATTGTTATCGGAGCAGGCACACTGATCAAAATCGCTTACAAGGGCTTCCTCAAAGTCTACGGCAGTAAACTAGAAGGTCGTCCATTCATTTTTGCCGACGATCTGGATAACGCGCGCGCTATGCTTGCCGCCCTACCCGCCTAATCTCGATTTCCCACTGATCGTCTTTGACGGGATCAACTTTACAGAAATAGCGTCCGCTGGCTTTCAAGGAAAACCCAACTTCACCTTCACCACTTTTGATGGCTACCACCTCATGTTCAGTGCCATCAATGCTAAAAAATTCAACCTGAACCTGAATAGATTCAGGGAACCAGTACATCAACTTGTAAGCGCCAGCAGTCATGAGAAAATTCTGTGATACAAAATCGGAGTTACCTGTAAACGCGATCGTGTTATTCTTTAATAAATCCTGTTCGTCCGACAGATCATCGGTATTAGCGGGTTTGTAAAGACGATCAAACGTCCGCTGGTCACGTTTCGTTTTGGCATAGGCCATATAACCAACCAATCCGACCAAAATCAGCGCGACCAGCAAAAACGATAAATCCACAGACCTGTTCCCCGTTAGTTTAACTAAGCATATACAACATATTGCGTTAGAAAACGAATAACAGCGTTGTGATAATGCTCAATTGTCTCTGGTTTACGCCAACCATGACCTTCGCCTGCATACACATGATACTCGTGAGGGATACCACGTTGCTTTAGCGACTCAACAATCGAATCCGACTGGTTACGCGGCACTACATTATCATCCTCACCTTGAAACACAATCATCGTATCCACAATTTTGTCAGCATGAAACAGTGGTGACCGTTCGCGGTACAAATCTGCGGCTTGTGGTAGTGGCCCTAACAGTGAATCACTGTAATGAGCTTCGAATTTATGTGTATCCATTGCAAGGCCGAACTGGTTACTCACCCCATATAAGCAAACACCCACTTTATAGAAACCGGGCTTGCTCACCATGGATTGCAGCACAGTATAACCACCGGCGCTGCCACCCAAAATGACAAACTTCTTGGGATCAGCCAAGCCTTTCGACGCCAGATAGGCCGCTCCTGATGCCGAGTCTTCGACATCATAGACTCCCCAGTTGCCGCGCAGCTTGTTCATATATTCGCGCCCGTAGCCTGTGCCACCCCGATGATTGACCATCAGCACAGCATAACCTTTAGTAGCAAACAGTTGAACTTCGCCATAATAGCGAACCATCACCTGTGAAGTCGGCCCACCATGTACATAGACGATCAATGGCGGCGCACCCACACCTTCATATTGGTCACTGGTCGGCGCATAATACAAACCATAGGCCGTTCCACCATCGTGCCCTGTCCATGAAATCGCCTCGGCTGATGCTAAGGCACTGGTGGGTATGTTCTCAGTGCTAGAGCGGCGGTGAATGACTACCTGTTTCGAATCATTGCCAACAATAACCTGCATACTCAATGGATCGCTGCTAGGCATTGCCAACACAGGCGGAACATCAGCAATATCTGGCATATAAGTGACAATCCGTGACGGAATTTTGGCAGATGAAGCTATCACCGCGACACGACCATCGAGGGGCGATATTGCAATATGGGATAGGTCGGTATATGCGCCCAAACCTTCCAACAAACTTGATTTCATTGGCTTGCGAATATCAAGCTGGGTTAAATATCGTGCCCCCTCTAAGTTGTATGTGTAAATGATATGTTGGCTATCGGGACTCCAACCAAACACACGCATACCCTGCACCCAACCCGGCTGACCATGATCAGCCTCAGCCGTTGTGAGTTGAGTGTGCTTCTGCGTCGCAATGTCATACAAATACAGTTGATTCCAGCCAGTAACATCACTGATATAAGCCAGATAACGTCCATCTGGCGAAAACTCAGGCTGAAAAATCGACGTTTCAGAATTGCCCGCAATCGTGACCGTACTTGCTGGAAAAGGTATACCATCCCGATCATATTCAATGGTCACCAAACGCAATTCCGCGCCATCCCACGGCATTTGGGGATGATCCCATGCCACGTAGGCCACGTATTCACCATCAGGATGCCACGACGGTTGCATCACAAAATCTGTGCCTTCAGCGAATTTACGAGGCCATTTCTTGCCCTCAGTGTCTACCAGCGCCAAAGTATCAACGTCTTCGTAGCTGTGGACATAGAGTAGCCACTTGCCATCGGCTGAAACACAAGGTGCTGCCACATCACCAAAAGCGGGCGTGATGGGTCGGGCGCTGCCAGCCGTTATATTTTGTTTATACAATCTTCCACCATTACCGACAAAGTACACATGACCTTGTGCAACCGTGAAATCGCCCCCACCATAACCAACTCGTGCCCGTACCGATTGGTCATCGGTTAAATCTCTTGCGGCCTGATCGCCTGCCTGTGCCACAAGAACACCTTTCGCACCACGCCGCTCGTGCCAGACCAATGTATTAGAAGTGGTGTCCCACTGGACATCGGTTAATATAAGCGACTCGGCTAGTGAGTGAGCTGAAATCGGGCTAGGCCATAGACCATAAGCTTTAGTTATTTTTGTCATGGATAAATCTCCTCGTATGTGGGGAAGATCAAGTTTAAGTTATTGTAGTCGAGGGAGATGAAATAAAAAACGCCCCGTTCATCACGAGGCGTTGAGTTTGCTGACACAGAGGGAAAGAAATTTATTAAATAAAGTTATTTTTTTTCTCTGTGTCTGTTTCATTTTTCTACGATCAGTATACGAACCTTAAAGCACAGAGTCAACAACTTTTAAACAGGTAAAACATTGTGCAAAGCAGAATTAACGATAATTCTAAATCGCACAATCACCATGCTTTACATGTGGAAGTTGTGAAGATTAGATTAAGCACAGATAACAATAGACGAATCATTGTTTAAGAATTGCGAATATTTACGAAAATGAGTAGCTAATCATTAACTTCCGTTTGTAACGCACAAAATCGCGTTTCAAAGTTCGTACAACATGCACAAAAAATAGCATCTACAAACGGCTGCTTGCTTACATTGAACACTTTATAGAAATTTTCTTTGGATGACATAGGCCATTAGGCGGAGATTGACCTAGGACGCAGTGCGTATTGCTATTCGTTATGTATTTTGTAATACTGAAATCATTCTATCCGAAATTTGGAGTCATCATTTCATGATCGCACACCTTCGCCTGTGGCAGAGGCTAATCATCGGCCTCGCATTTTTGCTGCCACTTGCCTGTAACCTAACAACTGTTGATCCGACTGCAACCCCCTTTCCAACATCGTTGCCTACTATCAAAGTATCAACCGCAACACCCACGGCAACGACGACCCTTTCGCCAACGCCAACCAAGACGACTGCCCCACCTAAGGCAACAGCTAAGCCTGTCTATAATCTGTCGCAGCCCGTTCCTGCGGCTATCTGTTCAATTGTGCCTTCGGTTGAAGCGGCCAACATCCGCAGCGGCCCCGGAACCAACTTCCCGGTGATCGGTGTCATGCTTGCCAATAACTGGGTGATGGCAAGTCGCTTGACAGGCGCGGGTTGGTATCAAATCGTGGCTCTCGGAACAATCGTCAATGGCGGTTGGATTTCGAGTACCGTTGTCGATTTACAACAACCGTGTATATGTACGCCCGATAGCTGCACCCAGAGTGGCATTGTCCCGCCGACTGCCGCCCCATCCCCCCTACCGCGGGTTGGGTTCATTGGACTAACAGCAACGGGTGTCACGCCTTGTGTCGTCACCGGTGGCGGCGATGATGTACCGATATTCAGTATCCCTGAAGGTGATCCACCTGTGATTGCTACGCTCATTCCGCATGGAGGTTTGCCAGCCTTTGACTACCGGGCGTTACGCTACGCCATCAATTTTACTGTCGGAAATCAGCAGTTTGTCGGTTGGGTCAACGCCAACCGCGTAACTACCGAAGGCGATTGTGCCGCGCTTGTCCCACCGACGGTATGCAGTGTGCAGCCTACAGTAGGGCGTATCATCGACATCTATGCCGAACCCCGACGGGACTCAAAAATCGTCGACGCATTGAATGAGCGCTACTCAGTACCATTCATCCAAAAGAACGCCGACGGTTGGTTTAATGTTAACTTAGGAATTGTCGGCTCCGGTTGGATCGCGCCCGACGAAGGCAAACTGGTCGGCCCTTGCTGACGAAAAATGTCTGAAAACCGGAGGGGCAGCGCATAAAAGCCCCTCCCACAATTCGCCTATAATCGGAGCATACAACGCTCAGATTTTTTATTTCCCAAAGGTAGACCGATGAAAAAGGTCAAAGCCCATCTCATTCTTGTCATCATATTGGTTATACTCACCTCTCAAGTTGTCCATGCCGAACCCAACCGCGAAATCGCCCGCCTTGGTCGTGGCATAGCAACCGGCCTCGCTTGGAGACCAGATGGCAAAGTGTTGGCGGTAGGTAGCAGCAATGGTGTATGGTTCTTCAATGACAATATGGAACAAATACAACAAGCTGATGTTGGCCTCATACGATCACTAGAATGGAATCCGAACGGGAAAACTTTACTCATCAAGAGAGCAAATGATCGAGCAGAGATTTGGGCAGTAAATGATTCATTATCGCTTATCAAGCGCTCTATATTGCCAATAGAAGGGCAAAGTTTCATTTGGAGTCCTGATGGCAAATGGATTGCCGTTTCAGATGGCAGTTTTCAAAATGGTAACTATAGTGGCGCCATTCAAATAGTTGATGTTCAAACAGGGTAGCACCACACTAAGTGGTGGACGCTTTTTGAGGGAGAAATCTGGCGTATAAAATGGTAAAAATGAACATGTTTACCAAATTACTGAACGCGTTCATCAAATTCTTGAACATGTTCACCGATCATAATGGTTCAGGA
>JBBSBM010000015.1:0-99604 GCA_038251275.1 Aggregatilineales bacterium
TGGGTTGAGTGCACCGACGAGTAAGAAATTCGCGGGAAAAGTCATGCTGCCTTGTGCGCGGCTAATCGTCACAATTTTATCTTCGATTGGCTGCCGTAGTACTTCTAAAGTTCGTGGAGCCATCTCGACTATTTCGTCGATAAAAAGTACACCCCTGTGAGCCATCGAAATTTCTCCCGGCTTGGGCATTGAGCCACCCCCAACGAGGCCTGCTTGAGAAATGGTGTGGTGAGGGGCGCGGAAAGGACGGGATTGTATGAGTGGTTTGCTGCCTTGCAACATATCAGCTACAGAATAAATTCGTGTGACCTCTAAGGCTTCATCAAGCGATAGTTTAGGGAGTATTCCCGGCATAGCACGTGCGAGTAGTGTTTTGCCAACACCGGGCGACCCTGAGAGTAAAATGTTATGGTTGCCGCCTGCTGCAATTTCCAATGCCCGCTTAACATGTTGTTGGCCCTTTATGTCGCAAAAATCGACAATGCCGTCTGGCATAATGCTATCATCGATGGTCAATGGGGGAGGGACGTAGGGTACTATAGGGTTAAGACCATAAAGATGTTCAACTAGTTGACCGAGTGTTTCCACCGGAACAATCTCGATACCATTTATGAGTGCGGCTTGTGGAGCATCATCTGCCGCCACGAAAACCCTCTCCATGCCTTCTTGATAGGCGGTATATGCCATTGGCATGACACCTTTTACATGACGAATGCTGCCATCAAGCGAAAGTTCGCCAATAAATAGGCTATTTTCTAATGCCCCGAGAGGAATTTGATCGGTTGCAGCTAGCACTCCGACCGCGATGGCGAGGTCATATGCAGGGCCATGCTTGGGTATATCGGCAGGTGATAAGTTGACCACATAGCCCTTGTTTGGGAATTGCAGGTGTGAATTTTTTATCGCAGCCCGCACGCGTTCGCGACTCTCTTTTACAGCGCTATCGGGTAATCCCACAATCGTAAAAATGGGAATACCTGCACGTGGATTAAAATCCACTTCCACTTCAATAATACAGCCATCTAGCCCAATGACTGCACAAGCACGAACGATTGCCAGCATGAATATTCTCTACTTTTAAGCAAGTGACCAGATATATGTTCATTATAAGTTCATATGCGCTAATCCAGCTAGTTTTCTGATATAGAAATGCAAATATAATAGCACGTTGGATACAAGCAAAATTCAATTATCCGACGCCGAAAAGAATAATTCACTACATTCACCTGAAAAAATTCAAAAACCACACTTAGTAGCCCAATTGATCTTGACAGTAATTTGGTCACATGCCAGAATACGGGAAAACGTTTTCCTAACACAATAAAGTTCTTAATTGGATTAAATATTTTAGATTGGAGTCATTCATGAGTTCTACTGAAAAAGTGCGCGTTGCCATGATTGGTTGTGGTGGCATGGCGCGTGGACATATTCGCACAATTTTGAAGCTGCAAGACACAACTGAGGTTGTTGTCGTCAATGATCCATCAGATGATGCCTACGCTGAAATGCAAAAATTATTTACAGATGCTAACCTCACTCCACCACCTAACGAAAAAGAACTTTCGAAACTATTAAACGATTATCAAGGACGTATTGATGTAGCTTTTATTGTAACACCCCATGCTTTCCACTATGAACAGGCCAAAGCATGTCTTGAAGCGGGTTTGGATGTGCTGTTGGAAAAACCAATGGTTGTGACCGCTGCCGAGGCTGAAAGTCTGATCCAAATGCGTGATGCAACTGGCAAACTGCTGGTGATTGCTTTCAATGGCAGTTTGTCACATCAAATTCGCACAGCCTCTTCAATGATTGCGTCAGGCGAAGTGGGTACGCTCCAGAATATTGTGGCCTATGTTTGGGAAGATTGGTCGGAACACTACAGCGGACATTGGAAGCAAATGCCTGAAATTTCGGGCGGGGGTTTCATGTTTGATACCGGCGCTCATATGTTGAACACCGTATCTGATTTGGCTAATCAAGATTTTGTAGAAGTTGCCGCTTGGCTTGATAACCGGGGCAAAGCCATTGACATTCTTGGCTGTGTTATGGGACGGTTAGAGTCCGGTGCGCTCGTGACCATGAATTCTTGCGGTAATGCAATTCATTCGTGCGCTTCTGAAATTCGCCTGTTTTGTACCAATGCCATTATTCGTACCGGTATTTGGGGCGAATACCTCGAAATCCAACGCGAAGGTGAAAAGCAACTTCAGCCTGTCACTGTTCCACCTTCGCTCGGCGCTTGGGAACAATTTTATGCCGTTCGCAGCGGAAAAATGAAAAATCCTTCTCCGCCTGAAATCGGTCTGCGTATGGCTAAACTTTGGGATGCCATCCGTGCCTCATCAGCACAAAATGGCGTGCCAGTTCGCTTGAAATAATGCTTACAATTTAAATAATAAGGAAAGAAATCATATGAGCCATCCACTGCGTGTCACCATTTGGAATGAAGGGCGGCACGAACAAATCCACGAAGCAGTTAAAAAAGTGTATCCCGATGGTATAGGTAACACGATTGCAAAAGGTATCCAAGAATATGGCTTTTCCACACGAGTAGCGACATTTGATGATCCTGAGCATGGGCTTACCGAAGATGTTTTGAGTCAAACGGATGTCTTAACATGGTGGGGACATATGCTGCACAGCGATGTCCGTGATGACATTGTTGACAGTGTTCAAAAATACGTCTTGAATGGAATGGGCTTAATTGTGCTGCATTCCGGACACGAGTCGAAAATTTTTAAGCGTTTAATGGGTACATCCTGTGATTTGAAATGGCGTGAAGCCACTGATACCGAGCGTTTGTGGGTATCCGATCCCGGACATCCGATTGTCGAAGGCATTGGAGATTATATTGAACTTCCACAGGAAGAAATGTACGGCGAACCGTTCTATATTCCTACCCCAGACTCACAGGTATTCATCAGTTGGTTCGAAGGTGGTGAAGTCTTCCGCAGTGGCGCTTGTTGGACGCGTGGACGTGGAAAGATATTCTACTTCCGTCCTGGTCATGAAACCTATCCTACTTACCATAATAAGCAGGTTATTCGTGTGATTGCTAATGGTATAAAGTGGGCCGCGCCGACGACAGGTGCGACGATCACTGCGGAACGGCATCGTATTGTGCCGATTGAAACCCTTAAACCAAAGAATAAATAGTTTATCTCGATGGGGGCGCAGTTGATTCGCGGACAATCAACTGTGTTCCTACTGTAACGGTCTGGAATTGTTCATTCGGCTCGTTGATTTCCCGTAACAGGAGATCAACTGCGGCTTGTGCAATTTGTATTGGCGGCTGCGCGAGTGTCGTTAAACGTGGAATTGCGTGTGATGCCAGCGGAATGTCATCAAAACCGATTACGGAAAGATCGCGCGGTACGTTGAGACCCAACTCATAAACTGCCCGCAGCGCACCAACCGCACAGGCATCGGTCAGGGCGAAAATGGCCGTTATTTCAGGAGATTGTCGTAACAAAGTAAATGTGCCTTTGTATCCTGCGGCAGATTGGTTTTGCTCATCACTAAAAATGCAGTTCTTTGTTTCTAATAACAGGCCAGCATCCGACATCGCTTGTTGTACACCAGCTATACGTTCACTGCCGGGACCAAATTTTGGTAGTAAAGCGTCCGTGCCTGCATCAAGCATACCAATATTTTTATGCCCTAGCTCGATTAAATGCCGTGCCCCATCATATCCACCCTGATAGTTATTGGAAATGACTTGGTTAACTTTGAGCGACGGAATACTGCGATCTATGAGAACAATTGGAATATCAGCATCTACCAATCTTCTCACATTTTCGACTGCACCTGTAACAGGCAGGGAAGGCACAATGATTGCTCCTTCGACCCTGTTCTGAATGAGATTGTCGACACAAATAGATTCCTTGAATTTGTCACTCTCACTACTAGCAAATAAAGGACTGTAACCGATCGATGATAGCTGCTTCTCAATTGCGAAAGCCAGATTTGAGAAGTACAGGTCGTTCAAATGCGGCACTAAAACGCCGATACTCTGGGTTTGCTGACGCCGCAGATTTCGTGCGGTTATACTCGGTTTGTAGTTAAGTTCTTCAACCACGTTTAATACCTTCTCACGTATTATCGGGCTGACGTATTTAGTGCCATTCAGAACACGTGATACGGTAGCGATAGAAACACCGGCCTGCTTGGCAACTGACTTAATCGAAGCCATTTGTAAAATTCCTATCTTTGTTGACAACTATCAGTTGAATGTGCTAAAGTCTATCACACTCAGGAAAACGTTTTCCTAATATCTTGCCTACAACTTCTAGTATTTTAAATGTTTTATAAGGAGGTTAAATAGAGAATATCCCAAATAGTTCAGCTTAAACAAATTAATGTCCAAATTATGTTATAGGAGAATGTTATGGCTTTCTCAAAATCTTTGTCTCGTCGTGATTTTCTAAAACTTTCAGCTGTTGCCGCAGGTGGGATTGCATCAGCCAATATGTTGGGAATGCCGTTCATCACAGTGGCGCAAGATACAACCGAAATAACACTCGTTGCCCCCGGTCGCGAACTCGGTATTAAATATTGGGATGTCATTATTGAGGCGTTTAATGCCAAGATGCAGGCAGACGGTAAGCCCTTCCGCGCCAAGCAAGCACCCGGCCCGGCAACCGATAACGATTACGTCACGAAAATCACACTTGACGCTGCCTCCGGTACATTAGGTGATGTGGTTTCGGTCAACGCCGCACGTTACGAAGATATGGCTGCCGCAGGTTACTTGGCAGACCTCACACCGCTGCTTGAAAAGTCTGAAGACTGGGCGCAGTATTCACCAGTCGTCAAAGATCAATTAGCGATTGATGGCAAAATCTATGGCATCGCAGATGCGGGTACATTTACCTTATATTACCGCAAAGATCTGTTGAGCGAAGCCGGTATTTCAACCGACCAGCCAGCTACATGGGACGATTTCTATAAACTTTCTGACCAAATTCTCACCAAGACAGGCGCAACACCCGCAGGTATACCGGGTGCACGGGCGTGGGGCGGTGGAACATGGGAAGAAGGCTTCCGTCATGTATGGATGGGTTTTGCTGAAGCAAATCAAATCTTTGATACCGCCGACAATAAGTGGGTCGTCAAGAGTGACGGCTTACTGAAGGCGCTCACAGTTTATGAAACACTTGCCAAGAATAAATGGCTCACCGTAGATAGTTTACTCAGCCCGAACCCATGGGAACCAATCAAATATCAAGGCTTCCCGAACAAGACAGTCGCAGTCGTAACAGGTGGTGACTGGCAGTGGGAATTTGACTGGGGTCCAAAGGGTGCAACACCCATTGAAGGACTTTTTGACAACGTTGATCGCTGGCGCTTTCCCTCGTCAATTGGCGATCCATTCGTCTTTGCAGGTATCGGTGGCCCGATGTCTGTTTACAGCCAATCCAAGAATATTGATGGGGCACTGGAACTCATTCTATTCGCAGGCAGTCCAACCGGTTCTTGTAAGGCGCTTGAAACCTACTTTGGCGGCCCGTCTGCCCGTATGGATTTTGCAGCAAATTGCGAATATTACAGCACTGCCATTAATGGCAAGATGGCTGAAGCAGGTGCTTCACTTGCTTCCGGGCGCTTCCTTAAGGCTGGAACTGGGCAAGGTAAGATTGCTGATGGCATCGCGCTGGCAACTGAAGAGGTTATTACTCTTGCCAAGTCACCTCAACAGGCTATGGACGATTTTGCCGCAAGCATGAAAGATCAAGTTGGTGAAGATGGTGTCAAGGAACTCTAATCATTTCACTGAATTGACCTGATTAATCAATATGAAGATACCGTCAGAGATAACACTTTGTCGGTATCATTTTTGTAAAAGTACTGCCCGCTTTTGATTCCGGGAGATATAAACTTAATATTATGGTAGCAAATCGCTATGAAAAATGGCTGTTATACGGCTTTTTATTACCTGCCTTTCTCCTACTGGTCGCCTTTTATATCTTCCCGGCCATTTGGGCTGTTCATACCAGTTTCACTAACCTCGCTTTGACAGGCGCGGCCGCCTTAAATCCGAAGTACATTGGGTTGCGGAACTTTCAGAAACTGTTCAGTGATCCTGAATTTTTCAACGCCTTGGGGCGTACTGGAATTTATGCAATGGGCACAATCACCGGTCAATTTGTTATCGGCATGATTAGTGCACTGTTGATGAATCGTCGCCGCTTGCTTGGGCAGGGTATTTTGCTGGCAGCAGTAGTCTTGCCAATGGTTATTCCGTCACTTATCCAAGCGCTGCTCTGGCAGTCGATGCTGGCGAACGGCGAGTTCGGCACATTGAATCGTCTCATCGGTTTATTTGGAATTGCACCGGTTCAATGGGTACGTGAAGTCCCCATGTTCTCAGTTATTTTAGTCAACTTCTGGAATAATTCCGGCTTCGCGATGATTCTTTTCTTGGCAGGACTAGAAAATATTCCGCGTGAATTACTTGAATCAGCAGAAATCGATGGCGCAACAGGCTTTCAACAACTGCTTTACATCAAACTACCACTTATCCGCTATGTTATTTTGCTCTGGCTACTGCTCAACACCTTGGGCTGTTTTAACACCTTTGAACTGATCTATGCCTTGACGGGCGGTGGTCCCGGCACGTCAACAACCACAATGGGCATCTACATTTATAACGCGGGATTTCGCTATTTTGAACTCGGTATTGGCAGTGCTGCTGGCTTGGTTTTACTCGCGGTTAGCTTGATTATGGCACTTATCTACGTCCGGTTAATGCGAGTTGAGGTATAAAAATGGCAGCACGTACCGAATATCAACCTCCGCGTCCTTCGCGTGAGCGTGTTACACAACCTGTTCTGTCATGGAGCAGGGTGGAACTTATTGGCATTTATGCCTTCATCCTCATCATTGTCATATTTGATCTCATACCGTTTGGTTGGCTAATTACTAGCGCTTTCGGCGTAAAACCTGAAAATACATCGGGGTTATTTTTCTATATTCCGACTCAGCTTACTCTCGATAACTTTGGCAAAGCCTTTGATCCCCAGAAGGGCAATGTTATGAGGGCGATGCTCAACAGCCTTGTCACTGTTGGTGGCGCTGTGTTATTGGCTGTCGTTATTTGTGCGCTTGCTGGGTATACACTTTCTCGAATGCGTTTTCGCGGACGTACTGTTGTCATGTATGGCGTTCTTTTACTCCAAGTTATTCCCGCAACTGCAACCATTCTGCCTTTATATCTGGTAATGCGTGATTTGAAGCTGTTGAATACCCTACAAGGTGTGGCTATCGGTCTTGCCACCTTCCAAGTTCCCTTTGTTTTGTGGATGATGAAAGGCTTCTTTGATGCGGTGCCGATGGAACTTGAAGAATCGGCATGGCTAGATGGTGCAAGTCGCTTACAAGCGCTTTTCCGAATTGTGTTACCAATGGCGTTGCCCGGTGTTGGCGCAGCGACCGTGTTGGCCTTCAACGGTGCTTGGGGGCATTTTTTCTTGCCATTGGTCATGCTCTCTGATCCCGAAAAAATGTTGATGCCACAAGCATTGTTCCGCTCACTGCTAAACTATACGGTGATCGATTACGGTATGATGAATGCTATCTCGTTGCTTTATGCCTTACCATCCCTGTTGTTTTTCTTCTTTGCCCGTAAATATCTCATTCGCGGCGCAATGGCGGGCGCGTTGGCAGGGCAGTAAATCGACATTAGATATTGTTTCACTTGGGAAGGGCTTAGCCCTTCCTTTTGTTATATTAATATCACTTATTTATATTTGCTCGGTAAAGGTAACCTATGGCTCCAGATCAAACCGTCACTATTCCCGCGCTACCAAGTTCATTGCGTTGGCATGGAGTACCCGAAAATTGGTCATTGGACGATGATTATAAGCTGTCGATTTCTGCGGGGAAGCAGACTGATTGGTTTCTTGATCCCGGTGGAAGTGTAAATGTACTGAATGCACCCGCATTATTCACTCAGGTACAAGAGCCTTGTATGCTCAAAGCACATGTAACCTCCGACGCATCTTCGATGTTTGACGCCGGAGTGTTGGCTGTGTACCAAGCAGATGACCAATGGGCGAAACTCTGTTTTGAATTATCTCCACAGAAACAGTTGATGATCGTGTCGGTCGTGACAAAGGGTACATCCGATGACTGTAACTCGGTTCCGATTAGTGGCAACTCAGTTTATTTGCGATTGAGCGTTCTTGAAAAGGCATATGCGTTCCATTACTCATTGGATAACCAGATATGGAATTTGGTTCGTTATTTTACTCTCGGTGAGCGTAAGAATATTGAGATCGGCTTTCTATCACAATCGCCAACAGGTGAGGGGTGTACAGCTATCTTTAGTGAGATTGCGTTTATACCAAAAAAACTGAGCGACCTTCGTTCTGGCGTTTAATGCCACAAATTGCAATTGGTGCTGCAAAAACTGCAATTTGTGCAATACTGCCGCTGAATTGCACGGCGGAAACTTCGGCTGTAGCCGCGGAATTGACTTTTTAGTGCAGCGAGAAGCTCACTCTATTCCGCTGAAATGACGTAAATGCGGCGGATTGCTCGGCTGGTGCCACCGCTGAATAGAAGGGTGTGCTGCTGCTTTGTTTGCTGATCTTTAACCAGTGATTGAACAATGATCAGCATTGTTAAGTTCTTCTCAAAACGAAGTATTTGATGAAGTATATTTTAGAACATAAGTTCAAAATTTTCAAGGCGATTTGGTTCGAGTTTCCCAACCTTTGTGCAAACTACAACCTGAAACTAATCCATAAGAGTAGTTATTTTACTCATGTTCGTTATCATTTTAGCCCTTCAAGCCGCTGGAAACTGATAGGCCTTTGATGATCCAGTTTTGGGCGAAAAAGTAGACGATCAACACTGGTATGAGAGCAACGACTGATGCTGCCATAAGTAGTTCCCATCGGACGGTAAATTGTCCTTGAAACATACTTAGTCCCACCGGTAATGTTCGCATATTATTTGAGTTGGTAACGACCAAAGGCCACAAGAAGTCATTCCATGTGCCGAGAAATGTAAACACAGCTAATGCTGCGAGGGCAGGACGTGAATTCGGAAGAATGATGCTCCACCAGATACGCACTGATGATGCGCCATCTATGCGTGCCGATTCGTCATAATCCATCGGTAAGCCGCGATAATATTGACGCAGTAGGAAGATACTAAAGGCGGAAAAGGCTGGTGGCACAATTAGGGCGAGGTAACTATCAAACCAACCTAATTGACGCACAATCAGAAAGTTCGGCAATAGTAGAACAGGGAAGGGAATCATTAGACCAATCAGGTATAGAAAGAAAAGGGTGTTGCGCCCTTTAAAACGCAGCCGTGCGAATGCGTAAGCCGCAAGTGATGATGTCAGCAATTGCAAAATGGTCACCGATGTTGCTACGAGCAAACTATTGAAATAGAAGCGGTCAAACGGCAACGATGTAAGAGCAGTACTGTAATTGGAAATCATAAATGTAGAGGGAATAAGGCGCGGCGGAAATTCGCGTAGAATGTCGGTTGATGTTTTGAGTGAGGTACTGACCATCCATAAAAAGGGCAGCACCATAATGAACGAGCCAATGAGTAGAATGATGTGTAAGGCTATTCGTCCCCACGGGATAACGATAGCTTGCTGACTTGGTTTATAGCTACTTGTTGCCATAGTGTTGTTCACCCATTAGTCTGTTTCGTAGTATACCCAACGTCTTTGCAAGACCGTTTGCAATATGGTTACGGCAAATACAATCGCGAATAACACCCATGAAATAGCCGCCGCTTTGCCCATGCGGGTGAAGCTGAAGGCATTCTGGTAAATGTAGGTGACGATGGAGGCTGCCGCCGCTGGTAACTGCCGCTGAGTGTTGGCAGACATAATGATGGGTTCGGTAAAAATTTGGAACGCGCCGAGCATTTGAATAACCAATATAAAAAAGGTCGTCGGACTGACCAAGGGAATCGTCACAAACCGAAGCAACTTCCAGCGGTTAGCACCATCAACTTTAGCTGCGTCGTAGAGGACTTCTGGAACAGCCTGTAAGGCCGCCAAATAAATCACCATCGTAAAGCCGACGTTTTTCCATACGGTAAAGATTGCCACACTAACGAGCGCCCATCCCGGCAGAATTCCTTGCCCCGGAGCATTTAAGAAGTCAGGCGGTGTAATGCCATTGACCCACGCTAAGATTTGTGGAGACGATTGAACCCAACCCTGACTAAGAAGTGTCCCCTTAATTTCCCAGATACCGGCGGCGATGACACCTGTTTGCTGGTTAAATAGGAAACGGAAGACCATTGCCGCCGCGACCACACTAGCAACCACCGGCATAAAGTAAAGCATCCGATAAAGTTTTGCATAGCGCAGTCCACTATTCAGAATAAGTGCAAGCGCGAAACCCAGCACAATCTGTACTGGAACGATGAGTACTGTATACCAAAATGTGTTTTTAATGACACTGCCGAAAATCGGATCACGCGTAAAGAGTTCAATATAATTCGCAGTACCGATAAATTTGGGTGGGGTAATCAAATCCCATTGGTTGAAACTCAGGGCAAGCGAAATGACGATAGGTGCCAAGACGAAAATAATAAAACCAACGAGGCTAGGGAGTAAAAAAAGATAACCTTCAAACTGCTGATCTGCTCGCCAAACACCAATACCCAATTTATAACTCAGTTTTTGAAGTAGGGCTGATGGTTGACGTGCTTCGCCTGATTGTGATAAATCCCTCGCACTGTCCATTGGTTGTCTCCGTTCGCATTTGAACAAAACGCGGGGCAGAGAAAAACTCCAACCCCGCGCTTAATGAACTTCAGGCAGTTAAATCGCTGCCATTAATCCGAGGCTATTTCTTGTAGCCGTGATCAGCTAGATAGGTGTTGACGCTGTCGCATGCACCCGGAAGCACGTCAGCAGCTTTTGCTTCGCCTGCCCAAATCGAAGTCAATACCGGGCTAATTAGCGTGCTATTTAGTTCATTCCACTCGGCGAACCAACCGTTGCCGTTTGGAGGTGATGATTCAGCGCCTACAATCCACGCCTGCTTATTGGCTGGGCCGCGAGTGTCATCCAAGAATACAGGCGAATTTGCACCAGATTTAGTGGGAGGGAATGCGTCACCTGCTGAGAAGTAAACTGCCTGACCACCTTCGGGCGATTGCAGGAATTCCATAAATGCCCATGCCGCATCAGACTTCGCGGTAAGGGCGCTCATAACCCATGCTGCACCATTGGTGCTGCCTGCCTGACGACCACCACTTGGCGCTTTCGGCACGGCTGCGACATCATAGTTAACTCCAGCAGCATTCAAGGCTGGTACACGGCTCGCATTCTGAATGAACATAGCAGCTTGGTCAGAAAGGAACACTGCTTGATCGCCACCCGATTGACCAAGATTTGCATCTTTCCATGCGAGCCCGTCATTCATCATGCCCGCGAAAAATTCAATACCGGCTACTGCTTCCGGTTGGCTCAATTGGCATTCGGTCGGTTTGAACATGTCGTCCAAAATGTGACCGCCATTGCCACCAACAAAATCGAAATATTTGCTGCCCTCTGCAGCGAGACCGTAGCGAGCAACGCGACCGCTGGCATCTTTGACAGTTAGGGCTTCGGCTGCCTTGTGCAGATCATCCCATGTCCAGTCGTCGGTTGGATACTCAATACCTGCCTTATCAAAATCGTCCTTGTTGTAGTAGAGTACGTCGACACCGCTGTCTCGCGGTAGGCCGTAGACTTTGCCATTCCATGACGTGCTTTCCAGCGCACCCGGCTAATAATCGGTCAAGTCCATCTTGGTCTTGTCGATGTAAGGCGTGAGGTCTTGAATCAAGCTGCTCGAAGCATATTTCTGGATGGGTGACATGAAGAACACATCAGGGATAGCAGTGCCATCACCGGCTGCGAACAGCGTGTCCAACTTGGTGAAATAGTCACCCCAAGGCTGCGACCAAAGTTCGATTTTGACGTTTGGATTCGCTTTCATATAGGCATCGGCTACTTGCTGATGCACGGCGATTTCTTCCGGGCTGCCCCACATACCCCACAAAAGGGTTGTGGTGTCCTGTGCGACCGCAATGCTACTGAAGGCCGAAAGGATCAAAAAGATAATAAAAAGACCTGTAAGACGTTTCCTCATTTTTTATAGCTCCTATGAACTTGCGAAACGTTCGCGACTAACTCCCAACAAGTGCGATTATAGCGCCTTAACGCTGTAATGCCATCTGTACATTAAAACCACTTTAAACGGGGCCTCCGCCGGCATGTACGGTGAAGTCATTAATCTCGGTGCTGCGTGCCGCTTCAGGTTTAGCAGCTAACAAATCGTCGAAGAGCGGTAGTTTGGCTGTTTGAACACCTGATTCAGCATAAAGGTACATAGAGGCCGACCATCCTTGTAAATCGTATCCCATTGGATGGCCACTTACGCCATGCAGCCACTCATTAAAGCCTTCGTTGGTATCTCTGCCTTGCAGATTGGATGCTGCAAGTAAAGTCAGTAAACGTTCAGCTTCCGAATGCCATTGATGGCGAACCAGTGCTGCAACATGAAAACCGCCGACCATCGGCCAAATGCCACCATTGTGGTATTGGTGGGGCAGGTTGAGGTTACGGCTGCGGTAGTAACTACGCCAATCTGCTTCTCCGGGATTTATGGGCGGATAAATGGCTTTGCTAGGAAATGGCTCTGCAATGCCGACTTGATACATGTAGCGTAGGATGTGTTCGCTGCGGTGATAGTCAGCAATGCCAGTTAAGATTGCGAGGCAGTTGCCGAGGGTGTCACACCAATCACCATATTCACGAAAGGCAACCCACGGTAAATAATAGGGGCGGCTAGAAATGGTTCCGATGTTGTGATAAAGCATGAACCACTCAAGGCGAATTGCTTTGAGGCGTTCCAAATGCTCTGCAAAATGTTCGGCTACCCAACAGCGATCAATCCACATCAGCAGGTTGATACGCTCGTGAATTTGTGCAGCGTTGACATTCACCTGATGACCGATTGTTCCCGCCACCAAACGCTTCCACATTAACTCATAGGCCAGCACTGCTGCGTAATAGAGCGAATTGTCATAAAGGGTGTTGTAGCGGACAGCAATTAAATCCATCCAATTACCGGCTTCGGGAATTTCTAGCAAGCCACACTCATTCATGTCTTGATATTCCAGCCAGATGAGTGCTTGAGTGATTTTCTCCCAGTTTTCATTCAGGAAATCAATATCACCAGTTTCTTGCACCTGCAAAAAGTGTAGCAAGATAAACCACAAGTTGGCATCTACTGCACCCGCATTTTCGGTGCTGATGTAGCCATTATCAGGATTTACATTTAAAGGGATTAAACCCCGTTTAGATTGGTACATGCCTAAAGTTCGTAAGCTGGCTTTTGCGGCTGCAATTAAATCGGCATCACCAATGGCGAACGCACCTAAAGATATGATTCCATTGTCACGCGCCCAGACTTGTGGATATCCTGCTGATAACCCCGACGCCCGGAAACCACTAGGGGTAGCACATCGGTGTAGCACCTCTAATGCCCGATTATGTGCATCTCTGAGACCTTGATCACTTTTTTCCATGATATTTTATTTCTTTTAAACGATTCAATCATATGTAGTTTAACACTAATTGGGCAGATTGTAATCAAACCAATTGGAACACCTGATCTCATGAAATTGGGTTGAGTGAATAATGGCTTGTGGCGTGGTATGATTTATGACTTGAATGATAAATGAATATGATAATGTGTTTATTGTCGCGGGAATTATGGAATTGTTTTATAAGATTAGGCGCTTTGGGTACATATGCTTATGGCTGGTTATAAGCGGGTTTCTTACTCCATCTCATGTAATGTCTGATAACACGATTACAACTGAGACTATGCCCTTTACTCAGAATCCTGTTTGTACAGGACATTTTGTTGCTCATGATCTTGATCATACAACAACAGTTGCGGGTGGAAATCGCATCAGGATGTTTGAGGCGAATGGCGGCGGTATTGCTGTTAATGATCTCGATAATGATGGTGATTTGGATATTGTCCTCACTAATCAGGCTGGCAAGAATACAATTTTGTGGAACGACGGACATTTGAAGTTTCGTACTGAGCATATGGCACATGGCGATTCACGCGCTGTGACGACTGTTGATGTCGATGGCGATGGTTTGCTGGATATTGTTTTTTCGCGGACGAAAACAGCCCCAACTTATTGGCATAACGAAGGAAATGGCAAATTTCTGCGCGAGTTCTTGCCGAGTGTAGGCAAACCAATCTACGCTATAAACTGGGCAGACCTCGATCAAGATGGGGACTTGGATTTGGTCGGTGCGACTTATGATGCTAGTTTGTTGACCGATTATGGTCAAGAATTCCTTCTAAGTGGTAATGGAGGGGTCTATTATTACGAAAACCGAAATGGGCAATTTCATTTGTCTAGTCTTTCAACCAACGCTCAGGCACTCGCATTGATGCTGGTTGATCTGAATCACGATGGACATCTTGATATATGGGTTGGTGACGACTTTGCGGTACCTGACCAAATTTGGTATTGGTCGCCTTCGGGTTGGCAATCTGCTAATCCACTCACTGTGATGACTCATAGTACAATGAGTCTAGACTTTGGTGATATAGACAATGACGGGCAAAATGAAGTTTTTGCGACTGACATGAAGCCCTACACTGATGATGTACAAGGGGAAGCAGTATTGCCTGCGATTACTCAATCGGTGAATGAGGGACGCAATCTCAAGACGGATCCGCAAGTCAATGAAAATGTGCTTCAAACGATTGGCAGTTTCAAAAATATGTCTGTTGCAAGCGATGTTGATGCAACTGGATGGAGTTGGTCAGGCAAGTTCGGCGATTTTGATCAGGATGGTTTTTTAGATTTGTACGTGGTCAACGGGTTTGCTGAGATGTCCTCTTTCCCACATTTGCCTAATCATGAACTGGTCGAAACTAATCAAGCTTTTCGAAATTCAGGGGAAGGGCATTTTGTCCCGATGCCAGATTGGGCATTGGGTTCGACGCGGGGCGGACGCGGTATGAGTATCGCGGATTTAGACGGCGATGGTGATTTGGATATAATCGTCAACAACCTTAATAGTCCGTCTCAGCTTTTTGAAAATCAGCTTTGCGAAGGTAATAGTTTGGAAGTTGACTTGTTCATGCCGGATTCGTTAAATACACGTGCTATTGGTGCGACCCTAATTTTGCATACCGATATAGGCACTTACTATCGTGACGTAAAAGCGGCGAGTGGGTATATCTCAGGTGATGCCGCTCGTATACATTTTGGATTTCCGAAAACGGCTCAATTACAGCAGCTCGAAATCCGATGGCCTGATTCGGGTGTATCGATAGTAGCTGCACCTTCCGTCAATACCCTTATGAAGATCACAAGAGTCGGGTAATATTAAGATAATTTTTTATCATTGATGTGATTTTCGGTGAAAAATATTGGCAAAGGATTTTGAGATGCCAGCTAATCACCAACGACTTCATGCAAAGATTTTCGGGCGTGTTCAGGGGGTAAATTTCCGATTTTATACACGGCTGACGGCTGCGCAAATCGGAATAACCGGTTGGGTGCGTAATCGCACAGATGGCTCGGTAGAGGTGGTTGCAGAAGGTACACCTCAACAAATCGAAAAATTGATACAATTCTTAAATATTGGCCCGCAATCGGCTGCTGTTTCACGCGTAGATACTGACTGGTTAGCTGCAACGGGTGAATTCGCAGATTTCCAGATCAACTAATATAGGGAATGGAAGTAACACAATGGAAAAGCTCGATCTACCGCAAGAGGAAGTTGATGCGCTGGTTACGGAACTCGCGGGTTTGCTAGGGGAAACACAAAAATCGCCAATAAAGCAGATTAGGAAAATTATACAATACTGCGGTACTGACTTTGCCCGCGAAGTTTACAAAGAGACCGTAGAAATTGAAGCAAAGGGCGGCATGATGCTTGTCAAGCCAGAACGCCGTCGTACTACAGGAGGGGTCTTTTTCTTTCTTGCACGGGATAAAATTTCAGCAGAGCAACGTCAGGTTATTTTCCCGTCGTTTAAGAGTTATCAAAAAGCTAATAATCGTACTCCTCTTGGAATTCCTCTTTTCAGGTGGAATGAACGGATTGCCCTTATTGAATCCCTGAAGGCTAACCAAGGAGAAATCAAGACCATGAAAGTCACACTCAGCGGACGACCGGGAAGTATTGAAAAACAAGCAGAGATGGTTGTTACCACTATGTCTTCTATCGCTGCTGCACAGAATTTGCCGCGGGGTCTCCCTAGACCTCCTGAAACACCAACCCTTTACACCGTTTACATTCCAGCCAAACAGTGGGAGACAATTGAAGAGTCAATGGCTGATCCAGCCGACAACATGTTGGTTGATGGAGTTTGTGCCTTTGATCCGGAAACGAATAGTATGGCCGTTTTTGCCACAGCCGTTTATAGCGAACTTTCAAAAGCTAAGGCAAAAGAGGCTGCGGCTGCTGCCAAACCCCCTAAGCCGCCCAAAGAACCTAAACCAGCACCCGACAAAGCCCCTGCTAAAGCCAAGTCTCCCGCTTCGACACAACCGCAAGTTCAGGGTAAGGATATTAAAAAATCCCGTATTGCTGATCTGTCGCCAGAGCCAGTTGTCGCTGCTGCCGCACCGTTGAATCCGAATTTGCCGCCGGATGTGGCGCGTAAGTTAAATGAACTATATGCATCAGCTTCCTTGTTTCGCCAAAAAGTGACGACCATTCAAGCTAAACCAGCTGGTCAGCAGTTTGGTTTGGAAATGACACAAAAATTGCTCAAAAATGTTGAGGACGAAATTGCGACTATAGAGAAGAAGTATAACGCTTAATCTTTTCTTGATGGTTTTCGACGTATTAACTTCTTGCCCCATGTGACGCTACCTTGACTTCACTTGGGCTAGAATTTATAATCGCAACACTGTCGAACATTGTATTGAGGAGAAACACCCGTGGGTCCGCTGCCAAAACGTAGACATTCCTCCAGCCGTCGCGGCAAACGCCGCGCGCATGATTTCTTAACACTTAACCACCTCGTTGTTTGTGAAAACTGTGGTGAGTACCATGTCGTACACCATGTTTGCCCGAAATGCGGGACTTACAAAGGTGAAACGGTTGTTGAAATTAAAGAAGCGTAAGCATAACCGCGAACGTTTATAAAAGCCGCGCTGCGTAAAACAGGGCGGCTTTTGTTTTATAGTCGTGGTTGACCTTGAAACGATTTGGGATTGATCGTGTTCTTACTTATAGACTCGGTTTATTAAGGGATAAGCATGATGGATTGGACAAAAGTTGCATTTATATTTCCGGGGCAGGGATCGCAAACAGTGGGCATGGGCAAGGATCTAGCCGAGACTTACCCAGTTGTACGCCAAACCTTTGAACAAGCTGATGATATTCTTGGCTTCTCACTAAGCAACATGTGCTTCAATGGTCCAGAAGATTTGCTAAATGACACCATTAACACACAGCCTGCTTTGTACACGTCTGGAATAGCAATACTTAGGGTGTTGCAAACCGAACTTCCAGAAGCCATACCAAGTTTTGTGGCAGGGCATAGCTTAGGAGAATTTACAGCCTTAGCTGCGGCAGGGGCAGTAACATTTGAAGATGGTTTGCAGTTAGTGCGTGAACGTGGTCGGCTCATGCAAGCAGCAGGAACGCAAAGTCCCGGTGCGATGGCGGCTGTATTAGGTTTAGATGCGTCAGTGGTTCGCGAGGTATGTACGCGTGCAAGTCAGCAAACGGGTGGCGTTTTGATTCTTGCGAACGACAACTGTCCCGGTCAGAATGTGATTTCGGGAGATGATGAGACTCTCGAAGTTGGTATGCAATTGCTCAGTGAGGTGAAAGCTAAAAAAGTAGTGAAACTGCCAATTAGCATTGCTGCTCATTCACCTTTGATGGAGAGTGCTTCAGCAGAGTTCCGTCAGGTGCTGGCGAATACAGAGTTTACTAGTCCGCATGTACCGATTTATGGTAACGTCGATGCGGATTCATTAAATGATGTGGATGCTATCCGCCGAGAATTGGATTTACAACTTACCAATTCAGTGCGTTGGACGGAATCGGTACAGGCGATGATTGCCGCAGGTGCTGAAATGTTTGTTGAACTTGGGCCAAAGGATGTACTGACCGGCTTGCTCAAGCGAATCGACCGCTCAAAATCTGGTAAAGCAATCAACAGTATAGAAAGTTTGCAGAAGCTTTTAGGCGAGTCTCAATAAGGCATTTTGCACAATGAATTTGGATTTCCATGCTACAACCTGCCACATTGACAGACTCATGTTGAGGAGTCACAATAGACTTGTTAAACATTAGTAGGAATTTTTGCAACATGCTGCCAACCAATAATGCCACTAATATGGATACTATTGTCATAACGTGACCCGGTGGGGGCTTGTCCAGTTTGATACGCTTGTTGACACAGCACCCCACTTAGGGGTGTTTTTGTTTTTTTCGGCTAGAATATTTGGAGGTCATTTTTGGTTACGAAAGACTATTCAATCAGTTTGGATACACCGCATTTTGTAGTACCGGTTGAGAACCGGATTCCGGTTAATCACTATCCGGCGGACATGTTGCCGATTCCACCTTCACGGATGTTCCTGATTCGGGATGCATTAAAGAAGTACAAGGAAGTGGTGGGAGCAGATGCACCAACTTTTGATGCGTCACAGGGCGACGGCGGTGCGAGCTTGCCGGGGGTGCCAGCCGACATTTTGCGGCGAGCAACCGAGTTGCAAATCAAGCATGGTACAGCTTATGACCAACCTTGGGGAACACCAATGTTCCGTAAGGCAGCCGTTGAGCAGTATTGGAAGCTGGATTCATCGACCGGATGGGGTGAGCCTAATATATGCTTCGTTCAGGGTGGGCGTGATGGCTTACAGAAAGCCTATTCGGCGATGGTGGCTTTGGGCAACAAAGAAACGGGTGATGCCTTAGTCGTCAGCCGTATGCCGTGGATTACCTATAACTGGGGGCCATATATGGTTGGCCTGAATGTGTTGTTGGCACCGGGTAATCCGGTGGAAGGCTGGCGTTATACACCGGAGTCAATTAAGGCAACGGCTGAATATGCTGCTAAAGAAGGCCGTAAGGTAGCGGGTATTGTCATTACTTCACCGGATAATCCAACAGGGCGGACTATTCCGGTGGAAGAGCAGATTGAATTGGCACGGGTAGCCTTGGAAAGCGGTTATGCGTTTGTGTTGTTCGATTGGATTTACCATTGGGTGACCGATGGTGGGCCGTCAGACATCAATGTGGTGTTGAATGCATTTACACCAGAACAACGTGAACGGTTGATTTTCTTGGATGGTATTACCAAGAGTTTGGGCGGAAGCAACATTCGTAGTGCTCATTTGGTGGCTGGCAAGAAAGTCATTGATTTTATTACTAGCCAATCATCACATGGGGTTGTACCGAGCTTCTATGGACAGGCAGTTGCGATTGCAGCCTATGAAATGGGCTTTGGTACGGCAGCAGCCAGCATCATTGAACCATGCCGTGAGAGCCGTAAGATACTGCGGCGTGATTTGGCAGCAACCGGTGTAAATGCCATTATGGGCGACGGTTATTATGCCTTCATTGACTGCGAACCATTCATTAAAGCGGGTGGTTTAGCTGACAGTGAAGCCTTGATGACCTATCTATCAGAACAATATGGTGTGGCGGTTGTGGCAGGCATTTACTTCTCAGATGCAGGGAAGAATTGGGTGCGTTTTTCATATGCATTGCCACCAGAAAAGACTGAAAAAGCCTACAAACGGATGTATGAAGGCTTGAGCAATTTGGGCAAATAGCCTGAAAGTCAGTTGATTTTTGAGAGAGGCACATCTTCGGGTGTGCCTTTTTATTTGTGTAAATACCTGATAAACAGGCGATAACAGGTAAAATTAAGAAAAATATTAATTAACCCAAGTTAATGTTGACTGTAAATATTTGATAAGTATAATTAAATCATACTTATGAATTGCGGTAACAAAAATGCTAATACCAAGTTCGTACTTGCCTCAATCTCAAGGCTTTCAATTTACTAGCCCACGTCAACAGGGCATTTATGATGGTCTGCAAAGACTTATAGGGGATAGTCCAGCTTTGATATTTCGTGATGCTTGTCGCTTAATGGAAGCTAACCCTCCTTTCAGTTTTGCATCGCATTTGGTTTGTCATTCCTTTAGAGAGATAGAAAGCTCTTTCCGAGATCTATTAGTTCCTCATGCCGAGGCTGTTGTTATTGAGAAAGACGGGAAAAATACCCATAAAAATGAGATTGAAGCCGTTCTTAAATTACTAAATGTTCCGCAATACCATCCCTCAAGAACATTTTGGTTGGAATTCAGTGGTCAATTTAATAAATATGCTCATCGGGAATCACTTGGTCTACCTCGCATAATTGATGATGCAAATGTCGCCAAGTTCTTAGACAAATGTTTAGAGTTGTTTGAGTATTTGCTCGGGAAAATAGAGGAAATTTATTCTATTTTCATCGTAAGGTTTGATGAACTGTTGATGTGAATTCCATCTAAAAAATCTATAAAACAGCTCAAAAATGATGTCCCTAATAACTTTATTTTGCTAAATTATTTTTTTGAGAGAGCTTCCTCAAGTTGGCTGGATATATTGGAACAAAAGGAATTTTTCATTCGAGTACCTGAACCCATTGAGGGCAGAGTACATCCGTGGCCTGAGTCCAAGTACTTAAGACGTTTGAGCGAAGATTACTCTGAAAAAATATGGAAGATTGTTCTCCAAATTCCGAGAACACGAAATCCGTATGTTCATGAGGATATTTGTGCAATCGCACTAAAAATGCCGGCTAATGAAGTTGCCAAAATGATTCCAGAAATAAAATATTGGCTTGATGACGTGTATTTTATTTCCTTGCCCATAAACGTTGCTCAAATTTCACTACTCTTGGCTCGTGGAGGTCAAACGGATAGGGCTTTAGATTTACTTACGACACTTCTTGAACTTCGGGTTAAACCCAATGAACTTGATGAATTATCGCCCCGATTTGGTGAATCAACTTATCAAGACATTATCGAAGAATACATACCACAATTTGTAGACGTGATTGGGGAGTTAGTGTTCGACATGCTTTGTTCGCTACTTACCACGACTATCGAATTTAAATGGGATGCTGCTAAATATCCAAATAGTGACCCCTCGGAGTGGATTTCACTTGATCCTGAAAACTATCATCAGGATGTTAAATACATTCTTTTGCAAGGTATTCGAAATGCCAGCGAACAGCTATTAGAGATTGATCCTACTAGAACGGTAAATGTCATTACCAATTTAATTAATCGTAAACTTTCTATATTTCATCGGTTGGCTTTCAATATTTTAGGTAATAATTATAAATTAGCCCCAAATCTTCTCGTACCAACCCTTGTTAACCGTCAATATTTTGAGAGACAGTCGGATGAATATCGCCAATTACTTTGTAGGGGTTTTTCTGAGCTTGATTTAGCTCATCAATTGGAATTTCTGGGTTGGATTGAATCTGTGCCCAATGATGGAAGAATCGAAGAAGATGAATTGCCTAGTTGGCAACTGTACTGGTTAAACCATATTCCGAATGCCTTACCTGATGCGTGGAAGCAGAGGTACGAAGAACTAAGTAATTCTTTGGGGACTCTACCAGCGCCACATTTTGGTAGTCCGTCATCGGTGATTTGGTCAGGGCCAACAAGCCCGCTTGAACCTGACCAAATCAAGCAGATGAGTGTTAAAGAAATGGTAACCTTCCTTGCATCTTGGCAACCACCCCAAGAGTTTATGAGTCCTTCAAGGGAAGGGACTGGACGCTCTTTCGCCTCTGTTATTGCTTCTGCCCCAGAGCAATTTGCAGACAATGCAACCGCTTTTAAAGGATTAAACCCGATATATATAAGGAATATAATTTCAGGGTTTCGTACAGCATTGAGCGAAAACAAAACATTCCAATGGGATGGTATTTTGAGCTTATGTTTATGGGTAGTGGAGCAGCCTCATGTTAGTGGTGGAGAAACAAATGAAATAGATAATGATGATCCTGATTGGGGCTGGACTCTAGGTGAGATTGCTAATCTTTTGGAAGCAGGCTTGAATTCAGACTTGATAAGATATAAGTATCGTGACTTAATCTGGAAAATACTAAAACCGATTACTCTTAATCTAGACCCCACAGTGGAATATGAAACTCAATATATTAATTCTCAACACTCTCCAACAGACATTTCAATAAATGCAACTCGCGGTAAGGCCATACATACGATAGTAGGATATGCCCTTTGGTTGAGACGTTTTTTTGACGGTCAAGTTGCAGGACAACAGAATATCTTAACCAATTTCGATAGTATGCCTGAAGTCCAAGAGGTGTTGGACTGGCATCTTGAACATGATCATTCACTTGCAATTCGTTCAATTTATGGTCAATACTACCCTTGGCTTCTTCTTCTTGATGAAAATTGGACTGCTAACTCACAGATCAAGATTTTTCCTCAAACGCTGACTGAAAAGGCTATTTATAAAGCTGCTTGGGAAGCATATCTCATACATTGCCATGCATTTGACAAAGTATTTGTATCCTTAAAAGCAGAATATCAACGTGCAATTCAAAATATTGATTTATTTGTCGCGCATAAGTTTCCAGCTTTCGATTCAAATATACATCTTACCCAGCATCTAATAGTTTACTATTGGCGTGGATTAATTACGCTAATTGAACCTGAGAGTCTTATTCAGCTTTTCTACCAACGGGCGAACGACAAACTTTGTGAAGAAGCGATGCGATTTATCGGTGTAAGTCTAAAGAATACGAAAGAAATTATCAAAGTTCCTATGAAAGATAGGTTGATTGAGCTTTGGGACTTTCGCTTTAATAACATTAAGGGAGATAGTATCCAGCATTTAGAAGAACTAGCAGCTTTTAAATGGTGGTTTATATCAGGTAAATTTGATATTAATTGGTCGCTTTTGAAACTTAAAGATGTATTAGCCTTAATTGGGGCAAGTAATATTTCTATAGATCGTCATGTGATTGATCAACTCGAATATACAGTGAACGATTATCCATATTTGTCAATTGAATGCCTAAATTATGTTGTTAGATCGAATGCTGGAAATTGGCTTCTTTCCAGTTACGAGAAGAAAATTCGTTCAGTTATTGAAATTGCGATTAGAAGTGCAGACAATGAGGCGCGAGATATTGCTCGAAAACTGGGAAACTATTTGGTTAGCCTTGGTTATCTAAATTTTCGAGACTTGCTAAATTAATAAGATTTGACATTTTCTACTCCCATTTCTTCAAGTCAATCAATTGATGCTAGAGGCACAGTCATAATTGTGCCTTTTTATTTGTGAGAAAGAACCTGTGATGCCAACCTGATTTAAATTCAGTTTAAAAAACAGGCGTAAGCTGGTGATAATGGCATCAATAAGATGTCGAAAATCAGCAGAGGGATTAGGCGTAGATATGAATAAGATAATGATTGTGGACGATGATCCACATATTCGGCAGCTAGCAGCCGTGTTCCTCAAAGATGAGGGATATGACATTGTTCAGGCATCAGATGGCTTGGAAGCGTTAGCGAAATTGGAGACGACCAAAGTTGATTTGATTGTCCTCGATATTATGATGCCGAACATGGATGGTTGGGAATTTTGCGGTCAAGTGCGCGACTACTATGACATCCCGATATTGATGTTGACAGCCAAAGGTGAAATGACTGATAAGGTACACGGTTTCCAACTAGGAACAGATGATTATCTGGTGAAGCCTTTCGAGCCGTTGGAGTTGGTTGTGAGGGTGAAAGCACTACTGAAACGCTATAAGATTGCGGCCTCACAAACAGTACAAATTGGTGAGTTGGTGATGGATCGTAAAACGTTTGAGGTTAAAGCCAGTGGGGAAAATGTCACGCTGCCACTGAAAGAGTTTGAACTGCTATTTAAGTTGGCGAGTTATCCGGGGAAGACTTTGTCTCGTGATCAGTTGATCGAAGACATCTGGGGTTATGATTTCGAAGGCAACGAACGGACGCTAGATGTGCATATCAACCGATTGCGTGAACGATTTCCTGAACATAAATACTCTTTTCGTATTAGAACGATAAGGGGTTTAGGCTACCGGATGGAGACTGAATAATGAGCAACGGGAATAAGCAAAGAACGAAGCGCCAAAGACGAGAACAACTTTGGATTTTATCTGTCATTCTGGGTGTATTTGCAAGTGCTACGGTTATCTTTACGATAGTCTACCTGATAACCGGAGTCATTTTTGGCTCTATGGTTCATCCACCTTCCCCTCTTGCCATACAAACCATTAATACAGTGACGGGTTTTGTGGTTTGCTTTCTCACATTAACCGTAATTGGTCGTATTTTCGGCGAAAAACAGCGTACGGCACGAATGAGGATATTTAACCCAATAATTGAAGCGATGAATAAAATTGCTAAAGGTGATTTTAGTGTCCAGATAGAGGATGATTTGGAGGGCGACTCGGGCATGATTAATGAATTGGCGAAAAGTGTGAACACGATGGCGGTTGAACTGAACCAAATGGAGCAGATGCGGCAGGAATTTATTTCCAATGTGTCTCACGAAATTCAATCACCGATTACCTCTATTCGGGGGTTTGCCCAAGCGCTGCAAAACAGCCATATGAGCGTTGAAGACCGTAATCACTATTTGAGTATTATCGAAACGGAAAGTACACGGATTTCCAGAATCACCGAGAATTTGTTGAAGTTAGCAACTTTAGAAGCTGAAAGTGTCAAGTTCGAGCCGAAACATTACTGTTTAGATCGGCAAATCCGCACGCTTATTTTGGCTTGTGAACCCCAGTGGATTGGTAAAAAGATTGATGTCGATGTGTCCTTGGATGATGTGACCATCATGGCGGATGAAGACCTTCTAAGCCAAGTCTGGATGAATTTGGTTTCTAATAGCATTAAATTTACGCCAGAAGGCGGCAAAATCACAGTTGATCTCCACCAGCAGGATAACCATGTGACTTTCAAAATAGCTGATACAGGCATCGGCATTTCGGACGACGAAAAACAACATATATTTGAACGATTCTATAAAGCTGACAAATCCCGGACACGTGCCAGTAACAGTGGCAGCGGCTTAGGGTTATCAATTGTGCAAAAAATTGTGGATATGCATCATGGCACGGTTGCTGTTGAAAGTAAAATTGGTACAGGAACGACCTTCACGGTCAATTTGCCGTTAGCGGAAACCCCTCAAGCCAATCCGGTTGAAGTTGAGCAATCGGCGGCGTAAAACGGTAATCATTCTCTCCAAGTTTTAAAAACGCGAATAAGTCATTCGCGTTTTTTGTTGTTTAAATTGTGTTTACAAAAGATCAATATGCTTAATGGAAATGTGAGACCGTGAATGGAGGATGAGCATGGTTATTGGGCAGGTTGGAATGCAGAGTGGGTGTGTCTCTACCGAAGGGGATGACCTTTATTATGAGGTGCGGGGTGAAGGCGAACCGCTGTTGATGATTTCCGGCGGAGGTGGGGATGCCGGATTTTTCGCTTTTGTAGCTGATATTCTTTCAGATGAGTACAAGGTTATCACCTATGATCGTCGTGGAAACTCACGCAGCACAGGCAATGACCCTCAGAACTTTGAAATCAGCCAACAAAGTCGTGATGCAGTGGCGGTCATTAAAGCAGCAGGAGAAGAATCAGCGTTTGTGTTTGGTAACAGCGGTGGTGCGGTGATCGCGTTGGATATGGCGAAGACCCAACCCCAAGCGGTACGAGCAGCGATTGTCCATGAACCTCCAGTTAGCCGAATGCATCCTGACAGCAAAACATGGCAGCGCTTTTTCGCAGGAATCTATTGGATTGGTCAGACATTTGGCGCAAATCTGGCGATGTTGGGCTTCGCGCTGCCGACGGGCATTCCAAGAAGTGCTTATAACAGCGTTCCCCAAGACACTGCCAAACGGATGGGCAAAAACCACGATTTCTTTGTTAAATACGAGATGCTGCCATTTTCGAATTATCAACCAGACCTTGAAACGATCAAGCAAAACGGGGTCATGATGTTTATGGCGGCGGGCAAAATGACTTTGGATAAGCGCAAGTTCTATGGGGAAACTGCGCCAATCATGGCAAAGCTGTTGGGCTGCGAGATGGTCACGTTTCCCGGTAATCATTTGTCCTATATGGATCGACCGCAAGAATGGGCTGCAACTTTACGCAGCATTCTTCATCGCGCATGACTTTGATACTTAACTAACTCAACGAGGAAATGATGAACACTTTAACTTTAGAATCTACAACCCATTCGGTCATATCGGCTGATGGAACCACGATAGGCTATCGGCAAATGGGCAGTGGGCCAGCGCTTATTCTGGTACATGGGGGGATGCAGGCTTCACAAAACTTCCGAAAGTTATCAGAAGCGTTGGCAGATATTTTTACCGTTTATGTGGTTGATCGGCGTGGACGCGGGATGAGTGGAAGCTATGGCGACGGCTACAGTTTGAGCAAAGATGTTGAAGACATTCAGGCGTTGGTCAATAAGACTGACGCACGTTTTATCTTTGGGCTGAGTTCGGGCGCGATTATTACCCTGCAAACGGCCTTGATGACCCCTAGCGTGCAAAAGGTTGCGATTTACGAACCGCCCTTTCCCGTAAATGATCAAGATGCGCCGGATAAATGGATAGATGGTTATGAACGCAATCTCGCAAAGGGTGATTTAGCCGGGGTGTTGGTGAGCATCCTGAAAGGAACCGATGATTCGCCGATGACTTTGATCCCAAGTTTTATCTTGGTGCCGATGTTGAAGATGGGGATTAATGATAACACGCAGAATGGGGAAGCAGGGGATATTCCATTTAAGGATTTGATCCCTACGATGCACTACGATGGGCTGTTGGTGAGAGAAATGCGGGGAAAATTGGAGCAATATCGGGGTGTGCAAGCTGAGGTGCTGCTCATGAGTGGCAGCCGAAGCCGTTCCTTTTTGAAAGCACCACTTCGATATTTGAGTGCGATTTTGCCCCATTCAAAGCGTATCGAATTTACTGGTGTGGGACATACGATTGCTGATAATGACGGCAAACCTGAAATGGTAGCGGCAGAACTCAAACGCTTCTTTAGCGAGGGTTAATCGCCTATATGGATAGCTCATCTGCATACACAAAACGAAAACCCCCGCTGCTGAAGTGCGGGGTTTTTATTTCCGTTACCCGTTTAAATTGAGTTTAAATAACCTCGTTAGTCTTAGGACGATCCAGCACATTACACGGAGGAATGGTTGTCCATGAATGATTTAACCACTGTAGAGGTTTTAATTGTGGGGGCAGGGCCAGTGGGGCTTACTCTTGCTATAGATTTAGCCAGCAGGGGTGTTGCCTTCCGGATCATTGACAAGGCAACAACACATGCAGTCGGTTCACGTGCCAGAGGCATAAGCCCGCGTACACAAGAAATCTTTGAGGATTTGGGTGTGATGAAATCAGTGGTAGCTTGCGCTGCACCGATTTTACCGATGCGCTTTTATGACGCTGATGGCAATCTGGTGCGGGAAATTGATCCGACGGCGAACCCCGCTGCTGCACCTACACCCGACAAGCCTTATCGTGCGCCGTTGATGGTCAGCCAGACAGATACCGAAGCGATTTTGCGCCAACGGTTAGCCGTATTTGGTTATGAAACTGAGATGGGTTGTGCGCTGGTTAGTTTTGTTCAAGAAAACGATTGTGTAATGGCGACTATTCAACACGGTGATGAGGTTGAAACCATCCTCACTCACTATCTGGTGGGCTGCGATGGTGGACACAGTATGGTTCGCAAAATAGGAAACTTCTCGTTTCTCGGCGAAACATGGGATGATACCCATCAATTGTTCGCCAACGTTTGTGTAACAGGTTTAGCGCCGGATTACTGGTATTCGTGGTCACTGGAAGGTGTTGGTTCGGTCATGCTTCAGCCGATGCGGGATGGTCAGTGGTTTTTTGCGGCTCCGGCTGTACCAACTGAAAAAGGCGAACTGCCTGCTGCATCGCTCGAAACGCTGCAAAGTTTGGTGGATGTGGCAGTAAAGTCACCCAAGATTGAATTGAGTGAACCAACGTGGATTACGATTTGGCGACCGAATATCCGTATGGTGGATCATTATCGCAACGGGCGTGTTTTGTTGGCGGGTGATGCGGCTCATGTTCATTCGGCGGCGGGTGGGCAAGGCATGAATACGGGCATTCAAGATGCTTACAACCTCGGTTGGAAGTTAGCTCATGTGCTGCGTGGCGCACCGGATTCACTACTGGATACGTATCAACTAGAACGACTGCCTATTGCCAAAGGCGTTTTGGACTCGACCTCTAATCGACATAAAGCGTTTAAGCAGGCCGATGCAGATGGCAAAACAACGGGTGTAAAAGCGCTTACCAATTTGGTTACAGGTAAAGATCCATTTGCGGATGTGAGCCAACTCAGCATTGCTTATCGTGAGAGTTCGTTGTCGGTCAATTTTGATGAGGCCACAGGCATTCGCGCGGGAGATCGTGCGCCGGATGCGCCGTGTATTCGCGTTAGTGATGGTAAACCGATGCGGCTGTTTGATGCCTTCCAAGGAATACATTTTTCGCTGCTCAGTTTTAGCGATCAATCTGCGCCGTGTTTGCCCCACCAATATCATACGGATGTGCAAACCTATTCTATTTGTTCATCAGGGGATGTTGCCGAGCCAAATGACCATATGCTGATTGACTGCGAGGGTCTTGCGCGGAAGGCATATGGAATTGCAGGTGATGCGCTGATTCTGGTGCGGCCTGATGGTTATGTTGGTCTGACTGCGGACGGCAGCAATCCTCAGCCCGTGTTGGACTATTTGCGCGAGATTATGGGACATTGATGAAAATGTCACCCGTTTATATTGAGTTTAAATAACTCTTCTAGAATTGTGTCATTCAATCAAAACACTTCGGTGCTAATCATGGAGACAGAGTACAAAAATGGAAAATCGTCGAGAGGGAATGGAAACCACAAACGAGGACGGCACAAAAGTGTCATTCAAGGCGGTCAAGTGGACGCGCTTGCTGCGTTATTTGAAACCTTACAAAGGGCGGATGGCAATTAGTATAGTGGCGCTGCTGCTTTCCAGTGGCTTCGGCTTGGCTTTTCCAGCCGTAATAGTGAGCTTGTTAGATACGGTTGCAAAGTCTGGTGACGGCAACACCCTCAATATGTTGGCGGGTTTGTTGGTGGGTATTTTTCTGCTGCAAGCGGCCTTTAACTTTGTCCAATCCTATTTGCTATCCTACATCGGTGAAGGAATTGTCTACGATTTGCGGACATCGCTTTATAAGCATCTGCAAAACTTGTCTCTAGATTTTTATGCGACGCGCCGTGTAGGCGATTTGGTCTCCCGTTTGTCCAGTGATGTGACGCAGATGCGTACTGTGTTGACGATCACCATTACATCATTCCTTAGCCAGATTGTGGGGCTGGTGGGTTCGATCATCATTTTGTTAAAGCTCAATCCTCAATTCACTCTGTTTATTCTAGGATTGGCACCTGTTCTGATAATTATCGCCTTTCTTTTTGGACGGCGAATCCAGAAGGGCAGCACGCGCATTCAGGATCAGCTAGCTGATTCAACGGTGGTGGCTGAAGAAGGGCTACAGGGAATCCGTGTCGTCAAAAGTTTTGGGCGTGAGGCTTACGAAACAGGGCGCTATGATGTTGCCATGAAGGAAACATTCAAGGCGTCGTTGCAAATGGCAGTTTATAATTCGCTGTTTATGTCGGTTATGATGTTTCTGGGATTTGGTTCGGTTGCGGCGATTGTGTGGTACGGTGGGCATGAGGTTATTGATGGACGGCTAACTCCTGCCATGATTACCGGCTTCCTGATGTACGGCATTACTATTGCAGCTAATTTAGGTGGACTCGGTGGCCTTTACGGACAGGTTAGTGCAGCGTTGGGTGGTGTTCAACGCGTGTTTGAACTGCTGGACACCACAGCGGCAATCGAGGATAAGCCTGACGCAGTTGAACTTCCAACAGTGCAGGGCAAGATTACCTTTAATGATGTCTCATTCGGTTATAATCAAGAGACACCCGTTTTACAGAACGTCCCCTTGGAAATCCGTGCCGGAGAAATCTTGGCGCTGGTCGGCCCGAGTGGTGCAGGCAAGAGTACTATACTCAATCTGATCCCACGTTTTTATGACCCAACGGTGGGCAGCGTTCAGATTGACGGTTATGATCTGCGCGATGTGACACAAGACAGCCTGCGCCACCAGATCGGTATCGTGCCACAGGAAACAATCTTGTTCGGTGGTACGATCCGCGAAAACATTCTCTACGGACGCTTAGATGCTTCCGAGGCTGAGATGATTGAGGCGGCAAGGGCAGCCAATGCCCATGACTTCATCATGGCTTCCCCGAAGCAGTATGAAACGGTTGTCGGTGAGCGCGGTATGAATCTGAGTGGTGGTCAGCGCCAGCGAATCGCCATTGCACGGGCCATCCTCAAAGACCCGGCAATCTTATTGCTAGATGAAGCGACAAGTTCACTGGATAATGAATCAGAGGGTGTGGTGCAAGAAGCGCTTGACCGTCTGATGCAGAACCGGACAACCATTATCGTGGCGCACCGTTTGAGTACCATCAAAGTGGCTCATCGGATTGCAGTGGTGGATGAGGGTCGCATTGTGGAATTGGGCACGCACGAAGAATTGATGGCACTTGATGGATTATATGCGCATCTATACACTATGCAGTTCCGTAATCCGGATGAAGCGCAGGTTACTTCAAAGGTTAGCCTATTTGCAGATCGGCATCTGAATGGGAAGCGAACTACAGAGGTCAAACCGATCATAACCGCACTGCCAATAGCGACATAATCACGATCAACAAGGACATTTTGAAAAGGCATATCCTAGACGGTGTGCCTTTTTGTTTGAGAAAATACAGTTATGTCTTCGCCGTTTTATAGAAGCTGCGGTTTTCGGCATCGCGCCCACGCACAACACGCTTGCCCTTCAAAGGGCCTTTGGTTTCGGTCACAATAGTATGCTGACGCTCCGTATCGCCGCGCTTGTAATAAATGACGACCCAATCATCGGTTTTCTCCAGCTTATGGGCTTGAGCCGTATTGGAGAATAGGGCAGTGAATTCCCAACCATCACGTTTGGCGTGTAGGATAGGCAGCCATGCTTTGTTATTAGGATTGAAGCGCTTTGGAGCGATCTTTTGCAGTTTGTCATCCTTTGCACCTTTACGATAGTCGGCATCAATGTCGAGCAGCAGTCTCACGCTTGGGCGATCATCTGATGAATTTGTTTGTTTTGATGTGCCGGCAGTACGTTTGCGTTGGCTTGTGCGAGCGCTTTGACTCAACATGCCAGCAAGGGAAGTCCGAATACCTTCAATCCGTTTTGCCCCAAATCCCTCTACGCTTGCCAGTTCGCCGTTATGGGCGGCTTGCTCTAATTCGGGCAAGGTTTTGATGTGGAGTTGGTCAACAATGCGACTTGCCAGTTCTTTGCCTATACCCGGTACTTTTGCAATAACTGCTTCGGGAGAGGCTTTGCTTTCGAGTTCTTCGAGTAAACCAGATTTACCGGATGTCACATATTCACCCACGACCGCTGTAATGCCACTGCCGATATTTGGCAAAGCATCCAGCTTATCGGTTTGATCGTGTTTAATATAATCAGCAACCGGATGATCAGTGTTTCGGATTGTTTGTGCGCCTTCGCGATATGCGCGTACACGGAAGGGATTGGCATTTTCATATTCGAGGAGTTCGGCAATGCGATCTAGCATTTGCGCGATGTCGACATTGGTTTGACTATTTGACATAAATGTTCTCCATCACTAGAGAAAACGCTTGTTTAATCGTCATTATAAGTGTTGGATGTTAGACATGCATAAGCTTTAGGCTAAAAGAAATTTACTTTTCCTTATTCGAATATTCGTTGTCTCAGCATTAAAATGCCTATTATGAATTAATTCTTATTTTCGTAAAAAATGACGCGGCATCTGCCTAAAGTACTACAGGTATAAGCGTTTCTTGACTTATAGTTAAGAGGACTTAATTATGTTTGTCACAATCTCGTAGCGTAATAGGTATCATAGGAGCTTATTATGGAGCGCCCTACACGTCGGATGCCCAATTTGGATGGCAGTGAGCACATTATTAAATGGGGCACTGCAACACTTGCACAGGATGCCCGCGTTAGACTTCATGTCCTTGGTATGCCAACGCCTATTTTAGTTCAGCTTGACCGCATGATCATTTTGGGGCGTGCAAGTGATGAAACGGACTCGGAAATTAACGTCGATCTAAGCCCATATCAGGCTGTCGAATACGGTGTTTCCCGTCAGCATGCAACCCTCGAGTTGATGCGTAAAACGGTGATGCTCACTGATTTAGGAAGTACAAATGGCACCTTTCTCAACGAACAACGTGTTCTACCGCAGCAGCGACGAGTGGTACGCGACAACGACGAAATCCGCCTTGGGAAGTTGATTATTCATATTTACTTCTGATATATATAACAGCCTCCTCGCAGATGTAGGCTATTTCCTCTGTTCAGATCAAACCTCACATTACTGATCCTCACTAACATCTACCTACAGGAGGCACACACAGTTTTTGGGTGTGTTTTTTATTTGGAACGCTTCCAGAAAATTGATTAGCGCTGGATTGAGCCAAGTTCTGTGAATTAATAATGAAATTCATGCTTTATATGAAATAAGTGCAGTATAATTTTTAATGGTTCGTAATAAACTTGCCTTCTATTGTATGCACGGAGTGCGTTTATGTCGGTTAGTGTAATCCTGATTTCCTTGGGCATATCTGTTGTTCTTTCGATGGTTCTCATTTTTCAAATTTGGGGACAACGATCAATATCGGGTGAGTCGGCAACACTAATTGCAATTTTAATGATCGCTGTTATTTGGTGGATTGTCTTCTATGGGTTAGAGATTATCAGTACAACTGATACGTTTAAACTGTTTTGCTATCGGGCTAAGTTTATAGCGATTGTCTTTGTGCCCGTTATATGGATGGTATTTGGTCTTCAATATACAGGCCGTTTACAATGGGTAACACCAAAACGCATTGCAGTGCTATGTATTTTCCCCTGTATTACGACTCTTTTAATATGGACTAACCAAGCCCATGGATTGATGTGGTCATACCTTGGTGTAGCAGATATTGGCGGTCTATCGGTCGCCTCATCGACCACCGGCATATGGTTTTGGGTTCATTCGGCATATTCATATGTGCTGATTATGACAGCATCATATTTATTATTCCGACAATTTGCCGGATCACCGGGGTTGTATCGCCGACAGCTTGTGGCGCTTTTAGTGTCGGTTATTGCTCCGATGATTGCTAACGCTGTAACCATTTTTGGCAACCAACCCATCGACTACACGCCTTTTGCATTCGCTGTGACAGGTCTTTCCCTCACGTGGGGGTTACTGAGATTTCAGCTTTTGAATCTCGTTCCAATTGCCCGTAATCTAGTTGTTGACAGTATGACGGATGGTGTAATTGTACTGGATGCCCAAGGACGAATCGTCGACTTAAACCCCACTGCCAAGCAGATTATTAGCCGTAGTACGCCAGATGCAATTGGTAAGCCCATCATAAAGGTTATAGCACTTCTTGACACAAAATTGGATTTATCCCGTTGGGCAATTACATCAGGTGTGGTTAAAGATGAACTTGTTTTAGGAGAAGGTGAAAACCAGCGTGTCATGGATGTTCATCTATCGTCGCTTTATGATAGGCAGCATCAGTTATCGGGACGTGTTGTGATGTTTCGGGACATTACGGATCGTAAGTTAGCAGAACAGCAAATTCGTAATCAGAATGAAGCGCTAGTCACGGCAAATCACGAGCTGGCTGAAGCCCGAAAACAAGCTGAACACGCCACACAATTAAAGAGCCAATTTTTGGCAACCATGTCGCATGAACTGCGTACACCCCTCAATGCTGTAATCGGCTATTCAGAGATACAGATCATGGGTATTGCGGGTGAATTGACTGGTAAGCAGCGGGAGTATCAGGATCGGATTCTGGCTAATGCCCTTCACTTACTAGGCTTAATCAATGACATCCTTGATCTTTCACGGATTGAAGCCGGGCGGATGGATTTACTTCTTATGCCGTTTAATTTGCAAACGTGGATAGATGAAATTGTCCTGCAAAATCGCGTTTTGGCAGAAGAGAAACAGTTAGCAATCGACATTCAAGTTGATCCGAGATTACCAGAGGTCATTGTTGCGGACTCAGAACGACTAAAACAAGTGGTCATTAACTTGTTGTCCAATGCGGTGAAATTTACTCAAGAAGGCTCTATAAAAATTGATGTTACTTACAATGACAGTGAAACTTGGAAGATTGAAGTACAGGATACCGGCATAGGAATCCCGATCCATGCTCAAGAAACAATTTTTGAAGAGTTTCGACAAGTTGATGGCACTTCACAACGGCAATATAGCGGGACGGGTTTGGGCTTAGCCATTGTTCGCAAGTTAGTGATCATGATGGGCGGACATATTCGGCTGAAGAGTGAAGTGGGTAAAGGTAGCACATTTAGCATCATACTGCCTTTAGTGGCTGATATGGTGAAAATGACTGGTTCTGAAGAAGCGTTTCAATTGGAGACAGAAACCATATGAATGACCAAAATTTAGTTCGTCCGTCACACAATCTATGGATCAGCGATACAACGAAATGGACTGTTTTGATTGTTGATGATGAGCCGGATAACCGCGAGATTGCCCAAACAGTACTTTCATTTGGTGGTGTGACAACCCATACGGCTGTTCATGGAGCAGATGGATTAAAGTTGCTTGAAGATATTTCGCCGACTTTCATATTACTTGATCTGTCGATGCCCGTTATGGACGGTTGGGAAATGCTTAAGCTTGTTCGCGCCAACCCTAAAACGCAGAATATTCCAGTGATTGCTTTGACGGCTCATGCTATGACAGGGGATCGAGAACGCGTTTTTGAGGCTGGCTTTGATGGTTACATCGCCAAACCATTCCGTATTGGCAGCTTTATGCCAGAGCTAATCACTTGCTTAAAAAAGTTTATGGATAGTGACAAGATGCAGGCGGTTAAATGAGTGGAGATACTTGGCAAATTATCGTTGTAGAAGATGAATATGACAGTTTGCAGATGGTATCCGACGTACTTCGCTTTCATGGTATAGCAGTACTTATTGCCAAAAATGGACGCGAATGTCTTGATTTGCTCAAGATAAATCAGGCGACTTTAGTTGTGACCGACCTTGCTATGCCGGAAATGGATGGATGGGAACTGTTAAATGCAATCCGTTCCAATCCACAAACTGAAAGTATTCCCGTGGTTGCTATTTCAGCGTATCATTCTATTGAGGTCGCTGAACAGGCACGATTTGCTGGCTTTGATGCCTTTTATGCAAAACCAATCAGTCCTAAAACATTCGTGCAAAACCTCGCAAAATTGATCCCAATTTAGGTATTTAGGGATAAACCAGTCAGGTGAATTCGCCTACGTAGCGATTTCTATGTTCTCTTGAACTGGCATGATTTATTCTTGGGCGGCGTACAGATACCATTTGCTTTTACTTGAGGAATTGACTTAATGCCTACCCAAATATTGCTTTCCTGGAGTGGTGGTAAGGATAGTATGCTTGCTCTTCACAAGCTGATCGTTTCACTAGAATACAAAGTGCAGGCACTCGTGAGTCATGTTGATGAGTCTACACAGCAAGTCAGTGTTCATGGCATACCGCGTCATTTTCTAGAGGAGCAGGCAAATGCACTTGATATCCCGTTATGCATAGTCGAATTGCCATCATCTCCTTCAAACACCATTTATGAATCGCGGGTTGCGACAGCATTGGAACCATACCGGAAAAATGGCATTGATACTGTGGCTTACGGCGATTTGTTTTTAGAAGAGATCCGTCAATATCGTGAAGCTATGCTGGCGAAGTTAGGGATGATCGGACTTTATCCGATTTGGGGTAAAGATACACGCCATCTCGCTCATGAGTTTATTAATTTAGGCTTCAAAGCACGGTTAGTATGTGTCGATTCATCTCAGCTTGATGGTGCTTTTGTAGGACGATGGTTTGATGAAAATTTACTTGATGAACTCCCACCAGATGTTGATCCTTGTGGAGAGAATGGCGAATTTCACACATTTGTCGTTGATGGGACTCTTTTTAAAACGCCTATGAACATCGAAATTGGGCAGACATATGTGCGTGATGAACGATTTTACCATTGCGAGCTGCTATGAATGGGTAATGTCGACAAAGGGTGAACTCGTTGCCCACCCTTTGCAAAACTATGACTATTCTACTGTCACACTCTTGGCTAAGTTACGAGGCTGGTCAACATCTGCGCCGCGCCGTACAGCGATGTGATAGGCCAACAGTTGCAGCGGGATAACCGCTACCACCGGACTGAGTAGAGGCGGCGTTTCTGGCACGTACAGCACATGATCGGCTTTGCTAGCAATCGCCGTGTCACCTTCTGTCGCAATAGCAATCACAATCCCGCCACGCGCTTTAGCCTGTTCAATCTGGCTAACCATCTTTTCGTACAAAGCGTCTTTAAGCGCGATACACAACACCGGCATTTGGTCGTCAATTAGCGCGATTGGCCCGTGTTTCATCTCACCCGCTGGATAGCCCTCAGCGTGGATATAGCTAATCTCTTTGAGCTTGAGCGCACCTTCCAACGCAATGGGGTAATTAATGCCGCGCCCCAAATACAGGAAATCACTGTAATGGTAGAGCAGGGCTGCGAGTTCTTTGACCTTTGTTTCGGTTTCTAAAGCTCGACCAACCAAATCAGGCAATCGGCCTAGATCGAAGGCATGCTTGTGGCGTTGTTCAATGGTGAGTGTGCCGCGCAGGTTGCCGAGATGCAGCGCCAATAAATATTGGTCCACGATGCTGGCGGTGAAGGCTTTGGTCGAGGCAACGCCAATCTCAGGTCCAGCGTTCATAGTGATGTAGCCGTCACTCATGCGCATGGCTTGACTGCCGATATTGTTGACGATGCTCCACAAGGTTGCCTGTTTGGTGTGCGCTTCTTCCATCGCGGATAATGTATCGACTGTCTCACCGCTTTGAGTGATAGCGAGAACTGCGGTTTGCGTGTCGATAATCGGATCGCGGTAACGGTATTCGCTGCCATAATCGACTTCGACGTTGAGTCGTGCCATTTGCTCGATGAAAAATTTACCGACGAGTCCACTGTAATAACTCGTGCCGCAAGCCACTGTGACAATACGGTTGAGCAACTTCGCTTGTTCACTTGTGAGATTAAGATCAGCCAATAGCGCCTCACCACGTTCGAAATCGACCCGCCCACGAATCGTATCAGTTAGGCTGCGGGCTTGCTCGAAAATTTCCTTCTGCATGAAGTGCTTGAATTCGCCTTTAGCGGCAGTGATGGGATCATAGGCAATGTTATGAACTTCCCCTTGCACATGCAGCCCATCGAGTGTTTGGATTTGATAATCATTGGCGGTTATGGTTGCCATTTGCCGTGATTCGAGGAAGATCATGCGGCGGGTGTGTTCGAGGATGGCGGGAATATCCGAGGCGATGAAGTTCTCGCCATCGCCTAAACCGAGTGCTACACCGCCCGCATTGCCAATGCGTACCGCGACCAGTTCGTCGGGATTTGCTCGACTCATAACGACAATAGCATGTGCGCCTCGCAGATAACCAACTGCTTTGCGGGTAGCTTCGGTAAGGTTGCCTTGAGTGCCGTTGTGGGCGAAGCGTTCAATCAGTTGGACGATGACTTCTGTATCAGTATCCGATTGGAATTCAACCCCTTCTGCCATTAAATCATGTTTGAGTTCGAGGTAATTTTCAACGATGCCGTTGTGGACGACTACAAATTCGCCATCCATGCTGATGTGGGGATGAGCGTTGCGTTCGGCAGGCACGCCGTGGGTTGCCCAGCGTGTATGCCCGATGCCGATGCTGCCGCTAAGAGGATCAGCCTGTACTTTGGCGCGTAGATTGGCGAGTTTGCCAACATCGCGTCGTAGATGAATATAGCCATCGTGAATGACCGCTACACCTGCCGAGTCATAGCCGCGATATTCCAGACGACCTAATCCGTCAATAATGATAGGAGTCGCGTCTTGTTTGCCTATATAACCAACAATGCCACACATGAGAGAGTCCTCCGTTGTAGGGATAAGCGAGTGCTTAGCCGCGCGTGTATAACAGGATGCAATCGTCCCATGCGGCGCAGGCACGATACGATTACGCGAAGCCCCATTCCCTTTCGGGCGGGCATCCTGTCCACACGCTGCCACCTGTCCCGGCATTTACACACCGGCTTTCGTGGATCGCTTTTATTGTACGGAGGGGTAAGACAAAGGGATGGTGGAAGCACCCCGGCGGCATCCGCTGATCTTTCGATTTTCTCCCCATATTGGGGATTAAGCCTGCATCGCTGCAAGCAACCGCCACCTCGTCATCCAGCTTGGCTGGACCGTGCGCTATCTATGCCCCCGATCAGTTCGCTGCGTTTACCTCCTCATCTTTTGATTGAATTATAACGGATCATAGTAGAGATTGAGCCATTAGGCAACTAAAATTCCCCTAACACCTTAGATTTCCCATGTCGCGAGTGATTGCCGCAATGTAACACGCGCATAATGCAGTCGGCTTTTGACGGTTTCAACCGTAATATGCAGCTTATCAGCGACTTCGGGGGCAGTCAGGCCTTCAATATCGCGTAGGATCAGCACTTCACGCTGATTGACCGGTAATTGTTCAATCGCAGTAATAAGGTCCTGCGCTAACGTTGAATAGAGGTCGTGGTCAGTGGCACAAGCATAGTCGAGATAATCCAACTTTGAGATTTCGATGTCATCTGCCCTAAATTTTGTGTGCCGTACTAAAGCGTAACACTCATTGCGGACAATCTGGAAAATCCACGAGACGAATGCTTTACTGGTTCGTAAGCTGTTGATTTTCTGGTAAATAATCCACAGTGTTTCTTGAACCGCGTCCTCAACATCATCAGGCGTGGCGCAAAACTTACGGGCGAAACGCGTCAGCGAAGGTTGGTACTGAAGCAACAAAGATTCTATTGCTTCAGTGTTTCCGGCCATCGCATTTTGGACAAGCGATGTCATTTTGCCTGAGTACCTCTACTTGGAAGGCTGCTGCCTGATCTTACGTCCGACCATCGCGCATGCTGGACACCATCCCACAAATCCTGTCACAATCGTGAATACGCCAGATGCAATCAAGAGAATAGCACCGATTTGTCCGAATGACTGTAGAAGTAAGGGAATGGCAATTAACGCGATACCAAGCACAATGCGGACGATGCGTTCCCAGTTGGGTACATTCTTAGGGTAAAACATTTCACACGCTCCTGATGATATTGTGGTTCATTCAATAAGAGTGCCGAAATGCTTAAAAGGATTCAAAACTGCTGGATTATGATTGAACAAATTCCAGATATTCGGTTGTCGCTTTGCTGAGATCGCTGTAAAAACCACGTTTCGTTTCGTCTTTGACGGCGATTGCGAGTTGGTACATCGCTTCGTGGCTCATAGCAGCCAGTGCTTCACGTGGGACACGATTGCCCCCCGTTTTGAACTTAAAAGGCTTGCCAAAGTTGACATTGATCTTGGGGCGCTGAAAACGAAACAGTTTTTTGTTCCAGCCGATTGCGCCGGAGATCGCTGTAGGAACGATCATTGCGTCGGCTTTGGTGGCGATAAAGGCCAGTCCGTCCTTTGCCTCGCCCAATCCTTCAGGATGACGATGGCCTTCGGGCGCAATCAAGATCAGTTGCCCATGTTTAATCAGTTCAATCGAGTTGGTGATCGCTTTACGATCAATCTCACTGCGATTGATCGTATACGAACCCCACCAGCGCACAAACGGCCCGATTATGGGATTGTTCATGTTCTCGATTTTGGTCATCGGAATCACAAATCGGTTGGTGACTGCGCCCATGCACAGCACCGGATCAATCATCGAGATGTGGTTCATCATGATGATGGTCGGGCCATCAGTGGGGATGTTTTCCATTCCGGTGATGGTCACATCCCATATCACTTTAAATCCTAACGACCGAATCAAGCCGCGCAGCAGTACCCGCCGCCATCGCAAAGCAGGCTGCCGTGCAACATAGGATTCTACTTCTGCCGAAAGGGTCATTTAGCGCCTGTCCTCTGGTTGCGCCGTCCTCCGGGCGGGGGACGTTTTTTCTTGTCCTTACTTTTCTTGCTGTAAGGGCTAGGGCTGGGTCGCCGTTTACTTGTAGAGGGCGTTGGAAGATTTTCAATGAATGGTCTGCCGCTGGCGCGACGCGCGGCAGCTTTGCCTTTGATATTCTTGAGTTCATCCGCAGGGGTTTTGAGCTGTGCCAAATCTTTGGCAGTCAGTTCACGCCATTCGCCGGGGCGCAGCGTGCCGAGCATCAATTTGCCCATCTGGGTGCGAACCAGTGACCGTACTGTATGGCCGAGCAGTGAAGCCGTCCGCCGGATTTGACGCTTTTTACCTTCGGTCATGACGATTCGCAGCGTCGTTTCTTTTTCGCCCCCTTCCATCACATGGACATAGCATGGACCAGCATAATCAATCGTACCATCTTCGTTTTCCAACTCGACACCACTTTGCCAGCGTTGCAATGTTTCTTGCGTTGGTAATCCGCTGATGACTACCTTATACGTTTTGGTATGGCGATAGCGCGGGTGGGTGAGGGTGTTCGCTAATGCACCGTCATTGGTCAGCACCATCAAACCTTCGCTGTCCGCGTCTAATCGTCCGGCACTGAAAAGATTCTCTTTGAAGGGGAGAAAATCGGTGAGGATTTTACGTGTATCACCTTCGTGCGGTTCGTCGGTAGACAGCACATACTTGGGCTTATTGAAGGCGATATAGAGCTTCTGATCAGGGAAGGCGAGCTTGGTGCCGTCCACTTCAATGATGTCTTTTTGAGCATCGGCTTGGTCGCCTAGATGGATCACCTTGCCATTGACGCGCACGCGTCCCTGACTGATGACGTCTTCACACGCGCGGCGCGAACCTAAATTCGCCTGCGCCATTAATTTTTGTACACGTTCTTTCACAGGACAATTGTAATTCTACTCATTGATTTGGTTATTACATTATAGGGAGAGTTGAGTTTTTGAGTAGGAGGAACTTAAATCGAGCGGTGTTATTGCTGTGGAATACCCCATAATCTCACACTGGTGTCGCCTGCGCTTGCTGAGGCCAAAAGTGTTCCTGCTTGGTTATACGTGATGTGCCATATGGTATTCCCGCCATTAAAGGTTGTAATTTGCTGGTGTGTTGCCACATCGAAAAGTGAAATATCACCGCTAATGCCAACCGTCGCTAAGACTGTGCCATCATGGTTAAAGGCCAAATCACTTATGCGTAATGGGCTGTACTGGTTTTTCTTGATAATTTGGCTCAATAAAACAGCTTTTTGAGTGGCTAAATCCCATAATTTGACTGCGCCATCATCGCCACCGCTTGCGAGCAAGGTGGCTTGAGGATTGAAGTCGACCGCCCAAACTTGGTCGCTATGTGCATTTAAACTTAAGAGACTTACGCCAGTGTGATAATCCCAAACCCGCACTGTCTTATCCCAGCTTGAGCTAGCTAATTTGTTTCCATCCTTGCTGAATACGATGCTGCTAACGAGGTCACTGTGAGCCAGTAACACACGTGATGCAGATTCACGATCAACATTGTGCTGTGCGATGAGGTCTTTCATATCCCAAAGCCGAATGCTGCCATCAGCGCCGCCAAACGCCACAACATTATCTTGGGGATGAAAGGTCAAACAGCTAAAAAAGTTTATGCCATTGTATGATCCGCTGTTAATTCGAGCCAGTTCAGCACGTGTTTGAGCATCTAGCAAAAAGGCATAGCTACCACCTACTGTTGTCACTATACCTGCAACGTAACGTCCATCGTGGCTGTAAGCTAGATCAATAATCTGTCTTTCGGCGAATTCTTGTGGCTTACCTACGTCGAAATAGCGTGAGCCTTGGCTTAGCACATCCCAGATTCGGACGTTTCCATTATTGCCCCCTGTTGAGATATGCTGACCATCCGGCGCGAAAGCCAGACTTTGCCAGCGGTCAGTACCTGAATAAGACGGGTTAAAAATCAGCATCGCCCGCGCGGCTTCAAGCCTATAAACTTTGAAGCTGATGGGGCTGTCAGCAGTAGCAGTAAGTGTAAAATTGATAACAAAATTCCCGTTGGGACTGATCGCGAGGTTAGCTGGTTTCTCGATGAGCATTTCCTCTTGACCAGTTGTTGGGTTCCAACGATACAGCATTTTCTTTGACAGATAAAATAAGTCATCGCCGTAAAACTGTGGAATAAATAGGATACCTGAATAGGTTCTGAACGTAGGCTTATCAGCATAAAGGGTTTGAATGAGTACGTGCGTTTTTGCGTCTTCAATGAATAGATAAATGCTTCCGCCTGTTTCTCCACCGTTTGCAAATACTGCGAAACGTTGATCAGGACTATAAGTAACAAATGTTTTAGACCTAACATTTTCATAATCTATGGTTGGCTGAACTAGCGGTGGCACACTTATAGAAACTGTAAATGGATGCTGCAAATCGCTCATTGAATATTGCCAGATACCGGCGGTGCTTGGGAAATAAAATTCCTGCTCGTCAGAAGACCAGAATGGTATGCCGTACATACCTACACCGAGGCTTGCCACCTCTTTGATGAGTCCTGCATTTTGGCTATTAATGACTTGAAGGTTATCCAGATCGAATGTGCTGTTCTGTGCCATCATCGTTGTGCAGCAAATTGACAGCACGACCATAACAACCATCGTGCAATGGATACTGCGCAACATTGGCCTTAGCATTATTGATTCTGTTTGACCCATGTTTGATGTCTTTCCCAAACTTTGCCCCACAGACTATTCACATCGGGCAGATGTAAATCAAATTGTTTGATCAATACCTGTTCGTAGCTTGAGAGATTATCAATCGTTTCGTCATGTACGCCTTCTGCTGTGACCCGCCGCAACACTGTGCCGCGCAAGATCACCATGCCGCCATCGGGCGTAAAACGCATACAAACGGTCGTTTTCACAAAGCCGGATTCAGGTGAGGTTTGCAGTCGTGTCGATTGTCCGGCGAAGTCAATCAGTTGATACGGTTGGAAGTCGAAGTCAAAACCCGGCCCGCCATATTGATGATTGGTAAACCACCAGCGCCCATCGTGCTTTGACAATTTATAAGTCAGAAAACCTTGTTGATAAGTGCATTCCACCAGCGCAATGGGTTCAATGATACCGTTGCCGAAACCCACATCTGCGAGATAAGGCTGATCCAAATCGACTCGTAGAATCAGATGATCACCCGCACCCGTTTCTTCAACCTTATCCCGCCCTACAAAGCTCGACATCAATGTGACATCAAAACCCACTTCGCGCAGCACCCAAGACAACAAGCCGTTCATCTCAAAGCACCAACCACCGCGATGCTGGTTGACGATCTTCTCGTAAATCTGTGCAATGTCGGTCGTCACCGGACAGTCACGGTGTATGTCCAAGTTTTCATAAGGAATAGCCAGCAAATGCGCGCGGTGGATAGCGGTTAACGTATCTAAATTTGGGGTCAATTCGCTGTCATAACGAATACGTTTGAGATACGAATCCAAGTTCATCACATATTTCCTGTGGATTGAAAGGGTTGAGGCTAGAAGGTTTTAAGCTACAAACTGCGAAAAATGACGAAATGACTTTCGCTTTTGGCCATTTCAAAAATCGGTTGTAACCATTTGGCCTTGCTGACTTGTACTGTACATGGGCCGAATGCACACACTCGAATTGAACGTCTTTTTGCCTGTTCCTCTAGTCGCATCAGTACTTGCCGTAATACTTCACCACGAAAAGGCGTGTAAAGATAGAAGATTGTTCCGTCATCGTAGTTAGCATCCCGAGCATCCGTCTGGATGAATTCGATGTTTGGCAGTCCTAATTTTTTGAGGCAATCATCCGAATAACGGACGTAGGACTCTTCCAGTTCAATACCCTTGCATCGAACATCGGAAAACAAACTGAATAAAATCGGTACATGCCCGATGCCGGAGCCAAGATCATAGAAAACGTCGTCAGATTTAGGGCGCAGTTCTTGAATGAGTTTCAAAATGAGGCGCACAGGTGTCGGTTGGTAGAACATCATCTCAGCAGCTCGGCTATCGGGTTCAGTAGGAGCCAATGGGATTTCCAATATTCCGTTGGCGAGCATATCCAGTTCGTCATAGCCCACAAAGTCATCATTTGTTTGGGTATCAAGGCGTTGAGCCACATTTTCAAAAAATTTTATGAGGGTCACACGGTCACCAGCACGAATGCATTCTAATAGACGCGTGAATAGTCTTGCATTCGCATCCTCTAGCTTGAGCCGTAGCACCTCGTTCCGTTGGATAAAAGCCTCGTACCCGTTCTCCATCGCAGCAAAACCATCGACCAACTGAAGTTCAAGAATATCAAGCGCTTCCATTCGCTCGATGAAGTTGTCTTCTAGATAAAGCGATGCGTCTTGGTCAATGTGTTCGAGAATACCGTCAATCGCTTGATAGGCATCTAAACGAGAAATCATATTGCTATTTCCGAACACGATGCGACGTGTTCGCGCTCCTTCATCGGTTTTCTAAAAGAGAACTTAACGCGCAGGGGCATCGCTACCCGGAAACGATTCAATCTCGGCTTCTTCCACGGGATCAAGCGGCTCGGATTTTGGACGCAGCGGTTCATCGAGTTTAATGTTTGCCAACTGCTCGTATACACCAATGACTGCGCTGTTATCGAGGTCTTGCTGTCCGTGTTGCAGCATCGTGGTATACAACTGTTGAATGACCGCGGTTAATGGCATGGGAATGCCATAGGTCTTGCCGGTATCGAGGCAAATGCCCAAATCCTTGTGCTGCATGTGTGCTTTGAAGCCCGGCCCACGATTACCAGCGAATAAACGCGGAGGCTTCACGTCTAATGTCCACATCTGGGCTGCGCCACCCTTAATCGCCTCCACCACACGGCTTGGGTCAACGCCTGCTTTTTGCGCGGTAATCAATGCTTCACCGAGTGCGGCCATTTGTGCGCCGACGATAATCTGGTTACAGACCTTGGCAATTTGTCCCGCGCCGCTGTCACCGACCAATACCCACGCCTTGCCTATCGCTTGGAACAATGGCACTGCCTTATCGAATGCGGCTTGTGGGCCACCGACCATAATCGTCAATGTGCCGTTCTTTGCGCCAACATCACCACCGCTGACAGGAGCATCTAACGCAGCAACCTTGGCAGTCGCTAATTTCTCCGCAATGGCTCGTGCCGTTTCCGGTTTGATGGTGCTGTTGTCGATGTAAATGAGGCCATCATGTGCGCCCTCAATAATGCCGTTCGTGCCAAGTACCACTTTTTCTACATCAGGTGAGTCCGGTAGATTGGTAAAGATAAATTCAACTTGTTGGGCGACTTCTTTCGGTGAAGGCGCGGATTTAGCTCCTTCGCTAACCAACTGCTCTACAATTTTTTGGCTGCGATTATGGACAACCAATTCATGTCCGGCTTTCATCAGATTGCGAACAATCGACGCGCCCATAATTCCCAGACCAATGTATCCTATTTTTGCCATGATATTCCCCCACCAGAATTGAATGATATTGAGAACTGCATTCTTCGCGCATGAGTACCGGTGACTGCAAACTGTTGACTGATAGCTTTTATATTTTCTTACTGACTTGAAAGCGCAGCGGAATACCCACCATCAACCGCGTTTGAGCCTGCAATACTGGGATTGCCACCACAATCAATGTCAGGATTGGCAGCAGTGGGAAACTCAACAGCGTAAAGATGCGTTCGACGAAGGTTTGTTTCCTTGTGCGCGGTGGTCGCTTAATTACATCCTGATACCAGAAGACTATACCCAATATGGATACGATTAAAAATGAAAGTTGCAGCAGCATATAAGCTGGATTATTGAGACCCTCGGACAACACTTGTTGAAGCAGCGGCGGATTGAACAGAAATGGCAGTTGTGCGCCTGCGGTAATAATGACCCAACCCGCGCCTGCAAGCAAGATGTCGTGAGCGACTCGGAATAAAAGTTTGAATGACACCCCGAAGTCAACTTCCGGTTGCTCTAACATTTTGGCGACAATATAACCGACTTCTTTGCTACCCCATGCGTGACGCAGCGATTGTTGATAACGGTTCTTAAGCGCTTGTATAAGCGTGTCGCCTGTAACAGCCGTTGCCGAGAAGGGCAGGAAAACGCGGTCAAGCATCACCGCGCCTTCACGAGCAAAATAGGATTTGATGAACATGTGCCACTCGTCAGCAATCACGTCACCATCCCAATAACCACTGTTATCGAGCAGCTTCAGACTCAGCGAATAGGATGACATAGGCATGGGTATCCACCATGGCGCGGCAAGATAAGCCAACTCAAAAGCGGTTGAGTAGGCATTTACTATTCGCAGCAGTGGGTTGATGTCCCAGATATTGGTATGGTAACGAATAGGAGCTTGCCAGAATCGCAGGTGACGCTGGGGAGTAATCGCGAAAAGATAGGTTAGCGCATAAAAATGATCTTTGTGCCACAGTGAGTCGGCATCTTGTGTAGTGACGCAGATATTGTCAATGCTGTAGCCCATTTGGTCAACCAATTTGCGTTTGACCCAACGCGCTGCCCATGCTTCGTTTGCGGATTTGCACTGCATCTCGCCGGGGAGTCCACGCGGATGGACTGCAAAGAATAGATTGGCAAAACAAGGTGCATAGTCTGCTACTAAGCGCTCAGCTTTTTCAACACATCCATCTTCGCCTGCCTCCATTGCCAGCACGACCGTCATTCGCTGTCGCGCTTGATGCTGAGCCGCTAAATTATCCAGTGTATGCCGTAAGATTTCATCTGGTTCTTTATAATTGGGGATAATGACGACGTGATGAACGGCTTCCCATGGTAGGGATTCGTCATTGGCTTCTTCTTTGTATCGGGCATACCAGTCGGTTTTTTCCCATTGGTCAATTTTTCGTAGACCCATGACATTGGCAATGCCGGCGAACAAAAAGCGAACGGCTGAATAAAAGCCCAATAATGCGGCGATTAGCAGGAGTATACGTGGGAATGCAATTGCACTCGCAATTGCAAACAGCAAAGATAACCACGCTAAACAGCCGGGAATACCATCTAATGCGCGTTCAGGGATAGCAGGGGGTGGTGCTCCAGCCCAAACCGAGCGTCCGACTCCCAATTGTACGTTGTTGCGGCGACCACCATTGGATTGATAAGGCACAGTCTCATCCAGCAGGCTTACGGTAAAGATAAAACGTGACAAGCATAGCACAGGTCAGGTTTGATTTGTATCTGACTTGTGGCTTATGTCACAAATCTTAACCTCAGTGGATTTTGCCGCCCTTCGATCCTTTAGTTCCCTTTAATCCCCGAGCATCCACCAAATTGACAAGGTTGGTCTGGTAATCATAATTGTTCTTGCGTTTTTCAGCTTGTGCATCCCGTGCGATTTCCACAAGCTTTTGCACCATCTCACGCGGCGACATTCCCTGTTCCTGCCACAGATAAAAGGCCAACGAACCGGGCATGGTGTTGATCTCATTTAGATAAACATCGTTAGTATCGAGTTTGACAAGGAAATCAATTCGTGCGGTGCCACGTCCCTCAATCGCACGGAAGGCTTGGATGGCGATTCCTTTGATTTTCGCGGTCAAATCGTCATCCAGTGGGGCAGGGATGATTCGCTCGGCGCTTTTCATGCCTTCGCCGCCGCGCGTGTATTTTTCCTCAAAGGTTAGGAACTGTTCCAAGGAAATCGGCTGCTCTAATACAGAGGCTTGGATGTCATCGTCACCACCCAATACTGCACAGTTAATCTCGGTAGGGTTTTCGACGGCTTGTTCAACTAATACGCGACGGTCAAGACTAATCGCCACTTCGATATGCGCCCGCAGCAAATTTTCATCATTCGCCCTGCCAATGCCAATGCTTGACCCCAAGGTAGCGGGTTTGACGAACACCGGATAATGCAGTTCGTGAATCAGGTGGCTAATCACCTTATCAGATGATTCGAGCCATTCATCCCGACTAAACGATACGCCCTCGACAATCGGAACACCTTGTTGGCTCAGGACAATTTTGGTCATGATTTTATCGTTGGCAATCGCTGAAGCCATCACACCACAGCCGACATAAGCAATATCTGCCAGTTCGCATAACCCTTGTATCGTACCGTCTTCGCCGTGTGAGCCGTGTATCGCCGGAAAGATTACATCCAGCCGTTTAATTTCAGATTTTTCGAAACGTCCCGCTGTAGGATTCACGATTAACCCGTGATGCCTGACACTTGGCGAAAGGATGGCGCTTTTCATGCCCTTTAAGCTAACAATTTCATTCTTGAAATTTTTCAGCTCTAACAGAGGATCGCCCGTGTACCACATACCGTCACGACTAATATAAATAGGTACGACCTCGTAGCGTTCAGGATCAAACGCGCGCATGACTTGATGCCCGGTCACGATAGAAACATCATGTTCCACACTGCGCCCACCGAAAATGACGCCGACAACTAACTTGCGATTTGCACTCATGCGACCTGTTTCTCTTTGGTTGTACGGTTAAGGTTTGCCATTCTACCGCCTAATGCCAATGAGGGAAAGTCAATCGTTTCGTTAACCGGTCGTCAAAACACTCACTAAATACACCACAAAGATCGCTACACTAATGGCAATCGTCAGCGCGTAACCGACTGCAAATTGTTTTAATGCCGCCCGACCCGCAGTCATCGCTTTGGCCAGATCGCGGAACTGTAAGAACTCCATCAACAGCGCACCCGCCACCAGACCGATCACCGTACCGATCAGCGGAATCGGTATCAAGAACGTGCCGAGAAATCCACCTGCGAAACTGCCGAGTGATGTGCGACATCCCATGCCAGTCGTCTTTGCACCCAGCAGCGGTCGCCAATAATCTGCCGTCACACCGACCAGCATCAACAGCGTCATAATGATTGCTGCTAGTGGTGTAATGCGCGTCCAACCCGTCAATATGGCGTAAACAAGGCCAACAGCCCACGGCATCAGTGGCCCCGGCAAAATCGGCACAAATGCCAGCAACAGTGTGATAATCATCAGCACTGTTGCGAGAATAAGCAGTAGGGTAGGATCAAGTTGCATTTGTTAAGGCTCAGCTTTTTATTCGTTTTGTTTCGTCACCGATATATTCACCCATCAGCACCTGCAAACTCATTGGAATGAGGATCAAATGCGCGGGTAGAAACTTTCCGAGTTCGTTGAGAAGTCCGTTGAAGAAGAACAGCACAATATAGGCTATCAAACTCAGCAGCGCTAGTTGGAAAAAACGGTTACTTTTCCGATAGGCCATGATAGATAGTATGACGAAGCCCAGGATTTCTGCTGACCATAATGGTATTGTGTGAAGAAATAGTCGATTTGGGTTTAGGTTTTCGCTGATATGGAAAGCTGGTGTATAAGTCGTTGGAACGACACCCATCACAGCACGTAAACCTACGAAAATTGCTACAAAAATCAGCCCGCTTATTCCCGCTATCAGAAAGGTTTGTCGTTTCAGTGTATGGTTCGCGTAGTGATATATAAAGTAAAACAACAGGATAAAGATGGTTTGTTCCCGAACGAACGCGCCTAATGCGATAACCAGCGGCAGCCAGCGATCATGTTTTGAGAGCATCAAGTTCAGTGCTGCCAGATAGATGACGATTGTAACAAAATCACCTTCCATATAATAACCCGTTACGGCTAGAGGAACGACTATTTGAAATAATAAAAGACCAGTCAACGCAATTTTAGGTGTAAAAAAATGAGTGAGATAGCGATATAACAAGTTATAAAGGAACGCAAAAATGATCAATGAGAAAAGAAAATAACTGATGACATGTTGGAGTTGTGGGTCAGTAAAGCTGCCTAATAAGCTGACTTGAATTGCTTTATTGACCGCTGGCTCAAATAGGCGGTAGCGATAGGGAGGTTCATTTTGACCCGCAAGCGTAAGGTTAACGAAATCAATTCGCAAGCCTACATTGGGAATAATCAGTTTATCGGTCACGTACCATGTTGATAGCCAAGTTAACATCAATAGGAAAATGAGTCGCACCCTTGGATTTGACATATCTAGCCTTTATAGGAGCTTATTTCGCTAATCGTTAATACGCATTATAGCCATAGTTACATGATGCCTTGCATTAGGTTTTTGCTCACAAATCCCGATGTAGGCTAGTCGATATTTCAAGTATTTAATAAATCGTATGGAACGAAGCGACTACAATCCTGAAACTGACTGAGAGGAATCAACCTTTTTATGAATTCTCCCTCTGATCTCCGCGTTCTCTGCGTCTCAGCGGTTAAACTTTCTTATTCTTCAATTATCAAACTCATGCAGGTCATCGCCGCCTCAGCCTTTGTGAACTCGGATGTATCCACCGCGCACACTTTATAGCCATACTGCTCGATGATTTCGCCCGTTTGCGGATATTGGCTGTTGAGCAAGATGCTGCCGTTGACCCGTACCACATTTGCCGCACCGGGTTCATCTGCCGCTACCTCGACCAGTTCAAATCCCGCGAATACCGAGGTATCCACACCCGCGCTGTTGACCAGAATCGTATGGTCATCCAGCGCGGTACAGGCTGATTTGAGATGTAGACAATCGCGCAAAGTCGCCTGCGTAACCGTATAACCATAAGGCCCTGCCAGCGTTCGCAGCGCCTCAATCCCTGCCGCATTCGTGCGTGTCGATAGGCTGACGAATATCGCTTTGCCCAACCGCATCACATCGCCGCCTTCAATCGTTGCAGGCAATTCGATATGTAACATTGGGCGGAAACGTGCAATGTCGGGCTAAATCAGAGTGGGTTCAGGACGACGCGAGGCAATGCCCATCGGCGTGATAATCGCCACCTCATCCAATATGATGGCGGTATCTTCCACAAACACACTATCCGGCAGATCGTCGATAGCAGGCAGCGTCACCACTTTTACGCCGCAGGCTTCTAATGCCTCGCGGTAAGCTCGATGCTGTTCTTGTGATTTCGCGTAGTCAATCGGAATACGGTCGATAAACGTCAACTCACACTTGGCAATCGAAGCCGCTGGCATCCGGGTTATCGCAATCGTCATTATGTTTCTCTAATTCTCAGCGGTTGCAGGTATTTGATGAAAAATTCTTTTGCCTTTATCTTAATTTCCTCCCTCGTTTAGTGCGAAGCCTCCCGTGGGACGGGGGAGGATTAAGGTGGGGGTTCTTGTCTTTCTCTTCTCTCACACAAACGCCTTCACATACTCACGCCATGAATACTGCGGCGCATACCCCAGCACTTTTTTAGCCTTATCAATGCTCAACAGCGTCGTATGCTCACCCACGTCACCCACGACTGGCAACTTCGGAAACACTTCCGCCAGCAGTTCTTTATTCGGGCGTGTCATGCATGTATCCGCCGCCGCGATGATGTAATGGTCAGCATTCGTAACCGCCGCCTCTAACCCCAAACGGCAGGCTTGCGCCACATCCCGCGCATCCACATAACCCCACAAATTCCACTTGCGGATTTTGGCATCATCCCAATAAGTGGGGAACTTCTGGTAATCATCCGGTTCCATTATGTTTGAAATGCGCAGCCCCACGAACGGTATGCCTGACCAGCGGTTAAACTGCCGCGCCATTTCCTCGCTCAATACTTTCGACAGGGCATAGCTGCTTTGGGGAAGCAGGGTTTGTGTCTCGTCAATCGGAGCGTGGTCAGGCTGTTCTTTATCGAACGGCAGCCCCAACGTCGTCTCGCTGGATGCCCACACCACGCGCTTGAGTCCCAACCGCATCGCCGCGCTGAAAATGTTGTAAGTACTGCTCATATTGATCCGAAATGTCAGTTCGTCCGGTAACATTTCCGGCGCAGGTATCGCCGCCAGATGCACCACCGCCTCAGCGTTTGCCAGTGCCTCGATGGTCTGTCCCAAGTCCGTTAAATCAGTTTTCAAAAAGCGGCTAATCGGGCCACGCGGCGGCGCGACATCCACGTTCAGGACGTTGTAGCCGTGTGCTACTAGATCACGTACAACCGCACGCCCGGCCTTGCCGCTGCCACCTGTCACAACAACATTCTTCATGGTTACACCTCCGCTGCATTTATTTTAATGATGATCTGTTCTTTCTGACCCTATCTTACCCCATTTCAAACCATTTTCGAACTTGGTTTTATGAACATTTGTGCTATGATGTGGTAAGCGTGCTAACAATATAAATAATCTACGATTTCAAAAAACTAAATGTATGGGCGGAACATGTTCCACCCTCTTTCTCGTTACCGACTGTGACGACATTTGAGGGAGCGACATCACTTTAAATGTGACAATTGTGACAAATTTAGCTGATTCTCAACAGCAACAACAGCAACATTTTCAACGATTTCCACGTTTTGTATTTGACTGGCAACTGTTGACTTGTCTAGCAATCTTGGCGGCGGCAGACCATTTACCCCAATTGCCGCAGTTCTAGCCGACCCATCCGCCGAAACTGCACAAGATTCGCCAAAATCACCTTCTGAATCTGACGAATTTGCAGAATTTTCCGAATCAAACGATTGATGGTTGGTCTGGTAGCTGGCGACTGATGACTGTAGATTATTTGCTATATGTTTCCGGCAAATCATTCAAAAACAAAACCGTATCGCCTGCTTTCAAGTTTGTTTGATACCACTCAATGGCTTCTGCCAATGTTTCTACGACCTGTAAATGATCGCTAGGAAAACCAGCTTCGCTCAATCCAGCTTTGATCGGTGCGGTTTGTTCCGCCCCCACCAGAATAATATCACTCGCGTAACTCGCCGCTTCCTTGCCCAGTTTCTTGTTCTCTTGTTCGTGCAGTTGTCCGAGTTCCACCATACCGGGGGTAATCAATAACCGTTTTCCCGTATTGTGCAGGGCTAACACCTTCAACGCGCTCACCACACCCGCCGGATTCGCGCTGTAAGCATCGTTGATAATCGTGATTCCCTGTGCCGTTATCTGCTTAACCAACCGGCTTTCGGCTGGCTTGAGCGCCCGTACTCGGTACGCCACATCCCGCAGCTTCATGCCTTCGTGGATCGCTATCGCAGTCGCCAATAACACATTGGTGACGTTGTGTTCGCCCAACAAAGGTGTTTCGAATGACTCACAATCGCCCGTTTGGCTATCCGTTACCTTGAAGCGCAGCCCATCCAACGACTCGCTGATCTCGCTGGCAATGAAACGCGGCCCATCTGTTGGAACCTCCGTGGGGGCAACGGTTCGGCTCACAGCTAACCTTGTTTTCGGATAGTCACGTTCATACATCTCCCGCACATAAGGATTATCCCAGTTGAAAATACCTACTCCATCCGCTGGGAGTGCCTTGATAATTTCATACTTAGCCGTCGCAATATTCTCTACTGTGCCAAATCGCTCTAAATGTTGTGGCCCAACTTCCACCACAACACCAATCGTCGGGTGGGTTAGGTCTGCAATCTGCTTAATCTCACCGGGGACATATGCGCCCATCTCGCAGATGAAGTATTCAACACTATGGTCATTCGCCAGATCATTGTTGATCGCGATGCACACACCCATCAACGTGTTATAGCTTTTAGGGGTAGGGTAAGTCTTATAACGTCCGCTGAGGATATGCGCCACATAATTCTTGGTGGTTGTTTTGCCGTAACTGCCCGTAATGCCCACCACCACGGGATTGATCTCTGCCAGCACATCCTTCGCCTTGTTGATAAATCGTTGGCGCATGAATGCCTCAACAGGCTGCATGATCAAGTTGCCACCGATTAAAAACAGTGGCGCACATAAGTATGCTAGTAAGCCAAAACCTCCCGCCGAATAAACAGCGAGTGACTCAAACCTTTTTAAAGCACTTTGGATTTCAGCATATCGTTCTGGTGATGGTAAATTTCCACCAAGTGCTTCGAGTGGATATATACTTCCTAAAATCTGACCGCCGATAACGAGATATAAGCAGAATGCAATGAAGACTAGAAAAAACGCCGCACCGAGCATCCGTTTCGCTCGTGCCGTCGGCTTAAACCCTTTCTTAACTTCACCCTCGTTCGGAGGCCACACGGCTACGACTGCTGCTATAATGCCTGCGCTTATGAGGATAAAATTGCCCGGTGCTTCGCTCAAAATAACGCCGATCACAATACCCGCCAACCATGCGCCAACCGCACGAGTAGGCAGCCAACGATCTCGCTTGGCAAAGAACCACTGTATGTAGCGCAGGCTCATATATTCTTCGATTTGAAAAAATCGCGCTTGTTTATAGATACGGAAGCATGTTCCGCCTAACCAGATCAGTGAAATGATGAGTTCAGACATGACTGTCCCTTAACGTCTATCCATAATAATCACGTCGGGATCACGTTTGCCCCCGCCACCTCGGTTATTGTCATCCTTCACGCCGAGTACCCGTTCAAGGATCATCGAAATGATACTCATCGCAATCCCACCGAGAAATGCGGGCCAAAACCCGTCAATCTGTAACCGCTCTGGAATCAGACTGGCAGTAACTAATAACACGACCGCGTTAATCACCAGCACAAACAAACCAAGTGAGAGAATGACCAATGGACAGGTGAGGAAAGTGATCAGCGGTTTGAGAATCGCATTAATGACCCCAAACACCAGTCCGATGATGAACAGTGTACCTAAGGTGTCATTGGCTACATGGATGCCCGGTACAATCTCCGCCACCAGCGCAATCCCGACCGCATAAATAATCACCCGCAAAATAAAGTTTCGCATGATTACATTCCTTAGATCATAGATAAGTATGTGATTGTTAGACCATTCCCATTCGTCTCTTTTATGTTGACGTGCCCATTGCACCCATTTCCGCACATCATATCCGTAGTCTTGGTTTGTGATGCGTTTTAGATCTTCGTATGCTTCTTCTTTGCTCGCATAGCCGACAGCGCCTTCAGGTAAATGCCCCAGTAAGTTGGTTATTGCAAGCTGAATAGGTATTAATCGAGTCATGATTTATTTTTGACTAAAGAAATGATCCATCACCCGCGCCGTATCAGCCGCGCGTTCCAGATAACTATAATGGCCAGCGCCTTCCCAGACCACTAAACCCGCATCAGGTATCGTTTTTTCGAGCAATTGGCCTTGTGATAAAGTTGTGTCCTCGTCCTTATCACCCCAGAACAATAAGGTGGATGGTTTTACCTGTGCTGCAAAAGGAAGCAAGTCTTCGTTGACCACCTTCACAAACGTTTCCCGCATCATGCCTTTAGCCGCCTTGTAATCGGCTGACCCATAGCGCTCACTATACCAATTACGCAGTTGCTCGGCTTGAGGTTTCAATCCAAATGTTTTCAGGGTGTTGAGTGCTAGTCGATAAGTCTTGAGCCGCCATGTTCCGCTGGATGAGGGTTTCGGTCGTATTCCTGCCGCATCTGCCATTGCCATTTTGATAATTCGGTCGCCATGTTCCGCGCCGAGAACGAGTCCTAACCGCCCACCGAATGAATGCCCAAAGAAATAAACCTTGCCCAACTGATGAGCATCTAAATAGGCGATAACCCACTTCACATAATCATGCACTGACCAGACACTATGCGGCTCGGATGTTTGCCCGAACCCCGGCATATCCGGCACAAAACACTGATAACCCAATGGCGCGAGTTTTTCCGCCAGTGGAGTCACCAGTCCGAGATTCGCGCCCCACCCATGTAACATGACGACTGGCTTGCCTTGACCAATAACCACCTCGGCTGTTTTGATGCCTTGTATCGTTGTAAAGGTAATTGCTGGTTGGCTCATAAGCATTCAATGGGGGTGAAAAAGCGTTTTGTATTGAGCTTGTAGCTTGCCTCTTGCAGCTTGTAACTTCTCACGGCTCAATCTCAATCTGTGCGCCCAACCCTTTGAGTTTGGTCAGCACACCCGCAAAGGTTCGCTCAATAACTTGCGCGTTATCAATCACCGAGACACCTTGAGCTACTAATGCTGCCCCTAACATCCCCAATCCAGCGCGGACATCCGGTGTATCCATATAAATGGCATAGAGTGGGGTAGCACCAACCACAATCGCGCGGTGTGGATCACACAGCACGATTTGTGCGCCCATCGCTTTAAGCTTATCTACAAACAATAGGCGGTTATTGAATAGTTTTTCGTGGATGAGAACGGTTCCTTGTGCTTGTGTTGCGATCAGGGTTGCAATTGCACTCAGGTCGGATGGGAACGCAGGCCACGGCGACGTTTCTACTGATAAATCGACGTCTTCTTCACGGCTGGAAAGGGTGATGGTTTCGTGTTTTGGCACGTAGAGAAGCCCATCATCAACATCCAGTTGGATGCCAAGCTGCTTGTAAGTCTTGCTAATCATTTGCATATCGCTGCGCCGTATACCGTCAATTTGCACCCGTCCGCCGCTTAATGCCACAATCGCCGCCACACTAGCTGCTTCGATATGGTCAGGACCAATAGTTGCTTCTCCGCCGGAGAGTTCTGGTGGTGAGATAATCCGCAGCACATTCGAGCCAATCCCCTCGATGTGTGCGCCCATTTCACACAATAAATTAGCCAATTCCTGCACGTGTGGTTCGCAGGCTGCGTTATGGATGATGGTCTCTTTGCCCAAGCTGCTTGCCAGCATCATCACCATGCCAGTAGCTGTGACGCTGGTTTGTGAAAGGATTATCTCACGTTTGTCCCATGTTGTCAGCTTACATTCGATTGCGCCGGGAGTCGTAACCACGGGAATGCCGAGGTCTTGCAGCGCTTCGAGGTGGGTATGAATACGATTGAGAGGGAAGTCAATTTCGATGCGAATATGCTGACGGCGTGTGAGGATAGGTGGTAGATAAAGCATCATACCAACCAGCCCCCCTGTCTCGGATAAAGTTAAAGCTCGGCGTGTAATTTGCTCGGCTTGAATGACCAGCGTACTTTCATCCTGCCAAGTTAATTTAGCGCCTAACTTTTCGGCGACCACTAACATCGCTAACATATTAAGTGTTCGTGGCACATTACGCAGCGTGACAGGCTTATCGGTCATCAAAGCCGCAGCCAGTAACGCCATCGCAGCGTTGGTATTACCCGCTGGGCGATAGGTGCCGCTCAGCACTTTACGACCCTCTACGCGAATTCGCATTCAGTCCTCACAGTCATAAACATATGCCCCTTGCACATGATTCCTGTATTAATAGCACTGAGGAGACTATGAATGCTACACAAATGAGAATCAATAAAATAGCTATAATCAAAGCAATGATCTTGAAATTCAACTGTGAAATTTACCCCAAGAGTGCCACGTTCGGAACACGATCACTATCGCCACCAGCACGTTTACGCTCACCAATCGGTTTGACAGGCGGGCATTCCCATGCCATCGGATCGGTTTGTGAACGTGCCTCTTTGAACTTCGGCAAGATACCGCAGGCGAAGCACTTATCACGGCAGTCTACCCGCGTCTCACCCTTGATACTCATCAAGTAATCGTCCTTCAAGAACTTCTTGTGAACAGCCGCATCAATATGATCCCACGGGAATACTTCGTCTAACCCGCGTTCGCGATGGGTATAAAATTCCGGTGACAAACCTTCGTCAGCCATTGCTTGCAACCAGAGTCCGTGGTTGTGGTATTCCTGCCACGCATCGAATTTGCAACCTGCTTCCCATGCCCGTTGGATGACACGCCCCATACGACGGTCAGCCCGTGACATGATGCCTTCAAATTGGCTGTCATCTATGCTGTTGTAGCGCAGATGAAGGCCTTGTCCCCTGAGTTGATTTCCCAATAATTGCAGCTTCTGTCGCACTTGGTCATGCGTATCTTGCGGGACCCATTGGAAGGGTGTGTGCGGTTTGGGGATGAAGGTACTCACGCCAACGTTGACGTTGGCCTTACCACCCATAATCTTCTGACCCTCACGCAGCACAGCTTTGCATAGGTTAGCGATGGCCTGCACGTCTTCCAAAGTTTCTTCTGGATGACCGATCATAAAGTACAGTTTAATGGTGCGCCAACCGCGCGAATAAACTGCTCGTGCTGCTTCCAACACCTGTTCGTCTGGTACAGATTTATTGATGATGTCGCGCATCTTTTCCGTAGCGGCCTCTGGCGCGAAGGTAAACCCACTGCGGCGAGTATCACCGAGTTTATCAAGTAAATCAGCACTGGTGCTTTCAATCCGTAAGCTTGGCAGACTCAAACTGAGTCCAGATTCAGCATATTTCTCGTGAACCGCATCTGCCAACTCATGCACATAGATATAATCGGATGAGGACAGACTCAGTAAGCTAATCTCTTCGAAACCTGTGCTGGTAATGATTTCCTGAATGGCTTCCATCACTTCGGCTACCGTACGCTCCCGTACCGGACGGGTAATCATACCCGCGTGGCAGAAACGGCAGCCGCGCGTACAGCCGCGCATAATCTCAATCGGCGCACGGTTATGCACCGTATCGATGTTGGGGATGAGAAATTTGGTAAAGGGTTTGGGCAGTGTTGGCACAATCCGCTTTAACACTCTTTTGGGCGTTTCGGACATATTCGGCACAGTGCCAATCAATACCCCATCTTCAGCATAAGTTGCAGCATAAAAGCGCGGGACGTACATTCCTTGAATCCGTGCAATTGCCTTTAGTTGGTCATAGCGGCTTTGCCCACGCATCGTTTGCATCGTTTGCGCCACTTCAACGATTATTTCTTCGCCCTCACCGATGACAAACGCATCGATGAAATCGGCCATGGGCTCAGGGTTATAGCAGGCATGACCACCTGCAATCACCAACGGATAACTTTCGTCGCGATCTTCGCTGCGAACAGGCATACCTGCCAAGTCCAGCATATTTAGCACATTGGTGAACAATTGCTCATACGGTAAACTGATACCCAATAAATCGAATTCGCGTATGGATCGTTTGTTCTCCAGTGAATATAACGGAATGTCGTTGGCACGCATCAGCTTTTCCATGTCGTCCCAAACACTGAAGACGCGCTCTGCTAACATATCCTGTTGGTTATTGATTTGTTCATAGAGAATCATGATGCCGAGGTTGGACATAGCGAGATCATAAATATCGGGGAAGGCCAATGCCACTTTGAAGTCGATGCTATCCCAATCTTTGACGATGCTGTTAAACTCACCACCGACATAACGCCCCGGTTTAGTGACTTTTAGAAGTATCCGCTTCAGTTGTTGTTCAATCGTTTTGGGTTGCATACTACAAAACCTCATCATGATCACTTGGGAGCATTATAGCGGACAAGTTGTATGGATAGAAAGCACTTGAAAATTTCACGGGTTATTGTACTGGTTTTAGCTTGTTATTCACTGGCTTATTCCACAGCGGCACAAGATTCGTCTGTTATCACAGCAGAGAACATTCGTCAACTGCATTCGGTCGTCCATATCGATTTTGAATATTGGGAAGAGCAAGTCGGCAAAATTGAAAATGGCTGGTTTGCACTCAACCGTGATGCAACTCGTCTAGCTGTTATGAATCGAACGGGTCACATTATCCTTGGCGATGATATGGGAAACATTGTTGACCAATATTCTGTTTCTGGCAGCGACAATCAATCGACCTCTGTGCAGGACATTGCTTTCCGACCGAATAAGCCTGTCATTGTTTCGGCACATACCGAAGGTGGTGCTTATTATGTTGCCTTTCGCGATTTTGAGCTTCATCAAACGGAGTATTTTCGTTTTGATACCCTTGATGTGCCGCTGCGAATTTGGGACAGCGGATTAGCTTGGCTAGAAGTGTCTCCCTCTGATTACATCCGTAGTCGTTATGTTCAAGAGCTAAAACCATCAGAGTTTAGCGGGTTCCGTGTTAATGCGGTTCTTCCGGCGGACGCAGTGCGAGAGTTTCCCTCAGGCCCTGAAAACGACTCTGAGGCTTTTCTCCGAATAGGACGTATTGACCCACCGTTTGCTATCACAATCACACAAAACTTTCTTGTCAAACGTTGGAATTTAGAATCCAATGAAGTCACGGCAACGGGTCAACTTGACGCATTACCGGGGGCAGGGCAGCTTACTACTGATGGTCGTTACTTTGCATGGCGAGACGGGGAGTCAAAAGCGCTGCACCTACTCGATTTTGAAACTGGAAAAGACCGAGTCATCGCACAGCTAGCAGGGGCATATGTACCATTCCTCTTGCTAAATTCTTCGGCTAATGTCATCATAGGTGTTAACGTTGCTTTAAAACCCATTGTTGTTGCGTGGGATACCGTAACAGGTGAGCGCATCGAATTGGGGGATTATCGTTCCTGTACCCGGCAACCGGACATGGTTCGTCTCAGTTATGATAGTATGACGCTGGTCATTGGCTGTGATAAAGGCTTGGACATTTGGCGTGGTTCTCCTTAATATTGAATTTTGATGAATATGTAATTTTTTTAAGATGAGCTATTGCAAGTAGTGCGACTGAAAAGATAGTTATTTCTAGCTTTATAGGTATGAATGCACGGGTCTATTGGCAAATAGGTCAGTCGGCTCTAGTTTGTTTGTTGCCAGACTAAGAAAATAATGGCATTCGTAATGTTTTGGTCAGATACAATCAAAACCTTAAGCTTTTGTACGCAGTAGGTATTTATAATTATGCATATAGGCAAAATGCATTTAGAATTGAGTTAATAAATTGTCGAACTCAAAGAACCCATCGTCCTCAAACTCAAATACGACTCAAGTATTGCCTTGTACTTGCCCATATTGCCAACGTCGATTTGCAACTATGGAACAATTAACTTTACATGTTGTTACCCGCCACACTTGGACAGGTAAAGCTAAGGGTGAACCCGCTACGAGCGGGAAATAGCTCCCCCTGATAAAAGTTGGTTGTATCGTGAGTCACGATTAGCCTTGTGAACAAGTGCAGGGCTGAGAACGCCCACTTGCTCTAAACAAAAGGATGCCGAGACTGAGGCCATTGTGCCTGCTTCGTACAGGCTTTTCTTTTGTATAAGCCCTGCGAGTAATCCACCACAATAGGTATTGCCCGCTCCGGTTTGATCAATGATTTGAGGTATCGACACCGCATCAATGTGATGACGTTCGCCATCTTTATTTGCGACAATCGAACCCAATGTTCCCATTCGCAATGCGACAGTTTGAGCGCCATCTACCAAAAGTGCATTTACTAGTTCATCAGGCGAGAGTTCGCCATAAATCGCCCGTGTTTCTACGAGATTTGGCGAAATGATGTCAATATGGCAATCGTGAAGTACGTCTCTAATGGATGTAGCATTTTCGGCAGTCATAATCTGTTGCAAAGGTTCCCATAGCACCACACCGTTTAAAGCGCTGCGCCAACTTCGTATTTCATCTACACCTTGTAGCAGATAATATCCTTGACTTTGGGCATAATCTTCGGGGAAATGTTCTGGTTGAGCGCCTCGAATAAATGGCAGGGTTTCCTTGATCCGGTAAAGCTCGCGCCGTGTACCGTCTTCTTCAAACAACTGCCATGCTCGTATTTGCGGAATAGCCAATTGCACAAGGCCACGTGTATCTAGATGCTGATGTAGTCTTTGGTTTGATTCATCAGGCAATCCTTGACCCACGGTGGCTACAATTCCGGGGCGTTCATTCCAAATGGCAGCACCCATCAATGCGTGGACTACACCGCCGCCTAATCTTGCCATGTAGGTTTGACCGTTAGGCAGCACAATGTCATCAATAAATACCGAGCCGATGCCTACTAGATTCGGTGATTGAAAACTCGCCATTACTAACCCAGCTTGCTTAAAGCAACTGCAATCAGTCCGCCCGTCCGTGCATTATTGACCAACAAAGCCACATTTGCGCGGCGTGATTCGCCTTCGGTCAGTTCGGACACACGGTTCAATACAAATGGCGTTACTGCTTTTCCATGTATGCCTTGTGAAGATGCTTCGTCAGTTGCTTGTTGGATCGCCTTTTCAGCGCTGACCGAAGGTAATTCGTCTGCTTCTGGCACTGGTACAGTAATCAAAATACCGTGCTTGGCTTCAATTTTATGAGCGGCAGCGATAATTTGCGCGGCTTGCTCCGCTGATTCAATACAGGCATCAACTGGTAAGCCACTGCTGCGAGTATAAAAAGCTGGCAACGAATTTGTGCCAAATCCCAAAACAGGTACGCCTTGAGTCTCAAGCACTTCAAGCGTCAGAGGTAAATCGAGTATCGATTTTGCTCCTGAGCAAACTACTGCAACAGGTGTACGACCGAGTTCAATTAAATCTGCTGATACATCAAATGGCGTGCCGCGATGCACACCACCAATACCGCCAGTCGCAAATATGCGAATACCTGCCATGTGTGCGACAATCATGGTTCCAGCTACAGTGGTCGCGGCATCTTCGCCTAATCCAACCGCAATCGGCAAGTCACGGCGGCTGCATTTACGGACGCTGGAATAGGGTAGCGCACCCAATCGCTCGACTTCGCTAGCAGATATACCTACCGTTATTTTACCTTTGAGAATGGCAATCGTAGCAGGCACAGCGCCACTCTTGCGAACAGCGGCTTCCATTGCCAGCGCAGTTTCGACATTGGTTGGGTAGGGCAGCCCATGTGTAATCAAAGTGGATTCAAGTGCCACGACGGCTTTGTTGTCATTGAGGGCAGCTTGCACCTCAGGTGCTATGGTTATCATATCGTTCATGTTTTATGTTCTTTCTGTCGTAAGTGTTTTATGCGGGGTCAATGTGCAGTTGAAAGCGGTGGATACTGACGACGGTATCCGTTAAACCCATTTCGGCTAGTATTTCATCAGGCCGCACATTGCCACGGTCGCCAACTGTCAAATGTGCGATCAAATCGCCTGTCTCATCAATATGCAAATCATAAACCAGTGGACGCACGTTAATGCTGACAGATTTTCCTTTGACTTCTTTTGTTTTGAGCAGGGTGTCTGAATGAATTAGGTTATCAATCCGTACTTGTAAATCGTCACGGGCAATGCCATCCTCAAAGTGTATTCGATACTCGCTGCTCCGGACACGGGTTGGCAGTGTACCACTTCGCACTGGAACTTCGTATATGTCATAAATGCGTAATCCCGCCGGACTGGTGGCTTGTATTCGGTCAGCCAAACCATCTAAGCCAATTGGTTCACGCATAGAAACATCTAGTATTTCGCATTCACTCGAAATACCCAGCGGTAAAGCTGAAGCAAGGATGATACGTGGACGCGTATTAAACCCCTGTGAGTATAGAATGGGCAAATCTGCACGCCGTAGTACCCGTTCCCAAGTTTTGGCGACATCCAGATTGCTGGTATAAATCAGCGCATCGAATTTGCCAAAACGGATATATAGGCGTTGTTTAATAGGTAAGTTGTCGTCCATAAATTGACCTGATGGCTGTTGAGGTTTTTGTTTGCTACGGCTACAATCAACAAATGTTTGTAATATGGAGAAAGTATGACACCGTCACCTGTCCGACAGGAACAAACTCGTCAACATCGGCGTGAAACTTTATTGTACTTTATTGTACCGTTGGTGGTGACAGTCTTCATAGTGCTGCTTGGGATTGTTGTAACCTTGCTTCTCCAAAGCCAATTGCAGGTTAGCATATTGGCGGATTGGATGGCGATGGTGCTAGTTTTCTGTCCAGCACTTATTTGCACGACCGTTTTCTGTATACTGCTTTTTGCAGGCATTGTTTTGATGAATCGAGCCAATCGTGCGGCTGTTCGGCCACTAGAGAAGGTGAACGAAATTGCGCAATCCGTGGCTGATCGTACTTCTAAAGCTGCTGAGACTGTAAATAATGCTACAGTTAACGCTGCGTCGCGCTTTGCATTTCTTGATCGGTTACTGAATATCTTTGAACTGCCTGATGACAATAAGGATATGAAAGAAAATCACCATGACTGAAATATCACCTTTAAATGAACCTAAAGCTCGCCCACAACGCCTGATTGTTGGTGGCATTGTTGGAACGCTTTTTGGTTTACTCGGAGCCTATTTCTATTCTCGCGCAGTGGAGGATGATGTTCGCCAAAACGGCACTCAACGTAATCCCGTCTCAACCGGTGAGATTATCGGGCTAGGTTTGGCTGTTCTGGCACTGCTCAGGCAGGTGAGTGAAATGGGACGGTCTGCGCCCAAAAAGAAGTAACTTGCTTCAACCCCACTCTATCAACAGTTGAATTCAGAACAAGATTTCTGTATAATAACCGCCACTTGGTTAATAGCAGACGATAGGAATGGACTATGTGTGGACGCTTTGTATTAACCGCTAATCCCGAAGTCGTACAGCAGGCATTCAACCTCACAACTCCGCCTGCTCAAATGCAACCGCGTTATAATATTGCTCCAACGCAGCCCGTTATGGTCATTACCAATGAGAACCCCACTGATGCCACATATCACAGATGGGGTCTGATTCCGTCATGGGCGAAAGATATGTCGATGGCTTCCAAAATGATTAATGCCCGCTCGGAAAGTGCCGCTGAGAAACCAGCATTTCGGGCTGCATTCCGTCGCCGTCGCTGTATTATTCCGACAGATGGCTTTTACGAGTGGCAGGAACATGGTAAAGAAAAGACACCGATGTTTGTGCATCGTCCTAACAATGAGCTGTATGGCATGGCTGGTTTGTGGGAAATCTGGCATGACCCCGATGGTGGCGAACTCCGTACCTGCACCGTTTTGACCACCGAAGCCAATGCTTTCATGCAACAGTATCATCACCGGATGCCTGTAATCATCCATCCTGACGATTATGCCCTGTGGCTCTCTCTGGATGAAGAACCGCTGCCAGTCTTGCAAGGCTTGATGAAAGCCTACGATGAGAACGGGTTGCAAGCCTATTCGGTTTCGAAGGCTGTTAATAAAGTTTCAAATGACTCACCTGAACTCATGCAGCCTTTTACCCAACAGTATTTGCTGTAGAGTTAGTCGCTCCTGATTAGCTTTTGAACTCTGCTGCCATCAAGGAACGGTCTTGAAATGAGACCTTTCCTTATCTTGAATCTCTCCTCACATTGAAATTTGAGCAGATATATTGCACTCAATCAATTCTTAGGTTTGAAAACTCGATAGTGGCTCTTTTTTGAGTTGGTGAATGAAAATCTACTAGAATTTCTCCCTCAAAGAGTCACTACCAACTCTACTTGGAACCACCACCGAAAACTCGAACGGCTGGTAGCACCACACTAAGTGGTGGATGCTTTTTGAGGGAGAAATTTGACGCATTAAATGGTAAAAATGAACATGTTCACCGAATTACTGAACGTGTTCACCGATCATAATGGTTCATGAAGGTCTATATTGGAGACCTTGTTTCTGTGATTTATGGCGCACTTGATTTCGTCGATTTTATCCACCGTTTAGTGCAGTCCTACCGAACGGCTTCGCATTGACATTGATGGAACTTGTGTGCTAAGATTTGATTCTGAATAGAATCAGTTAGAGAAATGCCGTGTTATCTAGCCCCAATAATCAGCCACCCAAAGTAAAGCAAAGTCAGCAGCGGCAGACCCATATTTCACAGCGGCGGAATTAGCCGAGAAATCCGCTGCATTTGTGCTATTTCAGCGGAAAGCACCGAGCCTCTCGCCGACACAAAATGTCAATTCGGCGAATGTAGCCGAGATTGCCGCCGTGCAGTTCAGCGGAAGTATTGCAGATTGTGCACATTTCGCCGCATATTTTGCATTTAGCGCACAAAATCTTATCACTAACGGACATTAACTGCGGCTTTTCGCTCTTTTCTCTAACTCCGCCTTGAAGGGATCTTGCCCTTTCTTTATGAGAACCTTACGTCCACGAGCGCCTTGCTCCGGCTCACCGATAATGCCCAATTCAGCCATCAAATCAACAATACGTGCTGCGCGTGGATAGCCCAAGCCGAGCTTTCGTTGAATGAGCGAGGCAGATGCTTCGCCTTCAGCAATTACGAGTTCGATAGCTTGTTCCAGCATAGGGTCGGTCTCGGCTAAAACTTCGCGGCGTGTCATACCTTTTTCCCAAGGGCCGCTGGTGACAATTTCAAGTTTACCTTTTGCGGCTTGTTCGGCGCTCCAATTTTTCCAGTAATCGACTACAGCACGCACTTCATCATCTGACACAAAACAGCCTTGGATACGCTTGGGCCCGGCTGCATCGGAGGCAAAATACAGCATATCACCGCGTCCGAGCAGATTTTCTGCACCTACACTGTCGAGGATAACGCGCGAGTCCGTACCTGAAGCTACAGCAAACGAAATACGTGATGGGAAGTTGGCTTTAATTAGCCCTGTGATGACATCTACACTAGGGCGCTGCGTTGCAATTACCAGATGCATTCCGGCTGCACGGGCTTTTTGTGCCAGTCGTGTCACAGTTCGTTCGGTTTCGTCTGGACGTGAAAGCATGAGGTCACCGATTTCGTCAATCATGATGACGATGTACGGCATATATTCGTCTTTTTGTCGTCGACCTAACCGTGCATTAAAAGCATCAATGTTGCGGACGGCGTACTCTTCCAATAATTTGTAACGCCTATCCATTTCTCGCGTGCACCACTGCAATACTTCGATAATGCGTTCTTGATCGGTTTCAACCGGACCCAATAGATGTGGCACGCCGTTAAAACGGTTGAGCTCCACCATCTTGGGATCCATCATCACAATTTTGACGTTATCTGGTGTGTTATTTAATATGAGCGCGGTGGCGAGTGCTGCTAAACATACCGATTTGCCTGAACCCGTTGTTCCAGCAATGAGAACATGGGGCATGGCTGCCAAATCGACTCCCACAGGCGCACCAGAGACATCCCGTCCCAATGGAATAAAAAGTGGTGATTTGGCTTTTGCCATTTGCTCTTGCATGACTTTGCTTTCCATAACCGAACGCAGTGCTACCACGCTGGGGTTACGGTTAGGTACTTCGATACCTACATAAGTTTGTCCCGGCACGGGCGTTTCGAGGCGTAAACGTTTAGCCGAAAGTCCAAGTGCTAAATCGCTGGCAAGCGCGGCGATTTTATTGATGCGTGTTCGGTGCATCAGTGTCTCGCCTTCAGTATTGGTTTCACGGAAAGGTTGGACCGCGAATTGGGTAACGGTTGGTCCGACTTTTACATCAACCACATCAATGTCGATTTCAAATTCCAGCAGTGTATTTTCGATAAGCACTACATTATTGTTGATTTCTTGTTCGCTCGGGACTGTAAGCTCAATATCACGCAGCATTTCTAACGAGGGCAGAGCACTGTCTCGCTTGATCGCTTTTTTGGCTTCTTTCATATCGGAAACATTGAAAAAGCGTTTGATGCGTCCATCTGGTCGTTCGACCAATTGGTATCCTTCTTTGCCCTTTTTGCCTTTTACCGTTCCGATTGCGTTAAAGTTAGCTTTGAGATTATCCAATGTAAGTAAACTGGGTTCGCTCAAGCCAAACTCTTTGGATAGTGTCTCATGGATGGCAGGTGCTGCGCCCGGGCGTAAAGATGGCGGAATACTATCCATATCAGGCCGGATACGTAAGACATTCTGTGTGGTGCGTTTTGAGGTTGGATTGTCGATTGGTAGCCCAATTGTTGGCGGAGTCATGTTCATAGCGGGTGCTGATTGAGGACGATTAGCGCGTTTCGTTAAAATGTCATTGGCTTGTGTTTGTAATTGCTGTCCCGCTGTACCGAGGCGTTGGCTATTCTTATCTAGCCAAGCCTTTAGGTTAGAAATACGCAGACCCAATACCACGCCTAAGCTGATGATAAAAGTCGCTGCATAAAATAGAATAGCTGGAATAGAGCCAAATAGACTGACAATAACAACGCTCAATCCCCAGCCTACATACCCGCCACCTTCACCAGCACGTGCGAGCGCCTTTAACTCAGTATCTCCACTCAGCAGATGCAAAAGAGCCAGTGCTGCTAAAAATGCCAGTTCAAGCGCCAGAATGCGGCGTGTGCCCAATTTGACCACTACGCCCATCTTTGGCAGTAACATAACGATACCTAGAGCCAATATCCCTGCCGAAACTATTACACTCCCATATCCAAACAGTGAACGCAGGGCATTCGACCAAGCTACCGAGATTGTTGCATCCGCTGAAACATTTAACAGTGATAAGAACGATACAATCCCAAAAACCACCAGCACGATCGCCGCAATTTCATCTCCCCAAGGTGGAAGACTGTTCAGCAATGAATCCCAGAATTCTTGTTTTACGGTGTATCGTTCAACTGGTTTGCGGGGGAGCGGAGCCGTATTTATTGGTTTGTTACCACCATTTTTAGCCGCCGGTCTATTGCCAGTTGGTTTCTGTTGTGCCAATTATCCTTGAAACCTCATTAATCTGATGACATTCAAATCCCATTATAGTCGTCTTTTGGTTGACTGCCTATTTAATTAAAATAAAAAGGTCAGGTGCATGGCAACCTGACCTCAATAATTTCGGAAACGTAAATTTAAGAAGTAACCCGTAAACTTAACCCTAAACGTCGGGCACGACTGTCGATACTCAGTACACGTGCGGTCACTTTTTGACCTTCACAGACTACATTTCGTGGATGGAGAAAATGACCTTCAGCCAGTTCCGACACATGGATTAATCCCTCTAGTCCATCTTCGATGCAAGCGAACGCACCAAAATCCACCACATTGGTTACAGTGCCTTCAACAATCTGCCCAATTTGGTATCGTTCACTCACAGTAGCCCAAGGATCAGGATGCAAACGTTTAAGACTTAGCGCTATTCGTCCCGCTTGCCGTTCAATTTCCAATACATGTACATGAACATTTTGTCCACGTTGGAGTATGTCAGCAGGATGTCCAACACGCCCCCAACTCAACTCACTAATGTGTATGAGCCCTTCCAAACCACCCAAATCGACGAATGCACCGAAATCGCATAAATTGGTAATCGTCCCATTTACCGAATCTCCCGGTTGCAAACGTTGCAAGATGCCTGCCCGTTCACCTGCCTGCACCTGAGCCGCTCGTTCCGATAAAATCAGCCGATTTTGTTCACGGTTCAATTCAATAACGCGCAGTTTGAGTGTTTTGCCGATCAGTTCTGTTAATGATTTTCTACGTATTGTGCTGTTGGCAGTTGCTGGAAAATCGGTTAATTGGCTGGCTGGTACAAAACCATGTAACGACCGCCATTCAACCAAAATACCACCCCTGTTATAGCCGATAACATGAAGTTCAATAACTTCATCGTTATTCATAGTTTCTTCAATGTCGCGCCAATCCTCAAGCACCACCGTCGACTGAGGATTGGGTAGTGGTTGCATTTCATCCACTATCTCTTCAGGGTTAATATCCTCAATGATTTCAGGTTCTTCCGGGCTTGATTCGGTGAATTCTCCTTCGTGCAATAAAGCTGACCAATAGCCTTCATCTAAAGGTGGCGGTGTTTGGTCCCATCGTTGCATATTTGTAGACATCAAGTTCCCTCGGCAATAAAAAACAACACATAGGTACCACATCTCCCATGTGTCTATAAACTATAAATGTGGTTTATTAGTGACCCTACTCACTTCCCATCATTCATTATATTTCGGGAAGGTGTGACTTGCAAAATCAATATCAGAGATTACGCCGAAGATTGATGACTATCTCCAATAAGTTCCATTTCTAAGAGGGTATTCGCAACTGCCATAATCGCCACATTCTGCTTGCGATAAAAGTCGGGTTCGCTCAGTGCAAGTTTGTTAGCGGCGTCGCGCACTTTATGTCGTTCGATAAACCGTTCTTCAAGGATGTTATAAACCAACCATTCCGGGCTGAGGAATTTCCGTTCCCCAACTGGACGTTGGTGTTCAATAGCCTTTTGAATGACACTCCGTAATGCACGTGTGGGATTATCTCCGTTTTCGTGTAAAGCATCGCGAACAATTTTGAGTTCTTGTAATCCGCTGCTTGTCAGACCGGGACCGCCCCAGTAATGTTTCAATGCTGCTTTGACCTGTTCGTTGAATTGTTCCTTGTCAATTCCGTCTGAACTCGTATCTTTATTAGGATTCCGGCCCGGTCGATATTCCACGTTAGCGGCTCGAGTGCGGGTGATCGTAATTTGTGGGAGCAAGCCTTCTAGTGCTGCATAAATTTCGGATTGTAGCCGCAAATCATCAAGCGTTTCAGCCGCTCGTTTTGTTTCTCTGAGCAGGACTGACCACTCATCCTTTGTTAAATCAACTGAAACTGATCTGGCTTGTAATCCAAGAATACCGATGAGCCTTTGTTCGCCACTGTCGTCGGTACTGCGCCTACTATACAAGGGGGCAACCCAATACGAATGCCACTGTCGCAGAGTTTGAATATCATCATTTTCATTTTGAGCCAGCATTTCTCGTAATGTGGTTGCCTCTTCAGTTAGCCAGTCTGATTCTGGTTGTAGAGGCCCAACCGCGGAAACTGTTTCAACCTCAGTTGCTTCCAGTGAAATAACAAAAGCTGTATTGACTTGTAGATAGTCACACGTTGAGGAGAGAATGGCATCCAATAACTGCATTAAGTCTGAGCGAGTGAGTAACCGCTCACTCAAGGTTTGTAGTTTTTCCAATTGGTCATCGTCTTCATCAGAATAAATTAGTCGTTTTTCAATGATCGGGAGGATGAGCGCCACAAACCACTGCCAGAATAATACAACCGTAACAACAGCAAATTGTATGAAGTTATTGCTGGGAAGTCCTAAAACACGTGTAGCAGGAGCAATCACCAGAATAACAGCTAATGCCAGTAATCCGGTTGCCGGCCCACGGAGCATAAAGCGCAAGAGATCAGTTTTAACAACGCGGTCAGGTTGTGTACTGCCAAAAAATGACAAGGGGTACGACAAAAACAGCAGCATCATAATCAATGCTGCATTAGCTATATTCACCAGTATCAGCATTCCGACTGAACCGGTTTCGCTGATACCCAATAGAACTGAGTAGGGGAAAACCCCAAACGCGGGTGTAAGCATTGCGAATTGGAGATAGCCCATTCTGCGGCGGGTATCACGAGTTAGGCATCGTTGCCGTGCGCGTTGAACATTAATAAATGCCGTAGCTACTGCTGCGGAAAAGAAGGCAATATAAACGATAAATAGAGTACCACTCGTTATGTTGACGAGTTCTGTTCCTCGAATTGCCGGAGTGATTAAAATGTCGGTGAATGCGGCTGCAATGACAAATAAGGCACTAATGAAATACAGTAAGCGAGTTACTCTTCGTCTGCGACCTCTGGATGTTAAACCAGTTGTCGCCAGTAAAGCATCTGATAGGTGAAATGTCGCAGCTGGAATAAAAGCGATCCCAATCCATTGGGCACGCACGATATTTTCGAGCGTAGTCTGGCTTGGTCCCAGCGAAATCAGCACGTCACACATCGATACAATTGTGACGCATAACAGTACAATACCGGAAGTGCGGGCGACCCGGTTGCGGAGGTTACGGCTCAAGTTGTAGAGCAGCATAGAGCCTGTCAGGACAACGATGGCAGTTGTCAGCGTTTCATTTACGGAATTGAGCAGCGTACTGAGCAAATCATCCATGTCAATTCCCTGTCTAGGTCAGTGATTGACTGAAGAATACCGCAATGTCCTCGTTGGGGAAATAATGATCGTTATATCCACAAAAACTAAATCCACTTTGTTGGGCAAAAAGTATACCGGGGAAGTTTTGGGTTGCAGCTTCCATAACAAGTCTATTGAGATTATGTTCATGAGCCCATTGGCGGGCAATCGTCAGTAATCTTGTTCCGATGCGTTGGCGACGAAAGGGAAGTGAAACTACCAAATCATGAATTCGTGCTATACCAAATACTGGCTCGTTCCGCATGGAAAGATAACCGAGGGGCTCGTTAGTATCACGTGTAACAGCTACCAAAAAACACTGGTCAACGGGCAAGGCCAGTCGCAATCGTTCCTCGCTTGACTTATATTCAGTTTCAAGTGTGCGGGGCAAATGCTGGTTGAGGAATCCAATTTGCCACTGTCCCGGCTTTTCATCAATTGTCATCTGCCAAACGAGATCTGTTTGATAATGATGATCCAATTGTAGACAAGTTGGAATATCGCTTTCCAAACCATCACGAATAAGGAAACTTAGCGAAGTGGTCATCGTTTGCTTTTCAAGTCAGGTAAGTATCACCAAAAGTACCACTCAGGAAAATTTCTACAAGTGGTGCGCCTTCATGCGGATCGAGCGCTACAAAGGTCTGGTCTTCAAACTGCTCATAGCGGTTTTCATCGGCATGTACACCAAAGAAACGCCCGTGTTGTACTGTGACGCGGGTTCGGTATCCAACTGGGGTGATCAGATGGATATTACCAAGTGTCGAGCGAATTTGCAGTGTTTGCAGCGCTTCAGGTGGAGCGATAACGCGTATATCTCCTGTCCCGGAAGCGAGAACCGCTTGTTTGACAATCACATCAGCTAAATCAAGATTAATTTGACCAAGGTGTGTGCTAACAAATAATTCCCACGGTAAGTCACGCGCCAATCCAAGTTCCCAATTACTTAATGAAAACCATGGAGTAGCGGCGCGATTCATAACCAAATGCGTATGCGTATCACTAACGCGCATAGCTGGACGAGAGCCCAATGCATATTGCCCTGCAATTAGGCGACCCTCTTGTTGCAAGCCTCGCGCCTGCACGTCGATTTCAGCAGCACTAATTTCTAGAGTCGCCGACTCGACGCTACCACGGGTGATACCAAAGGTTCTACCGTCTGTACTTGGTAGAACATCACCCCGTACAAGAATCACTGCGCCGATGACGACTAGCGCCAGCGGCCAGAGACTCATTGCATTAAAATCACCCAGCAATAAAAAGTTGTTGAGGAGTAGCACAACACCAAATACAGCGATCAACAGAGGCCAAAGCCAAGGGCCTCGTGAACCTTTAGCAGGCACAGCCTACTCCTCGTACAGGTAATCCCGGAGAATAACATGTGCGGACGACTGCCGCAGACGGTTGAGCGCTTGTGCTTCAAGTTGGCGTACCCGTTCACGGGTAACACCGATCGTCTGTCCGACTTCTTCCAAAGTGTAGACGCGACCGTCTTCCAAGCCATAACGCAGTTTGAGGATTTGTGCTTCGCGGATAGGTAAGCGCCCTAAAGCTTTTTCCAATTGCTCATGCAGCAGATGGGTAGCTACTTCCTCCGTTGGGGCAGGACTGCTAACATCTTCAACAAAATCGCCAAATGTTGAGTCGCCTTCTTCATCAATTGGTGTCTCAAGACTCACCGGGTGACGCGCGATTTCCAACAAGGTTTCAATTTTGTCAGGAGTAGTTTCCATGCCGACTGCTAGTTCATCAATTGATGGTTCGCGACCAAGTTCCTGAATTAAATTCAACTGGACCCGACGCATCCGGTTCAACTGGTCACCCATATGAACTGGAACACGAATAGTACGTCCTTGATCAGCCACTGCGCGGCTCACGGCTTGACGAATCCACCATGTGGCGTAAGTGCTGAACTTATGCCCACGTTGATATTCGAACTTGTTCGTGGCGCGTATTAGCCCGATGTTCCCTTCCTGAATCAAATCAAGGAATGGCACACCGCGCCCAATATATTTCTTGGCAACACTAATCACCAGACGGGCATTCGCACGTATGAGATGTTCCTGTGCGACTTCGCCATCAGCAATCAGTTCACGCAAGGTGTACACATCATCCATTGGCAAATCTTCACCCAGCTCTTCAAGCTGTTCGGTTGCCAGTTCTGCGGATTCCATACGCTTTGCCAGAGAAACTTCTTCCTCTGCTGTTAGCAGCGGAACACGTCCCGCTTCCTTCAGGTATAATCCGACTACGTCATCAGTATCCAGCGCTTGCTGATAACCTGCATCGGCTGTCAGGTCATTAACAATCGCGCTCATAGCAAACTCCATATCCTCGTCCATCTCCATCATGATTTCGTCTTGAGGAGGATGGTCCAGATCGTCGGGGAGATTAACATCCATCTGTGAGCTAGCTACTACTTCAACACCTGCATCCATCAATTGTTCCATAACTTCATCCAGTAAGCCTATATCACGTTCAGCTTCCGGGAGCAAAGCCAAAATATCATCATAGGTGACGACACCATGACTTTGCGATTTTTGAATCAGTTGAGCGCGAATCTGCTCTCGTTTATCTTGTTCCATTACCATCAACATACGCTGTTTAACCTACCCTTGCTGAATATTCAGCAAGGATTAGCTTTCTCCTAAGTATACCTTGTATTTAGATTGACGACGAAAATTAGTCCGGTCGGTGGTGTGGCGAGGTCTTCGGTGGATTCTCGCGAATTGTTACTCCACAATGACTGCACTAGCGTATTTGATACATTAACGAGGTTTCATGAACTTGTCAAGTTAATGCTAATTAATTCACCATATTACGCCTGTTATTCACGATTCACATAAATTAATGGAGAAATTTGAAATTCTCTATAATCTCTAACAATCAGCCTGTTGAATAGGGTCTCGTAGACTCAATTGCCTCTAAAAATCGAATGGTTTGTAATTAACTTCCAACTCGATGATTGATATGAGGATGCGTTGTTTAGAGAGATTCTTACACTTTTCAAGTTCAGTCATTACTTGCGCGGAGTACAGGTCAGAGAAAGCATTCCATAACAATCCTATGGAATGCCTTTCTTGCTTGAAATATCCTCTAAATTAATAGATCAGGCAACACAGTATTATGTTACCGGGGGCTTCCTTAACTGAACCCAAAGGTAATCAATTGCGCGTCTTTCCATGACATATATTACTTTTTTGTCGTCCACTAACCCATAATAGCTAACACCCGAAGAATTCAAATCGCCAATACTAATGGCGTGAGTTATGCCATCACGCAGCAGAATTTCAATTGAAAAAACTCCGTCTGGTCTAAAACCAAAATCAGATAAGAGAGTATCCGGCTTAACTTCAATTGTACTTTCATAGGGTAGCAGTACAACCGTTTTTGCAATGTTTGTTGCTGCTTCCAAATCCAATTTACCGGGATTATCAGGTGCAGTCCAACTTCCGCTACTGTCACGGCTTAGCGTAAACATATTCTTGGTGACAGGGTCACGTAGTCGAACAGCCGTAACATCATCTAGATTCATGCCCAAAGTTTGACCCATAAATGTGTAAGCGCTCAGGACTTGTGCCACATTGATTGTTGGTTGTATTGATGGATCAAGAGTAGCTTCGCTGCCGGGTGCTGATGAAGGGCGTGTTTGGGCGAGAGCAATCACAATCAGCGCAACAAATGCGATGAGCAGTATGACTAGTGACCGTCTATTCATGCACGTACCCGCCGTATCCAAATTCCAAGACCAATTGCGAAAACCAAACCCGGTAGTAAAATGACCGTGATGAAGGAAATTACATCCAATGTTTGCCCATCCACGAAGATCACAGGACTCCCTGATCCATAGGCTTGTGGAGCAAAGTTAATCCGGTCGCTAAAACCTGTCAGCCACGATAGGCCATCTGTAAATAGAATACCGTTGCCGCCAGTTTGAACCAAACTGTTGGTAGCAAAATCACTATCGCCAATCAGTAAGACCTTTGCGCCAGTAACGCGATTATATGACCATGCTACTGTCGATAATGGGCCGGGAATATCTACTCCTTGGTCAAATTTATAAGTTTCTGTTTCGCCCAACGTTTTGAGATCAGTTTCACCATAACTTTGGGGCGATGACATAATGACCTTGCCATTGGGCACGTTTTCCGCCGGAGTTGTACTAACCTCAACCGGACGCGCAATCTTAAAGAGGGTAGGAGAATTCTGTTGATCTAGCCGTCGGGCAATATCATTTTCAGGGTAAATTGCAGCACTCACAATATCCAGCAATGTTTGCCCGTGTGAGGCTTCATCCACAACTGCCGCATCTAAAGCGCGTATACCAAAATGTTCCCAAAGATAGTGGTTGAATAATCCATCGTAGCGTAAAAATGCATCTTGATTGAATAGTACATCCGCCATGATGAACAACGCACCACCTTTTTGCAGGTAGCGATCAATGACCCCAATTTCAGCCTCTGAAAAGTCGGTTGTTGGTCGCGCCAAAACAACCGCCGACGCTGTTTCAGGGATATTTCCTCCGCTAGCTGCTAAATCTGAAATGCTAATGGGGTAGGTGATAAGTCCGCTTTCTCGAATACCATTGTTAATGCCAGATAAACCTTGCGGTTCTGCGCTCAAAGGATCACGTTCTGAATGGCTTTGATCAAAATAAACGGTTAATGTACCTGAAATGAGCAGTCGTGAAATAGCTTCTGTCATATCACGTTCTTGGCTTTCAGAACGGGGCAATCGCGAGATGGTGTTAAAATCTACCGAACCGTCAGTATTCAAATACGATAAAAATACTTGACCATCATTGGTAACACCGAATTTCTGCGCCATTGCTGGTTGTTCATCGGGGTCAATGTAGTTGCGCGTAATTTTTCCGTTAGCGCCTTCTTCATATAAACGGAAAAATTGATCATCAATTTCCCGCTCTGATAATGTGCGGGGGCTATAGAATCCTGTAATTTGAATTGGACGAGAAATTTGCCGCAGAATATTGCGCGTTTCATCACTAATGCTGTAGCGCTGTCCTTGAGTCATATCGAGCACAATGACAGCCCGTTGCAAGACCACATAAACAAGCACAACGATGCCAATTAACAACAGTGCCCCAAAAACAGCTGATGTACTATAGCGTGCCTGTCGCCCGCTGACGAAGGCACGGAATTCTCGTGGGGACATTGCTGCCCATACCACAATACCGATTGCGCCAATCGCCAATGCCACCTTAACAATATCAGTTAATCCACCTTGCCAGATGAGTCCGATGATGCCCATGAGCAGGGCAACACCACCAATGATACTGGCCCACTGACCAATTTGACCGCGCGTGACAACTATATTTTCGTTTTGCATGACTTAACGCCACCTGTGAGATTCGACAACGCGGACAGCAATGAAAAGCATAATGGCGATTATGCCCGCAAAATAGGCCATATCCTCTGCGCGAACAATACCAAACGCAAAGGAGTTGCTGTAATGTGCAGCCAACGAGAGCTGGCGAATAGCACGGGCTAAATCAAGATTAGTGACAATCTGCCCAGCCACATCCCCTAGATATAAAAGGGTCAAAGTTGCGATACTCAAGAAAGCGGCGACGATTTGGTTTTCTGTCAGTGCAGAAAACATCAATCCTATTGCAAGTGAAGCTCCTCCATAGAGCCAAATACCAATATAAGCACAGATTGTATGTGACATATCCGGGTTTGAAATGCGCGCCACGATGATTTGGTAGCTGAAAGTAATTGCCAAAAGTATTGTGTAATACAACCACGCGCTTAGGAATTTGCCGATGACAATCGCGTTGTCATTTACAGGCGAAGTCAGTAAGAGTTCCATCGTGCCTTCGCGCTGTTCTTCTGCAAGCATCCGCATCGTCAACAACGGTCCAAAGAAAATCATTGCAGTAGCCATAAAATCTGGAATTAATGACGGATTAATCGGTTTTATTGTGAGGCTAAATGCCACATCACCGTTAAAGTACAATCCTGTCAGTATGAGCAGCGCACCCGCGATAACATAAGATATAGGCGAGGTGAAGTATTGTTCCATCTCGCGTCTGAAAATTGTCCAAGTTCCGGTCATATGTTTTACTCTTTGCCTACCACATCGAGGAACATTTCCTCTAACGTCATTGCTACAGGGCGTAATTCCAATAATCGGTATCCACCCTCAACTACCTTTTGCGCCACATCCCCACGTACATCTTTTCCAGCTTTTACACGAATAATGTAACCAGCACCCTGTGAAGTAATGCCTTCAACACCGGGCATTGCTGATAGTAATTTACTGGCTGCCGCCGCGTTTGCGCCACCAATTTGGGCATACAAGTGATCACCCTGCTGGATTTGCTTACGAAGGGTTGCAGGTGCGCCTTGCGCCACAATGTGTCCTCTGTTGATGATAATCACACGATCACAGACTTGTTCCGCTTCCGAAAGAATATGCGTACTAAAAAGTACCGTGTGTTTCTTGCCTAATTGGCGCACACTCTCACGAACTTCAATTACTTGCTGCGGGTCAATGCCGATGGTCGGTTCATCCAGAATAACTACTTCAGGATCATGGACGAGTGCTTGAGCCAAACCGAGGCGCTGCCGCATACCCTTTGAAAGATTGCGAACCAGCGTATTGCGTCTGTCTGAAAGGTTAACAGTTTCTAATACATGGTCAACTTGTTTTTTAGGATTACGGATCCCGCGTAACCTCGCCCAGAAAGCAATATAACCTTGAACAGTCATATCCGGATATATGGGAACCCGTTCCGGTAAATAACCCACACGTTTACGAACCTCTATCGAGTCTTGGGTGACATCAAATCCTGCAATTTTGGCGCTGCCCTCTGTCGGCGGCATGAATCCCGTCAGCATTCGCATCGTCGTGGTTTTACCCGCGCCGTTTGGCCCAAGTAATCCGACAACCTCGCCCGTTTTTGCTGTAAAAGAAATGTTGTCAACGGCTAGAAAATTGTTATATCGCTTCGTCAGGTTTTGGACTTCAATCATAATTATGTTGCCTGATACTTTCTCATATCGCTCTTTTGCATCCTACTTCGGCTCTTTCAAAAGCGTCAAGCAAATGTATAGGCATTTGCACAAGGGAACTCTTAACCTTTATGAATGCCACCGGGCAGGTAATCGTCCAAAATCGAACCGCCAATAAATTCTCGCAATAATGACGTGTCAGGAATCATCGCTTCTTGCGTGGGTGAAAGTGGCTGCACCCAGCGCAAAAACGATAGTAAGCGGTTAGCTTCAATATGTGGATGTGTTCCCGGTTCGACTTGTAGCAGCAAGGGTTCAGCCAATGGGCGCAGGGCTGCTAATTCATAGACTAGTGCTGAATTAAATATAGCGTGAGCATTTTCTTGATAGGGGAAAATATTCTGTTTTTCGCCGCGTCGTACGCTTGGCCACCGAAGTAAGGTATCTGTGGCACTGTAACCGCGATGTTGTGCATCTCTGACGATGCGCCGCATCAATCGCACATCAGTGGTAGAAATTCGATTATGAATGTCCGTATTGAGTTGTGTGAGTGCAGATGCATAAATCCGATAAATCTTTTCAGATGGAATGTCTGGTACAAGACCGGGATTAAGTCCATGAATGCCTTCAACAATGATGATCTGGTTTGGTCTTAATTTCGCTGTAACACCCTCGCTGCTTTTACCCTTGATGAAATCGAAATGTGAAAGGCGCGTTTCTTCGCCTGCCATCAACTGGAGCAGATGCTGATTAAACGTCGGTAAATTGATGGCTTGCAGCGCTTCGAAATCATAATCGCCTTTTGCATCACGCGGTGTCAATTCACGGTCGACAAAATACATATCCATCTCGACTGTAAAGGGTTGTAAGCCGTGAGCCAACAACTGAATTGCCAATCGCTTGGAAAATGTAGTCTTTCCAGAAGATGAAGGGCCAGCAATGAGTATCAGCTGTGTACCTTGGTTTTCGTGACGATCCCATATCTCATGTGCGATGTGAGCGATGAGTTGTTCGTGAAGGGCTTCAGCTACCAGTATAAGTTCTTGCGCGCGGTTATCACGCACAATCTGGTTGAGGCGTCCGATATCTTCCACCCCTAAACGAGCCAACCAACTGTCCGCCTGCTCGAATACCTGTACCAATTTGCCAACCGCCTCAATGGGGGGTAGTTCGCTAGGATTTTCTTTGCGCGGGTATTGCAGAATAAAGCCACTTTCCGTCCAAATTAGGCGAAAAATGCTTAAGTAGCGCGTAGATGGGAGCATATATCCATAGTAATAATCTTCACGCCCGCGCAGGTTATATAACGTTAAGTCGCTGCGTGTTCTTTGTTCAAGTAACCGTACTTTGCCGTTTTCTTCGCGAGTGGCAAATAGGGCAGCGGCTTCATCCCGTCCTGCAACTCGCTTTGTAATGGGATCGTCGCTTTTGACGATATTACGCATTTGTATTTCGAGTTGATTTAGCTCGGTTTCAGTCAGTTGTGGTCGGTCAATCATTCGACAGTAAAAACCACCCTCGGGGATGGCATAACTTACACTGACTTGCGTACCTTGCCAGAGTTCATCTACTGCTGTTGCCAACAACATCACCAACGAACGGCGATAAATCCGCCCACCATCGCTGCTTGTAAGCAATACAGGTTCTAGAATGACATCTTTTGTAATTGGATACGCTAATTCCCGCAGTCTACCGTCGACGATTCCGCCCATCAGTAATTCTGCATCAATTGAGTTGTCCAGTTTGCTGGCTTCTAGTAGAAATGACTCGATGTTGGTTCCGATAGGGCCTTCTAGAAGAATCTCGTTTTTGATGAAAACTTGAACACTTTGGCGTGGTTTTGCAGATTGTATGCGATTTTGTTCCGCCGATGTTACTTGCATAAATTAATCTTTCCCGAACGTACTTCGCATTTTTCATTATAGACCACACGTTATTCAAAAAAACCCTTAATGCCTTTTCTAACTTAGACTAGTAACCCATCTCTCATAATTTGAACCATACCATTTCCTTTGAGTAGCTCCCGTACTTAGTGCTATAATCCTCGCATCACATACTAAGGAAAACCCATGCCAGCTTATGACAAGTATCTACAAGAAATATTGATTGATGAAGAAACCCTGCAAAAACGGGTTGTTGAACTCGGTACGAAAATATCGGCCGATTACGGCGAAAATGATGATCTGATATTGATCTGCATCCTTAAGGGTGGTGTCATGTTTCTGGTTGATCTCAGCCGTCATATTGAGGTTCCGCACGAAATTGATTTTCTTGCTGTTTCAAGTTATGGCAAAGGTGTGCGCGAATCGAGCGGTAATGTGCGTATTGACATGGACTTAGGCTCGAATGTCACAGGTCGTCACGTCTTAATTGTGGAAGATATTATTGATAGTGGTGAAACCCTGCGCTTTGTAATGGATGTTATGCTGGCTCGTCATCCTGCTAGTCTAAAGCTTTGCACATTGCTCAATAAGCCATCTCGCCGGCGTGTGGACATTCCAATTGATTATGTGGGTTTTGAAATCGAAAATAAATTTGTCTTTGGCTATGGTCTAGATTTGGATGAAAAGTTCCGTAACTTACGCTTTGTAGGTGTCGTCAACTTGGAAGCTTTACCGAAATGATGGCGATTGTTCCGCGTCAACCTCATCGTCCCTTGATTTGGCCTGACATAATAGTCGATCTCCAGGAATTTCTGGCAGAGAGTCCCGATGGAATTTGTATTGTTGGCGGTGCTGTTCGTGACGCATTGTTGCATCGTCCGCTTCACGATATAGATCTGGCAACTTCTGGTCAGGCAACCAAACTAGCGCGGCAAATTGCTAATCATTTTAAAGGTGATTTCTTTATTTTGGATGCGGATCGGGATGTCGGGAGGGCATTGCTAAATCTTCCTAAGGGGCAGGTTGTAATCGATGTTGCCCATTATCGCGGTTCATCGCTAATGCATGACCTCACCGATCGTGATTTTACGCTCAATGCAATGGCGGTTGATCTCAAAGGCGATTTGAGCTTATTGCTGGATCCGCTGGACGGCGAATCCGATATTAAGAAACATCTCCTGCGGCAGTGCAGCGAACATGCATTGTCTGACGATCCTATTCGCGCTTTACGAGCTGTACGTCAGAGCAGTCAACTCAGCATGCATATCGAAACTGAGACTTTACGCGCAATAAAATCTGTAGTTGACCAGTTAAGTGAATCTTCTCCGGAACGTGTGCGTGACGAATGGTTCAAACTGTTATCAGTGCCTCGCCCTGTAGCAGCCATTCGCATTGCGGATAAACTCGGCCTACTTGAGATAGTCATTCCCGAAGTTGTCCCCTTACACAACGTATCGGAATCGGATACCTACGTACAAAATGCGTGGCAGCATACCCTGATGCTGATCGAGAATTTAACGAGCATTTTGAATGTCTTCAGTTATACCCGCACAGACCAAACAGCAGCCTCTTTTGGTTTGGGTATGCTAGCAATTCAACTTGACCGCTTCCGCAGTCGCTTGCTGACGCATCTTGGCACCGTCTGGCCAAATGGTCGTACTCATCCTGCCTTATTGATGTTGGCAGCCTTGCTTTACAATTCTGGTAATGTAGACGAATCCGAAAACCATCCGGCGAAAGGTGCAGCATACTCAGGTGTTCGTGCTGACGGTCTTCGACTGAGTGTTGCCGAAAAATCTCGCCTCATTACGATCATTCGTTATCAACGCCTCGTTTACACGCTCGAAGATACAACGCCGCTGTCAATCTATCATTTTTGGCGCAAATTGAACGAAGCAGGGGTAGATGTGTGTCTTATGACCTTGGCTGATTATTTGGCGACTCATGGGACACGTTTGAAGCAAAACGAGTGGTTAATGTTGGTTGACCGTGTTCGTGTATTGTTGGAGGCATGGTACGACAAGCGTGAACAAATCGTGTCGCCACCTGCTCTTGTGGATGGTAATTTATTGATGGAAACGCTGCAACTCAAACCCGGTCCTATTCTTGGGGAGCTTTTGGAGCAGATTCGTATCGCGCAAGTAACGGGCGAAGTCCAAAATAGGGACACTGCATTAGCCTATGCCGAAACCTATCTGCGTAGCAAAGGTTAGAGTTTTCCCATCACCTCACCTAAGCGTAGTTGCGCCTCTTCTTCCGGTACTTCAAAATGCATACTCATTGTGACAGGGGTCCGCGCACCTTCGCTGAGCGCTTTAATCATTTCAATGGGCATTACCAGCATTCGAGCAAAAATTTTTACAACTTCCTCGTTTTTGCCCTGTTTCATGATAGCAGGTAAACCACGTTTCTCTCCCCATTCACATTGAATGGTGTGACGTGCCAACATCCGTACTAAAGACATACGTGGTGAATAATGCCCGCCTGTCTTCAGAAAGCCAACAGACATGTTTGACATGTCGACATCTTCCCACATATCAGATTTGGGGCGCTGCAACATAATTTCAATGGGAACGGGCGGATCTTCAATTTCAAAAGTGCGAATAAGTTCAGAAGCAATTTTCTCAAGCTGATCAAAATCAATCATCTTTTTCTACCCTCTACAGTTTTATCATCAGCCACGCCCTTACTGGCGAAAAACCACAGTAAAGTATTCCCGTATTTCCGTCGATCCGTTGCCTGCAAATGCTTGAACTCAAACGTCACTTCTTCTTTTGGATCAATCTGAGCGATGAATTGTGTCGCTGTGTTTTTCATCCACGCTTCATTTGTGTCCAATATCTTTAACGCATCCAACCACAAACTCTTATATTGGGGGGGAGCGATATAGACAAAACTATAATCTTCAGTAGGCGCTTGAGCCACCCATTTAAGCGCATCTGCTCGCTGAACGATTGCTTTTTCTGCAAGTTTAGCTGCAGTTAGATTATCCTGAATGGTCCTAATGGCTTTGGGTTCGAGGTCTAAAAATACAGCTTTGGCAGCCCCCCGGCTCAACGCCTCAATACCCACACTGCCTGTACCAGCAAACAAGTCGAGGAACACAGCGTCGTAAATATTCCTCCCAATAATGTTAAAAAGTGCCTCTTTCACTCTGTCCATAATAGGGCGCGTAGTATCACCCGGAACCAGTTTCAGTTTGCGCCCCTTGGCACTGCCTGCGATGACACGGAGTGGCATATTAGTGCTGTGTTCCTTGAACTGCGTCCTGTACTGCGCGAATGTTGGAAAGCGGTGTTGTAGCCATAAGAGCGCTCCCAGTCGACAAAATCAAACGGCGATTATTGGCTTGTGCCATCGCCGATCGTATCTGTTCTCTTATGCTCCCCGGTGTACCATAATGCATATTTTGCGTATGTGATAACCCCCCACAAACCGCATTGTTGAATTGTAATTTAGCCTGCGCCAAATCGGGTTCAGTGTCTTGGTCACGCCAGTTGACGACCTGCACAGGCAGTTGGCTGCACAGCCTGAACATAGGCGCTTCCCCGTTGAGATGTAGCACGTTTAACCACCACTTATCTTGCAGCGCCTCAAGTATTTTACGGTCGTAAGGTAATCCGAAAATCCGGTATTCCTCTTCGGTAAGTACATCATAGCTTGCTTCGCTTGAGCCATAATAGATGCCGGATACGGGAAATCGTTTTATTGCGTCTAAAAATCGTAAGGTTGTTTCAGTAATCGCGTTCAAACCAGTTTGTACACGGTCAGGGCTGGTTCGGATGTGCCGAATTAGCATATCGCGTCCAGAAATCATCGCTGCCTGCGTTAATGGACTGTATACGGTTTGTATGATGGGGGTATCGTCATTGCGTAACCCATCAGTAACCAAGCTCAGCGTTTCCAGTTGGCGGCCTAGACTGCCTCGTGTGGGATCAAGCGGGCGCAAATTTGTCCAATCAAGTGACCGTGTGACGACTCGCTTGACGCACGTTCTTGTGCCTTCTATATTGCCTTGCCACTCATCCTGTAAACCATAATCCGAAACCGCGTAACTTTCTGCTGGCGTAACCTTAACGAAATCCCAATTGTATGTTTGCTGAAATTCGATGGTCGAACGTGCTAAATCTGCTGCACGCTGATCGTCACCCGGCCAATGTCGCCATAAGGCCACCGGAAGACGATCAGTGGCTTCACCAGCGAACGACTTCTCTAGTCTTTCGCGTTTGTTCATAGTTCACGAAATTACTTTCCTGCTTTAAGCTCACTCAAACGTTGATTAAGCATACGCGACAACATCATGTAACGGTCATCGTCGGGGGTATTAGCAACGCGGTGTTCTTCTTCCCCTGTGATTGCTGGTCGCCGGGCTAATGCGGCGGCTTCCACCAACTTGAGACAACGTTGAAAATTCGTTATGGCTCCTTCGATGTTACCACTGTCGCGCAGCGCCAATCCTAATCCATAAAGTCCATCGATGTTATCTGAATCTTGCTGAAGGATTTTCTCATATTCAGGGATAGCCAACTTAGGTTGATGCTCACGCTGGTGCCGCCATGCGTGACTGATGTTTGTTGTATTGGTAGGGTTGCTGCTCATGTATGACTTCGCCTCCATAGAATGAATAACCCTAATTCTACAGATCGCGAAGCGGAAACACAAAAATTGCTTATAAGACATGGTCTATTTAAAAATATCTACGAAGTAATTGCAATCAATGTTGGTAAAATAATATCATTTCGAAGTGCTTGACCATTTGGATTGAAAAAATTTAAGCGCATGTTTTCGTTGCAGTTAACCGAGCAGTTGTAAGCCTGAACGTGTATTTGATAATTGCCGGATGGAATATGTTGATCAAGGGAGAATTCGTATTTGTCACTGAGATATTGGGTTGTATTCCAACGTCGTGTAGGATAATACCCCGGATTTCGTAAGCTGGTCTCATTCCAGTGACTTCCGTCATTGATGTTCTGAAGGAAGATTTTGACCTGATAATTTTCGGTTAAGAATCGCTGTGTTTGCCAAAATAACGTGATGTCAAAATCATCTCCAGCCGAATAGACATTTTGGGGTAGCTGGAATGCAGCAAGGGTTAGACCCGTAGTACTTCGCATTTGTGTCATAAAACTATTGCTAATATCTGAACTGCCTTGTTGCGTAACCCTGAAGAATGGATTGGGTATCAGTATCAGTAGCGCAACCAACCCGAAACAGCCAACTGGCAGTGCGATAAGCCTTGCTTCAGCTTGCTTAAGTAAATCCAAATCCTCAAGCGGATTTTTTCGTAATGTTCTGAACTTCCCCCATGCTATGACAATCACTATTAGTAAGGTTAGCCCTGAAACCAACCAACTTCCTAACCGTACATTCGTGCTACCTAGCGCAATCAATAACTCCGAAGTTCTGTCAGTCAATAAAGGCAAATCGACTTGTATTAAGCCTGTATCACTATTTGGTTGCAGGTTAACTCGCTGACCATTGACTGTTGCCCTCCAACCGGGGAAATATGCTGTCAAAAAGCTGAGCGTAACTGCTGAACCAGTTTGTCGAAGTTGGAATTGGTCGCCATGTGTAAAATGTGAAAGAGGACTGGCTTGGAAACTCCCCGTTACTTGGCTTGGAGCAAGTTTGTTAATCAAACCACCTGATTTATAGCTGTCAATTAATGTTCGATTAGGGTCAAGTTTATCAGTTAGTGTTGATGGAATATCTTCGCCTGCTGGTAATATCGCAATTCCATAACCTTGTTGTTCGTAATTGATTTGTGCGGCTCCGTCACTGTCTCCAAACGGTTGGGCTGCGGGTGGAGGTAGCCAGATTGCTGTAGACCCAATCCATATTGCTACCATTAATATGGGTAGCAATAAGCGCTGCAAACGGACTGAAAGATTTTTGCTGAGTATTAATACATCACTGCCCGCAATTGAATAACATAGGATGATAATACCCAGCAGCCATATTTCATGCGGCAGGATAAATGCTGCGATAAAAGTGATGACTAACCCGCTCACAAGGAAGAAGAAACCGAAATTAAATTTTCGGATGAGAATAATATGATTTAACCCACCCGCAACTGCGAACAATAGTGTGATGATCCCCAGTGTAAATTGCGGACGTGGCATCATTTCAGCCGTGTCAATAGCTCGGAATGGGGTGATAAGCTCCCTGAAACGCAGCGTGAATAATTCGCTAAGTATATTAGGTTGCCAATGAATAGCCGATTGTTCCAACCACGAGGGAATCCAATAGAATCCTGCAAGCAGAATCCCTAATCCCATTGCCAACAGAAATTGGATAAACTTGCGTTTCTTAGGTTTTTGCTTGTATTGCCAAATTGCGAAAGCAGTTACCAATACGCAGATAGCTATAGCTTCCTTAACGCTGGTTAAAAACAATCCTGCTGTAAATAGGCTAACCAATGGCATATTTTGTGGCTGATGTGCCGTGATAAGGCGGCTAGTTGCCCATAATATTGCTGGAGCGAGCGCTAACATCAACATTGTTGTTAAATCACCCTGTATGTGAGGAACTACCAGACTGATGTAAGGGCTGTAAACATAAAGCATCGCTGCCAAAATACCTGCGGTTGCACCTGAATGTCGCATAACCAGCATATATACCGTAATGCCTGCGAGGCAGGTTGCCAGCACGTAGAGAATTCGTACCGCACTTACTGCATTGTTGGTTAGGAGAACCTGGAGAATTGCCGCCCCATATGCAGGCGCAGGTGGATAAAAACTGGGAATAGGCGCCCCATACCCGCCTAACACATTAGGTGACCAGCGCGGATATAGCCAACCTTCCGCAATCGACTCAGCGTAGTCATTGGTACGGTAGACGTAATTTTCATTGGCGTTGTTGTGAGAGAGTTCGCTACGGAACAGAAATGGCGCTGAAACGATGATACACAATGCTAATACCAGCAGGAAACCCCAATCAAGTCCACGTTGGGCGCGACGCATCCAATCGGGAAGGTCAGGTGATGGAATGGATTTCTCAAATCTGCTCATAAGTTAGATTGTACATGATCTACTGAGTACATGATGTGCTTGATTTGCATGTGGCTCGGTGCTATTCTGAAATCCACTAGCTTGATGAGAAATTATGGATCAAATTACGGTTCGCTTTGCCATTTCAAATGACCTAATTGACCTTGCTGACATATGGTATGAGAACAGGGCTATCCAACAACAGTCTGATGTTCGTGTAACATTGATTTCAGGAGCTAAGGCTAAGTGGATGGCAGATGCTACACTTTGGCTCAGTAACACGCGTTGCTCAATGTGGGTTGCTTCTCGTAGTGGCAACTTGAGTGGTTATTTGGTTGCTTGGCTTCAAGAGATGCCACCCGGTGTTCAACCGGATTATGTCGGTTGCATCACTGATATTGCAGTCGATCCGCATAATCCAACTGGCGGAGCTAGTCAGAGTTTGTTAAATGCCGCACGAGATTGGTTTTTGGAACAAGGTGTTAAAAATTTGATTGCTTCTGTCCCGCATCGCCAACCGGTTCAACAGGCGTTTTGGCGTGGACAAGGGGCTAGAACGTGGATGGATTTAATGTGGCTGAAGTTATAGTTCGTCGCGTCAATAAAGATGATACTGATGCCTTGTCTGAAATGTGGTTGGCATTAGTGGCTCACCACCAACAACTCACCGACGATTTACCGGGTGCGGCACGTGGAGGCGAACACCGCTATGTGCGCCGTATAGTGGAGCGCTTGGATGATCCTTATACCTGCGCCCTCGTCGCCGAATGGGAAGGGCAGGTTGTCGGATTTGTACTCGGAATGATTATTGACTTAATGCCTGATATTTTTGACCAAAAGTCTTCTGGGTTTCTTGCCGATATTTATGTAGAACCGCACGTTCGTCGGCAGGGAGTAGGGCGTAGTCTTGTCAATGAATTGGTGGATTGGTTTCATCAATGTGGAATCCATACCTTTGATTGGCATGTAGCTGCAAATAATCCTGAAGGATTGGCGTTTTGGCGTTCGATAGGCGGGCGTGACGTAATGATACGGATGCGTGCCGATGTGGGAGTAAAAGATGACTGAATTGTTATATCATACCGATAGCTATTTAAAAGAGTTTTCCGCTCAGGTCGTTGGACATGTACCCGAACAGAATGGCGTTTTACTCGACCGTACTGCTTTTTACCCCGGTGGAGGAGGTCAACCGAATGACGCTGGTCAACTTTTGGTAGGCGACAAAGTATATCCAGTTACCAGCGTATCGCGTGGAAACATCCATATTATTCAGGGCGATTTACCTGTCGTTGGCACAACGGTTACTGGTCAGCTTGATTGGGATCGCCGTTACAAACTAATGCGTACTCATACCGCCATGCACATCCTTTGCGGCGTGGTTTGGCGTGATTATTCAGCCAGCGTCACAGGTGGCAATATGGAACCGCTCAGTGGTCGTATGGATTTCGAGTTCGAGCGGATGCAAAAAGAACTCGTCAATGAGATCGAAACCCGTATCAATACTGAAGTGGAAGCCGCCCGGGATATTCGTGTCAAAATCCTTCCGCGTGATGAGGCATTCAAAATCCCTGATCTTATTCGTACTAAGATTAACCTCTTGCCAGAAGGCATTCCTGAAGTTCGCACTGTGGAAATTGTCGGCTTAGATTTACAAGCTGATGGTGGAACACACGTCGCCAATACGCGCGAAGTCGGTCATATTCGTATCACCGATTACAAGAGCAAGGGCGGCATTAACAAGCGCATTTATGTAGAGATGGATGTTTAACATCAACTTGGGTTCAACTTATGATTAGGCGTATTCAAATCTTTCTCGGGCCAACTTTTACCCGCATACTGATTGCGTGGGTGGCTGTCACTGGTTTGTTAAGTCTCGTACTCAACGTAATTGTGAATCAATATACTTGGGTACGACCTGTTCAATCCTTGATTGTCGTAGTCTTCCTGTTAGGAATGGTTATTATTTTTTTCCTTCGCCTCTCAGCGGAAGAACGAGGACATTGGGCGGCAATTCTATTCCCTGCACTAGTAGCAATTGTAATAGGATTAATGGTTGCACCACAATTAGCATTGCTATTCATGGGGCTTGCGGTTGGTTGGATTATTGCCATGTTGCTCATCACTCGTAACCGAATGCCAATAGAATATCGGCAAGCGGTAAAACTTTTGCGGAAAAGTGAATACGCCGAAGCCATCAAAGTGATGGATAAAGTGATTTTGGCTGAACCTAATCATGCCTATCATTATAAATTCCGTGCTGAAATCTATCGTCTTTGGGGCAAACTCAAGCAAGCCTCGCGCGACTATCAAAAAATGACCCAAATCGAACCTGACTCACCTGTTGGATTCAATGGCTTGGCTGAGGTCTATTTGCAAAACCACGACTATGATCTAGCTGAAAAAGCAGCGACTACCGCTCAAAAATTAGCTCCTAATGATTGGGTAACCTACTACAACCTTGGCATGATTGAAGATCGTCTTAAACAATCCGAAGCAGTGGTTGAACATCTTCAAAGAGCCTTAGACCTCAAAGTGCCGGATACTCGACATCATTTGCTGATAGATTTTTATCTCCTCCGTGCCTATGGACGCTTGGGGCGAATTGCCGAAGCCGATAAATCCTTGGCTGCTCTGAAGAAGCAAACTACCGGTCTCGAAGAATGGCAAACCATTCTTAAAGATGATCAAGCTGCGACTTTAAGACAAGTTATCGGTGATGACTTGCAAACCGTGTATGAGTTATTAGATGGTGATTTAAAGGTTGAAGATTTGAGGTTAGCCTGATGCGTCGGCGCTTACAGGTCATTCTAATCTATGTTTCGCCTTTCTTAGCTATCATTGGTGGTCTGATATTTGTTTCCGGCCTCCTCAACGAGTTGTCATCTGACCGTAACTCGCCCTCTGGAATCCTATCTCCTTCGATACAAGTTGCGCTTGCTGGTCTTTGTGTCGCTGCCATCATGTTTTTGGTTTGGTTCACCTTAGTTGGTTGGTTACTGGTACGTCAATCACGCAGTCAAGGCTCAGGCTACGGAGATGCCTACCGCCTAATCGAGGAATTTCGTTTCCATGAAGCGATTCCTTTGTTGCAACGTTCCATCAAGGAAGGCAAAGAGACATCTGAAGTGCTGATGTTATTGACCAGCGCCTATGCTTACGCCGGACAGCTTGGAAACGCTCAGGCCACTGCTGATCGAGCAGTTAGCCTCTTTCCAAATGATCCGGGTTCTTATATCACCTTAGCCAATGGTTATCGGTTACAGGCCGCCTATGATGAAGCTGCACGTGCGCTCATGAAAGCCACAGAACTCGAACCCGATCAGCCTATCATTTGGGCAGAACTAGGATTTGTTCAGCAATTTGCTGGTGAAGTTACTGCTGCTATTGAATCGTTTAAGAAGGCAGCCCAGTACACCATGCCTTCAATGTACGGTGTACGCGTATTTTACCATCTTGCACAAGCTTATACTGCGACGGGTGAGGTTAAACAGGCTGTTCGCGCTACTGTAAAAATGGTTCATGCCCGTGATGGGCTTGTAACTTGGCTTTGTGGCTTGGATGCACTGGATGGCACAGCCTATGGTCAAGCATTGCGTTATGAAGCAACCGCTATTCAAACTGCCTTATCGGATGCCGACACTGGCAACTTGAGCTAATCACATCATTATGGGAAAAATTACTGCCTATCTCATTCGGGCGTTTCACAGTTGGGAACGTTCTACTCAGACCGCGTTTGCAACCGCCTTGCTTTTACTTGTCGTTGCATTTGTTGTGGTTCTGTTCAGTTCTGATAATTTGCGCCAAAGTGCCTTGATTGGATTTGTTGGCCTCATCTTTGCCCTTCAGATCATTTTTATGTGGGGCAACCGCACGATGGTCACCGCTTATACCCAAGCCCAACGACGCTATCTCGCTGAAGATTTTATAGGTTCGCGGGATATTTTAGAGCGTCATCTTGAAGCCGGTAAAGCCGATGCATCGACTTTGACCTTGCTCGCCAATACCTATCGCCAGCTTGGAATGCTCGACAAAAGTGAAGAAATTGTAAAAAAAGCTTTAGCCTTAAGACCTTTTGACCACTTTCCTCTCTACAGTTTCGGGCGTACACTGCTAATAAGGGGATTATACTCTCAGGCCATTGATACATTCAGAGAGGCCATGCAAGCGGGTGCGCCTTTAATTGTTGAGTTTGATTTAGGTGAAGCATTGTATCGCAATTGTGAGTTTGAGATGTCTGCCGAGGTGTTAGAACGGGTTCGTGACCCTGAACAGGAATTGTTTCGTTTACTGATGACGGACTATCTGTTGTTTAAGATGGGAAAAAACGGTGCTCCGAATGCCGTGGAGGTTACTGCTGGAATCACTTATTGGCGAGAATTAGCAACACGGTTCCAATCGACTCCTTACGGTCAGATATTGGCAGATGATGTGGCATTTATGCAATCGCTCGTGGAGGCAAAATGAGTATTTTAGGACGTGATGGCAATATTTCAGTTATCCGCGTCGGTACTATTGCAGTAGTAATTGGGATTTTGGTCATACTAGGTGGTATAGCATTTTTCTTTATAGATCGCGCCTCTCATCAGCGACCCTATGAAATTGATCCTTATCCCGGTTCTACAGTTTGGTTTACAAAGTCGCTTGCCTCTAATGCGCGGCAAGTGGTATATCGTGTAACCGGAGCATCAGCCGATGATGTCGCTGCTTATTACCAGCAGAAATTAAATCAGGTTGATGGTGCAAATGCTGACCCCTGTATACGCTTTCCCAGCGCAGGCAATTACGAGGCTTACGATAAAGGGGATAAGAGCGGTGTACCTTACCGCTATAGCTGCATGTTTGACCGTTCTGGTTTCCAGATTTCACAATTTACGCGGGTCAATATTGAACCCGGTATCGAAGCCAATAAATCACTAGGTATGGTTGTCATCGAAAATGAACAATACTGGCAGCGATAGTCCACTAGATGTAGGTGCAAACGAGGCCGAAGCGCTTCCAAATAACCGTCGTATTCCAACAAAAGTTATTGTGATGGGCTTAATAGCAATCGTATTTGCGATAGTGATTGGTAGTCAGGTCATAGGTGTGTTATATGCCATCTTTTTCCCGCCTGCCGCTCCTATTCCGGAACAAGTAACTTTGGTTTCTCACACTGGTGGAGATTATGGCGTAGATGATTGGCTTTTTAGTTCCAATCAAACACCGTGTGAAGTTTTGCGTTTCTATCAAACTAAAGCTGCCGAATGCCGAGTTGCGCCGGTCTGGTGTGATACCAGTACTTCTGCTACTCCGCCCGAAGGATCAAAAACCAGTAGTCAAAATGTTGCCCGGTGCATAGGGACACAAATTTTTTCAATTTTTGCCCTTCGATGGGAGACTGTTATTGCAACAGGCTCTACACCTGATCAAATCACGCAATTCCGCTTAAACCGTGAAATTTTTTGGACGGGCGCGGTACCGCCCTACAACCCGCCAACTTTAGATGGTAGCTTCCCTGTTTATCCGACCAATGGTTTGCAGCCAACCGCACCATCTTAGGATTAAGCCTCCATTCTATGGAGGTTTTGTCCCTCTCCTTTGTCTACAATAACTTGAACTTTCCCTACCGAATTCCATTATTTTGCGCGATAATGACATTGTTTTAAGTTTCCGCAGACCAATACCCGATTATAGAGTGTAAGTGTTAAAGGAGGTGTCCCCGTGAAGGAGACTCAACTATTGCTCCTATCGCGGCTGATTCCTCGTTTGGGTCGAATAGCTTAACCTTTGTTTTGCAGTCTTATCTATACGCATCCCAGACGATAATCTGATGGAGAATCTTATGTTCAAGGCAGTCAATGCCAAAGTGGATATCCAAAAGCTAGAGCGTGACCAGCAAACGTTCTGGCGCGAACGCAATGTCTTCCAGCGCACTATGAAGGAACGCGAAGGGGGACAAGAATATGTGTTTTATGAAGGCCCGCCGACTGCCAACGGCAAACCCGGCAGTCATCACGTTTTGGCGCGAGCCTTCAAAGATATGTTTCCTCGCTACAAAGTGATGCGCGGCTATCACTGCTTGCGCTATGGTGGTTGGGACACGCACGGTTTGCCCGTTGAAATCGAAGTTCAGAAAGAACTTGGCATCAAGTTCAAGCACGAAGTTGAAGAGTACGGTGTTGCCGAATTCAACAAGAAATGTCGCGATAGTGTGCTGCGTTACCTGACAGATTGGGAAAAACTGACTGATCGGATAGGCTTCTGGGTCGATCTCGATAATGCCTATGTCACCTTCAGCAACGATTATATCCAGAGTGTCTGGTGGATTCTGAAGCAGTTCTGGGAGAAGTCACTGCTATATCAAGGCTATAAGGTTGTACCTTATTGTCCTGAATGCGGTACACCTCTCAGCAGCCATGAAGTCGCACAAGGCTATGAAATGGTAGAAGACCCGAGTGTTTTTGTCCGCTTCCCGCTTAAAGATAAGCCCGGTGTCTACTTCTTAGTCTGGACGACCACTCCTTGGACGCTGCCTGCTAACGTCGCTCTCGCAGTTGGTGAAAACATCGACTATGTTCAGGTTGAAGGCCCTGCACAGGATGGTGATGGCAAAGAGAATCTCATTCTCGCTGCTGGCTTAGTCGAGAAAGTGCTCAGGAACCCTGAGCAGTATAAGATCGTCAAACGGTATAAGGGTAAAGATTTACTGAACCTGCACTACAATCCGCTCTATACTTTCTTGCCAGTAGAGCAAGATTATGCCTATGTTGTAGCGGGTGATTTCGTCAGCACCGATGATGGTACAGGTATCGTCCACATTGCTCCGGCTTTTGGTGCGGATGACTTGGCTGTTGGGCAGAAGTATAAACTGCCTGTGCTTCGAACGGTCGCACCGGATGGCAAATTGATCGATCAAGTGACCAAGTTTCGTGGTATGTGGTTCAAGGATGCTGATCCTGAAATCTCGAATGATCTGCGTGAACGTGGTTTGATGTACAAATCGGGCAAACACGAACATAGCTATCCATTCTGTTGGCGCAGCGGTACGCCGTTGATGTATTACGCCCGTGAAACATGGTTCATCCGCGCCACCGAATATCGTGATGAAATGGTCAACCTCAACCAGACTATCAATTGGGTTCCCGAACACATCAAAGATGGACGCTTTGGCAACTGGCTTGACGATGTGAAGGATTGGGCACTTGGACGTGAGCGCTTCTGGGGGACGCCGCTGCCTATCTGGGTTGATGACAAAACCCACGAAATGCTATGCATCGGTAGTGTTGCCGAATTGTCGCAATATACCGGACGTGACTTAACCGAGTTAGATTTGCATCGGCCTTATGTGGATGAAATCACTTTCCCCAACCCCAGCGGCAAGGGCGGAACGATGCGTCGTGTACCTGAACTCATCGACGTGTGGTTCGATAGCGGTTCGATGCCCATAGCACAATGGGGCTATCCGCATAAGAATAAAGAAATGTTCGACACCCATTTCCCTGCGGATTATATCTGCGAAGCGGTTGACCAAACGCGTGGTTGGTTCTACAGTCTTCATGCCATCAGCACCATGCTCTTTGACAGTGTGGCCTATAAGAACGTCATCTGTCTTGGTCACATCTTGGATGGCGAAGGCAAAAAGATGTCCAAGAGCAAGGGCAACATCGTTGATCCTTGGGAAGTGTTGAATAAACACGGTGCAGATGCTTTCCGCTGGTATTTATACACCTCCAGCCCGCCCGGTGATCCACGACGTTTCTCGGTTGATTTGGTAGGTGAGGTTGTTAATAAGTTCTGGAGTACGCTCTGGAACACCTATAGTTTCTTCGTGACCTACGCCAATCTGGATAAATGGTCACCGACTGATAAACAGCCTGCTGTGAAAGATCGTGATCCGCTGGATCAATGGGTTCTGGCTGAATTGCATCTGTTGATCAAAGATGTGACCGAAGCCTATGAAACCTACAATGTCACCGATGCGACTCGTCCGGTGCAAGTTTTTGTAGAGCGGTTGAGCAATTGGTATGTTCGCCTCAGCCGTCGCCGTTTCTGGAAAAGCGAAAGTGATGCTGACAAGCAAGGTGCTTACGCCACATTGTATGAATGCTTGACGACCATCGCCAAGTTGATCGCGCCTGCCATGCCTTTCATGAGCGAATCACTCTATCGCAATTTGGTCGCTGGTGTTGATGAGTCCGCACCGGATAGCATACATTTGGCATCGTGGCCGGAGTACGATCCTGCGCTCATCAACATGGAAACCATTAACGACATGAATACCGCTGAGCGTTTGGTAAGCCTCGGACGTGCCGCCCGTGAAAATGCCAATCTCAAGGTGCGTCAGCCGCTTGCCAGTGCCCAGTTCGTGACCCGTGAGGCGAAAGAAGCCTCTGCTATCAAACACCTCACGCCGCTCATCCAGAGTGAACTGAATGTTAAGCAGGTGGTCATCTTGGAAGGCGCGGCGGATGTCATCGCCTATGTGCTGAATCCGTTGCCAAGTGCTTTGGGTAAGAAATTTGGAAAGGACTTTCCCTTAGTCCAAAAGACTCTGCGTGAAGGCGCACAGGAAGATGTCACGCGTTGGGCGAAAGCTTTCCTCAATAACGAGAATGTCACCGTTGAGGCTGATGGACGCACCTTTGAAGTTACGCCGCAAGAGGTCGAAGTCAAACAAAAATCTGCCGAAGGTTTTGCCATCGCTGAAGAGAACGGCTATTTAGCTGCTCTTGACACCCGCTTGACTGAAGAACTGATATTGGAAGGGCTAGCGCGTGAAGTGGTACGTCGTGTACAAACCTTGCGTAAGGAAGCCGATTTTAATATCGATGACAAGATCGTTGTGCGCTATGTCGCAAGCGAACGCTTGACCAAAGCCATCGACTCCTTTGCCGAGTACATCCGCACGGAAACTTTGAGCGACAAGTTGGAAGCCGAGAAGCCATCCGATGGATTCTTTCACAAAGAAGATACCTTTGAAGGTGAAACACTTTCGCTTGGTGTAAAGCGCGTCAAAGCCTAACGTCAATTCTCCATATTTTGTAGGGGCACACGGCTGTGTGCCCTTTTGATTCTAGCCATCATAATTCTCTGTCTATTGGTACTCTTATCCAATTGGGCAACCTGACTAATCGAATATCGGTTAAATTGACGTTGTTAAATTCATGCATAATACTGTATATTTTGGTTGTTATCACTAAAACCTTTCAATTCTGATTGTCGAAATTGCTAATTCGATTGGATATTTTTATTCAATCTTTCCAAAAGGTATCACTACATGACTGAAAACAACACAACAACCCTACAGGCTCTATTGCAATTTGCACTACCACTTGGCACATCTTTGGCAGCAGGTTCTCCCGATATAAGCATCAATTGGTCAGTGACGGTGCGCGCCCAGCCTCCTGCTTTCCCGGATGTCTATGGGGGTGAATTAGCCCTTGTCTCAATGGATGTCCTCCGTAGTTACGATAGTCGCCTAACCTTAGGTGAAGTTGTACAAAGTCTGGCGCAGGTCGGTGTCAGTGCGGTAGCAGCCATTGATGATGTGACCGATGCAGCTATTAGTGCTGCCAATGATTGTGGAGTTGGGTTATTGGCATTGCCCGATGATAGTAACTTGACCCGCATTGAGCGGTCTGTCAATACGCTTATCGCCAATTACACCGCTCAACTCAACCAGCGCGCGATGGAAATTCAGCGCCAGTTAAGCCGTCTCGCTGCCGAAAACCGTGATCTCAACAGCCTTTTACAAATCGTAGCTCGTGCTACCGCTCGCCCTGTTGTTGTCCATGATGATGCGGGCGTACTCATGGCTCAGGTCTATCCCAATGTCTCTCGTCGCGGCGGCGGAACTGGACGCGCTATTCTTCAAAGCCTCCCTTACGGCGCATTCCAAAACTGGTTAGAGCGCGAAGCACCTGATGGCGAAGGAGCGATTGTTTCCAGTCCATTAGGTTTCACGACCGTTTTAAAAGTCGAAAAGCGTGTGGCGGGTTATCTTTCTATTGTTGATAAACAAACACCACTGGACGAATTTGATCGTTTGGTGATGACTTACGGCGCGGATGTTTGTGCCATCGAGCTTGCCAAGAACCGCGCGATTGCCTTCGCCGTCGAACAGGCGCGTGGCGACTGGGTTCAGATGTGGCTAAGTGGCACGCCAGCCGATGATGATCTCCTCACAACACGCGCTCAGCAGTCCGGTTTCGACATTAGTTCCTCTTTCGTCGTAGCCGTGTTTCGTGCTTCCACCAAATCGGGTGCCCCTTTACCGCTCGAATCGCTCATTTCGCTGGTTCGTGATGATATGATTCGCCGTCAGATTAATGGTGCGGTCGGCCAATACGTTGATGTGATTGTTGCTCTATATCCCCTTGAAAATGCTGCCCAACCACAGCGCGTTCGTCGCTTAGTTGATGAAGTACGTGAACAATTAGCCTCGCGAACACCGAGTGGTCTGGTTGGGGCTGGTATAAGCCGTCCCGCTTTAGGGTTGGCTACCTTGCGCGATGCCTATCGTGAAGCCAAAGATGCGGTGAGTATTGCCAACGAGTTAGGCGACCGCGAACAAGCAACTTTCTATGGCGACCTTAAACTGTTTCAGCTTTTGTTGGCACTCAAAGAACGTAATCTTGACCAGATGCGGCGCTTCCATAAGGAAACGCTTGGTCAATTGGTCGAGCACGACGAACGCAAGCAGGGTGATTTACTACGTACCCTAAATGGCTTTTTTGAGGCTAATGGCAATTTGGCCAAAGCCGCCGCTGATCTCGATGTGCATCGTAACACGCTGGTTTATCGCCTTGAACGTATCGCCGAACTCACTGACATGAATCTGGACGACCCTGATAACCGCCTAATTTTACACCTTGCCCTCAAAATCCAACGTGTTCTCGCTACCCTCTCTGGCGGGTAACTGCCTCCATAACTTCATTGGGACACGGCATGCCGTGTCCGTTAGGTAGTTGTTTATTATCCTTTAGGTTTATTTCTAGTTTGCCAACAAACCATTTCCTAACATCTCATCAACTATCATTTCAATTTCCTCGCCTGAAAAGTTAATCTCATTTCCTCGAAACAGTTACCAAATGTTCTTCCAGAATGTCACCCTTCATCGTGGCATCTGTGATAATCTGTTCTTGAACATTTGTATATCTATTTCATGGAGTTCTGGTGTGAAAAATGTCAATGTATTTCTCAGCTTCTCGGCGGTTCAATTGCATTTGTATTTGCATTTTCGGCGACTTTCTCCCCTACATCCGCTGCAACGGCACACCCAATTGCACAGCGGCGGATATACCCGAGCCAACCGCTGCACTCAGCAGCATCAGCCGATCCACCCGCCACGCATTTGTGTCGATTCAGCGGATTACTCCCGTAATCCCGCCCGCCATTTCAGCGGATAATCGGCACAAATTGCAATACTTTTGCATTTGAATTGGACTGTAAACTCGAACGAACTTAATGCACCACCATCAACCACAATATCCCTACCACCATTGTCAAAATCGTAATCGGAATACCCGCCTTCAAATAAGCACTGAAACTCAACTTGACTCCTCGCCCTGCTGCCACCTCTGCTACGATCAAGGTCGCCGCCGAGCCAAGCAGTGTGAAGTTGCCGGCTAGCGTTGATGACATCGCCAGTGTCAACCATGCCTGCTGCGCGTTCGGGAGTGTCCCAATTTCCGGACGCAGTAGCAACACCGCTGGAACATTTGATACCATATTACTTAACACGCCCGTAGTCAAACTAAGCGCTGGAACACCGCCATGTATTAACGGAGAAACCACTTGGAATAGTTGCGTACTGAGGCCGGTTACTTCAATTGCGCCGGTAACAATAAATAATCCTCCGAAAAACGCCAGCAGTTCCCAATCAATCGCCAGTAACTTGGATGGTCTTAACCTTGAAACCAACAATAATCCTGCTGCCACACATGCCGATGAAACAATCGGTAGTCCGCCTAAAAACGCAATCATCAATCCAGCTACTACGATTAATGTTCGGTTCAACAGGGGAGGGTAAGTTGCGGTCATAGCTGGTGTTTCAGTTATAGATTTATTATCAAATTTTCTTGTAACTACTCAGGCCGGTAAATGTAGCGAAAAAGACAGCAAAAGCAGTATAGTTGGGGGATGATTGAACAAAGAGATGAGATGAAGCTAGGGGAATTGGATCAAGGGAGTTTGATCAGCATCATTCTGGAGTTGAGAGAA
>JBBSBM010000016.1:0-98122 GCA_038251275.1 Aggregatilineales bacterium
AATGCGATATGGCACAATTTGAGTCTGAAATTAAGCATTATTGAATATAGAGTGTCCACTTTGAACCATTTTGACCTTAATAATGATCTCAAATCGATTCCTACAATCGACTACAAATCTTTAATGTGACATTGTCGAAAAACTTGACAGCTAGTAATTTTGTTCTACACTAACTCCATATTGAACCTTCTAGCATCCCATAAACCAATAGGATTATAGATGACATCACAAACTGTTTCTCCACAAACCCCATCAACCGCCGCCGAGTTTCCAATTTACAATCTGTATCGACAACTTTTAGAAGCATGGAACAACCAAGACGCTCATGCCTTCGCCGCGACATTTACGGATGACGGCAGCAGCGTTGGTTACGATGGTAGCCCGATGAATGGCGTTGCCGAAATTGAAATGACGCTCAGTGGCATTTTTACCAACCACAAAACAGCGACTTATATCGCTAAAGTGCGCGAAATCCGTTTTCTCTCGCCTCAGGCAGCCATTCTTCGCGCCGTAGTCGGCATGATTCCACCCGGTAAAACCGAACTTAACCCTGAGCGAAACGCTATTCAATCATTGGTCGCCAACTACAAGGATAACGAGTGGCATATCGTCCTGTTCCAAAACACACCCGCGCGCTTTGATGGTCGCCCTGAACTCTCCGAAGCACTGACCCAAGAACTCCGCCAACTCCTCTAATCAGAAGCAGCAAAAAAGCGTGAGATCATACGTCACGCTTTTTAGGGAACATCATTGAGTTAAGTGCTGCAAATTTTGATGAGAGAGGGATCATTCATCAAGATTGGCATTCAATACAAGCACCTCGTCCCAAGACGTTTTGTGGTTCTCAACAAACCGTTTATGAGCCTCGTGCTCGAAATAAATATTCACGTCTTCCATCGAGATGAAGGTCATATAATGCAGCGTGTCATACTTTGGCGAAGACCCAAAATCTCCAGATAGACCAACACCGGCTGTGTAGCTGGCAATTTGTGGAATAAGGGTCTTTAATGCGGCTAATTCATCCATATGTGACCGACGATCTAAATCAGTAGCCGATTCCTTAAATTTGAAGCAAACAATTCGCTGTATAGCCATGAAACGCTGTCCTAAGTAAGAATAGGTCAAAAAGTGAAAGTGTGGTCAGTTGCGGTCATGATCCAATTTATTGTAGAGACACTGGCAGCGTCTCTACAATAAGCAGCAGTTACATACGACAGGGTATTAATGCCGGATTTCATTCGGCGGTGGCGGTGGAAAATCAGTCAGATCATCATCAACAGTCACCTTGCCCACCATCCAACCATCTATGTTGGTCAACTTGACGCGCAATATTGATACCTGAGTATGCGTAAAACTCACGGCAGGCTGTGGTTGAATAATCACCGGGTCTTTGAGGTGTAGATAGCGGATGCTCGGCATCGTCCGATCCTCCTCTTCATCCTCGGTTTCTTCTGGTGCTTCAAACTCGTGCTCATCGGGAATAGGGTCGTCATCAAACTCGACATCCCGCTCACCATAGAGTTCCGTCAGATCAACATCTTCAGCCAAACCGGTGAAGTCGAACACTTCCTCGGTATTTTTGATTTCCTGTTTAGAAGGATTCACCAGCGACTTTTTGGCCTGTGAGGCAAACATGCCGCTGATAGCCTTTAAATAGTCCTGTTCGCTCGTCAATGTACCTGTCAAGACCAACCCTTTTACAAAGAGGGTGATACCCAGTTCCATGCCGCCCTTGTTGACGAAACCGGACACCAGATCAGCCAGCAAAAAATCTGGCTCTTGCCAAAAATCAGAGTCGTCGCCGCCACTGCTGTTGCCAAACTCATTGAACATGTCGCTCATTGTCCTGCCTGTGTGTAATAAGGGGATTTAGTATACAACTAGAGGATTAAAAAATATAGCGCCCATCGCTGGGATGAGCGCTATATTAGACATCACACTATAACTTGACAGATAAGCCTTAAAACTCTGGTAAACTGCCGAGGTTATCTGATTCAGTCTGGTTATTATCCGTGCGTAAGTATCTACCATTTCTGATAAGAACAACGCGCACATCTTCGCCCGCAGACCACTGATTGTTTGATAACGTAGCAGTAACAAACTTCTCACCCATATCTATCATGTTTACTACCTGTTGCCGTGTATTCATGACGGGATCGCTTAAGCTTGTTCCTAAATACTGACGAACATAAACAGAGTCGATACGACTCCGTTGCGGATTATAGTGCACATTCGTGATAACGTTTTTTACCCATAGGGTAGCCATAAACGAAATTCTCCCTAAATACTAACAGCATTCCAATTGTGCTAGAAAGTACAAAGTGTTATGCTGTTAGCGTATACGAAATTAGAGTGGGAGGAGGCAGTTTGTTTCTTGCGGTTGCACCCGCAAAAACCGCCTCCCCTGCTCTGATGTTATCCCTTTCCGGACTTATTCTTCGTCCGATCTACAACTACATAAACTTGACCGGGTTTTTCAGTCGGGGGCAATGTATGCCCTTTTATGACAGTAGTTTCTTTACTGCCTTGTCCGCCTCTTGGACCAATAGTAGTAACTTGTCCTGAAAGCGGTGACTTTTCACCTGGTTTTCCAATCACCTTAGGAGCCATGGTACACTTTCCCATTCACTAAAATTTCACAATTTGCGCATCGAAATGCGTGGCGGAGTACCCGATAGATAGACCTTTATAAAGTTTTACATGTTAGTTGCCTCCTAAATAATCCTCATGCTGAGCCAAATGAAAGTACTATCGAAGCTCAAGTACCTTCCCTTGTAATAAATATTTTTTAGAATAATTTGGGATAAAATTTTCAAAACACTATATTGATAGAAGAAGAGTTTAAAAAAGAGGCGATCAAATAATTGATCGCCTCTTTTTCATTCTTTAGCAGCGGCTGTAACCGCACACGTCGCACTTCTCGCAGCCTTCGATACGGATCAGGCTGACCGTACCGCAGCTTGGACAAATGTCTGCCCGTGTCTTATAACCTGTGGATGTCACATGACCGTTTCCATTGGCATGACTATGTCCATCACTCGAAACTTCGAGTGGCTGCCAGTTGCTATTGCTTGCGGCGATGGTCTGCGGTTGTTGAATCGGATTGCTGGCTCCATTACCATTGCTATTCGCATTCCCCATCGGCAAATCCAACTGTTGGGACACCGATTGCGTCAGATAATGTTCGACCAACGCACCAGCCACCGCATCTGGCATTGAGATCACACGCTGCGGCCCCATCCCTACCGAGCGCGAACCACCGATACCTTGCAACTGCTCGACAATCAGCTTGAGCATTTCCATGCGATTCTGCGGAGCAGTCGTGCGTAGTTGCAGCGACAGCATCCGTCCCAGACCTTCCGCATCGGCTTGCAAATCGCTGCCTGCCTTACCAATGGTGATAAACACCTCAAACGGATTCCCCAGATCATCGCTGTTCATCGTGATGAAAGCCGTACCGAACGGTGTCTTACGGCTGACCGTCACACCCGACAAACGCTTCGGACGTGGATAAACACGGTGTGGTGTCGCAACCTGCTCAATAGGCTTCTCGACGATCACCTCAACTACCTTGACCGTTTCCTTTTCATCACCCTTCATCTTGGACATTTCGCTCTCAGCACGTTCGTCGCCCTTAAGCATAAGGACCTGCTCATCACGGCTGCCATCGCGATAAATCGTTCCGCCCTTGCAACCCATGTCGTACATATACAGATATAAATCGCTTACCTGCTCGACTGTGTACTCATTCGGCACATTACAGGTCTTGCTGATGCTGCTGTCTACCCAACGTTGAATGGCGGCCTGTACCTTGATGTGGTCTTCTGGCGACAAATCCATTGCCGTCACAAAGTAATCCGGCAGTTGGGTTTCGCCCGGATGTGCCTCAAACCATTCCTTCGCCAGCGGCACTTGCTCCTCGTGCAGACCCAAGCGGCTCTTACGATAATAAACCCACGAGAAGAACGGCTCGATACCGGTTGAGGTGTTGACCATCGTTCCGGTTGTGCCGGTTGGTGCTTGTGTGGTCAGCGTCACGTTGCGGATGCCATGCTTGCGAACCTTATCCTGAATATCCTTAGGCATCGACTGCATATAACCGCTCTTCAAGAATTGGTCGGCCTTGAACTGCGGGAACGCGCCCTTCTCTTGCGCCAATTCAACCGAGGTTTCATAGATCGAACGTGCAAGGAAACCATACAGCTTGTCGATGAAGGCAACTGACTCATCGCTGCCATAGCGAATTTCTAGCTTAACCATCAATTCAGCCAAGCCCATATTGTTCAAACCAACACGGCGTTCGCTCAACTGCTGCTTCTTGTTTTCATCAAAGAAATACGGCGTGCTGTCGATAACATTGTCAAGGAAGCGTGTCGAATAACGCGCTGTCTTGTCGAGATCGTCCCAATTCACATCACCCGTTTCTTCGTCATAAAACTTCGCCAAATTGATCGCGCCGAGGTTACAAACGCCAAAAGCTGGTAATCCTTGCTCGCCGCAGTTGTGTACTACTAAACTATTAGCCACAAATGAACTTGTCAATTTCTCGGTTAAGTCAAAGACTTCTTCAATGCCATCCGAGACAATTGACTCGACCCTTGCAGTGAAGCGTTCGGCATAAGGCCCGCGCTTGCCCCGGCGGATATAGTCTTCTAAGCCAGCTTGCTTGTAGTCCATCATGAAGCCGATTTCATCAGCAAAAACACTCATGTTCTGCTTGCTGATCACCAGTTCATGCTGTGCTTCACACCAATAGGATTTCGGTTCGCGATTGCTATCAGGCATCATCCGATACCCTGCGTCGCGTCGGTTGCGGTAAATGCGACTGGCAATCCCAAAGTTCCCGAGCAATTGCTGCACACCTTCCAGCAATTCAAGTTGATTGGCAGCTAACCGTACACTTGCGCCTTTTGCGCCACCATCTTGGAAGCTGCCGTCTGCTGTAAATAGTGCTTGCAGGAAGCCGCGCTGCATAACTTCCGAGCCTTGGAAAACAGCTTCGGGTACGCGATGTTTCGTCTCTGCTAAACCATATTGTTCCGCGATTTGGTGCAACCGCGCCGAACTTACACGGGCTTCATCGCGCTCGACAACCTGCCCAATACCAACGGTATAAGTACGGGTCTGATTTTTGGTCAATGGGCTAACTAAGGCATTCACATGATCAGCAAATAATGGTGCGAGTTCTTGCTTCTCCTCACCAAAGAAGGAAAGCACCGCTTCATTACTCTTAATTGTGCCATCACCAACCAGCCAACCAAGGACACGACCGAGTTCCAGAGAGCCTTGGTCGCCAAAACCACCCTTACGATTGGTGATATGGATTTCGTCACCAGTCTTCAATTGATTGAGTTGTACCCAACCACGCGAAGTCATAAAGCGGTGGTCAGCGGTCGCACGAACAAAGTAACCTTCTTCAGTCTGAAGACGGAAAACAGGCTTTACACCCGTTCTAAAAACACGAGTCGAAGGTGTGGTTGCGTTGGTCAAACCAAAGCGTCCATCAATCGCCACTTCAATTTCGGTTTCATTGTCGAAAAGTTCACGCGCCTTCACCAAACCACGATTGGTATGGATACGGGTTTCGCCTGTCACGCATGGATTAGTACAAATGATCGGTGCGAAGTAGTGGCTGTTCGACATTTTGTTATAACGTTCATTGAAGAACACACCCGGTTCAGCACTCGCCCACGCACTTTCAATGATCGCGTTCCAAATTTCGCGGGCTTTCACCGTCTTATATTTGATAACCTCGTGTCCGGCCTCAGCCCACTTATCAATATCGCCGTCCCACAATTCATCATATTTGGGGTCGGTGCTGTCGGGGAATTTCAAATCCCAATCGGCATCCGCTTTCACCGCTTCCATCAGCTTGTCGCTTACACCGACACTAATGTTGGCGTTGGTCACTTGGCCGGCCTTGCGCTTGCTATTGATGAAGTCAAATACGTCTGGATGCCAGTCATTGAGGATTAACATGAGGGCCCCGCGCCTGCTTCCGCCCTGCTCTATTAAGCCCGTTACGAAGCTGTAGAGAGCTCCCCACGACACTGAACCACTCGAACGACCATTCACGCCTTTTACATACCAATGACGCGGTCGCAGCGATGAAATATTGATGCCAACACCACCACCGCGTGACATAATTTCTGTCATCTGTCGCAGTGTTTCAATAATACCGCCACGTGAATCCTTAGGGGAAGGTATTACATAACAATTATAATATGTTAATGCTTGATCCGTACCTGCCGCCGTCAAAATACGACCTGCCGGAACAAATTTCCAATCATCGAGCATCCAACGGAATCGTTCCGTCCACTGCTTCCGCAGCTTGGAATTCTTCTCAATGGCTGCGATACCCGCCGCCACCCGATCCATCATCTGACCGGGATCGGTCTCCAACGGCTTATCCACCTGTTCAATATCACGCTCGGTGATGTCTCCGTCGAGGAGTTGAACCGTCACTTTAGGCAGGTCTATCGCGGTTATCGTACCGATTTCGCGCTGCCCGGTTTTAGAATCGACCACCACAATCACGGTATCGCCCACTTCTAAAGTGGAGCGTGTCATGTCCTTTTGGGCATAACGGTCGAGGAATATCTTATAACCTAGTTCATGTAATGCATTCTTTTCGGCTGCTTTGGTTTGAACCATCCTTGTTACGTCCTTCCCCTCATAAATTAAATAACGAAGTAGTAGCCTCAATAGAGATAGAGAACCCCCATTTAAAGTTTGAGATGGGGGTCAGGGAGTAATGCGAAATTATGCTGCTATTTTGACCATATGTTCTCTAATTTATCACGCCCCAAGCGCTCTTGTCCACTAACATTTGGGGGTGATTTGGTTAGAATATAGTTTGTAAATTACTGGTCTTTTCCCACTAAATGCCAGCAATTCCCACATTATTGTTTGAGAATTGTTATGAGCTGAATAGTCAACCCTTAAACCAAGCTTAAACTCATGAAATACAACACTAAGGGTCAAAAATCCATGTTAGGCTAATAAGGTGAACGCACTCAACTGCGGACGCTTTTGTATCCGGTTTCATTACCAGTCAGCATGCTCAATCCCTATATATGAAACGCTCTTTCAGCATTGAATTCTTAGTAATCACGATTGTTGGATTATTATATTTCGTCCTTCATGCCCCTGCATTACCAACAGACTATGCGCCTCCGGCGCTTGATCTGCGTCCGATTCCCAACTTACTCTTTGACACGAGTGTTCGTCCTGTTGGCACAGAACATGAACGCCTAGCCGGTGTTATCTTACCCATTCAAATTGGCTTGCAACGTTACGGACACATTCCGTTTTGGAATTCTTATCTAAGCAATGGTGTTCCGCTGATCAACAACGCCTTCAATTATCTATTCAATCCATTCCACAGCCTGCCTATTCTGATTTTAGGCGGTGTCACCGGCAGCAAAATCGCCACCATCATCGCATTACTGATTGCGGGTTACAGCATGTGGACGTTCGGGCTGGCAATCGGTCTAGGCGCACTAGCTCGTGTCACCATCGCACTGCTCTATATGCTCAACGGCAGCATCGCCGCCAAATTCGGTGCCGGCCATTTCCAACTTGCGTGCAGTTTGGCATGGCCTCCGCTGGTGCTAGCCGCCTTATGGTGGACATTACATTCATCCAAACGTCGAGCGCCAATCCTATTTGGCATCAGCTTTGCCCTGCTGTTTTATGCGGGCAACATTTACTACGTCCTGCACACAGCGATTTGTTGCACCGTTATCGTCGTCCCGCAGCTCATCGAACGCAATCAAGGCCGCTGGCACTTCAGACCTGACCGCCTGCGACGAGTCTTCATAGCAGGAATCTTTGCCTTTGGATTAGCCGCGCTGCAATTCTTTCCAGTCTGGGAAGTAAGAGATTTCGTTACCCACAGCCAGCAAGAGATTAACGTGGACGGAACACTTGCGAACAATTACGATGCTGCACAAGCCATCAACAACCTCATCCAACCGTGGCAAGTTTGGGGATTACATCATCCCGAAACCGCCCTGTATCCGGTTGATTATGCCTACGTGGGCAACATCGTATTTGTCCTCATTGCGCTGGCCTTCATACTGCAAATTGGAAGAAAATTCTTTCGCAAATACCAATCGAACCCCAAGAAAAACTACACACTCATTACATGCATAGCCCTTTTCCTCGCGCTATTGATGATGCTGTGGGCGGGTGGACAAATTCAGCCCTTCCCATGGCTCTACGCTCATATCCCGCTTCTGGCACAATTCCGTTTCCTCGGACGCGCCTTATCGATTGCCGCCCTCTGGTGGATTTTGCTGGCGGGCATCGCACTAGACTCACTATGGAATTGGCTATGCGAACTTAAAAGCGCTCACCCCATAACAATAAATACACCTCACCGAAAGTTGATAGTCGCCTATGTTCTAGCCGCCTTAATTTGGCTGTTCATGGTCATCTACAGTGCTTCAAACGCCCCCGACCGCATCACAATGGTCATGCGAAATGTTAACGTGTGGGAATCATTAGACACCATTCGCTACACATCGTTACTCGATGCTTTGCAAGGCTTGATCCAAATTCTGCTCATAGTAGCCACAATTGATGTCATCCTCCTATTGATCCCACAACTCGGAGCTGTCATTCGCCGCCAGCAGCCATTTCCAGCAACTTGGCTCATAACGAAAAGTTTGCAAATCGCGCTGCTCGGTGGTGTTACCTTTGGCATTCTGAATGTTATGACAAGCAACAGAGATGCGTTCGAATATTCAACCGGCAATATTCCCTTTGATGCCATCTACGACGACATTCGCCGTGCGGATACAAATGCACCTTTTCCGGCTGTTGCACTCCCATTTTCACCCTACACATTCGGCGCATATGAGCATGAAGTCCGCGTCTGGTCACTCAATGAAGGTTGGTTGCCAGCGGCATCCCCTAAAACCGTCCTGCACATGGGAAACCTGTCAAATCCCCCACGTTGGCTTATCGCGAAACATAAACTCGATGGCACACTTTACGATGACCGTGTTCCCCAAATTATCCGATCCATCGGCTATGAACTGCGTGGGTGTTATATTCCCGATGCGATCATGCGTTTGGAAAGCTGCTCGGTTCGTAAACCGGGGTTTAACGTCTATGAATTTCCACAAGCACTCCCTTACACTTTTACTGTCTCCGAACCCGTTCTCACCAATAACGCTTCTAATCTGCATTTGAATCAAGTCAAATCCGCCGATGTTCTCCTTTACCAGCAGGACAACATCATTATTCATGTATCCAATTCATGGACAGACTTCGAAAAACACTACTTGGTTGTGCAGGAAGCCAACTTCCCCGGTTGGCAAGTTACAGTCGATGGCGTCGTCACGCAGCCGATGACAGTTCCAACTTACTTCAACGGTGAACAACCGCTTGGCCTCCTCGCCATCCCCATCGAACAAGGCAACCACACCTACAGCCTACGCTTCGAGCCACCCGGACTTTCAACAGGCATACTCGTATTCTTCAGCACTCTTATCGCTATTCTCGCCTATCTCAAATTAGCCCATAAACAAAAATCCCCCGCATAAGCAGGGGATTTTATTCATTCGAAAAAGCTTTGACGATTACTTGCGTTTACGCAAGAACGTTGGAATATCAATATCGTCTTCATCATATACACGCGCCGGAACATCCTGCATCGGCGGCTGTTGAGCCGGACGCGGCTGCGGAGGCGCATAAGGTTGTTCTGGTGGGAGACTACTTGGCTGCTGCTGAACCGGACGTGGCATTTGCTGTTGTTGAGGTTGTTGTTGCACAGGACGCGCTGGTTGGCGCGGTTGCAGTTGCGCTTCCATCTTACGCTGCGCACGGCTTTGTTCGAAGCCCGTCGCGATAACCGTAATCCGCAGTTCGTCGCCCATGTTTTCGTCGATCTGTGCGCCGAAAATAAGATTGACTTCGGGGTGTGCGCTTTCCTTGATGATTGCTGCCGCTTCGTTTACTTCGAACAGGCTCAGGTTCGGGCCGCCCGTGATGTTGAATAGAATGCCGCGTGCGCCATCAATCGTCACATCCAACAAACCGCTGCTAATAGCGGACTCGGCTGCCTTACGCGCACGGTCATCACCGTTCGCTTTACCGACTGCCATCAACGCTGCGCCGCCTTCGCTCATAATCGTGCGAACGTCAGCGAAGTCGAGGTTAATCAGCGCCGGAACCGTAATCAGTTCCGAAATACCTTGGATACCTTGACGCAGCACATCATCTGCCAGCGAGAAAGCTTGTTGCAAGCTGGCACGTTTATCGGCAATTTGCAGGAGGCGATCATTCGGGATCACAATCAGCGTATCGACTTGGCTCTTGAGTGCCTCGATACCTTGTTCAGCCGATTGCTGGCGGCGTGTACCTTCAAAACTGAAAGGTCGTGTCACCACACCAATCGTCAGCGCACCCAGTTCCTTAGCGATTTGTGCCACAACTGGAGATGCGCCTGTACCTGTGCCGCCGCCCATACCGCAGGCAATGAAGATCATGTCCGCGCCACGCAGCACTTCATACAATTCGTCGGAGCTTTCTTCAGCCGCCTTCCGACCAATTTCGGGGTTTCCGCCTGCACCCAACCCGCGCGTCAGCTTGTCGCCAATTCGCACACGCGTCTTAGCCTTTGCCAGCATCAACGCCTGATTATCGGTGTTGATGGAGATAAACTCAACGCCGCCAAGACCCTCATTAATCATACGGTTGACAGCATTACCCCCACCGCCGCCAACGCCAATTACCTTAATTTGTGCGAAATTTTCGCCGGGTGTCAACATATCCATGTGGTGCAAGCCTCCTCAAAAGGCAAATCCTTAAATCACTTTATATCTTGTATTGTACTTAGAACCCTGAACTTGGCAAATCCTCTAGGTAGGAAGTCCTAGTTTTTACCCGATTTATGTATCACTGTCTGGCAGCAAGCGCTTAAACACGCCGCCTAATGCCTTCGCCAACCCGCCACCCGGTAGCGCTTTGTTCGGCGTATTCGAAATCCGTGGCGCACCGGAGTCCATGCTCAGACCCATCCGCAGCAGACCAACGCTCGTGCTGTACGCCGGATCACGCAGGGCATCCGCCATTCCAGTCAAGCGTTCTGGCTTGGCAATCCGTACAGGGAAACCCATTTCTCGCGCTGCCACATCTTTTAGCCCCGCCAGTTGAGCGCATCCGCCCGTAATCACTGCACCCGCTCGTAACATACCGTCGTAACCCGAGCGCTTGATTTCTTTCTTCACCAGATTGAACAACTCGGAAACGCGTGCCTCGATGATTTCCGCAACCGCGCTGCGTTCAACCTCAATCGGCATTCCCTCACCAAACGGTTCAATCAAGAACGTTTCCAGCGGATCAACTGCTTTCAACAGCGCATGACCATGATGAATCTTCACCGCTTCTGCCACATCAAACGACACATTCAATCCATAAGTGAGATCGTTAGTGATCAAATCACCGCCCACCGGAATGACCGCCGTGTGCCAAACAGTGCCTTCAATAAAGATTGCTAAATCGGTTGTCCCACCACCAATGTCGATGACGACCACGCCCATCTCGCGTTCTTCGGGGGTTAAAACCGCCTCACCGGAAGCCAACGGATTCAAAATGAAACGGTCAACCGACACACCTGCTTGCTGCACCGATTGTTCCAAATTCGCTACACTTGATGAAGAAGCCGTAATAATATGTGCCTCAACTTCCAAACGAAAGCCGTGCATCCCAATCGGGCTGCGAACCCGTTCTTGACCATCCAACGCATAACTGCGTGGGACAACATGCAGCACTTCACGGTTATGCGGAATAGCAATCGCCCGCGCCGACTCCATCGCTTTGTCGATGTCATCAATACTCACGCCACGCTGCCCGACGATACCCACCGCGCCCCGACTGTTGAGCGACGCAATATGGCTGCCTGCCACGCTCACGAAAGCCCGCGCGATGTCGAAGCCGCTGCTCTTTTCAGCCTTATGCACCGCCGCCGAAATCGCAGCCGTCAGCGACCCCATATCGTTGACAATACCTTTTTTCATGCCAGCGCTGGGTTCGATGCCGACACCCACCACAAAAATATCGTCCGGGCGCACTTCCGCCACAATAGCGCAGATTTTTCGCGTCCCAACATCGAGTGCTACTGCTAAGTCACGCATAAGTTGAACTTACTGCCCCCGCAATGCCGAGTAAAACGGCGCATCAGGATTCACGACATTGATTTCACTAACCTGAATGCCCCGACCAATGAGATTATTCACCATAGCATTATAAATACTAATTTTCTCTGGCATATCCGTACCAACCCCGAACCACGCCAACCAGCCACGCGTATCTTGATAGCCTAAGCCTTTGGTGGGGTTATAACGCACGGTTGTCATCGTAGGATTAAGCGCCTTTAATTGTAACGCCCCACTAATAATATCAACGCCCAACTGCACATTCTGCCCCAATGGGCCATCCTGAACATCTGAAAGAACCCGCAGCAAATCAGGCCGGTCTTCACGCTGGCTCATGACTCGACCTTGAATATCAACCCACGTCGGCAGTCCGGATTGAACCCAAACGACCGCAGGCTCCCGTTCTTGGATAACAATCTGTACCATCTGCGGCGGCCAACCGACCTGTACATCCGCATCCGCTATCGTTGGCGAACGCAAGATATTTTTGCGGACTTCTGCCGGATCAACCCAAAAAATGTGCATGTTGGCGATATTCGTTAGCGCGAAAACTTCTTCTTTCGTCATGTATTTCAGGCCACCGACCGCGATACTGTGGACATAGAAGAAGTCGGCAGTAAAAAACAGAAACAGTAAAATAGACAGGGACACCACGATGAAGGCACTGAACATTCGCCAACTCGTAAATCCCAAACGTCGCGCACCGTGTTGAACCGCTGGACGTTCAACAGACAGCCCCGCGCCCACTGGCCCGCGCAAAATCCCCGGTTCACGGGTAGAAGAGCGTCGCCGATCCCGCAAGCGCGATGTCATAGTTCCGCCTTGGGTAAATATCCTGTAACCAACATTATCCCACAACTCATACGAATTTCACAATTGATTTCGCAATCTCTCACCATAAATGAATGGGAGGTAAATCCCTATCTTCTTTGTACAGCAGTTTACGTTTTACACAAGTATAGGTTCTCATTTTCAAACGATGGGGAATAGCTTCACCACTCGCCTACCAGTTCGACTTCCATATCCAGTTTGATGCTGGTTTGTTTATGCACACGCTCTTGGACATGTCGAATAAGCGCATAATAATTGGTTGCTGTAGCGTTTCCTGTATTGATGAAAAAGTTTCCATGTATAGGTGAAACTTGCGCCCCGCCGATGCTGAATCCTTTCAAATCTGCCACTTCAATCAATCGTCCGGCAAAATCCCCCGGCGGATTCTTAAAGATGCTGCCCAAACTGGCTCCCGGCGGCTGTGTTTGCTTGCGATAAACAACATTATGTTCCATCCGCGCTAAAATAGCCTGCGGATCATCCGGCTTGAGCGTGAATTGTGCCAATAATACCAAAAAGCGTCGGTCAGCCCGTGCCTTGAGCGCTGATGTACGATAGCCGTAAGTCAAATCGTCCAACGACATAATTTGTATGCCGCGTCCCGCTTCTAATATCACCGCCTCACACAAATTCGCCCGTATATCGCTCCCGTGTGCCCCGGCGTTATTGACCACTGCCCCACCAACGGTGCCCGGTACACTCGCCGCCCATTCCAAACCTGACAACCCGTGCGATTGACACTTTCGCGCCAGCACTGTTAAACCCATGCCACCAGTCGCCGCCACATTGCGCCCATCATGCCAATCACCAAAGGTCACTTCACTCACATCGTTGATGACCACTAACCCGCGCACCCCTTTATCGGAAATCAACACATTCGCGCCGCCACCCAACACCCGCACCGGAACATCTTGCTCCCACGCTGCCATGACGACTGCCGCCAATTCATCGGTGGACTCTTTCGCCACATAAAGCATATCAGCAGGGCCACCGAGCCGAGCCGCTGTATAACGAGCGAGTGAGGCTTGATGCTGCAAACGCCCCATATAAGGTTCAGGAAGTCTAATCACAACGGGTTCCTAATGGCTTCATTCAAAAATTCAATCTCAAAATTATTGTTTTGTAGGGATACGGCATGCCGTGTCCGTTGATTAATTACGCATCCGTTTCTTGCAACAGCTTCAAATATGCCGCACCGATTTCCGGCGCATCCCCCGCGCTCATAATGACAATGACCGCAGGTGACTTAACCCTATCATGTAATACTTTCACCGCATCCCCAAATGTCGCCGTGTGCCGCACATCCTTGTGCTGCATCGCCTTAACCACTGCCGCGCTGTTCACACCCTCAATCGGTGCTTCCCGTGCTGCATAAATATTAGTAATCAACACATGATCCGCTTGATCAAACGCCGTTACAAACTGATCAAATAACGCTTGCGTCCGGCTGAAGGTATGCGGCTGCCACACCGCCCACACTGCTCGCTCAGGATACCGCTGCTTGGCCGCCTCAATCACCGCCTTGATCGACATCGGGTTATGCGCGTAATCATCGACAATCGCGATGCCCTTCACATCCGCGCGCAGGTCAAACCGCCGCGCCGTCGGCTTGAATGTTTCAAGAGCTTTTGCCGCGTCAGCGAAATTTACATTGACATAAAAAGCGGTGCTTCCCAATGCTGCAACACCATTAAGTACATTATGTTTACCGGGAATTGGCAACTCCACAGTATACGATTTACCGCCCGCTATTTGAAAATCAAAAATAGTTCCATCTTGGCTATTTCTTATATCTGACACAAACGCATCTGCCTGCGGATTTTTAGCACTATAGGTCATGACATAATGAACTTTGATGTCAGGATGATTTTGTCGTTCCTTCCGTAATTCGTCTACTGCTTTGTCATCAATACACGCGATTAGCAAACTATCTTCGCGGGTTAGCAGCCCCACAAATCGACGAAAACTTTCCACCATATCCTCAGGTGTCTTAAAAAAATCCGGATGATCCCATTCAATATTGGTAATCACCGCAATATCCGGCTTGAGTCCTAAAAACATATTGTCGTATTCATCCGCCTCGACCACGAATGCAGAACCCTTGCCCACACCCGCGTTCGTGCCGGTATTCCCCATAATCCCACCGACGATATAACTGGGGTCTTGCCCGCACTCGCGCAGAATATGCACGATCATCGACGTAGTAGTCGTCTTGCCCTTCGTCCCTGCCACAGCGATCACCGTCTTACCTTCCATTAGGTCAGCCATGATGTCCTGCCGCTTATACACAGGGATGCCGGCTGCCCGTGCCGCTGCCACCTCAACATGATCCTCTTTGACCGCCGACGTGATAATCAGCGCATCCGCTCCAGCAATCTGTGCGGCATCATGTCCCTTATAGATGGTTGCACCATCTCGTGCCAGCGCATCGGTGAGGCTGTTCAGGCTGCGATCCGAACCGGAGACTTTATAGCCTTGCCCGAGTAAAACCCGCGCAATCGCTGACAGTCCCGACCCGCCAATGCCCACCAAAAATAGATGCTGTCCCGCTTGTAACTTCAAATCACACTCACAATATGGCATACACCATGTAGGGGCGCATGGCAATGCACCCTGTTGAATATGTCCAACGGCGTATTATATCGTAATAATCTTTAATATCGAGTAGGGGAATACGAAACTACATGACCACCAAAACCACTACGAACAACAGCACCACAATCACCGTCAACACTTGGCTGCTACCACCCGTTGCGCTGCCGATGAGCACCAACGGAATCGCATTTAACGCCTGAGCGCTGATCGAATTGGCCGCCGGAGCTGTAATCAACGGCGCAAATGGATAATCATTAATATCGAGGAAGTACCAGATCGCGCCCCAGATCAAGTACCCATTCAACGCACCTAACAACCCACCGAGGATTGCATCTTGAAAGCGGTTCGAGCGCGGCCCTTGTCCCGTCGGTGCGCCCTCATACCCGCCGCCGAAAGTACGCGTCTGATAAGCGAAGTACACCACCACGCCGAACAAACCCGCTTGCACAAAAAAGGCTTGGTCGCGTGGAATCGATGCCAGAAACACACCGCGTAATAACACATCAAACTGGAACAAGGCAAACGTCGCCAGCACAATCCCGCCGAAAGACACGATCTCTTTTCGCAGACCGCGAATCACGCCGATTACGCCAAAAAATACCGCCATCACCCAGAGCATACTATAAAGCGAAACCACGTCGCAGCTACCAACCCATCATTAAAGGGCATCTGCCCTGTAAATAATCATCCCGCCTGTCTCGTTCACCATCCCGTATTTCTGCTCCCCCTCTCTGTACACGGAGAGGGGCATGGGGGTGAGGTTCTGCTCCCTCCCCTGTTGCTACGGGGGAGGGATGGGGTGGGGGTTAATTTCTATATCAAAATCAACACAATCACAAATAAAATAATCACCACCAACGACAGCAAACTCCCATCGCCACCCGGCCCACCCGCCAGCACATATAACGGCAGCGCAGCCACGGTAGCCGCACTCGGTGAACCCGCCAACGGCGCTTCAATAAACGGACTCAACGGATACTCGTTGATGTGCATGAAATACCAGATCGACCCGAAGATCAAATAGCCATTCGCGAACCCCACAATCGCACCCAACACCGTCGATTGCAGGCTGTCACGCCCGCCGTCATTCACATTCAACCGTTTGCCAATCGCCCGCGTCTGATACGCAAAAAAGACGATGCCCAGAAATATGGCACTCTGGATAATAAAGCGCTGCATTCCCGGCACGTTCGCCAGCAATATGCCGCGTAAACCGCGATCAAATTGAAACAGCGCGAACAACGCCAGAATAATACCCGCCAGCGAGATCAACTCTTTCGGCAAACCGCGCATGTAGCCGATCACACCGAACACCACCGCGAATCCCCACAACAGTGTGGACAGTTGTATCATCGGTTTGCTCCCGCCAGTGCCGCCAATGCCTCAGCCGCGCATTTCGCCCCATCAGGCCGTGCCAGCGCCCGCGCCGCCTGCCGCATCTGCTCCAAACGCGCCGGATCATGGAACAACTCTTGGATTGTCGGTAACAAACGATCAGCCATATTTTTCTCATCCAATTCAATTGCCGCCCCGCGCTCTGCCAGATAATCAGCGTTCACCTTCTGGTAGCGCCACGCCCACGCCAGCGGAATCAAAATCGACGGCAGCCCGAACTGTGGGAACTCACCCAAGGTACTCGCCCCTGATCGGCACACCACCACATCCGCAGCCGCCATCGCTAATCCCATCTCATGATGTAAATACGGATAAACATGGTAATGAGTTGTATCCCTCATCTGTTGATAGCGTTTCTCTATATCAGGCCAGTCCAACGTACCCGTCACATGGATCACCTGAACGCCGTCCGCTAACAGGTGCGGCAAAATATCCAGCAGCGCATAGTTGATCGCCCGTGAACCTCTGCTGCCACCGAAAACCAGCAGCGTCTTGCGCGTCGCCTCGAGATCAAAATGCTGGATCGCCGCCTCGCGCGTCGCCTCGAGCATCGACTGCCGCAGTGGATAACCCGTTGTGACCGTTTCATTAGACGGAAAATAAACTTTCGACTCATCAACTGTCAGCGCCACCCGCCGCACCAATCGCCGCAGCACTTGGATCGTCAACCCCGGCTCAATGTCCGGCAGGAAGATCATACTCGGCACACGCCACACCCACGCCGCCAGCGCCACCGGCAAACCGACCCAACCGCCGGTCAGCAGCAGCGCATCCGGATTGCGGCGCTTGACCAACCACAACGCCTGCACTGTTCCTATTATCAACTGAAACAGGCTGCTCATGATCTTAAGGATATTCACGCCGTGCAGCGGCCCCGAACGCACCTCGTCGTAACTGGCGAATTGAACCGTCGTTTCCTTCATCAACGGACGCTCAAAACCGCCCACACCGCCCACAAAACCGAGCGTCACATTTGGGTATAAACGTGTCATCGCCTCGGCAATCGCCAAAGCCGGATAAACGTGACCACCAGTACCGCCCGCAGCCACCATAATATTCAACAATTGATCTTTTTTCATGTCTCTCAAAGCTGTCGCCATCCTAGAGGCCATTGTATCAGGATAGCGATATTAAGGAAAATGCCATTAGCCCTATAAATGAAAAATCCGGCATAAGCCGGATTTTGTTGTACTAAGCAGAGCGTTTCTTCTGCACTTCTTCGTTGAACTTGAGTATCTTGGCTGGCGCTAGGTAACTTGTCTGGTAGCTTAAGCTATTGAGGGAATACATTGCTATCATTGCCAAAATATTTGGCGTTACTATGTGAGTACGATTATAGATTTCGTGTAGGAATTTGGCAGGATGTTTGGTGTACTTGTGGTGATTGCAGCTTGAGCAACAGATCGTTATGTTTTCTTTGATGTTGCGCCCGTTTTTGCTTATTGGCGTGATATGATCTACTTGATCCTCATGTAATTGTTGACCACACCAGCCACAGCGACCGCGAGTTTCGATGTAGACATCAATATAGTCATCTACAGTGATAAGCTCCATAGGCAGCAACGTTAGTTTCTGTTCCTCAAGTATTTTATTTCGTCGTTTGACGAAACGACTATAACGCGCGTTAATCGCATTAACCCGCTTCCGAATGTAGGCCATATTAAAGACATGTTCCTTCATTTGTGACCCTCTTTACTCTTGATATACGGTTCGTTAAATTTTCTCGAAATCGGATGTGTTAATAACAACATATATCGTGCAAATTGTCTTGTCAAGAAGGAATATTGACATGCATAATATCCGCCTAAAGTGGTCTGAAAAAGGCGCGATAAACGCGCCTTTTTTGCGCCTAAAAGAGTACTGCAAACTATCTGAAAACTCTATGAAGTGGTTTAAGAGCTTATCCTGCCCACACCTGCTACATTTCTTTACCATGATGAACAATAGAAAAAGGCCCAAAATGGCGGATTATTGCGCAACATCAAGATTTTAAACCAATGCTGATGGTCTGAATTCGACTGCATCGGCGTGCTGGTTCTTTTTCTTAGATCGAAATACAATACATGCGGCACATCATCTATATATGAGAGTATACATGTTCGTTTTTGTCGTAATGCCATTCAAAATTCTGAAAGTCTACGAAGAAATCATTAAGCCCACGCTTGAAGCCGAAGGCTGTACAGTTGAAAGGGGTGATACGCATGTTACTCAGCAGAATATTGTTAGGCGAATACTTGAACAAATTCAAAAAGCAGACTTAGTAATCGCAGACATAACCGGAAAAAATCCAAATGTTTTTTATGAATTAGCATTGGCTCACGCTTTTTTAAAACCTACTTTTGTTATTACGACTGATAATCTTGATCGCATCCCATTCGACCTAAAATCATACGATACATATCGCTATTCTCTAGACTTTGACAAAGTGGATGAGTTCAAAAATAGACTTCGACAGCACGTAAAGACTTTTAGCGAAGGTAAACTTACTGCTGCAAATCCTGTTACAGACTTTCTACCTGAATACAAAGCTAAGGTTTCAGAAGAAAACGATAACGATGAGCGCTATAAGGGAACGCTTGAAACTATAGTTGATTTAGCACAAACAGCGTTAAGCGTTTCAGGTTACAATGATTGGTTTCTCCACGACCTGTTAGGTACTGTCGCGCTTGCTCTGGAAGATCAAATGAGCATCATTATTTATGGTCGCGCAATGGTGCACAAATTTCCTTCGGATTATAGAGGATATTATTATTTGGCAAAAGGCTACACGCTGGACAATGACTGGGTAAATTTGCGTCGCGTGATGGAAATCGCGATTAAGCAAGTTAAGCTAAATAAAGAAAACGCCATATTCAATTTAGGAGTAGCACAAGAGCAACTAGGGCAACCTGATCTCGCACTTAAGTCATATATGACAGCATTAGATTTGGCAAAAGAGGTAGGAAACTATCCCTTACGTGATATTGTACAAAGTGAGATTTCTCGACTTGGGAATATTTTGGGCATGAACGATACATAGACCCTGGTAAATGGATTCGAGAATTGAATTCTATTACGACCCATCTATGTAAAGCGCCTTCAGTGCGCTTGTCCCTCCCCTAGCATCACGGCTTTAGCCTGATGCGCGACAACCTCAAACCCCCTTCTCAAATGCGCCCCAAACCACCCAACACCTTTCTCCCTCAAACCTTGAATTTTCGTAGGGACTGGATACATCCCGTCCGCCGCATTCCTTATCGCTTCCTTGCGCCCTTGCGTTAAGTATTTGCCTTTCCCTCAGGACTATTATTCTTTCCGTTTATTTTCGGTTAACCCGACAAACCCTTCTCTAACCATCTCATAACCCCACGCCCCAATCTCCTCCCTCAAAATGGTTAACGCCAACCTCGCCAAACAGTTACAAAATGTTCTTCCAAAATGTAACCCTTTCGCCATCCTTATCCTTTATACTGTTCATCAGGAGAGTTTGTAAAGCTCCCCTCGCCCTGAGGGAGAGGGGCTGGGGGTGAGGGTTTGACTTGATTTGCTCCCTTGCCCGTGCGAAGCCTCCTGTGGATGTTACTACGGGCTATCAGCAGAGTGAGCCTGCGAACGTTGCTGATGTAGGGCTGGGGTTACGGGTATCTTGTGTGGCAAATCCGACACAAAAAGCATGTCCGCCATCGCCGCCGCCGACGACACAAAACTGCACTTCCGAAATTGCAGAATCTGAAGAATTTTCCGAATCTTCTCGCCTGTAATCGACTAAACAACTAAAATGTGTCCGAAGTTTCCGAATCAAAAAGCGATGAATTACTGTCCACCGCCGCCATCGCCGCCGCCAATTTTTATCCGCCGCCACCGCCGTGTCTTGCTCACCTTGCCCGTGCGAAGCCTCCTGTGGATGTTACTATGGGGAAAGGGGCTGGGGGTTAGGGGTATTGATTGGCAATCTTGGCGTCGGACACTCCAACAAGCTTTTGCCGCAAATCCAGCCGAGCCACCCGCCGAAATGTCGCCAAATTTGCCAAAAACGGAGCTAATATTGTCAACTTCGCCAATAAATCGCCAAACAAAAAGCGACGAGTTTCTACCCACCGCTTTTGCATGTAACTCAGTACTCGGCACTCAGAACTCGGTACTTCCTTTTCACTCCACAAACTTCGGCTTATCCTCCACCTGCGGACGTGGACGGTTCGAAGCAGTCACACGCGGACGACGCTCCGCTGGAGCAATCACGTTGCGCCGTTCGGGAGCCTGTGCTGACCATTTGGGTAAAGTCTGCCGTGCCCGTACCCGCGAAACACTCAGCAGTAAACCCGTTCCCACCAGCAGCACCACCAACGACGAACCGCCGAAACTGATGAACGGCAGCGGTGCGCCCGTCGGTGGAATAACCGCCGTCATCACCGCGATATTCAGGAGTGCTTTTATGGCTATCCAGATCGTTAAACCCGCCGCCAGCAGCGCCCCGAAGTGGTCAATCGACCGCCTCGCGATTTGGATTCCGCGTATCACCAGCACGATATATAAACCCACCACCAACGACGCACCCAACAATCCCAGTTCCTCACCAATTACCGCGAAAATACTATCGGTATGGGGCGCTGGCAAGTTACCGTATTTCTGCTTGCCCTGCCCCAAGCCAACACCCGTCAGCCCGCCGTTGTTGAAAGCAATCACCGCTTGCTGCACGTGATAATCAGCCTGCGTCACATCCGCTACGCTCGAAACAAACGAACTGATACGGCCTTGCGCATAACTCGGCCCAAAAGAGGTCACATACACAAACCCGATGACTCCCACAATCGCGCCCGTAACCGCCAATTGCAGCAAGTCGGCACCCGCTAGAAAAAACATAATACCCGCAACCGCGATCACCGTCGCCGCGGTACTGATGTCCGGCTGTCGTAAAATCAACACCGCCACAATACCCACCAAAAACGCGAATGGCAGCAGCCCATAGGTCAGGCTGCGAATCTGGGTACGCCGTGAACTCAACCATGCCGCCATATAAATGACCGTCACCAACTCGGCTAATTCGCTCGGCTGGAACGACCCGTTAATCAGTGAACGCCGCGCACCAAACACATCATCACCAAATAGGAGAACCGCGACCAACGCGCCAATCGTAATCAGCAGCAGTGGCACAGCCGCCCGCCGCCACAGCCGGTAATCAATAAATGAAACGACCAGCATCGCCACCACACCGATACCCATATTGCGAACATGCTGTAAGAAGATAGTGGCCTCGTTACCATAAGTCTGGTAACTCCAGTCAAAGGTGGTGCTGTAAACCATCATCAAGCCAATCGCCAGCAGAATGCCGACGATCACCAAAAGGTAACCATCCAGTGTAGAAATGAAACTGCGTTTTTGTTCAGTAGGGGCAACTTCCGCAACCACTCGCGGGGTCGAGCGGGGTGTGGCGCGAACCGGTCTAGGGGCACGTGCTGCTTCAGGCATCACGTCTGGCAGTGTATTGGTATCAATCAGCGGTTGGTCAGCCATACCCTTAAAGCCTCAAAATAATATACAGCAAGCGTACCACAAGCCGACTATTTATAGATGAAAGATTCGGCTTGGGTACATCACCCATCATATCGCATTATAGTCTCATTACCAGTTGGCGAAAGTGTTCTCCCCGTTCAGCGAAGTCCAAATAAGCATCGTAACTGGTTCCCCCCGGCGAGAGTAAAACGACGTCGCCCGGTTTGGCTAATGTCACTGCTTTAGCCAGTGCTTCATCTAATGTTTGCACGCGTGTTACGGCCTCGGTGTCGCCTGATACCTGCTTCACCACGCTCACAACCAACTCACCTGCGTCACCAAAGGCCACAATATGCCGGCACTTGCTCAGCGCCAACCGGATCATTTCTTCCCACGGCAGGTTCTTATCTTTACCCCCTGCCAGCAAGATGAGCGGTTCACTGAAACTTTTGAGCGCAGCCACCACCCGCTCAGGCGCAGTCGCGATGCTGTCATTAATATAGGTCACATCGTTGACCACGCGCACTACTTCCAAACGGTGTGGAACCGGCTTGAAGTCGCGAATGGTCGCTTCCATCACATCCGTTGAAACACCACTCGCGCCCGTAATTGCACAGGCCGCCAGCACATTCATCACATTATGCTCACCACGCAAGGGAATATCTGCTCGATCACAAACAATATGCGGATCACCATCCACACTGGAACGCCCTGTCACTAACAAGCGCTGCCCTGCCATAAACGCGCCGTCAGATACCATCGCCTGCCCGCTGAACCAGACTAAATGCCCTTGAACTGCGGCTTCCAGACTATGGCTCATCGAGTCATCGTAACCCAGTACAGCCGTATCACTTGCCCCTTGATGCACAATCATGTTGGCTTTTGCCCGTACATAATTTTCCATCGTGCCGTGCCGGTCAAGGTGGTTGGGGGTAATATTCAAAATTACACCCATGCGTGGGCTGGTGGTGATAAATTCCAGTTGGAAGCTCGAAAGCTCCATCACAACCACATCTTCGCGCTTCATTTGGGGCAACACATCCAGCAGCACATCACCGATGTTTCCTCCAACCCACGTGGTCATGCCTGCGCGTTTTAGGATTTCTCCCGTAAGCGTGGTGGTCGTGGTTTTGCCTGCACTACCTGTAATTCCAATCACCGGCGCGGGCGAACGTTCAAGAAATAATTGGGCATCATTTGAAATCGGAATCCGTCGTTGAACTGCCGAAAGCACAATCGGTAAATCAGGTGCAACACCACCCGATATGCACAACAAATCAACACCATCTAACATTGAGTCGGGGTGTTCACCCAATACAAACTCTACGTCGGGGAATTGGGCTATCTCAGAAGCTAATTTCTCGGCTGGGCGCATATCGCTAACCAACACCCGCGCACCAATTGTGGGCAGCCATCGTGCGAGTGCTTTACCCTGCCGTGCAAAACCGAGGACGGCTACTTTCTTACCGTAAAGTTTATCAAGCTTATGCGTACCGTTGGTGTGCAAAGGGATTCTCAGCTTTCGCCAATTTTACGAAGTGGAACGTTAAAGCAGTGCCAACGCGACACCGAATATGGCGCTCAGAAGACCGATTAGCCAGAAGCGTTGTACGACTTGGGTTTCGCTCCAACCACTAGCCTCAAAATGGTGATGCAAAGGCGCTATGCGAAATAAACGCTTACCCTGTCCAGTCACGGGGTCTTTCGTCCGTTTGAAGTAGGCCACCTGCAAAATCACACTAATGGTTTCGGCTACTGGCACAATCGCGATAATCGGAAGCAGTAACCATTGCCCCGACATGATGGCTATCGTACCGAGTGCCGCGCCAAGGGCCAATGAGCCTGTATCACCCATAAATAACTGCGCCGGATGTGCGTTATACCAGAGAAAAGCGAAACAAGCCCCAACGAGCAAGAAGCAAAACTGCGTCAAAAATATTTGCCCTTGCAGAAAACCTATTACCCCATAAGCTGCGAATGCGCTGGCTGAAATGATGCCTGCAAGCCCATCCATGCCATCGGTGAAGTTAATAGCATTGGACGTACCGATGATGTAAAAGACTGTAATCGGTACAAATAGGATGGGCGAAATTTTGATTGCAAAAGGAATAAGGGGAATGGTGATCTGGTTGGCAAATTGAAAACCACCATCATAGAAAGAAATCATCAGTGCAACGCCTGTTGCCAAGATGAGCTGGCCTATAAACTTGGCGCGAGGACTAATACCTTCACCTATTGGGCGATCCTGTGAACGCTGAATTCCTTCCCAATCATCAATCATACCCAACGCCCCAAAACCGACGAGCACAACTAAAGGCAGCAGGATACTTGCGCCGGTAACAGTACGAATAACATTGACCAAATTCAAACCAAGGGCGATTAAAATCACAGGAACAACAATCATGATGCCACCCATTGTAGGCGTACCAACTTTCTTTTGTTGTTCTTTTCCCAGTTCAATTTTAATCAACTTACCAATTTTTAACCGGCGCAGCACTTCAACAAATGGGCCACCCCAAATGACCGCTAGCAGAAAACTAATACCACCAACGGTGATCGCAAAAGGAAGTTGTCCAGCCATAAAGCTATAGACCTCAAAACACTTACAATTTAATGGGAAACGCCGCGAGTATAAACAGCATGAGGGTCAAAGATCAAGCTAGTGCTGAATATCCTGCACGACCGCACCCTGAGATTGTAGCGCTTTACGGGTTGCATCGTTAGGTATTTCCATTATCACGACCAACCGCTCAGCCAAACGACGGAAAATGGGGGCGACAACTTGACTTGCCCAACGTCCACTTGATGGTTCGTCCAATTTAATGAGCACAATCACCTGTGGATCATCAGCCGGCAAGAAACCAATGAAGCTCATAATCCATGCGTCTGAGCGGTATTTTACTGGCCCCGCGATTTCGGCGGTACCAGTCTTACCCGCAATGGTATATCCCGGCAAAGAAGCTGCATCATCTAGCCCGTTTTGAACCACAGCAACCATCATATCGCGAACAATATGCGCTGTTTCTGTAGAAATCGGATGGCTTAACGCAATCGGCTGAGAGACGTTAGCTTGCCCGTTGGTTACGATCTTGGACACAATATTTGGCTGCATCATCAAACCGTCGTTCGCAATCGCCGAAACAGCCGTAATCATTTGTAAAGGTGTCACAGCCACACCCTGCCCGAAAGAGTTTGTCAACAGATTACTTTCGCTCCAATCGGGGTCTCCGGGTACATGCATTGTACCAGCGGCTTCACTGGCTAGATTCACACCGGTAAGGCGTCCGAAACCGAACTTGGACATAAACTTATAAAAATCGGTTGGCCCCATACCTAAGCTAATGTTCGCCGCGCCAACATTTAAAGATTGAACCAATACCCCTGTGGTATCGACAACCCCATGCGCCTTCAAATCCCAATCTTTGACCTGAATACCCGCCATATCGAGAATGCCTTGATCGTTATAAGTCCAATCTTTCGTAATGGTATGGTTCTCAATCGCGGAGGCAACCGTGACCACCTTCATAATTGAACCGGGTTCATATTCGTTACTGACCGCCGGATTTTTCCAGACGTTAGCATTCTTTTCAGCTTGGAAGTTATTGGGATCATATGATGGCGAACTCGCCATACCGAGAATATCGCCTGTGCGGGGATTCATAACGATAATCGTCCCGCTTTTTGCACCGGTACTATCAATTGAATAGGCCAGTTCACTTTCGATTAGATATTGAATATCACGATCAATGGTTAAGTAAATATCACTGCCATGATCCGCTTCCTGCTGGGGCGGCAAATCGAAGGGAATATTGCTCACCACTTCGGTGCGCGGGCGACCGACTAGCTGATCCTGAAATTTACCTTCGACGCCATAGTAGCCTTGCAAATCTCCACCCACGAAACCTAAAATCTGAGCAGCCAAAGTACCTTGAGGGTAATTTCGTTTTGGGATTTTCTCAATTTGCAGTGCTGTCAGTCCATCTTCCTTGAGTTTTTCAACCTGCTGCCCCTGCTCAGCACTGACACGGGGTGCAAGCAAAACATACAGCGAATCACTGGTTAGCGCTTTATAAGTTTCAAGTTCATCCAAATTGAGAATAGCCGATAACTGTGTCGCACTGCGCTGCGGATTTGCCACTAAATTAGGGCTGATGCCAATGCGATATTCGACCGTATTCACCGCCAAACGCTGCCCTGATTGATCATAGATGAGGCCGCGAGCAGAAGCCAATTTAATGGTACGGTTGTAGTCAGGGCTTAGTTCATTAACAACATCCGGAGATAGTTGTTGAAAAGAGATTAGCTTGAGGATGAGCAGCGCACTAATAATAATCATGCCCACAATAATGACGGGCAAACGCTGGTTAAACATTTCATCGCGAGACGGCGCTTGCTGCACACTAGCCATCAGCCACCTCCAGAAAAACCATTAAATTGCTTAACGAGATTATCCCACTGCTGCTGCACCCATCCTACGAATGTCTCGTCATAAACTGGCAGCTTAGTCGTATTATCAACAGAAGTGGTTGTCGCTGGCTGACGATTAGGGTTATAGCCCGGAACATAGAGATACTCAATTTCGTCTTCGGTAGCCTTAACAAAGCCAAGTTCTTCAGCGCGGGCTAACAAGCGCGGCACACTGCGAAGCTGCGAAATATCAGCCCGCAACTGTTCATTAGTCTGTTCGAGTTGGTTACGCTTGGTGATCAAATTTTCAAGCTGACGACCGAGCGTCGAAACCGAGGCTGACTGAGCAAGATACAGCGCACCGATAACAATAGCGATGAACACACCAAGACCCGCGAGTGCTACCGCCTGTTTTTGAAAGCGCCACTGATTATCTCGAAGTGCATGTTGAATCTGGTTCATAGATTAGTCGGTAGTCTTTAGTCAATAGATATTATGTTAAAACAAAACGCCAAACATACTTGATCCTATAGCAGCTTTTCGACCACACGCAGTTTTGCACTGCGGCTGCGCGGATTTTGGGCGATTTCAGCATCATCTGCGATTAAGGGTTTACGGGTTAATAAGCGTACACTTGCCTCATGCCCGCATACGCATATTGGAATATTCGGTGGACAAATACAATCTGTACTCGCTAACTTGAATGCCTGCTTCACGATCCGATCTTCTAAGCTGTGAAAGCTGATAACCGCTAATCGTCCACCGGGTCTAAGCAGATCAATGGCCTGTGGCAGTATCTGTTCTAAGCCCGTTAATTCATCATTGACTGCAATCCGCAGTGCTTGAAAAACCCGTGTTGCTGGATGAATTTTATCACCTTTACGGCGCGGTGTAATCCGTTCAATGGTGGAAGCCAGTTCAAGAGTTCTGGTATAGGGGCGAGAAGCCACAATACCTCGAGCCAATTTGCGCCCCTGCGGTTCTTCACCATATTTATAAAATAGATTGGCTAATTCTGCTTCGTCAGCATCATTAACCAGATCAGCAGCCGATAAACCACCCCCCGATGGGTTGAAACGCATATCAAGTGGGCCATCCTGCATGAACGCGAAACCCCGTTCAGGATGATCTAACTGCATCGACGATACGCCAACATCCAGCAGTATGCCATCGACAGACTGCCAGCCAATCAGCTTGGCTTGTGCAACCATATCTCCATAACCGGCGTGTACGATGTGGGTGCGACCAGCATAAGATTGAAGGTTGGTACGGGCGATGTCCAAGGCCATCGGGTCAACGTCAAGGCTGAGAACTTCGGATACGCCTGCATCAAGTAAAGCACGGGTATGACCACCTGCACCGAGCGTACCATCAATTATGCGCTGGGCAGGCGTAAGATAATCCAAAATCGGTTGGAGCAATACAGGAATGTGCGACAAGTTCAGATACTCAGTTTAAGCAGTTGCTGGGCTTCAGCTAACGATTGTGAGACATCTTTAAGTGTAGCCTGCCAACGAGAAGGTTCCCAGAGTTCAACATAGGTTTCCATGCCAGCCATCAACACTTCTGTGTCAAGCGAGGCATAATCGCGGAGATAGCCGGGGATCAACATGCGGCCTTGACGATCTAAGGCCAGTTCGACAGCGCCGGAGAAAAGTAGGCGGCGTAAAGCACGGGCCGGCGGGTGGGTAATGGGCATCTGGTTGAGGTTTTCGGAAAGGGTGCGCCACGCCTCATGAGGATAAATCACCAAGTTATGGTCGAGTCCGCGTGTGAGAACCGCCTGTGGTAATAGATAGGAACGGTAACGGATGGGGATAATCAGTCTACCTTTTTCGTCAAGTTGGTGAGAGTATTCGCCCCAAAACATCAGTGGTTACCCCAAACAGCAATGTGCCATAGCTGTGCCTACGTCGGGGTTATTATACCACATTATCCCGCAAACTTGAGTTTAAAATCCCACAAAATAACTATTCATTATAAATGGAATAGTGATTGTTTTAGGAATCTGCACTAAATTCTTCACATTCTTCAATTTCACTGTGCAATTCTCATTTATTCTGTGAATAACTTCCCTCAAATGTTGCTGTTGTTGCTGTTGCAACAAGTGAGTTTTTGTAACATTTGAATGCTTCGAAAATGTAAACGCATCCTGTCTCAAACCACGACATCAAATACAAATAGACCCATCATCACATTGCACAGTGTAGCACAGAAATTCTAGGAAAGGGTGACAAAATGTAACTCTTTGCGAGGCAATTTACTAACCCAATTGAGAGAGCGAAGAGCGATAAAAGTTATCTGATAGTATGAAAATGGTTTGATACGAATTATCCACACCCCAACCCCTCCCCGCTTCGCAAGGAGGGGCTTTCCATACAACTAGGGATTCAAAGTCGCAGTGAGTTGGAAGGCTGTGGCTTCGGGCGCATCGGGTGGCAGCAGATCAATGCGGAAGATGCCGATGGTATATGTGCCAGCGGAGGGCAGCGTGAATTTGGTCGTCAGTTCGGATGAGGTCACGAGACTGGCCTGAAAGACAACTTTGTTATCAGCCGAAAGAACAACGAGTCCGAGGTTGAGGTTGCCTGAAACGCGTGTGAAACTGAGTGCAAGGTTGTCATTAGCGGCAGCATCAAAAGTGTAGCCGAGAACCGCATCTCCAGCGGGTGGGATTTTCGATTTAGCAGGTTGACCAAGCGTCAGGTCGTTGGTGAACGCGTTTGCGAAATCTACTGGTGCGAGGCCGGGGAAACCTGTTCCAGAGAAAGTGGTGATGATAGGTGCAATAGTTGGTGTGATAGGTTGTATGGTGTCGCCCGGATTTATGACGGTGCCATCACGTAGAGTACAACCAATATTAAGCGTATAAGCTCCAATCCCTAGCGAGTCATATAGGCTAGAATATTTATCCTCACTATATCGATACGTTCCAAAACTAAAATTGTCTATTCTAATCGTAAATATACCGTTGGCAGCCAACACACCAGTATTCACTATTGGATGTGAGTCATAACCAACCACATCCAAACTACTGAGTCCCACCCTAACCCCTGTTGAACCAGCGATAGCAAGATTTGTTGGACCATTAACAATTATGACTGAATTAAGCTGGACACCAAATGGAACTACACTAACGTCAAGCGTATCGCCAGCCTTCAAATTTATTTTGTAGGTGTCCTCTTGATAGTTGCTTGTGAATTCGCCTTCAACTATATCTCCGCATTTTGCAGAACTCCCTGAAACGCGTTTCACATCTTGAGCATAAACTATAGAAGCTAGCCCTAGGAAAGCAATGAGACCAAAGACGGTTGTTAAATATCTTCGTAGATTCATGACATCTCCGCATTCAATCTATTATTTTAACGATGCTTGTATCTGGAATGCTGTATTTTCTGTCGTTGATGGAGAAAGCAAATCTAATCTAAAGACACCCACAGTATATTGACCATCTGATGGCAAAATACTTGAAACTGCCAAATTATTAACACCTATAAGACTAGACAAACTCAATACTTCATTGGAAGGTGAGAAAACAATTACACCAATATTGAGATTTCCAGCGATTCGCTTGATGTCGAGCGTGAGTTGTTGATCTTTAACACCTTCAAAAGAATAGGCTGATAGTGAGTTAGCGTTTCCACTGATTCCGCCTCCCATTGGTAAATCTAGGATTAGTGGAATACGTGCCACAATCGAAAAATCTGGGAGAATGCTTTCAATTGGGCTTTGCGGTGTGTCATTTGATTGTGTCGTATCGGAACCGCTATCTTCCAAGGGAGGGATTGGGGTGCCATTGCGATTAATACATTCAATCAATATGGAATAAAGTCCCGTACCACCAACCCCATCATAAGGAGAAACCATGTAATCGCTATTTGAAAAATTGAAATTACGAAAGACAAAATTAACTAGCCGAAGTGTGTACTTTCCTGTCGCTGGCAGTATCAAGTCCTTAAGCTGAATTTGAGATTGCAATGTTCCGGGGAAATAAACAGTTTGCCCTGCATCCATCCGTCCATCACTGATGGCAATACCGAAATCGGATGGGTCCGTCACCAAAGCAAACATACGTGGTTGTTGAGCAATAGATCTAATCGTGACAGTTACAGTTGTACCCGCATCCGCAGTAATTGAGTAAGTACGTTCTTCACGAATTGTCGTGAATTCTGCTTCAATGTTATCTCCACAAACAATATCTTGGGGAGGTACAAGGTTCACATCATTTTGTGCTTTTGCTGGCAAAGCCCAGATGGCAATCGCCAATGCAATTAGTACGACAATACGTTTTGATTTCATTATGTAACTTTCTTTTTACGATTTGAAATATGGACATGTACTAGATACATTGACACGATCTACTGTGATGAAACCAGATTGGTTATCAAAGCGGATTTCATAATAAAATCTTTTCTCCGATTGAATGTAGCTGTTCCCAACCACAAGAACTTCTGTTTTATTGCTTATCGTTGCAGAACCAGATGGAGGACGCTGGCGATAATATGTTGCACTTGCTCCGGTTGATGTGTTGACTTGACCAATGCAGGGGTCAATAGTTGGTTTCGGAGTAGGTATTTGTGTGGGTGGGGCGAGTGTAAAAGTTAGGGTGGGTGGTAAAGGTGTATTTGTGGCAGTGGTAGTAGGGGCAAAGGTTGGTGAAGGAGGCAAAGGTGTATTCGTAACGGTCGATGTCAAAGTTGCAGTTGGGATAGCAACAGAATTTACCACAAATTGATTTTCCTCGTGTCGGCCTTGAACATCCTCACAAACGATGGAGACAGTTGTTCCGGCCTTATGCTTAACTGAATACTGAATATTGCCTGTTGAGGTATCAAAGCCGAAAGCAAGACTGCCGTCATCGGGCGTAAAAATGCAGTGGGCGTTTTGCCAAGCAGTAATCAAGATGGTTGTGTTGGGCAGAACGACGGTCGGAACCGAGATGGATACAGTGGGCAATGGACTAGGCGGAACAGGAGTCGGCGCGTCGGTTGGCGATGGGGTTGTGGATGGTGACAACGGCGTGAGACTAGGTTCAGGAGTAGGCGTAAATGTGGCGGTTGGCTGATTAGTTGCGGTAGGAACTATAAGAGTTGATGATGCAGCAGTTGTGGGACTAGCGGCAGCCAGCATTGTTGAAGTTAAAGTAAGAGCCGTGCTTAAATTTGGTTGAGCATTCATCTGGGCAGCAACGAGAACAAACAAACCTGTAATAATTGCGGCAAGAATAATTGCCCAAGGTTCGTTAAGATGTAAACGATGGATCACTGAGGGTTGAGATATCACAACCGCAGAGGGCGGCGGAGGGACGGCAGGTTGTACCATTCGCAAATGATTAATCAGTTCAGCCATATCGCGGCGAAAATCACTGTCACTTCTAACCCGATATGCCTGAAGGAAGGCCAGATTACGAATGGACTCAGGAAGTTCATCACGCGGTGGCATGTCCGCGCCGCGCACCAATATTGGTATAACATGCGGATCATTTGATTTATCTGCATCGGTCAACCGATTTAGACCTACTTCAACCTCGCGCCGTACCCAGTCGTCGGGATGATCAATACGACGAACGACATTACCATTCGACAAAGATTGAGTGACTTTCAGCCAATCAGGGCCGATAAGAACCAGTAAGACATCTACAGTGCCGACAACACGACGAATTGCTTCGCGGAAATCTTCACCGGGCTTAATCGAATATTGATCTTTGAATACGTTCTCTTCGCCAAAGGAGTTAGCTAGATTATCGTATATCCGCTCGGCAATGTCGTTACTATCGACACGACGATAACTAATAAAAATTTTTGGCATTTGGGATTTCAGTTATGTTTGGGAATAAGGTATACAGTGATATTAGCGTAAAAGGGAAAAGTGCGAAAGGTAGGTAAGGGGAGTTTAATGTTATAATAGGGTTGGAAAGGTTTAAGGAGTTACATATGACCCATTCATCGGCATATAAAGAAATATTAGCTCTTGCTATGCAATTATCAACCATTGAAAAGCTTGAAATCATTGAGTTTCTCGCAAAGTCTATCCGAGAAAGTCTGATCGAAGAAGAAGGTAGAAAATCTGACTCGAAGTTCGATGACACTACTTCTGACAGCGCAAATAGCCCTATATAAACTTCCGCAAGATTCTCTCCTCGCATACCCCATCTAAAAGCGTTAAAATAGAACACCTATTCCGAATTCACTTCCCGTGTGATTGCTATGACATTTAAAGCATCTGAACATATCGCCAATATTCTCTCCAGTTTGCCGATGAAGCCCGGTTGTTATCTGATGAAGGATAAAGACGGGAAGATCATTTATGTAGGTAAGGCCAAGCGGCTGCGGAACCGTGTGCGGAGTTACTTCAACTCCAGCGCGGAGGGCAATCCGAAGACGCTGCGGCTGCGCGAGAATATCGTGGACATCGAGATCATCGTCACCGAGACGGAAGTGCAAGCGCTGATCACCGAAGAAACGTTGATCAAGCGGCATATGCCCTTCTACAATATTAATCTCAAGGACGATAAGCACTATCCGTACATCAAGATCAACTGGCAAGACCCATTTCCGAAAGTCGAGACAACACGGCGGGTACTCAAAGATGGCAGCCGATACTTCGGGCCGTATGCGGCGATGTGGGCGGTGCAGAATACACTGCGAACACTGCGGCGGGCATTCCCCTATTTGACATGTGACCGTGTGATTACTGGCATGGATGAGCGACCGTGTTTGTTCTACGACATCAAGTTGTGCAATGGGCCGTGCATTGGGGCGGCGAGTCAAGAAGAATATCGCGCGATGATTAGCGAGTTAATGGATGTGCTGAGTGGCAAGAGTGAACCAGTTGTCAAGCGCATCACCGGTGATATGCAGACGGCGGCGGAAGCGCTCAACTTCGAACGGGCGAGTGTGCTGCGCGACCAACTAAAGGCGATTGAATATATCACCCAGCGGCATAAGGCAGTGAACCCTGAAATGACCGACCATGATGTGATCGCTCTGGCACGCGACAAGAACGATGCAGCGGTGCAAATCCTGTTCATCCGTAACGGTAAGCTGGTAGGCAGCGACACACGGATGCTGACAGGCGCGGAAGGTGAACCGGACGCAGAAGTTTTGGAGCAATTCCTGACCCAGTTTTATTCAGAGGCGGCCGAAATTCCACGCGAAATTATGCTTCCGAATGAAGTCGAAGGCGCACGGATTATCGAACAGTGGTTACGGGATAAACGACGCGGACAGAAGGTAACCATCACTGTGCCACAGCGAGGAAATAAACGCGATTTGATCAAGATGGCGCAAGAAAATGCCACCGAAGGACTGCGGATGATGCGGGAACAGTACGAGGCCGATACGCATAAGCAAGAAGAAGCATTGGGCGCATTACAACGAGAATTAGGGCTGGCGAATCCGCCGAACCGCATCGAGTGCTTCGACATCAGTACGACACAGGGAACAGCGATTGTGGCAGCGCGGGTGGTATTCGTACAAGGTGCACCGAAGAAAAGCGAATATCGGCGCTTCAATATTAAGACGGTCGCGCACAGCGGGCCAGACGATTACCAGTCGATGCGCGAGGCGTTGACACGGCGCTTCAACCGCTGGAAAGGCACGCTGGATGATCCGACACAAGTTGCACCGGGAAAAGAAGATCATGAGGAGACATGGCGACTGCTGCCTGATCTGTTGATTATCGACGGTGGCAAGGGACAGTTGGGCATCGCGGTTGAGGTGCTGACGGAATTTGGGTTGATGGATCGTGTGCCAGTGGTGGGCTTGGCGAAACAATTTGAAGAGATATTCTTTCCGCATAATCCGACTCCATTAGTGCTGAACCGACGAAGTCCAGCGTTGTATCTGGTTCAGCGGGTGCGTGATGAAGCGCATCGTTATGGCATTACCACTCATCGTAACCAACGGACGAAGTTGGGTATGATGAGCCGCTTGGAACAGATTCCGGGCATCGGGCCTAAACGTCGGAAGGCGATCCTCAAAGCATTTGGTAATTCAATTGATGCGGTGAAGAATGCCAGCGTCGCGGATTTGATGCAGATTAAAGGTGTGACGGCGGAGATTGCGGTGAGTCTGAAGGAGTTACTTTAAAGGGTGCGGCAAGAAATTGTAGTGGCAAGAGATCAGTTATAAAGTATGATAGACTTTAAATAGTATGTTGGCTGCGTATGAGGTAAGACCATGGGTACACAAGTGATATTGACATTACCCAGTGATGTATATGAGAGGGCTAAACGTCAGGCTGAGGTATTCGGACGGGCAGTCGATGAGATTCTCATTGAGACTGTATTAGATGCCTTTCCTCCGCCCCCCTTAGAAATGGACGTTCGCCCAATTGCGAATATGTCCAATGCTGAGGTGTTAGTGACGGCGGATAGCATGATGGATGAGGCATTGAATGACCGCCGCAGCGCTCTCGTACAAAAGCAAAAAGCGCTGATAGGATTGACCGAAGCCGAGGAAGCCGAACTCGAAATGTTATGGAATGTCTATAACGTGGGTCAACTTCGCAAAGCGCAGGCAATCGTTGAGGCAGTAAAGCGAGGATTGCGAACAGCACCGAAGCCATGAGTATTTCTGATGCAGTACGGAAGCGGGTTACTGAACGCGCAAATAAGCGTTGTGAATATTGCCAAATTGCCGCTGAAGTTGTTCTTGCTCCTATGGAAATTGACCATATTATGCCGTTGGCACAAGGAAGAGATGACGATGAATCGAACCTTTGCTACGCCTGCCCCCGTTGCAATGGCTCCAAACACGCTACAACTGATGCGGTTGACCCTTTAACAGGTGAAAATGTTGACCTTTTTAATCCGCGTAAACAAGTTTGGACAGAACATTTTACGTGGGCAGATGACAACGCCACAATCCTCGGCGTAACGGCTTGTGGACGCGTAACAATTGATGTCCTTAAAATCAACCGTGTAGAGAATTTGAGTTTTCGCAAACTGATGGCTTCTATTGGTTCATACCCGCCTGATTTAAATTTCGATTAACGGCGGCAAAAAAGGCGATTCCACTTCGCGGAAATTCGCGAATCCAAACTCAGAGATCAGCGTTAAGAAATAGGGGCAGAAACCACACACCGAAAACCGAGATTGAAGTCCGAGCTGAAGGGATTGCTCCCGAAGCGGTCGGCAGCGCGCAAATCGGCTGAATCGAAGTGCCAAGAGCCACCGCGCCACGTACGAGCGTTAGTCGTGTCATTACTCACTAGCCATTTGTCGCTTTCCTCGACGCTTCCGGGCGTGGGATAAGGATATTTTATGTAAAGCGTCGATACCCATTCCAAAACATTTCCGCTGATGTCAAATGCGCCTACCCACGATGCACCTGAAGGTTTGCTGCCGACGGATGCGGTTTGATTATTTGAATTACCGGAATATATGACATAGTCAGCATTGAAATCATTACCCCAAGGATAGATGAGATCATCCGGGCCGCGAGCGGCGTATTCCCATTCCGCTTCGGTCGGCAAACGTCCACTGCGCAGTTCGCAGAAATCGCGGGCTTCCATCCATGTGATCGTTTCACGAGGACGATTCGGGTCTGTCCAATGGCTCGGTTGGGCAGCCTGCCCTTTAAATTGGACGAACTGGGCATTGGTGACTTCAGTTTTGTCAATCCAGAAGGGTTTGTCAAAGCAAATATGACCGCCGTTACCTACCCCTAGCGCTGAGCCATCATAGGCTTCTGGATCGTTGCCCATATCAAAACAACCGATTGGCACATGCACCATTGTTACGCCGTTAATATCCTTTTCTACGGGCTTCCAGTCGGCATTGTGTATAACAACTGGCACGGGTGTTTGGGTTGGAAGCGTAGTAGCGGTGGGTGATGGCGTATGGGTCAAGGTCGCCGATGGTGTCGGTGTGTTGGTTGGCGTTTCAGTCAATATAGCAGTCGGAGGGAATGGGGTTGGACTGATTGTTGGCATGCTGGTATCCGTCGGCACAGCCGTTAGTATGACCGCTGCCGATTGGGTTGGCGCAGAAGTCTGTGTAGTGGTTTCGGTTGGTAATGATGTTGTCACCTGTAGTGTATTACTGGCGACCAATGCCGCAGTGGTCGGTGTTGGCGTATTCGCAGCGCGTTGAACTAACTGTGACAGCAGGAATAACCCTAGAGCAATAATCAGGACACCAACGGCGATTCCAACAGGGGATTTCACGACACTTATTAGGGGTGATTGAATTCTGTTGGCTGCGAGAGATGTGGCACGGCGTGATAGTTCAATGACTTCGGCTTTCTCATGCGCCTTGCGTTCTGTATCGAATTGCTGAAGCTGCCTGACGAGCCGCTCCATGTCACGGTGAAAATCAGGATCATCGCGCACGGTGATGGCATTTTTGAAGGCCAGTTCACGGAGTTCGAGCGGCAGCTTATCGGCATTGGGCATCGCTGCGCCATCGACCAGCACTGGAATCACAAGGCAACGAGCATCCCCGCGTTGTAAACCCGATTGGATTTCAATGCGGACAAAGTCAGCCGGATTGTCTAAGCGCCGATTGCCTTGTTCGTCTGCAATATCAAGCCATTGATGACCAATTACTGCTAACATGACATCGCATTGATTGACGGCTTCGGACAGTACTCCGCGAAAATCGCGGCCATAAGGAATATTATCAACATCCTTGAAGATGTTGGCTCTGCCGAAGGCTTCAACCAGACGGTCATAAATTCGTCCGGCGTCTTTGCGACTGTCGGCACGGCGATACGATATGAAGACTTTAGGCATGGCTACTCAATAATGTGATGTCAGTGTAATTAGTATTATGACAGGAGAGAAAAAGTAATGCAAACGGTAGATGTCTTTAGTATCACGTTATGAAAAGTGTGCGACTATAAGTGATCGAATGCGTTATAGGGTGTGTATCTATAGCTGATGGTCATGTTTATTAGGGATAGGTGATGGCGGAAATAATCAATCAGATTACGCTGTTTTTTGAACATTTGCTGCTGGTATTCGGGTATCCGGGCATGTTCCTCGTGCAGGTACTCGAAAATGTGTTTACGCCTATCCCTACTGAACCGCTGCTGCCCTTAGCAGGCATGATGGCAGCGCAAGGTAAAATTAGTCTGGTTGGGATTTGGGCGACAGCCGTAGCAGGCAGCACGACCGGATCGTTCATCTTGTATCAGGTGGGGAAGCGCGGCGGCGAACCTGTGGTCAGGGCGCTGATCCGACGATGGGGCAAATACACCGGCATGAGCGAAGGTATGCTGGACTACACGCTCAAAATGTGCAAGCGATATGGCGGATGGATGGTTTTCTTCGGGCGATTTTTGCCTGTGGTGCGCCCAACCATGTCGATTGTATCCGGCATGAGCAGTCTACCGCTAAAAATATTTATCCCATGTACGGCAATGAGTACCGGCGTAGGCATTGGTCTGTACATCGGTTTAGGTTATATACTGGGCGAAAATTGGCGCTCGATTTTGGACATCATCCGACAATATGAACCACTCATCATTGCAGGCGTTGGTACCGGAGGCGCAATCCTCGGCGGGATTGTACTATGGCGATTGTTGAAACTCCGCGAACTACGCAGGTTAAAAGAAGCCATTCAATTAGAAGAAGTTTAAGGGACTGCTATTCGAACGGCTACAAATGAGTAGAGCATGATTATGAGAGACCTAAAATTGACGCAATGAGGGAGAGAGGCCTATAATCTAAATTGTATACATTAAGTAACACTTTTGATTAACCACACGATGGGAGCGCAAGAGTGCCCGATTTCCCGGACAATTCGCACACGACCTTAACCCCAGACCGCATTTTCACCCTTCTGCAACAACTTTATTCCCCGCAACAAGCTGCACTTTATCATCAACAGCTTTTAGAGCTGCTCGCTAATGTCAAGCTGAAGCATATGCGAGCAGATCATTATTTCTCCGAGCGGAACATCACGCTAATTACTTACGGGGACACACTTCAACATACGGGAGAAGCGCCTTTAAAAACGCTGCATCATTTCCTGAAGCAGCGGCTCAAAGATGTCATCACGACGGTTCATATCCTGCCGTTTTACCCCTACTCGTCAGATGATGGCTTTTCGGTGATTGATTATTACGCCGTCAATCCAGCATTAGGCACATGGGACGATATTCAGTATTTGAGCAACGATTTCCGGCTGATGTTTGATGCAGTCATCAATCATATGTCGGCTGAAAGTGAATGGTTCAAAGGATTTTTAGCAGGCGATGCAAACTATGCGGGATTATTCCGCACTGAAAGTCCCGATACGGATTTAAGCAGCGTCATGCGTCCACGTACATCACCACTATTAACCGCGTTCAAGCAAGCTGATGGTAATACAATACACGTTTGGACGACATTCAGTGCTGATCAAGTTGATTTGGACTACAGCCATCCCGAAACGCTGATGCGAATCCTGAAAGTGCTGCTCTTTTATGTGGAGCAAGGGGCGTCTGTCATCCGCTTAGATGCGATTGCTTACATGTGGAAACAGGCAGGCACTTCGTCTATTCACCTGCCGCAAACACACGCCATTATCCAACTCATGCGGGCAGCACTGGATATGGTCGCACCGGAAGTCATTCTCATTACCGAGACTAACGTTCCTCATCCTGAGAATATTTCCTATTTTGGCAACAACGCCTACCCTGAAGCGCAGTTGGTCTATAACTTCACGCTGCCACCATTATTGTTTTTTACACTGACGGTTGGTGACGCTTATAAGTTGAGCAATTGGATAAACACACTCGTCACGCCACGCGAACATACAACTTTTTTCAACTTTACTGCTTCACATGACGGCATTGGCGTGCGTCCTGTGGAAGGTATTCTAAATGCAAGCGAATTAAAACAGCTTGTCGATAAGGTGGAAACAAGCGGCGGAGTTGTCTCTTATAAGACGAATGCGGATGGTTCCCACAGCCCTTATGAACTTAACATCACCTATGTTGATGCGATTATTGATCACAATCAACCTGTGGCTGAACAAGTGGCACGTTTTCTTGTTTCACAGGCGATTATGTTATCTCTGGCGGGTGTGCCAGCCATTTATATTCACAGTTTGATCGGTTCACATAATGATCTCGAAGGGGTCAAGCAAGCGGGTTATCCAAGAGCGATTAACCGGCGAAAAGTGGACATCAACGAAATTTCAAGCGAACTGGATGACTATTCAAGTTTTCGCGCACAAATATTCAACGGTTATAAGCACATGATCGAGATACGGATGCAGTGCGCCGCATTCCATCCCAACGGTAAACAGCAAGCAAGGATAATGGCGGATGGACGTGTGCTGCTATTAGAACGCACATCACCCGATTTTGCCGAACACCTGTTATGTGTGTTTAATATCGGGACTGAAACCGAAACGATAGAAACACCGTTTGCCACTTCGACTGATATTTTGACCCAAGAAACCTGTGAAAAACTCATCACACTAATGCCTTATCAAACGCGTTGGTTAAAGTCGGTTTCCTAGTCATCTTTGATTAACGCTAAAGGACATATTCGTGACATTTTCAGAATTGCTCAAAAACCGTATTGATTTGACCCATATCCCGTTCACCGACCGTGGTACTCGTTTGATGTTATTCAGAAAAGAAAACGAACTGTTTATCCGCTTAGCAGAACGCTGGGAAAAAGTTCAAACACGGACAGGTCATTACCGGTTACGTCCACCGATCCTTAAAGAGTTCGCCTTTTTAGATGATGAAGGTCAACCACTTGCGTTTGAGGTAGAAAGTTATCCATACCTGACGAGGCTTCACACTGCCAAAGGTATATTCGAATTTGTGTTCACAGACACCGAAACCTTATTGATGCGCATGCCGCCCGGCAAACATCAATTGCAGTTTACAGCACAGGCCGAACGCGGGCAGATTGGACGACGAGGCGGCGATTTGCATGGTTTTCGCAATATCGCTTACACCACCAACGCCAAATTGACTTCGAATGAGATGAGTTTACTAGAGGATGAGTGGTACCACATTAAAGTGGGGCTTGAGGTTGAACGGGGTAACGTCTTCCTATTGAATATCACTCCACGTTTAGGCTTTAACCGTTCAATCCCTGACGCCGATAAAGAAATCAAAGATGCGTTTGACCGTTGGGAGCATTGGTTCGAGGCTACGCCCCCCGTACTAGAGCATTACCGGTCACAATATGATTATGCTTGGTGGATTATGCGTGCTGGTTTACTGAGCCAGCGCTTCTACTTCACACGGGAAGCGCTGTCACCATCCAAAATTCATTATGTAGGTGTGTGGCAATGGGATCAGTTCTTTCATGCACTCGCCTTCCGGCATGTCGATGCACGGTTGGCAGAAGATCAACTGCGAATCGTACTTGATCATCAGCGACCGGATGGAATGCTGCCAGATGCAATCCATGATGAAGGACTGGTCACGCACTTGACTCTGCCGGTAGAAGCGGATGTGACAAAGCCACCGCTGGCTTCGTGGGCGGCACTCAAAATATTTGAGGTGTCGCAGCATCAAGATTTTCTGGAAGAGGTTTATGAACCACTGGTTCAATGGCATGATTGGTGGATAAATTTCAGTAATGATGGTAAGGGGCTATGTGAATATCGCCATCCATTCTCATCAGGTTTGGATGACAGCCCTCTTTGGGATGCTGGAATGCCAGTGACCGCACCCGATTTGAACACCTATATGTGTGTCCAGCAGGAATCGTTAGCAAAGATTGCAGACTTAATAGGCCGACCGGAAGATGCTGTTCGTTTTCGAGATGCCGCAGTTCAAACCACACAACATATGATTACCTCTCTGTGGGATGAGAATCGCGGGATGTTCATGGCAAAACATAATGGCGAAATCATTCCCGTTGTGACGCTGTTTAGTCTGCTGCCGCTGTGGACGGGACACCTCCCAGAAAAGATTCAGAACAGTCTACTTAATCATCTGGTTGATCCGAACTTATTTTGGACAAAATATCCACTGGCAACCGTCTCGATAAACGATCCCAGCTTTGATGCGATGCAAATGTGGCGCGGCCCCTCATGGATGAATATCAATTACCTGTTTGTTGAGGCACTTACGCGCATCAATCAAACTGAACTGGCAACCAAGCTACGACGCGATACACTTGAAACCATTATGCAGCAGCGGGATATTTACGAATACTACAATCCCCTCACAGGAGAGCGTCCACCCAAAGCCGCACCGATTTTTGGCTGGACTTCAGCAGTATTTATTGATCTGGCTATTCAGGAAAGCTACAGTATAGAAGGTGCTTGATTCTAAATTGCTCGAGGGACAATCAATCAGTGTTGTCCCTCGAGGAGTCTGTGGGGGATAATTTAATCAGGCAAGTGGTAACGGTGTATCGGTTGAAGGTCCATACTTGCTGTAGGTTTTATCAATATAAGCGCGAATATCAATTGGTTTTTGCCCCTCTCGCATCAAGCGCATCACATCCAACGTAATATCTACGCAAATGCCACAAGCACTGGCATGATCATCAAAAATGGATACTGAACCATCAGGTGCAGTGGTCTTTACGTAGCAATCGGCGTTACTCATGTGTCCCATATATTTGCAACCGCAGGTACACGGATATTTTTCGAGTTCATGATGATTAGCAATGGCAAACCGATATGCATCCCGTGTATTTTGAGTCGCTCCGTTCAGGAAGGATGGCAATTGGGATTCAGGAGCCATGTTCATTCCATCGGGCATAGATGTCGATGTTGAAGCAGTTGAATGAGATGGCAAGAGCCAAGCCAATACCAACCCAATTACTACAACCACTCCAATAAGTGGTAGAGACTTCTGTAACTTTCGCATGATCTACTCTCTTCTAAAAATGAAACAATGTTTACATCATATGGAGGATTATAAGAGTAGGTACTTGCGGGCTGTAGTGATATTTGCATGCAATGAGGCGGATAGGTGTCATATCAGCAAATAAATGAAACACTAACGCACTTTATTCGGATCGATGACATACTGCCACCAGTTCCATGAAATGCTATTCGATTCACCAACAATATGAGGAAAGCGGGTAAACCACCATTTGTGATGGGCGCGAATATCGCCATTGCCCCAATCTGCGCAAGTGACTGTGTGTGCTTGTCCGGTGAGATCAGGGAATTTCAACCATGTGTCACAGCGACTTATAACTGGTGTTGGGTTTCCCCAATCGTAATCACGCTGACTATTGGGCGCGAAGTGAACATTGCCCACCTCGGCACGTCCACGGTCTTTTTTATCGTAGCGGAGAAACTTCTCAAATAAGTTAGCATCAGCACGTGTATTCTCAAACACTTTATACAAAATAGACTCCGCGCGATGACCTAAATCTTCAAGCATTTCGCCGACACCACGCTCAAAATTGAAACCCATAATCACGAAACGGCGTGAAGCATGTTCAGTTCCAGCCAAGGGTGGCGCATTGCACCAGAAAGCATCCGGCCCGCACATAATCGATTCCCAGTAACCGCCGTAAGGATGACCAAACAGCCACACTTCATCAATTTCACCGCTGTCAACGCGATCAATCATACAGAACTCGCGCACTAATTCGAGATACTCGACCCCATCAGGATCATGAAACTTATGAGTACGCCAAGCGTCAAGATAAGTTTGTTCGGTATATCGAAAACCGTCGCGCTTAAGCGGATAGGCATCTACTTCTATATGTTCCAACAATTTCGTAGTTGGCGTAACCGAAACTGATTTCGCGAATGTCATTGATGTAGCCTTGTGCCAATTGATGCGGGTCTTGTGCCAATTGATGCGGGTCTTGTGCCAATTGATGCGGGTCTTGCCAGCGAAAGTGTTCTTTAAGGGTACGTCTACCCTGTGAGTGCAGGACAGGATTATGGGTAATCACCAGCACTTTGCGCGTGATAGGTTGAGGCAACTTAACATTAGAGGGTGAGATAATCGGCAAGGATTCGGATGGCTGACCGAATAAACTCCGAAAAAATTGTTGCATAAACACTCGCCTTTAGGTTTGGAGGCGATACCCTACCCCCGGTTCAGTCAGGATCAACTTAGGAAGCGTGGGATCGTCTTCGAGTTTTTGGCGCAATTGGGCAAAGTATACTCGCAGGTAATGCAGTTCATCCACATATTCAGGCCCCCAGACCTCTTTGAGAATCTGGCGATGGGTGAGAACGCGGCCTGCATGTTGAATAAGTAATCGCAGCAAGGCATATTCGGTGGGAGTTAGCTTGACAGGTTCACCACCACGGGTGACCAACCGCCGCGCAAAATCCACTTGAAGATTACCCACCGTGAAAATGGCTTCCTGCTCCTGCGGTTGAGCATGGCGCTGGGCGACACGCATCCGTGCCAGGAGTTCTTCGGTGCTGAACGGTTTAGTGAGGTAATCATCAGCACCTGCATCCAGTGCTGCAATTTTATCGCGATCAGCATCGCGCACCGAGAGAATAATAACTGGCGTTTTTGTCCACTCGCGCAAGCGTTTGAGGACTTCCAAGCCATCCATATCCGGCAAACCCATATCGAGTATGATCAAATCAGGACGCAACTGTGCGGTTTTAACAATCGCATCGTGCCCGGAATCGGTTTCATGTACATCATATCCATTCGCTTCGAGGCTGACCCGAAGAAAACGCCTAATTTGCAACTCATCATCGACTATTAAAATCTGCGGACCTTCAGTCATAACGTTGCCTCTTTTACAGGTGGGGGAACAGAATTGGCTGGCAAACGGATGACAAAACTCGCGCCGCCGGTATCTTTATTACTGGCAGTGAGCGTGCCCCCGTGCGCTTCTACCAAGCCACGACAAATCGACAGTCCCAAGCCCGTTCCGCCCGTAGCGGTACCGGGAACACGATAAAACTTCTCAAAAACACGCTCAACATCTACGTTTGGTAAACCGGGGCCAGAGTCAGAAACGGTTAGCACTAACCAGTGATTCTTCACTTCAGCCGACACTTCGACAGTTGTCCCTACAGGGGTATAATTACAAATGTTATCCAGTAAATTGACAACCACCTGCTCCATCAGTACAAAATCCATTTGGACAAGCGGCAAATCTGACGCAATATGAATGGTTATTGGACGCTGAATAAGACAACTTTCAACACGCTTGACCGACACTCCGATGACGTCACTAACATCACACCAATCCCGTTTGAGTTTAAGCCGCCCCGAATCAAGGCGGGACATATCCAACAAATTTTCAACCAGACGGTTGAGGCGATCAGCCGCGTCGTGAATATCATGTGTCAGCTCGGTGCGAACTTGTTCATTAGCCCGTGTTTGGGGATCAAGCAAGCTGCTGGACGCACCCATAATCGTAGCTATCGGCGTGCGAAGTTCATGCGAAATTGAGTTCAGAAGCGTGGTATAAAGGCGTTCAGACTCTTGAAGCATCGCGGATTGTTCGGCGGCCTCGTCGAGTAATTCACGTTCGATAACCAGCGCGATTTGATTACCAAACGTTTCCAGCAAAGCTTCCTGATCAAAGGATAGCCGTTCATTCTGGTGAGTACGGATGCCAATAACTCCTACGATACGATTGGGAGTCAGCAGCGGTAAATAATGGGCTGTTGCAGAGGGCAGTGTATTGGTAAACTTTCCAGCAGCCTTGCCATTATCAAAGACCCATGTCGCCACACTATAATCTTTATCTGCAATGGTTAAGGTACTTGAGGGATGTACCTGCCGTTCTAATTTGCCGTCTTTGGCTAGTAAAATCCCAACCTCAGCTGCAAATGCCCGACCAATTTGATGAACTCCGGTTCTGAGTACATCGTCCATATTGACAGCCGTAGCTGTCTCGTGCGTCAGCGTATAAAGCGCTAAAGTGCGATCAGCATTGTAACGGGCTTGCCGTTCCTGTGTACGAATACGGGATGTCATATTGCCCGTAAATATCGCAATTACAAAGTACATTGAGAACAAAATGACATCTTGAAGGCGCGAAATCTCAAAGGTAAATTGCGGTGTAATGAAAAGAAAGTTCAACGAAATGGCGCTGACAGCCGCCGCAAGTAAGGCCGGGCCTCGTCCTAAATACACAGCAATGAGCAAAACCGCAAACAGTTCGGTTAATCCAACGGCTTCATAGCTCAACCAATGAACTGCCCATAAATCCACTGCCGTAATAGCAGCAACAACGAACAGTGCGATTAGATACTGATACCATGATGAATTCGAAACGGGGGCAGTAAACCACAAACGCGGCCTTTTCTCCTCCCGCTTATCACCTGTAACCACAAAAATATCAATATCGCCGCTGGCTTTAATCAACTTGTCCACAAGCGAACCGCCCCGCATCAACCGCTGCCAACGGGTACTGGTGGGTTTACCGACGACCATCTGAGTGACATTACGCTGACGGGCAAGCTGAATGAGCACGGTATCAATATCATCGCCGGCACTCACCAAGACTTCACCCCCAAGGTCACGGGCAAAGGCTAAGTTTTCGGCTAATCGTGATTTGGTTTCTACCGAAAGCCGTTTGGTGGTTTCAACATATACAGCTATCCACGGCGCTTCGAGGTTATAAGCCACACGGCGCGTCCAGCGAATGAGCTGTTCCGAGAAAGGCGTCGGCCCAACAGCCACCATCAAGCGTTCACCGGATTTCCATGGGCCAGCGATACTCTTAACTTGCATGTAGTCGTGAAGTTGATGGTCAACATGTTCAGCGGTGAGGCGCAGCGCCATTTCTCGCAATGCGGTGAGGTTGCCTGTGCGAAAGAAATTATTGGCAGCCATATCTGCCCGATCAGCTGTATAGACCTTGCCCTCGGCTAAACGCTTACGGAGATCATCAGGAGAAATATCTATCAGTTCAATTTCATCAACGAGGTCAAGAATCGAATCGGGTACGGTTTCGTGAACGGTGATTCCGGTAATCTGCCGAACGGTATCCGCCCGGCTTTCGAAGTGCTGAACGTTAACCGTCGTGTAGACGTTGAAGCCATACTCTAAAAGCTCGATGACATCTTGATAGCGTTTGACGTGCCGCGCACCCGAAACATTGGTGTGCGCCAACTCGTCCACGAGAACCAACTGCGGTCGGCGAGCGATGATGGCATCGGTATCCATCTCTTCGAGGGTAGCGCCGCGATATTCCAACTTTTGGCGTGGAATGATTTCTAAACCAGCAAGGAGCGCTTCGGTTTCAGTGCGTTTGTGGGTTTCTACATACCCGACTACAACATCGACACCCTCGGCTTGGCGCTGGCGCGCGTTATCCAGCATGGTATAGGTTTTACCCACGCCGGCTGCCATACCAAAAAAGATTTTGAGTTTACCGCGCTGCTGACGGTCTTCAACCTTCTGGATCGCAGCCAGCAACTCATCGGGGTCAGGTCGATATTCATTCATACGTTCATTCTAACTTATCAAGCAATCAAGTGTGTAACAGTGGTTTCGATCAGGGTGAAAGTATTGTTTTCCAGTGAGGGAAATTAGAGGAGAGGTTAAACGAATTAAAAACAACTCGGAATATAGGACAACAGAATCCGTTTAACGCAGCTTATTACTTCAAAAAATCAGAGCAAGGAAACAGCCACTATATTAAATAACTTCATGAGGGTCATTCAACACATTATCGTCGGGGATTTCGGTACCGTACTGTTGCAAAACAACACGATCATCATCAAAAAACTCGGCCACTGGCGATGGTATAACTGTGTATTGATATACAGGGCTTTCAATCAATTGAGACTGATTCCCTCTAAGCCATGCCCAAACTCCACCGAACATTACGACCATCCAGAACATCAATGCCATTCGATTGGTTGGTGGCAGCAGAAACAATACAACACAGCTTACAGCCGCGAACAAATAGAGTTTCCCCCAAGCGGGTTTGCGATTCATGATTCGGCATCCTATCGGCAAAATTTAAGACTCTGTAGACATTAAAAGCAGTAGGACTTTGACACGTAACGATTGGTGTTGATTACGTCACTTTTCAAGAAGTCCACACCCAAAATCATTATTGATCTTTGAAGGTCAAAATCGGCTCAGGGTTTAGACTAATGACGTCAAGAAAAAGTCAAGAAAAAAATTTAACCGCTGTTCGACGGTGATATTCAGCTTACTTGCGGGTGACATTCAGCACCCTTATAATGAATCACATGACCAAATCAAATACACGTTCACATTTGTTTGTCAGTTACAGCCGCAGTGACCGGATTGCAGTCGATAAATTAGTCGCGGATTTGCGACAGCGCGGTTATGTGCTGTGGATGGATGTTGACGAGCGTGGCATCGAACCGGGTGAGGATTGGCAGCATGAACTCACTAAACAAATGGCAGAGTCTGAAGGCGTCATTGCTTGTATTTCGCCTGATTTTCTAGCATCCCCTTACTGTCCGGCAGAAATCGCGCAAGCGCAAAGCGAAGGCAAGCCGATTTTCCCAGCTATTGTGCGCCGGTTGAGCGACGACCACGCGTTAGCCGCTATCAACCTTGACCGTGTGCAATACACCGATTTGACCCTCAATTATGCGCTCGGCTTGCAAAAGTTGTTGGTCGCCCTACCCTCACCACAAGCCCCATATCGCAAACTGATACGCACAAGCAGCATCGTTGCAGCGATTATCGCCCTGATTATCGTAATCTTCGGAGGGATAAGTCTCGCCGTACGTCAAGGAATTACCAGTATTCAACCGACTATCACATCGTTGCCAGCAACGGCAACCGTCGCGCTGCAAAATTTTGATGTGAGTGTGGTGATAAGCTACTTTGTGGTGGACACACCGGATAAAGTGTCGCAGGCAGATGCAGATGCGGTCATCGAACGGTTTGCGAAAGCCCTTGACCAAGAGCTTGGCTCAGAACTCAGCGGCAACAAGCTGAACCTGAGTTACAAAATGGATGGGCCATCAGGTGTGGCGCGGATTACAGGCAAAGATGCTCAAGCACGTCAACAAGCAGCGATTAGCCTACTGAATAATCGGGCGGCAAAGGTTGCAATTTACGGGGTCATTCACTACGATGCAACCACCCAACAAATGCTGCTCCAGCCTGAATTTTATGTGTCGGCTGACCGTTACTTCAATGATGCCCAAGAACTGACAGGCAATTACAACTTCGGCAAAGAAATTCCGGCGAACTCGTTGGGTGATCGCGGAAAATTAGGCGCACATGTCACCGCCCTTTCCTATGTGATGACGGGATTATTTGAACATATGACGCAGCAGTTTGACAGTGCGCTCAAGTCGTACCAAGCGGCTTTAGATACGCCGGATTGGAATGATAACGACGGCAAAGAAATCGTTTATTTATTGGTCGGCAACAGTGAGATGAAATTAGCCGAGCAAGCCGCCCGTCAATGTGACCGCAGTTCGGTTTTGGCACGCACAGATGATGCAGAAAAGGCTTATAACGAGAGCAAGACCATCGCACCGGACTTTGCACGGACGTATGCCGGATTAGCGAATGTGTACGCTGTTCGGGCGCTATGGCTGTCTGAAGGCAACGATAAATGTGCGGGCAAGAAGATTGATATACAAGCTTTACAGCAAGCCGCTCAATTCATGGAGCAATACGAAGCCAAAGCTGATGCGACGTTGACCGAGGAAGATAAAGGTGTACAACGTAAACTGCTGTTGACTGAGGTACAAGTTCACTTTTTGTTGTGGGCGGTACAAGATAAGGCCGCTCGAAGCGATGATAACAACACTGAATATCAAGCACTTTTGAAAGCCGTGAATAAGATTATTCAGAATTACTCGACCAACAGCGACAGCACGTGGGCGAGTCCGGTGATGGAAGCTTACATTTTCCGAGGGCAAGCGTTGTATGCGCGTGGGCAACTGCGAGATGCGTTGGATGATTATGGGCAAGCGCTCACCGTCTACAACAGCATCGCTAGCGATAAAACCATCAGCACGCAGTTGATTGCGCCGGAACGCGCCATGACCGTTTACGGCTACATGGGCGATGCTTACTTCCAACTACATGATTACGTGGAAGCAGGAAAGCAATACGCGGAAGCGATAAAAATTGCGAAAGCCGGAAACAATACGGCTGCAATCACTTCTTATCAAGACCGGCAGCAGAAGGCGGATGTACTCGCAAGAGCCACACCCACTATAGAAGCAACACCTGAGGCAACTGAAGCCAGTACAGCAGAGGTTACGGATTCGCCATAAGCTAAAATCTTGAGAGCAGTTCTCGATTTAGATGGACTGTGCTTTAAAAACTCCTATACGAGAGGACAATCAGATGAAAACACGTTCTTTAACCATCACCTGTTTATCCTTGTTGATTGCGATTGGTATCTCCTTCCAAACAATGACACCAACAACCGCAGCGACACCAACTTCAACTGGAACGATTACGGTTGTGCCTGCTCCAACGCGCACCGCGACGCCAACTAACCTCAGCGACACTTTACAAATTGAACTGAGCGACGACTTTTCGCCGGACTTGATCGCGGGGCTGAGCATCGGTACAGTGGGGCAAGAAGCATTTTTGAATTGTGTGGTTCGGATTATGAACGGGGCAATTTTCAGCGATTACGGGCCACAGGACGTGCAAGATCTACCGGACTTCCGGCAGATGCTACCGTCCATTTGTTCAGACCAACCGATCCAAGCAAGTGATGTGCAGGTTTATGCACCGAATACCAACCAGACTCAGGCGGCGTTCTTTAGCCAACCGGACGAAAACGATACTACCCAAACAGTTTATGTAGCTGCCCTGCCTCTCGGCGCGTTTCTAACTCAAGGTCAATGGCGAATCGTCCTGAACCAGCCGATCCATGCCGAATTAGTGGTGACGATGCCTGCGATTACGCTGACGATATTCCTGCGGGGCGCACAGACGACAGGCATATTGGCAGGTTTCAAACCAAATGAGCAGGTACGAGCGTTTGTGTTCGACGGGATAAACCACGGAAACGATGGCTGGCAGTTCGATAAGAGCTTCCAATTCGCGGTCAATCAATTCGGCTTCCGCGTGTTGAGCCTCGCCCAATTACAGAACAACTCCATTATTTTCATCGGGCAGCAAGGCAGCGTTTATATCTCGAATGCTACGTTCCAAGGGAATGGGCCAAACCAAGACCCGCGAACGGTGAACGGTGGCATTATTCAAAATGTTTGGGCGGCTCAACCGGGAACGGGTGACAACTTTGTGCCGACTATTATCCCACCGAACAATACAACCGAGCGAACCGACTCACACGGTGTAGTACAGGTTTATGTGCCACCGGGATGCTTTACGATGGGCAGCGACCAACTGGGGGATATTAATAACCAGATTAGGGGACAAAGTGCGCGTAAAGTATGTCTCTCACAACCCTACTGGATTGATAAGTATGAAGTGAGCAACGCGCAGTGGGAGCAGTTCCGCGTGGAAACGGGTTCACAACTGGCCTATTTGGATAATTATCAGACTTCGACACAACCGGATACGCCGCGCGTAGGCATGACATTGGAACAGGCCAATGCTTATGCTCAGTGGCGCGGGGGTTATTTGCCGACCGAGGCACAGTGGGAATTTGCGGCGCGTGGGCCAAGCTCACCGTTGTATCCATGGGGAGATCAGTTTAACGGTCAGGCGAACATTTACGGGACGGTCGGCGGAACGGTAGCGGTGACGAGTTATCCCGAAGGCGCAAGCTGGGTGGGTGCGTTTAACATGGCAGGCAACGCGGGCGAATGGGTTTCCGATTGTTATAACGCAGCCTACGATGCCCAACTGGTGATGAATGATCCGGTTAGCCCGTGCGACGGCAGCAGCGAAATGGTCAAAGGGAGTTCGTTCGGGTTCAACAGTTATCCGGCACAGTCGGCTTATCGGTTTGTTAATCCACCCTTACAAAAATGGTTTGATGTTGGGCTGCGGGTGGTGTCTCCAGCGTAGGCAAAGAAGTACTGAGTTTAATACAGAAGCGGTGGACAAGTTGTTCACCGTTTTTGATTCGCCCTAAAGGACTCACTTCGTTCGGAAAATTCTGCAATTTCTTCAGATTCGGAGCGCATTTAGTGCAGAAACGGCGGATTGCTCGGCTGAAGATGCTGAGGCAATATATTAAGGGTCTGCTGCCGCTTTCGTTGCCAATCAGTACCCCTAACCCCAGCCGACATCGGCTACCTTCGCAGGCTCATTCTGCCGTTAGCCCATAGTCACAGGGCAAGGGAGTCAAACCCACTAATGCACAACCAGCAGAATAAGCAGCACAAAGTTGTGTGCTGAAGTTGCTATACAAGAGACCCCTAACCCCAACCCTTTCCCCGTAGTAACAGGGCAAGGGAGCAATACAAATTCACCTGATGGATAGTATAAAGGATATAAAGATCGAGGGGGTTACATTTTGGAAGAACATTTTGTAACTGTTTTCGAGGTTCGGCGTTAACTTTTTAATGGGAGGATTGGGCTGAGAGGTTGAGAGATAGTTAGTGAATGGTTTGCCGACAAACCTAAAGTAAACTTTTACAATAAGATTAGTGTCGCCAGCAAACTAACTTGGGCATAAACAGTTCTAAAAATGAGTGCCAAATACCGATGAACTACAAATATCTGTTTATAGACTGGTACAAAACGTTGTCCACATCTATATTTTGGGAACCGTTTAAGAATGATACCCATCCCTATCATTATATTTATGAGCCGATACAGAATTTTTTGCTTCGCGAGTCGTTTGATGTGCTAAATAACTGGATGCGAGGTCATTTGACCAGTGAAGATATAGTTACCCAACTTTGCGAGGAACTTCATTTTGACCCCAAAATTATGTTCAACGAACTGATTTTAAGCTGCCAAAACATGCGTTTGATGTCCGAAAACACGTTTAATCTGGTTACAGCGATTCGATCAAGTGGCATCAGAGTGGTTATCGCGACCGATAATATGGATACCTTTCTACGTTGGACGGTTCCTAGTCTGGGATTGGATCAATATTTTGATGATATTTTGTCATCATTCGACCTCGGTGTATTAAAAAGCGATGTCGATGAACAGGGTCGAAGTTTATTTTTCGCCCATTACTTGAAATCGAATGCGATTGAATCAGGCGAAAGTTTGCTGCTTGACGACAGCGACGAAAAGCTCGGACAAATTATTCGGCGAACCGGAATGGATTATGAGCATGTTGAACCGGGGGCGCTTGATGCTGTGTTAGAACGGATACTGAATTTTCACTAATAAAACACATTAGAACAGCGTTGCCGACACGCAGGTTGTCGGCACAATAAAGTTTGGATTTTGACTCACAAGTCTTAGCCTCGCGTTGAAATTTGCAGGATATAACCCAAGCGCAAGGCGGCGGATTCAAGTAAAGCGGATGCATCACGCAGGGCATCAGCAAGCGGCATAGGTCGTGTCATGATGGGCATAACGGCTTGCATACCGGCATCGTGCAGGAGTTGGTCGGTGGTGTTCAGGCTGCCGACGAGCGCGATGGTTGGTACGCCATGTTCAAGTGCGCGGAGGGCGACACCAATCGGGCCTTTTCCGGAAACGGTCTGCGAGTCCATCTGACCTTCACCTGTAATCACCAAATCGGCATCCACGAGATGGCTATCAAAACCGTTGAAGTCCAGCAGCAAATCGACACCCGATTGAATACTTCCGCCAAGGATAGCCAGCAAACCGGCCGATAATGCTCCGGCTGCACCGCTGCCCTCGCGTTGGGCAATGTCGATGCCGAGTTGAGTCTGAATGACTTCGCAAAAGTGGCTAATGCCTGAATCAAGCAATGTGACCTGTTCGGGTGTCGCGCCTTTTTGGGGGCCGAAAACGGCTGCCGCACCATGCTCACCAACAGCCGGATTGGTCACGTCAGAGGCAATAATGAGTTCGACCTCACGCCAACGCGGATCGAGATCGCTGGTATTAATGGTGGTTAAGGATTGCAATCCGCCGCCACCAAAGGGAATAGGGTGACCATTTGCGTCAAGCAGATGAACGCCGAGGGCTTGTAACGCCCCTGCCCCGGCATCGACAGTCGCGCTGCCACCCATGCCGACGATGATCCGCTTTGAACCGGTATCAAGCGCCGCTTTGAGCAGCAAGCCTGTACCATACGTGGTGGCAGTGAGTGGGTTCAGTTCTTCGGGACGCAGCAGTTCAAGGCCAGAAGCCAGCGCCATTTCGACAATGGCCGTTTCGCTATCCGGCAGCAAGCCAATCGGTGCAGACATGGGACGGTTGAGCGGATCGACAGTTGGCACGGTGATCCACTGCCCTCCATCAGCAAGGAAAGCATCGAGTGTGCCATTACCACCATCAGCGATGGGCAGCACAACCAGATCCGCAATTAGACCGGACTGTTGCAAACCAAAAGCAATCGCCTCGGCGGCATTTAGTGCGGTGAGACTGTGTTTGAAGGCACCGGGCGCGATAATTATTTTCATTGAGCCGTCCAATTCATATTGGCGATTGTCCCTTCGATGTGGGTGGTTACCTGCTTACGATCTGTACCACGACGATTGACCACCCAAATTTGTTGAATGAGATTTGGCCCCGCGCCTGCGTCCACATAAGCAACCGCCTCGGCATCCGGGCTAAGGACAGCCTGTGGTGGGAACTTGGCATTTTGGACGATAGGAGCGGCACTGCCTGTATCCATATTTTGGACGAAAGCATCCTGTACGCCGGAAGCAACCAGAAAACGACCATCGTGACTAAAATGAAACTGCTGCGCAAAAAGTTTGGTTCCACGCAATTCTTGCAGCGGGAAGGTCGTGAACTGGCTGGTATCCGCCCGTGAAAGCATACCGCCAACAACAGTCGTTTCTGGATCACGGTCAGTTTTGAGGTAAAAAAGCGAGGTGCTATCAGGGCGATACACGGGATAGGAATCTGGCCCGTAGCCCGTTGGTTGGGTCAATGGTGGATAGAGTATGCCCGTTGCGGCATCCACACCGTAAATTTCTGTAGACGCAAAATAGATTTGGGTGTTGTTGATATTCCATGTCATGCCGGTGAGATTCTTGAACTGGGTTTGCACCAATCCCCGTTGATGGTTTCCTACCGGACATTGACCGCTGACATCAACTGAATAAATACCTAATGGATCATTTGCCACTTGCGAGGCAGCAAAGGCCAATATGCGACTGTCGGCTGTCCAAACGGGCAGCACCACGTTAGCAAATCCTAAACAGGAAACCTGCTGCGCCTTCAACTGCTGATCCACCGGAAGGCCCTCGGTTTTGAGCGACATTACGTAGACTTCGCGAACCGTTTCGCTTACCTGACGCGTGAAGGCCAACCATTGCTGATCAGGCGAGAGTGTGAGATCAGCCGGTGCGCCTCCGGTTAAGATCAGTTCTTCGTGCAAGTCAGCGAGGGTAAGCATGGCAATCGAGTCGCCGTTAAAAATATAGTAAAGCGTCCCCGTGCCAGCCACGACCGTCGGCGGAATGGGACTGGCTTGCGCGGGCGGATTGGTCGCTTGCGGCGCGGGTGTCCATGTAGGCGGCAAGGTCGCAGGAGCATTTAGTGTAGCTTGCGCGTCACGGGTAGCAGTGGCATTGGCTGCAACGGCGGTTTGCGCTGACCGCGTTGAAGCATCATTAGTCGAAATGACGTTGAGATCAATGGCAGTCGGCAGGGCTTCGGATGCGGCTGGACTGCAAGCGACAAGTAAAAAAATGGTGCTCAATGCTAAGTACTGAATGCTGAGTTTCAAGTAATGGAAGAGACGCGTCATATTAAGCTGCCTTCGTTCAGTGGAAGTACATGTTTCATATTATAGACGCTAAGGCATTTGAAGGCTTGTGAATGATTACTCGAATAATGCGGGATCAATCCGCACGAAGACGGAATCACCCAACGCGGTCACTTGATCCGCTGTACCGAGTTCACAGAGGACACGGGTTTTGCGTCCAACTTCGCCCTCGACCCACGCTTTGAGGTGAATGGTTTGATCCATCGGTGTCGGTTTGAGGTACTTCACGCCAAGTGATCCAGTGACGGAGGTGACAAGCGGCTGTGTGCCGGGTTCGCGACCTTCTGCCTTATAGCCAAAAGCCATCGCTGTCCAGTTGGAATGGCAGTCAATCAGTGAGGCGATTAGGCCGCCGTAGGTCGCATTTTTGAAGCCTGACGAGAACTTAGCCTGCGGTTCAAATTGGCAAAGCACAAATTGTCCATCATCCGACCAGTAACTTTTGATGTGTAAGCCATCAGGGTTAGCTGATCCACAGCAGTAGCACATGCCAGTGGGTAAGCAGATGTCTTGTAGGGCAAAGGGCATGAGAATAGTCTCCAGTTGCAAGTTTCAAGATACAAGTTTTAGAAAGTTATGATTCAGCAAACGCCCATGCAGGTAAGGGTTCGCGGTGGGCAATCCAATCGGCGGGAATCCCTTCAAGGTCAGTGTACATCGAGACGATGCCACCGACCATCGCACAGGTGGTATCGACATCGCCGCCCGCGCTGGCTGTGAGCCAGATGGCTTCTTCGTAGTTGGTGAGTTTTTCGCCCGCGCACCACAATACAAACGGAACGGTGTCTTGGGCGGTGACGCGACTCCCACTTCCCAGAAGGGCTTTGGCTTCTTGAACCGAAGTCCCGTCTTTGAGCGCACGAGCCTTTTTGAGTCCATCATGCACTTCACCCACAGGAACATGCTGCAATACAGATGAAATGAATTGATGGCGATACACTTTTTCGGAGCGCAACTGCCACGCATAGGCCGCCGCGACAGCTACCGCGATAGCTCCGGCAACACCTTCGGGATGCGAATGCGTGATCTCGGCGGAGGCATAAGCATTATGGACTACACCATCCATATCATCGGCGAAGTATGCGCCAACCGGTGCAACCCGCATCGCTCCGCCATTACCATATGAACCTGTGCCGCCAAATATTCCTTTGGATGCTTCGCGCCAATGCTGCCCACTCATGATACGCGGCACGAAACGGTGAATGGATGGGCCATAACCGCGACCTCGATCAAAGTGAGTTGCAAAACTGATCGCCAGTTCTTGCTGTTCACTCTCAATGTCCTCATATCTAGACAAGATTTCATAGATCGACAGCGCCATATTGGTGTCGTCAGTGAAATGCCATTGGACATCGGGTAAAGTTCGTGTTTTGGTGGCGCGATCCAAAGCCGCTGGCTGACTGAACTCAAAGAAACCGCCAAGCGCATCACCAACCGATAAGCCTTCGAGTGAGATGCGAGCGCGTTGGAGGCGTTCTTCGTGGGTTGATGCCATCTTAAACTCCAAATAGTGACCTCGCCCCTATCCAAGCGGCGTTTGGCTATTATAATCCAGACAGATCATTTTTAATGAACCCATGTGAACTCTATGCAACCTCAACGAATCGTCGTCAAATTGGGAACCAGTACGTTGACTGCCGGAACCAAGCAGCTTAACCGTCAGCGCATCCTTGAAGTCGTGCAGCAAGTCGCCAAGCTGCAACAAGCCGGACATGAGATGGTGGTCGTGTCATCGGGCGCGATGGCGGCGGGGCGTGAACGGATGGGTTATCCCGAAATATCACGGAGTGTGCCTGCCAAGCAAATGTTGAGCGCTATCGGTCAAGGGCGACTGATGCACATCTACAGTCAACTATTTGACTTGTTCGAGATTGTGGTCGGTCAAGTGCTGCTGACGCGTGATGATCTTGGCGACCGCGCACGATACCTGAATATCCGTGACACGTTGACTACCCTACTCGAACACCGCATTATTCCCGTTATCAACGAGAACGACACCACCGCGACTCACGAAATCCGTGTGGGCGATAACGATAATTTGTCGGCAATGGTGGCGAATCTCTTGGAAGCCGATTTGCTGATTATCCTGACCGATATGCACGGCCTGTACACGGCTGATCCGCGCAGCAACCCTGACGCTCAGTTGATCCCTACTGTTGAGCAAATTGATGAGGCGACTTATGCACTGGCTGGCGGCGCAGGTACGAGCGTGGGAACCGGCGGCATGGTGACCAAGATTCAAGCGGCACATCTCGCCAGCCGCAGCGGAGTCGTCACGGTTATTGCCAATGGTAACGAGCCGGATGTGTTGGTGCGGGTGGTCAACGGTGAAAATATCGGTACACGCTTCCAGCCTGCCGCAACCCATCTCGAAGGTCGCAAACGTTGGCTGCTGGCAGAGAAACCGCATGGTCGGGTGACGGTCGATGCCGGTGCAGCGCGGAAGCTATTGAAAGGTGGTGCGAGTCTGCTGCCTGTTGGTGTGACGCGAGTCGAGGGTTTATTCGAACGCGGCGAACCATTAGGCGTTTTGTCTCCTGATGGTAAGGTGATCGCGCACGGGCTGACGAGTTATAGCAGCACCGATGTAGGCAAACTGTGTGGGGCGCAATCCACCAAAATCGTGGATATTTTGGGGTATAGTTATGGTGACGCAGTTATACATCGGAATAATTTGGTGGTGCTGAAGTAGCTTCAAGTGGCAAGTTTCAAGAAATAAGTTGTAAGCAAGAGGTAACGAAATGGTTTTACGTGAGCGCTTAATTACAGCTAAAGAGTTTTGGGACATCGCCCAACTTCCAGAAAATGCTGAGAAGAGGCTTGAACTGATTGATGGAGTAATCGTTGAAATGGCACCTTCAAGCCAAATGAATACCGTAATTGCAATGCGAATCGGGCATTTTTTTAATACATTCGTCATCCCTCGTGACTTAGGTTATGTGACTGGCCCTGATGGTGGCTACACCATCACCGAAAAAAATGCTTATCAGCCAGATGTGGGATTTATCTCAAAGGCTCGACACGCCGAATTACAGGGCGTGGCATTCCCAATTGCTCCCGATTTAGCCGTTGAAGGTATCTCACCAAGTGAAAGCTCCAATGATGTCTTAAAAAAGGTGAGGCGATATCTTCAGGCAGGCACAAAAATCGTCTTGACTGTTTACTCACAAGACAAAAGCATTTATGTTTGGAAGGCAGCGGCAGATGGCAGTGTTAATGCACAACCATTAGATGAAAATGACACATTTGATGGTGGTGATGTATTACCGGGATTCACGCTCAAAGTCAGCGATATATTCCCGAAGTAATCATATGATGGGTGCGATTGTTGGCGATGTGATTGGATCGGTTTATGAGAATGAGAACGTCAAAACAACGGACTTCCCATTATTCAGCCGCTTCTCGCGTTTCACCGATGACTCGGTGCTGACGGTCGCAATCGCTGATGCCATCCTGAACCGCACAACACATCGGATTAAGTATGTTGAGGATTATCGTAACCGCCAAATTTATGCGCTGAAGCTGAAAGAATATGGGCTGCGATTTCCAAACGCCGGCTATGGTCAGATGTTCAACGATTGGGTGAAAAGTCCATCAACCCGTGGTTATCGTAGTTATGGCAATGGATCAGCAATGCGGGTGAGTCCGGTGGCTTACGCTTTTGACACATTAGAAGCCGTTTTACACGAAGCCAAACTCAGCGCAGCGGTTACGCATAACCATCGCGAAGGCATCAAAGGTGCACAAGCGGTTGCCAGCGCGATCTTTCTGGCACGAACAGGACACGATAAAAGCCATATTCAGAATTTTGTTCAGCGGCGTTTCGGCTATAATCTAAGCAAGAGTCTGGATGAAATACGACCTATTTACAAGTTTGACAGCTCATGCCAAGGATCAGTGCCACAAGCCATAATCGCGTTTTTAGAGTCAAGCGATTTTGAGGACGCCATTCGGAAAGCCATTTCATTGGGCGGCGACAGCGACACGATTGCTTGTATCACCGGAAGCATTTCTGAGGCTTATTACAAGATTATTCCTGACCAAATGTTTGATAAAACAAACCTTATTCTAGATTTTGGACTACAACGCATTATTCAGACCTTTAACGAACGTTATAAGTGGGATTGAAATACCGATGATTGACGCAATTGAGACAAAGATTGATCTGGTCGAGATTGGCAAACAGGCCAAAGCCGCTGGCATCAAACTGGCGCAGGCCACCACCGAACAAAAGAACGCGGTCATTCTGGCGCTGGCGGATGCACTGGAAGCCAACCGCGATATTATCCTCGCCGCTAACAAACAGGATGTAGACGAAGCACGCGCCAACGGAACAGAAGAGATTTGGATTAAAGACCGGCTTGATCTGGTCAAGCGCCTGACAGGCATGATTGAAGATGTGCGAAAAGTGGCAACACTGCCTGATCCGGTGGGTAAGGTTTTTGATGAACATATACTGGATAACGGTCTAAAGGTCAGCAAGCGGCGCACTCCGTTGGGCGTGTTAGGTGTCATTTACGAAGCACGTCCGAATGTGACGATTGATGTGGCAGTACTGGCAATCAAAAGTGGGAATGCAGCGATTTTACGCGGTGGCAAAGAAGCCATGCGAAGCAACCTCGCCATGATTAAAGTGCTGCGCGAAACGTTGGAAAGCTGTAATCTGCCCGCCAACATCATCCAATATATCGAAAGCACCGACCGCAAATATGTCAGTGAGATGCTGCGACTGCACCAATATATCGACCTGATTATCCCGCGTGGGGGTAATGATCTGCATAAGCTGTGCCGTGAAAACAGTACCATTCCGGTGATTACAGGCGGCATCGGTGTATGTCACTTGTTTGTGGACGAAACGGCGGATTTGGATGCGGCACTGCCTGTGATTCATAACGCCAAAACTCAGCGTCCAGCAACCTGCAATGCAGTCGAAACCATACTCATGCATGAGAAAGTCGCCGCAGAATTTTTACCACGATTGGTTGAGTATTTAGGTAAGGACGGCGTTACATTCCATGCCGAACCTAAGGCATTTGCAACATTGAAGGGTTATGAGGATAAGGTTCAACTCGCGGGAAAAGACGATTTCGACACCGAGTGGTATTCACTGATTTTGAGCCTGAAAGTGGTTGGTGACTTGGATGAAGCAATTGATCATATTCGCCAGCACAGCACCCAACATTCAGATGGCATCCTGACACGTGATATGACAAATGCTAACCGATTCTTGGATGAAGTTGACTCGGCAGCCGTATATTTGAACGCCAGCACACGCTTCACCGATGGCAGCGCATTAGGGCTGGGCGCTGAAATTGCCGTTAGCACTCAAAAGCTTCATGCACGCGGGCCGATGGGACTGGAAGAACTAACGACTTATAAGTGGGTCATCATCGGTGATGGGCACATTCGACCATGAAGTGTTGAGATATTTTACCAAAGGTTAGGATTTCTTAACTCACTATCGACTGTAATAAAGTGTACAATAGACTAAGAAAATAGGGTACAAACTGAGTTGTTACTTGCATAAAAGGTTAAGAGTGTAATGAGTCATATTTTATTGGTAGAAGATAATGCGGATATGCAAACGCTGCTGTGCGAACTGCTCGTATGGGGTGGGCATAGCGTCATTACAGGCCGAACCGGGCAAGAAGCATTAGAGGCCTTGTACAGCACCCAACAATTACCAGAACTCATTATCAGTGACCTGAACATGCCGCGCCTTGATGGCCTTGGGTTGCTTGATGCGGTGCGTCAGAATCCGGCTTGGAAGCAAGTTGCGTTCATTATTATGAGCGCCAATATCAACGATGAGCGGCTTTCATCGAATGTCGTCGCTTCATTAGATGGTATCATTCCCAAACCGTTTAGTCTGGATGATTTAAATCTGATCCTCAGCCACGTTTAACGATGTCCAAAACCCTCGTTATTCTCAATCCGTACGCTGGCAGCGGGCGTGCCGGACGTGTTTGGAAAGAACTCGAACCACTCTTATGGGAACAACTTGGCGAACTGGTTGTTGCTATCACCCAACATACTGAAGATGTTGCTCAACACCTCGACAAAGCTTACGAAGCAGGCATTCAACGCGTCATCGCTATTGGTGGTGATGGAACCAACCACACACTGATTAACGCCCTTGCTGACCTCAATGCAAAACATCCAAATACTTCTCAAATGGTTTATGGCAATCTACCGATTGGCTCAGGGCGCGATTGGGCACGCTACAAAAAGATTCCCTTGGATATTCATCAAGCCGCGCGTTGGATTGCTCAGGCGACTCCTACCCCTACCGATGTCGGGCAACTGCTTTTGGATAATGACCAACAGGAATATTTTCTGAATATTGCCAGTGCAGGTTTGAGCAGCGAGGTAAACAAACGCGTCAATAATACGCCTGTTCGTAGACCATGGACATTCTTAAAAGCAACCGTTCAGAGTATTCACAGCTATGAGCCTCAAGTGATGCAAATACGGCTCGATGGGAAAGATTGGTATGAGGGCAAAACCTTCTTGCTGGCAGTAGCTAATGGGACAACCTTCGGACACGGAATGAAAATCGCGCCTCACGCCCAAACCAACGACGGTATATTTGATGTGGTATTGGTAAAGGGTGTTTCGCGTCCGGTTATATTGAGCGCATTACATCAGGTGTATTCTGGCAGTCACCTCACCCACCGAGCGGTGCGTTATGCTCAGGCTAAAGAAGTACAAATTACAGGCGTGAACGGCGCAATCGGACTTGATTTAGATGGCGAGACGGCCAGTAGTAAAGAAATAACGTTCCGCGTTCAGCCCAACCTCATGCAAATCTTGTCTTAATTTAGGTGGTTATCGACGGCTTATCATGTGGCTTGTAAATTCGCGGGCCATATTGGTCAATCACCGTTGGTGGTTGGGTACACAACGTCCCTAACTCGGATTGACTCAGGCGCTTATACAATTCCATAAATCCGTGAGGTTTGACGATATAAACATTGCAACCCGCCTCAAAGGCTTTCTCTATCTTGGAGCGTTCGTCATACATGGAGGCAACCACTAAGTAAGACTTCGGGAATTTCTTGTGCAGCTCTACGATAAGATCAAGGCCGCTCATATCGGGCAGCTTCATATCAATAATCGCCAGCGGCAAATCGTCTTCGAGGGCAATCAGTTGCAGCGCAGTTGTACCGGTACTTGCCGAAAGAACTTTGTACTTTGCACCATTAAGCAAACGAACTACAAACTCCCGATTCGCACCCACATCATCTACAACTAATGCCAACCGTTCAGTCATCAATCAACCTGCTTAATCATGGTTCAGCACTCACCGGCGTAGGCACTTCATTCGCTAGCGGTTCAGGCTTTGGAACGACTGCCGGTGGATCAGCAACTGTTACCGTAATCGTTGCTACAACGGTGGGCGCGGGAGTAAGGACAGGTAAGGAATTATCGGGACGCGCGGCCTCAACCGGAGTAGCTACGGGCACAGGCGAAACTTCCACGACAGGCTGCGATGCTGGCGGATTAATCGGACTAACTTCTACAACGGGCTGCGATACTGGCACGTTGACTGGAGCAACTTCTACGGTCAGCTGGGGTGATGGAGCATTAACCGGAGCGGCCTCTGAAGCCGTCGGCAATTTATAGGTCGAGACGATTGGCTTGCCTGATGTCACAGCATCCCCATAACGTTTGAAAACGGTCACCAACTCGGCAACCGAAACAGGTTTTGCGAGGTAATCATCACAACCCGCATCCAAACAGTTCTGACGATCACCTTTCATCGCATAAGCTGTAACCGCAAAGATTGGTAGCTTACAGCCCTTCTCACGCAAAATACGGGCGATATCTAAACCTGTTAATGCACCGCGCAGTTGAACATCAAGCAAAATCAAATCCGGCTTCGCTTGGTCAAATTTATCCAGCGCTTCTTGCCCATTATCATAGTTAATGACTTCATGCTTACCCATATTGGCGACCCGCTGTACCAATATGACATTAGTGGCATTATCTTCGACGTAAAGAATGCGCACGATTATCCCACTTTCTCTTTTTCAGATGACGGTGGTAGCGCCACTGTCTGCATGGTGGAAGTGTCGCGGCGCGTCGGACGGGTGGCATCATCACGATACGGTGATACCAGAACATGGAAGGTACTGCCCTTGCCCGGTTCACTTTCCACCCAAATGCGTCCGCTCATTAATCCTAAGAGATGGCGGCAGATTGCCAGACCTAAACCTGCGCCAGAACGCGGATCACGCCCGCTAGTTTCTGCCTGTTTAAATTCTTCAAAAATCGCTTCATGATAGCGGGAATCAATACCTTTTCCGGTATCTTTTAAGCTAATACGAACACCGCCATCGACTTCGCGGACCGACATGGTAATCGAACCACTGTCCGTAAACTTGACCGCGTTACTATACAGATTGAGCAACACCTGCCGGATGCGCGACTCATCTGCCCATATCAACGGCATAGGAGTAGGTAGATCAGTTTCGAGATGTAGAGGCTTATTACCAACTAGACCTTCAGCAGTCGAGGTAACACTTTGAATCAGTTCATCCAAATCGACGCGCTGCATAAAGAGTTCCATCTTGCCTGCATCCACTTTGGATAAGTCAAGAATGTCATTAATCAAGCTCAACAGTTGGCGACCGCTGTTGTAAATTTGGTTCAAGTCACCTTGATAATTCTTAGGCAGTTCAATATCGTCATACATCATCGGGAACTTCAGCATCGTTTCGCTAAAACCGATGATGGCGTTTAACGGTGTTCGCAGTTCATGGCTCATGTTCGCAAGAAACTGCCCACGATAGCGGGTTGCTTCTTCGGCGGCCTGCTTTGCTTTGTCCAGTTCAGTATTGGTGGTGGTTAACTCTTCACTTAAGGCTTGGCTGCGGCGGAAGGAACGCTCTAGTGCTTGCCGATTTTCATAAAGGTCATTCGTTGTTTTGCGTTCGCGCTCGTAATTCGACAAAGCCCATTGGGTAATCTGGTATAACTCACCCGTCACCTGTGCAGCCAATACCCAGCTAATAAAGGTCAAGGCGATGGGAAACATTTGATACCAACCAAATGTATTCGCGGTAGGGTTTAAAAATGCAGAGAGTGCGATCAAAACACCGGACAGAACAGCGAACATCAGCGATTCACGCGGCGAAAGCATCAAACCAACGATCACGACCACCAGTGGACACACATAAGCCACCAGTTCAGTACTGAGGCGATCACCCATAAATAGCACGACTGAAATACCTAGCACTGCACCCAGCCCGTAAGACCAGACCGCAGCAGGAAATCGCTTTTTGACGAGCATGGTACGCGCTAACAAGCAGGCAACAGCCCATGATGCCGGAGCCAGCAACCACACAATAACATTCGCCCGCGTCAATGCACCTGCGATTGCGACTGTCCAAAAAATTACGATACAGCCAATAAGTGTAAGCTGCCAAATAATTGTTAAACGGTCGGCACGTACTTCAGTTGCAAAATCCTGATTGGTAGGGATTGTCATCACTACCCCCATTTTAATAACTTTGTTAATTGATTCGATTATAAAGCGAGTTTTAAGTAAACATAAACAATTTATCGTAAAGAACTCATGAATCCACGAATCGAAAGTAACCGAAAACCTTTGTTCATGAGTATAAGGTCATTTATACCCCCTTCTCCCCAGAAATAATATTTATTGGCTTAATGTCCCTTGTCGGTAGGGAATCCTCATAACCGATTGTGCAGGCAACCGGGTATAAACGAGGGAAACAAGACCAAACAGTATTGTGCCCACCCCAATTAAGACCTGCGCTTCATTACGTGACACATTTGCTTGGCGCTTCCAAATTTCGACATTGGCAATCGTCTACCTGTTAAGCTCATTATCGTTCAGTGTAGCAAGAAGGAGCTGCGAATTATTTGCATTCAACTCGTTATAATGATTAATGTCATCGCAAATTAAATACAGACCAAGTGCAACCCATATGATAGCAATCAATCCCAAAAATAATAGCAGGCGGGGCAATACAGCGGATTTCAACACAAAACAGTCCTATCGCATCGATGCAAAAATGGTATCATTCAACTTTAAGCAAAAATTGAACACATGTAACTTGTTGATGAGAACCACATAGGCTGATAAAGTATATACAGTACATTTTGCCGTACTGAAACAAAAGAGTAACATTTCGCACCCGACATCACAGCTATTATTCAATTTATCTATTAGGTCGACTTTATCAGTAATACCTTCAACATGTGCAGAAGTAATGATGCTCGTATTGTCTTAGGCGGTGATCTATGCCGATCTACATCAATTGGGATGACGATGAAAAAACCATCTTACGACATGACTTTGAAGGTGAATGGACTTGGGGCGAATATTTCGAACTGATGCGAAATCGCAATGCCTACATGTCCAGCGTTGACCACCGCGTTGATGTGATCGCCAACATGAAACCGGGTATCATGCCTACTGGTTTCGCGCTGTCTTCAGCCAAGACAAGCCTTCAGACTGTACCCGCTAATCACGGCATATTTGTGATCGTTGTCAATGCAGTTGTGGACACTATGTTAGAGGTTTTCAAACAGTTTGACCGTGAAACAGGCTTTTTCCTCCGCGCGGCAAATTCGGTTGAAGAAGCGCGAGAAATCATCCAACAAGAGCGCAAAAAAGGAACACTAAACGGCTAAACGTGTATATCAACCAAGCGTTTAAACTTCACCTTTCGCCAGCGTGTTTGCCACTTGCTGCCGTGCTAACTTATTGGCATATAGAGTCACCACAATGATGACAATACCGAGCGGCGCGACGATCCCATAAGCTGAGTGAATACCCACACGATCCGCAACGATCCCCAAAATTTGCGGTGTGAGCAGAATCGCTACGCCTGAACTCATAGATGTTAAACCGCTGGCGGCATCCGGATTATTCCTGCCAACGGCTGAGGTCAATGACAACGTCAGCGGAAAGAGATTGGCGACTCCCAGCCCACAGATAAATAGACCCAACGCATTGACCACAGGTGCGCGTCCCAACCAGAACATCGGGAAACCCACCAACACGATTACCGCCGCAATCAGAATTAGATTGCCACTGGGATAACGACGTGTTAGCCAACTGCCAGCCGCACGCCCGATAAATTGACCAATAGTGAATAAGGCTACGCTGCTGGCGGCGGCCTCTTTGCTAAGGCCAACGACCATTTCCATGTAGGTTGATGCCCAGAAAATAACGCACCACTCTATCGCTACGGCAAAGAAAACCACCACCACATAAGCCCAGAAAGCTGACGGCAGTTTGCTGTGTTGAGTATTCGAACTACTGGTTATGGGATCAGGCTTACGAGCAAGCGGGAGGGAAATACGATTGCGCGTCCAAATAAACACCAATCCCCAGACGGCAATTCCGGCATAGATTGCAAAGCGCCAACTCCAACCTTCAGCCTCTCCGATGCCAACAGCAATCGGCGCAGCGGAAGCAGCCAATACGGCGAACACATTGGCTTCAGTCAAAGCAAAGGCGCGGTTGTTGCCGTGATGTTCCGAAAGGGACGATTGAACAGTCACCAAAAGATAAGAGCCAAACAAGCCACACACGAATACACTAATGATGCCCACCTCAGCCGTGCGTCCGAGTGTCAGCACAACAATACACAGCGACATCAACAATCCGCCGCCCCAGAACAATGTCGAACGTCCAAAGCGTTTGACCATCCACACAGTCGTGAAACCAGCAATGACCATGCCTGCCGCAAAGGCGCTCAGATAAAAAGCCGAGACAGTGTAGTTAATATTGAGTTCTGAACGCAAAAAAGGAACAGCAGGCCCCAGCGCCGATATAACATAGGCAAAATACGACAGCATGAAATAGGACAGCCACGTGAAGCGGTCACGGATAAACGGTGGGTTCAAGATGAGTTGCTCTTTATGCTGATGATCAAGTGCGGAATTTGGAAAGGCGAGTATGAAACTCGCCCCATAATTACGAATTATAGCGAATATCAGGTTGGGTGGTTAGTGCCATCACCCCATTTTACGAACAACTGAGACAATCTCATCTAACACCATATACAAGATCGTTTGATCCGGCAAACCGAGAATATCAATCATAAAGTAATCGCAGCCCGCCTCCACAAACTCCGACATTTGCTCGATGACTTGGGCGGGTGTACCGACGAATGCGTTTTCGGTAGTAAAAGGCATTTTCCATGAATTCGCCAACCGCTGAATTTCGGTTTCGGTTCTGCCCGTGACGACCCGCCCAAACCATGTTTTACGAATGCTCTTGGGATCACGCCCGATGGCTTCGCAATGTCGATTAAGGACAGCTAACCGATCTTTATAGACGCGAATATTCACATCAGACACATTCCACCAATCGGCATGTTTGGCAGCAATTGCCAGCGCATGGTCACCTTTAACCCCGACGCAAATCGGCGGTACAGGCACAGGCTTCGGTTCAAGGATGGCATCCTCGATCCGATAATGTTTGCCTTGATAACTCACCTTGCCCGGTTGCGTCCACAGCCTTTTGATTATTTCGAGCGAGTCATCTAACTGTTCTAAACGCACTTTGGCGGAAGGCAGATCATAACCATAACCGCGATATTCGTCTTCTTTCCAGCCTGCCCCGATGCTCATGATGAAGCGACCACCGCTAAACTGCTGCAAAGTCGCAGCGGCCTTCGCCGTTAGCGCCGGATTACGATAATTTTGACCGAGAACCATCGGGCCTACATCAAAGGATGGGAACTTGGCAGCCAGATACGACAATACTGTCCACACTTCATAGGTGTAATCCTCGCCCCAGAAAAGATGGTCGGTCATCCACAGGCTCTTGATTTTGCCTTCCATGTGCGGAAGCAGTTGTTCAAGGTTATTCATCCAGTAATTGAGATCACTTTTGGGGTGACTTTCGACCAACGCGAGGCCAAAATCGACAGGCATCATTCAATCTCCTTCAATGAATAGGGATCAATTTTTAGCGTCTAGACCTAATCTTATCGTATGATTCCAATTTAGGATGAACGATGCATAACCAAAAAGCGCGTCACTAATCAGCAACGCGCTTAAAAATAATTGTATGAATTAAGGGTGACTATATGAACCGTAGAGAGGTCACAATCTGTTTGAGCAACGTTAGGGTATCCGAAGGAACATCCCCCATTTTGCGATCAATCGGCTGCACAACATTATTCTTGAGTTCGTAAGCAGTGAACTGATAATAGCGTCCATCATTCTGGATGACATAGGCCTCATAGCGCTGCGGTGTATTGCCACCGACCGCACCAATATAGCCTTTCAAATAACGCGCATTATTGACACCAATCATCGTATCTTGTGCACTGTCAAACACGGGTCCATCACCCATCGGGGTTTCAGGGTTTTTGTCAAACACTGTGACGTTAATGCGGCGATCAATCCACAAATATTGGCTGTTGGTGTCACCGTCTAATTGCAGGTTCGCCGGATATTCAAAGGTATATCCATAAGCTGCATTGTTATAGGTGATCAAGTTGGTATCAAGCGTGGGGTTCGGGTTTGAGGCTTCTGTGGGCATTACGGGCGGAGCAGTCGGCGTAATGACCGCGCTGCCCTGCTGGTTCAGGTTGCAAGCCGCGCAAGCCAGTAGTACAAGATAGATTGCATATTTAAACAGCTTCATAGACATCTCCTTAAAGTGACTACTAAGGATAATGTTTCTTGTAAGATATTTTTAGACTAAATTCTCCGCGCTAATTTCCAGCCTCTCGGCAACCTCACGATTTTGCACCGGATAGACCTGTTCACGCGGAGTCAACAGTTTGTCATATTGTCGCACGAGTACATGCTGATGTTGTTCGCGCACAAAATCGGTGATGTCCTCGATTCGTACAATCCAATCTTTGGCATAGTTTTTGAGGACGGTGCCTCTTAATCCCAATTGAATTGCGCGGCGCTCCAATTTATTACCAGCAGGATGATGATCAGGATCCCACTGTAAGCGCACTTGCGAACCGGAAACCGCTGCTTTCCACGCTTCCTCAGTTTGATAAACTTTCGGCACAAAATGCGAATGAACCGCTTGACCTAAGATCGCATCAAATCCTTCGCGGGTAATCGTCACACCCAGAACACATTCTTGATTTTCTTTGGTTGCCCAACCGCAGCGGAACATCATCCACAGGAAATTCGGTTTAATCCAGCTCATTCTCCCCAGCTGAAAATCACCACCAAAGTAACCGTGTTCAGCAGCGAAACGTCCGATGTCTGATCGATAGGCTTGATAAACCACAACCGTCTCATCATCGTATTGCGCCAAAATATGCTGACCTGTTTTAGGCCAACGTTCGACCTGCGCTAAATAAGATTCAGTTATGAGATTTATCATATCTTAGCCTAAAGAGAGTCTGAAACTCGATAAAAACCAAAATTTCTCTCCAATAAATTTTTCAACAACACTTTGAGCCAACTGCTTTTCTTCTTCATTCGGCTCACTAATCCAATCGATTCTTACATATCCGCAGTGAACTTTATGATACGAGTATGGTTGCTGGCGAGACACATTGCTTTCAACATTTTCTAAAGCCAATCCGTGTAGTTTTATTTCGGCATTTGATAATTCAGTATGTAATTGAAGAGGAATGGGCGGCGGAAAACGCACTTTGTGAAGTCGCTGATAAAATTCTTCTGAAAACTCTTTCGCAGAATTAAGAAGATCATTCAATAGCGTTTCATCTGGTTGAGATATTGAAACTGCATAAGGTATTTTTTGACCGTTTTCAAGATTAAGATCAATAACTCTTATCCAATCGGAATACAAGACTTCTCGGTAGTAATCGAAGAACTTTTTTATGTAATAAGGTAACTGAGTATTCGAAAGTGAAGACTCAATTGCGGTAAGATTGCCTTGCACATCTCCTAAAAAACCATCATGCCAAATTTGATTACCAATAAGTCCTTGCAGAGTCTTCGTGTATATTGCAGCATTCTTTGGAATATCTGGAAATTCATATGGTATCGCAAGACGAATAGCATGATTCAAAGCACGAACGCGCTGAACTAACGAATAAATTAAACTAGAGAAAACTGGTGTTGTATCCAACTCTTTTGGATATGGCTTATAAATAAATCGATCTGAACGTGTATCAAACTCAACACCAAATTTTTGAAGGGAATTAATAAGCTTGATCATTCCGTTATCAAAACCACCTTGCTCAGAAAAACTGCTAATATGCTGTAACTTTCTAAGGGGAGGATGAAATTTATTGTTGTCCAAAGGTTCAATTACTAGTGGGATTATTGGTTTCCGTTCATCAACAAAATTCTGCCATTCATTACCGACTTCCTCCGAGTTCATTGAAGCTTGAGACACAACAAGAATCATTACCTCAGAGGCTAAAAGACCATCAAAAATAGCTTGTCTCCATACCTCACCTGCATATATTCGATCCTCGTCAATCCATAAATTTATTTTGTGTTCTGACAAACGATATGCGAGATATTGAACAAAGTCTTTATCTTTGTGACTATAACTAATGAATACTTGTGACAAGGCAAATACCTTCTACAAAATAAAAACTGATAGAAAGTTTATATCTATCAGTGTAACAAGTTTTTAGACTAATGACTGGTGACTACTATGGTTTCCAACTCAATCCAAAAGCACCTATTCCAATGTTCAGTAAATCATATGTTTCGCCGCTGACTAAATTCATAATCCGCACCCCTTCTGGTCCACCAACGGGGTCTTGCCCAATGAGATAGGCGATTTGCGTTCCGTCAGGTGAAACAGCAGCGCTCCACGCGCCCGCCCCTTTAGGATTACTGGTGAGATTTTGGACGACACCTTTGACCGTATCAAGATTGAATAAATTATAACCGTCTTGATCCGAAGCGAAGATTAAATGTTGATTATCCGGTAACCACTGTGGGGCAATGTCATCGCCGGCGCGATGAGTCAAACGGCGAGGATTACTGCCATCCGCGTTCATGACGTAAATTTCATCCTGTTTATCTTGGTTGGAAACATAAGCGATTTGTGTCCCATCCGGTGACCATTGAGGTGCGGCATGGGTGGCACGTTTATCGGTGAGTTTGGTTAGCCGCCCATCTGCCAACGACATCACATACAATTGGAAATACTTATCATCAGCATTGTCATCCAAACTAAAGAGGATATGTGTGCCATCAGGTGAGAGCGCCGGGTTGAGATACGACACCCTACACGCACTGTGAATTTTGCGAAATACTTCCTTAAAGGCACTGCCATCTCGCTTAACAGTACTGATGAGACAATCACCACCATCCGCTTGAGCACTGGTCGCGTATAAAATAGTTTCACCATCATCCAACCAAATGGGATTACTCAGCCACATCAGATCAGCCGCAAGTTGCCGCTTGTTTCTGCCATCTGCGTCAATCACATACAATCCATATGAGCCGTAGTAATCGGTCGTCAACATCTCGCTATAAGCGATTTGCGAACTATCCGGCGACCATACAGGATTGGTGTCATAACCGTCCGTTTGGGTCAACTGTGTCACTACATGGGTATAGGTGTCGATTACTTTAATATCGCCATCCGTGAAGAGTATTTCATGTGATAACTCTTGTGCACTGGTTGGCGCGATTAGCCCCCATACACTTACAGCACACCCTAAAAACACACTGAATCGTTTAAACCCATTCATTTCAAAATCCCCAAATAAAAAGCCGCCCATCAATATAGCATTGACAGGCAGGCGTTTACTTCCGACTTAGGGCGTAACTGGGTGTAATCAGAATGAAGGAGTTATCGAATGAATGTCGCGACTTGCTTATTCAAAGCATCCGTAATACGTTCGCGATGATGCTCCATCAAATCCAGTTCGGTAATTTCTTCCGGTGTGAAGTAGCCAAACTCGGTGGTTTCATCACTCAACGTTAGGTCGCCGCCAATCACTTGTGCCTCAAAACTATGGGCAATCGTTTGCCATTGGTTGCCATCAGCATAAGTAATTATCCGATGTGGCGTGGAATACACCCCAATTAACCTGACGATTTGCACCAATAAGCCTGTCTCTTCTTGGACTTCGCGGATACAGGCTTCAGCCAAATTTTCACCTGCTTCCATCCTGCCCCCCGGCAAGCACCATTGACCGTTATCGGTGCGACGAGTCAACAAAATGCGATCACGTGCCGAATCGAAAATGAAAGCCGAGCAACCGATACTCAAACGGGCATTTCGTCCGATACGATCTCCATAGACCAGTTTTGCCATCGAGCAATCTCTTCATTATTTTCGGGCAGCGTTTATACTGCCCAAATTAACCGGATTTTAGCCGCAGTTGTCACCACACGGAAGCGTCACCGTCAGCCGCATCAGCAAATCATTTTGTTCGTTACCTGCGGCACTAATTGCCACATTCTCTATCAAATAGGGCAGCAATTGGAGTGTTGGATTACCCGGATCACTTTTGGTAAAAGCTGTCCATTCAGGGGATTGTGCGGGTGGCAGGTTCACATAAAATGCCGCGCCAGCATCCGGCAGTATCTCACTTGCCGAGGTATCAAAACCGAGGCCATCACCGCCGAGTACCTGATTAACTGCCCGTGCCGTACCCATCACCAGCAAATTATCTAGGCTGGTTGCGATAAATTGGTCGAATGGTTGTCCCGTTTCCCCATAAATAGACAAACTCACACCCCCTGCCCCACCGGGAAGCATCACCTCTTGGATACGGGCGGCATTTTGGTCACCGCTGGAATAAATGTCGATTGCCAACTCGCGCTGGAGCTTGCTAACGAATTGCTGTGCAGTTTGCGCATCCTTGGCTTCAAAAATCAGCGCTCCATCAAACGGCTCACGATTCACAAAGGTCGGACTGTTGGGATTGTAGGCAGGGTTAAAGTTGAGGAACAAAGCGGTGCTGCCACTCACCAGCGGACGAATCTCGCGGGTGTAATCATAGCCACTGAGGTTGGAGAAGAAAACATTTGCCCATTCGGTGTTGATGAGGCTGCCAAATGTACCAGAAACCAGTCCTGCTGAACTCACAGAATAATTATAGGCAGCACCAGTGATGATGCTTGGCAATATCGTCTGAAATTTTTTGGCGGCAGACTGAGCACCGCTGCCTACAAATTCGAGCATGGAACCCAAATCGGCAGCTTGTGCCACAAAAACCGAGTCACGAGGAATGTTCTGTAATATATCAGGCGTTAATGCCACACCTTGACCCGTAAAATGGATACCTAACGCATCCAAACCGGCAGTATTTCCTAGCGTCTGTGCCACATCAACTGTTAGCGTCTGGTCTGCACCAACATGGACACCAATACCTGTCGATCCCAACGTCCGGAAAAACGCCGCCGGAACAATCCAATCGCCGGAACTATGATAGCCTTGGCGTTGGCTATAAGCCAGCATAAGTGGCGTATCCACAAACGCAATCATGTCGTAATTGCTTTCAGGTAGCCGTGCTAAAGCAGTTAAGTAATAACTATTAGTGGTCACATTCGGATTTACTGTTGGGACTTGCTGCGGCCCAACGTCCTCAGACCAACTGTAGACAATCATCACATCGGCATAAACAGCGATACGATTGTGGTCATCAGGACGTGTTGGCGTGAGTAGTGTATGACCATCGACTTCCCGACTTGTCCAACCCGATAATGTTTTTAATACAGCATCCCTTGCTGCTTTGGCATCAGTAATCTTGATAACAATCCGTCCGCCCGCGCTGCGAATCGACGGATAAATACCCACAGCCAACGTATCCCCCAACCACGGTCGCACAGTATTGACAAATGTACCGCCAGCGGCTTCTGTCATCATCAAATCAAGCGCCGTCGACAAACTCGTGGGAAATTGCGGCGGAAGTATACCTTGTGGCAGCTGTGATACGACCGTTTGGGTGATGCGATCCAACGAAGCAATGAAATTATTGTCGGTTCGTGTCGCTGCATACAGCATTGTATCTTTAGGGAAATAGGCGCTCAGTGATTCGAGCGTTCCAAAACGTTCTTGTGCCGTCGGGGCAGCAAATACTACCGAAACAGCCAACATACATAACAAAATCGATAGGGTAAAAATCCGAATAATCAGTCGACGCATAAATTCACTCCTTATTTTGAGGCAGCGCTTACAGTTAATCCCAGTCTACACCAAACTATTTTTACCCATATTCAGTAGCGATTATGAGTATATTAACGGCAAGACAAGATCGCAATATCTAGCTGCTATGACGTTTTTCGCAGCCCTAAAGTTGCAATTTATGCAGAAGAATATATCATATATCTTCATTCCTCTATTTCGCGAAGGTTGTAAATGGCACATCGTTCCAACCTCTCGACCTCCATCAAACGCGCCTTTTCCACCTTAAATCTGCTTGCCTTCACGATCAATGTGGTTTGCAAAAACAGGCTCAATGGCTGGCAAACCTATAACCGATTCTGAAACAATCTCGCGACTCTAAACGCAGGAGAACTTATCATGCCCATCTTGAACGGCATCATTCCCGTCCTAACGATTCCTTTTGACGCAGACGGACGCATCGACGAAGCGAGTTTACGCCGTGTAGTCCACTTTGAATTGGAAGGTGGTGTGCATGGCTTGGGTGTGGGTGGTTTCGCCAGTGAAGCCTACAAATTAACTAATCAAGAACGGATTCGCTGCGCCGAAATTGTCGCTGCCGAAGTCAACAAACAAGTGCCCTTGATTATCGGCATGGCTCCCGGCAGCACCGAAGCCGCCATCGAGCAAGCGCATGTCTATAGCAACCTGCATCCCGCCGCCTTGATGACTCTGCCACCCAATACCATGAATAACGACGAGATGAGTTTGATGGAGCATTACATTGCACTCGGTAATGCCTCCGATGTGCCGATTATGGTGCAGCAGTCGCCCCAGATTCCGGCTTATGCTCACTGCCAACTCTCAACCGAGCATCTGGCACAAATCGCCAAACATGCCCCCGGTATTCGTTATTTTAAAATTGAAGGGCCGGGTTCAGCGCGACGCATCAATGCTCTCAAAGGACGTGTCAACGAGGATGTACGATTATTCGGTGGCGTAGGGGGAATCAGCCTGCGCGAAGAACTTGAAGTCGGCGCGGCAGGCTTGCTCCCCGGAGTCGGTTTCAACGAATTTTTTGTAGAAGTGTGGGCGGCATGGACAGCCGAAAACAAAATGCGTGTGGATGACATTCTGCTGCGAGCGCAACCGCTGATCGACTCAGTATCCGGTTTCGGTCATGAGTTCTCGCTGCACGCCCGTAAATATCTGCTCAAACGCGCTGGCATCATAGACTATGACACCGTACGCCGTCCAACAGTGCGCCCTGAGTTTACTGCTCTCGAAAATATCGGCAGATTAGTTGATGAGATGGGTCTAAGGATTAGCCTCCAGCATTAGCAAATGATCTGCAAATGTTTGCAAGAGTCCTCGAACACGCTATGCTATTTTCTATTGCCCTGTACGGATTTGTCCCTGACAAATCCTGATCTAGCCACAATCAAGGATTACATAATGGACATCCAAACATCAACCGTCACACTTCCCAATGGCACACCAAACCTCAGTGGCTATCTGGCACTGCCTCCCGGCGAGGGTAAATTCCCCGCGGTAGTCGTCATCCATGAAGCCTTTGGCCTCAACGACAACATCAAAGAAATCACGCGCCGCTTTGCCGAAGCTGGATATGCCGCGCTAGCAGTTGACCTCTTCGCCGGACGCAATAAAATGGTTTGCATGTTCCGATTCTTCGCCAGTATGATGCTGCTCGACTCGCTCAACCACGAAGGTATTCGTGATCTCAAAGTATCGCTCGATTGGATGGAAAATCATTCCAAAGTGGACAGCACAAAAATTGGCGCGATTGGTTTTTGCATGGGCGGCAGTTTCGCCATTTCTTGGGCTTGCACCGACAGCCGCCTCAACGTGATTGCACCTTTCTATTCCATGAATCCCCGTCCAATTGAGGCAATTGCCCGATCCTGCCCTGTAGTCGCCTCATTTCCTGAAAACGACTTCACCAAGAATGCCGGTATCAAGCTGGAATCTGAACTCACCAAGAACAGCATTCCGCACGACATTAAAATTTATCCCGACACCAAACACTCATTTTTCAACGGCCCGCGTGATGTCAAAGAACAAGCTGCCGCTGATGACTCATGGTCACGCATCATGACCTACTTCCGCGAACATATTGGTGGCTATCAATAGTGATAAGCGGGTATAAAGCAAGCGTCATTGTTAACCACTCGCTTGATGAGTGTAAAAAACGCATTCAACGTCTGAACGAACGAGATATACTACACTACAATCGGGTGCAATTTTGGCAAGCGGATGAGCGCACAATTGACTATGAAATAAGGTTGCGGAGATTTAATGGATTTTTAGGCACAGTCTCAGGTGATTTGAGTTATCAAGATAATCAAACAACCCTCATAACCTGTAAAGCTGAATTAGCAGCTATTTTTAAGCTTGGCATTTCCGTTTACATGCTTCTGGCTCTGTTGTTCATTTTGACCGATCTATTACATGGGCAATTTCCTGTGGGCATAGTCCTGATTTTATGGGGAATATTATGGTGGGTTATATGGACTTGGAGGTGTAATCTTTTTGCTGAGTCACTCATGGATAAACTACAGCAGGTTTGAATATCAAAATGATGTCATTTGAAGAACAACTCTCCATGCCCGATGCCGAAGTCTACCTCGACCGCGAATGCTTCACATCAGCCGAAAGTGACAGCCTCCTTTCTGATTTGACTGCCAATATCGCATGGGAGCAAAAGGCGATTCGGTTTATGGGCAAGCAGGTGATGCAACCGCGTTTGATCGCGTGGTACGGCGACGAGGGAAAATCCTACAGCTACTCCGGCCTAACCGTGCATCCGCTGGCGTGGACACCGGCCCTAATCAATATGAAAGCGCGAGTCGAGGCAGCGGCAGGTGTAACCTTCAACAGTGTCTTGCTCAATCAATATCGGGATGGTCAAGACAGCGTTGGTTGGCACAGCGATGATGAACCCGAACTTGGCACCAATCCGGTGATTGCTTCAATCAGCTTAGGCGCAGCCCGCAACTTTCAGTTCAAGCACAAAACCACTCCCGACCTCAAAGTGACCATCGAACTCACACATGGCAGCCTGCTCCTCATGCGCGGCACAACCCAACACTTTTGGAAGCACCAAATCCCCAAAACCAAAAAGGAACTTGGCTCGCGCATCAACCTCACTTTTCGGGTGATTCATTAGCAGATTCATCACTCGAAGTTGGGTCTTTACTATAACAATCAGGCCAACCTTTTCCAGACCATTCTTTAAATGGAATAGACCAATTATTTAAACCTCGTTTAGATGCTTCGTCTTCAAGCCGCATCAAATATAACCATACGGCTGATATGGCAGCACACAGTAAAGTGGCTTGCTGGCGATAGATGAAACTCGGTTCTTGATCCCCACCCCGATTGCCGTTGTCTAAAACTGCAATCTCATTCCAAAATGATATTAAAAACGACTCAGTAGCATTCAATGTATCAAGCGTATAAGCTTGTTCATACTCTGACCCAGTAGAAACAAAATCCACCACAAGGGTTTTTTGTTCGGGAAGTGGTGTCCGATTCGCACATCAAACTCATCTGATTTGCCGATATAGATCGCATCTTGAAGACGAAGCATATATAGACCACGTTTTTGACTTGTAACACTTCCAGTTGCTACGTCACTACCAACGACAAAATGAAGTTTTGGAATAGCCGGATTACGCAATTCAATCACTGATTGCCATTTTCCGTCTTCAGGATTAGGTTGAGCTACTACAGGATTATATGATAACTGTCTAGCCATACTGTGAGGAGGCAAATAAAGAAGTCGCCAGTCTTCTGGAAAACCAAGCAGTTCATTACCTTTATTAATATACCCACTCTCTCCAGTACGGAGTTCTTGGATATATCGACGCGCTGAGGGGGCTTCAAATACTTCTAGGACTAATTCTATTCGGGCAGCCTGAATAAGTTCCAATTCCTTCTTTATTTGTTTAACTTTCGCTTTATGCCCAGCAACATATTGCTCCCAAGCCAAAGTACGCATTATTACCGCATCTAATGGACTCTCATAACTTGGAACTAAACTCATTTTGACACCCTTTACCTCATAAACAATGGAGTTAAAAGCAAGCAGACTAAATTTTAACTTACAGCTACTCGAAACAATTTCTGCATATCACAGCCTCGGCGATTTGCCTGTCAGCTTCGTGAACACCTGATAACCAAACCAGCGGAAAGGCTCCGGCGGAATCGGCGCGTAAGTCGCATGATAAAACGGCAGACCACGCCATTGTTGATCATCACCCGAATACATATCGGTCAGCACTTGCCCTGATATATTCGCCAGCGTCACGCCATGCCCACAGTAACCAATCGCATAAAAGACGTTCCGGTTATCCCCACTCACACCCATCAAATTATTCCGTTTGAGCGTAATACCCAGCGTCCCCGTCCAGCGATGCGTGATGGGTAGGCGTTCGCTGCCGGGGAGATACTCGTCCATCGTCACTTGCATTTTGCGGAACGATGACGGTGTTGAGTACGGTGTACCGGGATAAGCCGTCCGATTGTTGAATAGGTAGGCATACGATTGGTTGCTACCACCGCCAAACACGATGTTGCCTTCGTTGGTCAGTGTCGAATACGAAATGCGGTCGAGGTCATCACTGTAACCCGCGTAAGCATTCCAACCGATTTCAGCACGTTGTTCGGCGCTTACAGGCGCGGTCGCAAACACATGCGAATGCAGCGGGAACAGCGCGTCACGGAAATAGCCGATCCGTGTCGTATAACCATTCGTCCCCAAAACAATCGCTTTAGCCTGCACTTCACCTTCCGGCGTGGTCAATGTAATCGTTGAACCTTCACGGATTTTCAAGACAGGTGTGTTCTCATAAATCTGGACACCCTGCTCCACCAGCACAGGCCGCAATCCTCGCACCAACTGTGCGCCGTTGATCTGCCCCGAATTGGGATCAAGCACCGCACCATAAACCCCTTTGGCATTCAATTGTTTTGCCAACGTTGCGCTGTCAATAAACTGGCTGGGAATACCCATCGCCTGATGTTCTTCAGCTTCCTTATGAGCATCTTCGGCACGTTGGCGATCAGTATAAAATGTCAGTGTTCCATTCACACGATAGCTCACCTTCAGATTATGCCGCTGAATAATCTCCTGAATCATTTGGATGCCCGCGCTGGTCGTGTCGTAAACACGCTTGGTCATTTCTGGACTATGATCCGTCATACCCGTCACCCAATTAAGCATCATGCCGCCGTTGCGCCCACTCGCACCGTTCGCCAATGTTTTAGCTTCCAGCAGCACAACCTTTTTTTCAGGATAACGCCGACTGAAATGGTAAGCCGTCGATGTACCTGTAAAACCACCGCCGATAATCGCTAAGTCGCAAGTGATCGTTCCTTTGAGTGGTTGACCCGCTTGATAATCCGGTGTTTGAGCCGCCCACAACGACTGGTTGCTATCAATATCCGGCCCTTCGGGGAAAATCTTCGCCGCTATCGACCACGTTTTGGCGACAAGACCCGCCGCAGCCAGCAGTGCGCGATCAGCCAATGAAGGATTATGGGTATCGATGGACATGAACGTGCTCCAAGTATAAGGTTTGATCAGGATCAAAGAGACTTGAACTGATGACTACGATTTTATCCCGCTTGCCCACCAGAAGTAATCGCCACTGGTATGATATTCTGTCTTGAATCCATGCTCTGCCAACTTCGCCACTAACGACTCATCGTAGAACATCTTCACAATCGTATATTCTTGACCATCGTTCAGCTTGCGTGTGTGATATATACTTTCGGGGTCATAATCAGCATGGTTGGAAGCGGTTGATGTCCGCGTCTGATCCCGCAGCGAATCCACCATAAACACTCGCCCGCCGACTTTGGTCGCTTTCCGCACCGTTTCCAAGAAGCTGTCTAATTTTTCCGGTGGCACATGCGACATCCAGAAGGACATAAACACAAGATCATATTCAGCATCCGGCTGCCAATTAAACAAATCTGCCTGCCGATAATCAACATTAGCACTTTTAACTTTATCGCGGTTAATCTCCAACACTTCCGGTGAGGCATCCAATGCCACCACATGCTCAGCAATTGCCGCCAGTTCTTTAGTAAAATTGCCTGTGCCAGCCGCCAACTCTAAAACAGTCCCAACTTGACCCGTTTCGCGCAGCGCTTGATAAACCGTCTCAGCTTCCGCGAACCATAGTGCATTCCGCTCTGCACCCCAATCGTAACGCCCAACGCGGTAGAACCACTCGTCATATTCACCCGCCCGCGCCCGATAATAAGCAATCTGGTCTTGCAAAATTTGGTCGGTCATGAAGCAAACCTTTCACTGATTATGGGGTCTCAAAAGTTATTAGAAAACCGATTTTATCCCCTCCATCGCTGTACGAAGCCTCCTGTGGATGCGGGGGAGGGCTAGGGAGGGGGTTTCTGATTTCTTTCAAGAACTTTCATGATGGCTGATAAACATAGTGTTTAAAATGTAAACACGGTTTGAGTCCCAATCCTTGCACCAACTCATGCGAGGCCGTATTCACATCCTCAGCATGATAACGCGGTATGCACCCCATCTCCAGCACATGCGCCAGAGCCGTTTGCACCACCCGCCGCGCATAACCTTTGCGCCGTGCCGCGTTCGCCGTATGCACACCCGCCACTTCCCACAGCGCATCAAAGTTCTGATAGGTCATGCAGCTTGAAAGCAGCTTTTGATGGTCATCATATAAACTAAAAAGCACCGCGCCCTTAGCAAAATCCGCCGCAATCTCTTCCGCGCTGTAACCGTTGTCGATAAACGCCGCCATATGTGACTCATTCGGCTGCGTCTCGATAACCACTTGCGGATCACGTTCAAATCGCGCATCCGGTGCGCTGGTATAGGAAGTTAACGAACGAGCGAATTGGAGTGGTAACGCCGCCTTGAAAACGGCTTCCGTCTCAGCATCCGAAAACTTAATCACGTGGCTGCGCTCGAATAACCCATCCTGACGCATATCGTTCAACAACAAACGCGCCATCCCGGCATCGTTCGCTGCTGGCAACAAGACCTGTTCAGTCATTGGATAAGCCGTCGCGTCCCACACCACCCGCTTGGATGGATAACGCAGCAGTGCCGCCACTTTACTATCCCGTTCCATAAACGTGCAAGTGATGCTGTCGCCGTACAGGTGCATATACTTCAAATGCACCAGATACTTCAGCGGATCAGTATGGAAAAATGTCTGCGCCCGTTCCCAGTCGTTCTCCATATTCCTTATCGTTTCATCATTTCCCTTGTTCCCTCGGCGCATACAGTTCCATATAGCCACATTGTTCGCAGCGATGAGCCTCTACTGTGTATAGCGGCGAAACAAGTTGCACAGCCTTCACACCAAAAATGCTGGTTTCTTTTATCCGCCCCCAGACGGTGCTGCTTTCCGCGCGTAATCCGCCGCGTTCCATCTGACCGCCACATTTCGGGCACACATGTGTATCATTATCACTCATCGTATTTCCTCCACAGCCCAATGATCGCCCATTGCTCTCCGTCCCTTTGCCGATCCTTCACCATCGCTGCGTTCGAGTGTCAAATCTGCCCGATGGAGCATTTCCTCGCGCAGTGTAACGCCTAAACCCGCGCCTTCGGGAATACTCAAATGACCATCATTCACGGTTGGCGCAAAGCCACTCATAATCGGGAAGTACGTCTTATAAAACGCCCGCACCGACTCGACAAAATACAGGTTCGGCAGATGCGCTCCTAAGTGCATACACACCGCGTGACAAATCGGCCCCGCTACATTATGCAGCACAATCGGCACACCAAAGGCCTCCGCCATATTCGCAATCTTGCGCGTCTCAGCAATCCCGCCGTTCCATACCGGATCAGTCATCACGATTTGTGACACACCTTTGGTCAACCAATCCCGTAGCTGCCAGCGCGTCATCAACAGTTCCGAACCAATAATCGGGATACTCGTCCGCTGCGACATCGCCTTGATTTCGTCGGGCATCACCGCCGGAATCACATCCTCCATGAACAAAATATTATACGGTTCGAGCGCCCGTGCAATTCGTTCGATGCTGGCGCGGTTCCAACGAAAATGGCACTCAATCCCAATCTCCATATCTAACCCGACAGCATCCCGAATCTGCTTAACCGGAGTCAGCCCTTTTTCCACATCATACGGATGAATATACTGCCCGAATGAACTTTCGCTAAATTGGTCGAACGGCCAAATCTTCATGGCCTTGATGCCATCCGCCAGCAAACTTTTCGCCAGCGCACCCGCGTCCGTATGCCACGCGGCATAATCCTGCACATCACCAAAGCCGATGCAGGTGTTATAGGTTGGGATACGGTCGCGAGTCTTTCCACCCAACAGGTGATACAACGGCGCATCATAAACCTTGCCCATAAGGTCCCACAGTGCCACCTCGACCGCCGAAAGTGCCCTCGTCTCGGCTCCGGCATAACCGTGATACATGATGTTATCCATCCCGAAGCGCCACAAGCCTTCAATATCCAACGGGTCTTGCCCCAAAACCAGCGGCGCAATCGTACCGTGCAGCGCCCCTTTCGATCCGGGGATTTTATCGACCGTTTCCCCTAATCCGATGATGCCGGTATCGGTATGCACCCGCACAGTCATCAAACGTGGATACTCCGCCCACTGCAACGATTCAATCGCTGTAATTTTCACAACAACCTCTATATTTCGACGTAGTCCACTTGAGTTGTCGCTTCGGGTATCTTCAACCCATCTTCTTTCATGCCATCAATATGGAGTTGAATGGCTTCAGCCAACTCATGAGTAACATTGTCCATTGTTTCACCAGCCGACACACATCCCGGTAAATCAGGAACATAGGCTGAATAGTGACCGGGTTCGCCCTCAATAACAATCGCATAACGCATAACTTATTCTCCTTTCAATCCTGCTTGCTTCAATATACTGCCAAGCGTTTTCGGATGTAAGGTATCAGACATTTTTCCTGCTATAGTGACACGACCTTTCTTGACAGTATGCTTATACTGTCTATGGCTACCTTTCGTCACCACCAGATACCAACCATCGGCTTCCAACAATTCAATAACTTCACGCACTTTCATCGAAGCCATATCATACTACCCCAGCCCCGCCACAATCTCGCTGATCTTCTGCTCGCTATCCGCAATCAATTGGTTGAGGTTATTGACCTCATTCTCAATCGCCTCTAACCGATCTTGGCTGGATTCAAGCTGACCTAACATCCGGTTACGCAGCGCGGCTTCCTGTCCTGTGGCTTGCAAAGTGTTGAGGTTCGCCCGAAGTTGTTCTTGCTGTTTATGCAATTTACCAGCTTCAACCTCCAACGCATGTACACGCGCATTCGCCTGTTGAATGGCATTCGCTTCATCCAGCATCCGGCCTAGTTCACCGCGAATGGCATCATCCAGCCAACCTTTCGCCAAAAAGTCTTGCAACTGGCGATAATCAATATTCTGGATATTCTCACGTCGATAGGTTCGCATCCGCTGCTGCGTCACAAATTCAGTCTTCGAACGTGCGGGCAAACTCACTTTCCAACGCCGTTCGGTTGCCGTTTCAACATCTGGCACAGGTGTATCGTAAAGTGACCAATTCGTATTGATTGGCGCTTCAATCATCACCGCTACCGATTTAGTCGTCGTGTTCTCAACCGCATAGGTCAGGCGCGAAGTCTCATACTGCTCAAAGACCATCATCGCATCTTTAATATTGAGTCCGGTTGTTTGAGTATCACGCGTTTGACGCTCTGTAATCCGCACACCCAATTCCACTGCGAATGGCACATAAACACTGCTGCCGTCTTTGGTGAACGGAATAACCGCCTCGCCTTTATAATCCCAATTTTCAACCACCGTCACCGGCCCGCGTTCTAAAGTGAGTCCCGTTGTATTACTAAATCGCAGCGCCACCACCGGATGATCCGGCAGCTTGGCACGGTTATACAGCAGTTCACGCTCATACTTCACTTCCGAGCCAATAATCGGAACCAGCGCCGACTCGCCGCGCTTGACTGAAACGGGCGCAGTCACTTTATATTGAAAAAACTCACCAGCTTCTTTTGCAGTCGCCGCCGCAGGAGTCGATTGAGCAAATGCCTCCCGACTTGGCGGACGTGACGCGCCAAAAGCGGCGGGTGCTGCTCCCGCGTAATCGATTGACCTCGCCATGGACTTCTGCATCGATGCCATAACCGGACGAGGTGCTGGTGCTGCCTCCTCCAACCAATCAGGCAGCTCATCATATGCCGCTTCAAACTCGACAGGCCCCGGAGCAACCCGCGCTTCATCCCTCACGGTCGGGCGCACCGGAATCCGCGAGGCATACAAATCATAGATGAACGAAATCGGCTGTCCCGCCACCAACGTGACCTGCACGTTCTCAAGGTCTTCTTCGAGGCGGTTGTCGAAGAGTCCCCAACCTTGCAGCAGTGCTTTACCGCTGTCACCTTCGCCTTCTTTATCCTCTTCTGCCACCAGTCGATAGCTCACCCGCCAAGTCGGACTCGGCGCGACATAATACACCACCAACTGATGCTCACCCGCGCTCAATCGCACATTCACTGTCCGCCGCACATCTTCGCTCATGCTGGTGTCGAGAAAATAGGTCAAATCGTGTGACGACTGCGCGTCTTGTATCCGCAGTGCCCTCAGCGTACTTAACCGGAATACACGGATTTGTCCATCGTCGGCCAACACTGAAACCAGTTCATTGGGCAATCCTTCATTCGTGATTTGCACATCCGAATGTGGCGGCTCATCAATACCAATGATTCGCCCCTTGATTGCCTCTGGCGTACCGGGGGTCACTTCAAACCCAAGCTCGACCTGCCGCCCGCGCAAACCCGCCAACAAGCTGTGAAGACTGCCATTATCCGAAAGGCGTATCGAACTGCTTGCCAGTCGTGCCGCTTTATCCATCGGTGTTTGATAATGGATACCTAAAACTTGCCCGCCTGATCGGTCAAAAACCGCCAAGCTTTTAAGAACATCATTAATTTCATCTTGGCGGAAAGTCAACGCAGTATTTTCCCCGCTAACGTTACCCTCTCGCACAAAGAAACCCACCCCGTGCTTATACAAAACCATCTCACGAACGGGTAGTTGAGCCATAAAATATCCCTTAACCATTAACTGATGAGCCGATCATGGCACAAGACAATCTAAAACGTATCCCCTAACTTCGAGGTGTTTTAAACCACCGTTACCGTATTAACCAACTGACCGATGCCATCAATCGTGATGGTCGTCACATCGCCAGCCTGCAAGGTAAAATCGCTCGGAGGAACAACCCCGGTACCCGTCATCAAGATCACGCCATTCTCAAACTCGCTGCTCCGCCCCAGATAAGTGATCAGTTCATCCATCCGCCGTTTGATTCGTTCCGTACCCACCTCACCGGTGAACATTTCCTGACCATCACGGCTGATCTGCAAGTGAATCGTGGTCTGCGGCCATTCCGCCGATGGATTCAACACAATCCCCGGCCCCAACGCGCATGACGCTTTATAGACCTTCGCTTGAGGCAGATACAACGGATTTTCGCCCTCAATATCACGGCTGCTCATATCATTGCCCACTGTGAAACCCACCAGTTCCATCGCCGGATTAATCACCAATGCTAACTCCGGTTCTGGCACATTCCATTTTGAATCCTGCCGGATACCGACATTGCCATGCGGCCCGATGACCTTTGCCCCTTGAGACTTAAAAAACAATTCAGGACGCTCGGCAGCATAAACCCGCGCATAAATATCGCCGCCATCTTGCGACTCTTCTTGTCGAGCCGCACGGCTGCGTTCGTAAGTTACACCCGCCGCCCAAATCTCCTGCTCATCACTCGGCGCAAGCCAATGTGGAACAAATGCCTGAGGCGCTGATTCAAAGAGCGATGGTGGGTATTCAGCGCCCGCATCACGGGCAATCGCTTCTAAACCCACAATCGCATCCTGCACATGCCCTGCACTGTGGCGCAAAAATGAGCCGATGCTCCGTATATGTTCGGTAACTTCATAAACCGTACCATCAATCTGCACGCCGACGCAGTTGCCGCGTTCTGGATGATAAAAACGAACCAGTATCATGGGAGCCATAAAATTTATTCCTTTTTAGATAAACCATTTAACCATTGAGATGCTTCACTCGGCTTACAGAACCGGCGAACATCCAAGTGCGAATATTCAGGAGATTTTAGCAGTTCGGCGTATTGGCGGCGATAACGCCCATGTGAACCCATCGCCCACAGAAACAACGAGTCGCGGCTCAAAAATTGTGCTCGCCAGCTTTCACGATTGCCCGTCTGCCATAAGTCTTCCTGCGTCACGATGCGTTTCACAGTTCGCCGGAACAAGCGCCATAAGGTCAATGGCAGCGGATAATCAAGCCATACTAATGTATCCGCACGAGTCCAAATTAAATCGCGCGCACGGCTGTAATTTCCGCCCGCCACCCATGCCTCCGCAGCCACAGCTTCCACCACCTTCTCACGAAATGCCTCGTCGGACGCCTGTACCCAACCCGGCAGCCAGAAATAGGCATCCAGTTCAAGGAATGGCACGCCCAGCTTTTGAGCCGCCTGTTCCCCGAGGACACTTTTCCCCGCCCCACTCGTCCCAACAATAATAATCCTCAACATCCTATTCCCATCGCACAAGCCACTCGTCCGAATCAAAAATGCCATACCCAATTTCGACCTCGAAACTGAATATGGCACATTTCACTCATCACTGCCAGCGAAGCAAGGATTTATGAAAAACTAGAAACGATAAAAGTAATACGGAACGGGAACTAATCTAGCAAAAGGTTACTTTTTCTCGACCTCTTTGGTACCAGCCGGCTCTTTCCGTTTGTGACCCCGATACCCGCCGCGATCCACATCAAAGTTTAAATGCTCGTCTAAGGGCGCAAAGTATTCTTTAAGCGCCAAACGTACCACATCACTCACAAATACTGATTTCTCGGGTGTCGAAAGGCGCATCGCATACTCTTGCAAGCCCTCGTAAGTGTCTTCTGGCATCACAATTTGCAGTGTGCGTTTACCCGTTGTTTGTCTTGCCATCGTGATTATCCTCGAAACTTCTATATCAACTAAAACAATACAACCTTGTTACAGTTCTGTTACATCACAATAAAATCGCCATAAATTATAGAAAAAGAGCAACACCCCCTAACTATGAGGGGTTTGAATGACATTGAATCATGATACATATAGTGACATCTCGGCATGACCGTTATGTCGTGACCAATCACTTCCGAATTGCAAATTGACCTAACAACACCAATACCAGCTTAGTAAGAAAGTCTGTAACACACAACAGGACATTCTGGCTACTGCTTTGCCTGTTTCCAACGTGATCGATCTGGGGGGAGAAGTTCGTGTTACAAGGTGTCATCTGCGATTATCTTTCGCAACTCTGTATCGTCACCAAGCAGATAGCTGTCAATGTCAACAACGCTCAATCGTTGGTCAGCATTTCTAACAATGTTGTCATCTGGATGATCGTATCCGGCCTCATTATCAGTCTGCTGGCAGGTCTAGCATTTTCTTCCATCGTCAAAACAGAGATGATTTCCAGCTACGGCGGGTTGCTGATCATTTTCACATCAGTTGGTTTGGTCGTTCTGCAATCGTCTGAACTGGCCTATTTGGTCATCATCAAATTCATCAGTGTTTCACTCATGTCCGTTTTTGGTGATGAGGATCAAGAAATCGACAACGTGATGAAAATGTTCATCCTTGCTGCTGCTGGCTTTTTATTACTGATCTTGCATACCCGTTATAACAATCAGGCCTTTCCCGCACTGGTCACTGACGTCGCAGTTGCTAGCATCGGTTTACTGGTCATGCGTACCATTAAATACTTACCCTGTCTCATCCCATTCATTGTCCTAGGTGTCGTATTTCTCATCCTACGCAATCATGGTATGGGTGCTGATGTCATGACCGAGTTCTTCGAAAATCTGGCACACGGAGTCCTTCCCTAAAATGTACGATGTGCTTTGATAGACAGTATGCGACTAAAGACTTTGGCATATTAGCCCACTATTAGGGGGTAAATCGGGGTAAGACTGATCTCAGAACAGCCTATATCTGAGACCGGAGTGGTTGCACAGTAACACATATTCGATTTTAAAAATATCTCAATGTAGGGGCGCAACATGTTGCGCCCTCTGTTGTCATCACTTACTATTCATCCAACCACTTTAGGTTGGAGCATTCGCCAGCAGCGCATCAAAATCGCTGACAATCCCTTTGAGATATGATGTATCCACGCGGAAAGCAAATTGCAGCGTATTGAGCAGTGCGCTCTCTGCCTGATAAATCGTCCGGCTGATTTGCCCCTGTACCACCACATGATAGCGCTTGCCCGTCGCCCGAAGCTGCATTTGGAACTCACCGGGACTCATGCTGTCGAGGATCGCTTCCCCGGTCTGATACTGCTGAAACGCCTTCAACTGCCGCAAAAATACACCGAAACTCTCTGTGTTGATGCCAATCGAATCCTTAGATGCCACAAATCCGTTAGCGCTCACTTTCACACCAATATGGAAATCTTCACGTCCCATTTCCAGCAACCGAATATCAATCGCGTTCTCATCGGTATAAATACGCATCTCATCCCCCTTGATGTGCCAAAATCACAGTAATGGATACCATTTTGCACCACCAAGAGGTATTTCGATATAACAACCTTACACAAAATCTGCATCTATTGACTCTGCTATCTCATCTAAAAACTCAATAAATATTTGTTAATAAATTAGATTGTTTTACAATCGCATTAAGTTTGTACTTTTTGCCGATAGATTTAACAATTTCTGTAAACCATTGCGGAGCATTTGGGGCAATAAAGACTTTTTCCACTAAACAATTTATGTCAACTGGAAAATAGACACCACCATAAGAGGTAAAATCTTTTTTTCATTGACTTTGACACGTCGTTATCCATTTCTGAATAGTCGTTTTTCCAAGGTAATAAAGTTATTGCTCTAAGCTCATGCTCGTGTTCAAAACTCTTACGTTTAGTCAAACATACAGAAAACAGATTACCGGGATTATTCCGATCTTTATCATAATCTATGTAATCAACTGTACCGATTGAAACTGGAACTATTTGTCCATGGGGAAAACGAGGGGTCTTCTTGTTCTCCGAAAACGATTCACGCAATCTTTTAAAAGTAGATTGTATTGCAATGCCTTGATTGTAATTTGAATACAATTGCCACATTGCAGCGGACTGTACCTCATTGATGTGCCAACAATTAACAGCAATGAAATTTTTTATCAGAGGTTCACCGTGTTCAACGTGAAATTGTCTTAGTGAAATTTGAGTATGCGATAAATAACCAGTTTCAATGTACTTTGTCTCATCTTCTGCACTTGGCAGTATTGGAAAAGTTTTTGAATGTACGGTTAAAATCCCTTCATAGGGATCAAGGGATTTTAATTGCCTAATTGTTGAAAAGAACAATGCTTGTCGCTGCAATAAAGATACAAATCTGGATAAATCCATATAACGCCATATTACTGCCTCATCAGACGGAGATTTGCAATATGGATGTTCTGTATAAACGCTCACACATCAGTTCCTTTACCACTCAATAGCCTTCCGATCCCTGAAGAAACCACCGCTCGGCCCGTTACTCGGCAGCGTTGCCAACCAGATCGCTGTGTCCACACCTTCCTCGACACCGCGATCAGCACCCGTCCCGCCCATATCCGTCCGCACCCAACCGGGACTCATCGTATTCACCTTGATGTTTTTGTCACCCAGCACCGCGTCCGCTACCACCCGCGTCAGTGCATTCAGCGCCGCCTTCGAGATGCTGTAGGCGGGTGTTTCGGAATCCATCTCGGCTAATTGTCCCAAGTTAGACGACACATTCACCACCCGCCCATAACCCCCTGCCTGCATCAGCGGCACGAATGCCCGGCACAGATGCAATGCGCCGTAGAAATTAATATCCAGCGTCGCTCTGACAAGAGCCAAATCCTCATCAAACACACTCAATCCTTTATCTAGACGCACCCCCGCGTTATTCACCAGCACATCCAACCTGCCATACGCTGTCTTCACAAACGCCAACAGCGCCGCCACGCTGCTTTCATCGCTCACATCCAACTGATGAAAGATGACATCTTTGCCCTCACTTTGGATAGCTTGTGCCGCAGCTTCACCCTTCGCCGCATCTCGACTTGTTAGGATCACATGCATCCCCACATCGGCTAACTGACGGCAAATCTCATATCCAATCCCCCGATTCGCCCCTGTCACCAACGCAATCCGTTTATCTGCTGCCATGTATTATCACCTTCCATTAATAGCAATCAATTTTCTCTTGAAATTTCCTATATGGATTCCCTCTGCCACGCTATGGCTATAAACATAGTGAGCTTGCGAATGTTGCTAATGAACGATTAAGGCAGGTTTGCATTCCTACCATTCAATCGGTTTGCGATCCCTGAAGAAGCCACCACTCGGCCCACTGCTCGGCAGCGTTGCCAACCAGATCGCCGTATCCGCACCTTCTTCCACACTGCGGTCAGCGTTCGCCCCACCCATATCCGTCCGCACCCAACCGGGACCCATCGCGTTCACCTTAATGTCGCTGCTTCGTCGCACGTCATTCGCCACGATTTGCGTCAAGGCATTCAAGGCTGTTTTCGAGATGCTGTAAAACGGCGTACTCATATCTAAATCGTTGATCTGCCCTGATCCAGACGACACATTCACCACCCGCCCATAACTTTTTTCGCGCATCAATGGCACGAACGCACGGCACATATTCAGCACGCCATAAAAATTAATATCCATCGTCGTCCGCGCGGTTTCCATGTCCACATCAAATAAACTTACGCCTTCGTCCAGATATACCGCCGCGTTATTCACCAGCACATCCAACTGCCCATATTCCACCCGAACAAATTGTAACGCTGCATCCACGCTGCTCTCATCGCTCACATCCAACTGATGAAAGCGCACATCCTTTCCCTCACGTTGGATTGTCTGTGCCGCCGCCTCACCTTTTACCACATCGCGACTCGTTAAAATAACATGCATCCCCGCATCAGCTAACTGCCGGCAAACCTCGTACCCAATCCCACGATTCGCTCCCGTCACCAGTGCAATTCGTTTCTCTGTTGCCATCTGTCAACTATCCTTTACCAATCAATTTTGCCCTCTGAAGTCTCATGGATTTGATCTTCTATGAGATAGATTTCGCGCATTATTCCCTCCATCGCTTGCGGGGGAGGGTTAGGGTGGGGGTTCTTTCTCCATCTTACCGAACTTGTTATATTACGATTTTACAAGAACAAATATTCTACAACATAATTCCCACTTTGATCGTTCGAATATCGTCTGTCTTTTCAAACGTTATCTTCATAAATGCCCCTAAAACAACCACTTTTTACCTGCTCCACCTGCAAAGCAGGTCTCTCTCCTTCAAATTTCGATGTTTTTCGCGGTTTTCTTGCCACTTTTAGCACTTTTTATACCGCCTTCCCTCCCTCAAACTTTTGTCCCTTATCTTTTCCTTCGTTTCTATGTGACTTTGTGGTTCAAGTGCATTTTTCTTTCCTCATGCCCTCTGTGCCTCTTTGGTCAATCGCCTTCGCATTTCTCTGGTATCTTGCCTCTTGAAACTTGCAACTATCCCCTAATTTTGTGGCTGTTCACCCTTCACGCTCAACCCGCCATCCACCGTATAATTCGCTCCGGTCACAAAGCTCGCCTCATCCGAAGCCAAAAACACGAACACACTCGCCACTTCCTCGATCTGCCCCACCCGTCCAATCGGATGCATATCGTCAAACTGCTGCCGTAATGGCTCAGGATTATCCTGCTCGGCTAAAAAGTCATGCAGCATCGGTGAATCAATCGTCCCCGGTGACACACAATTCACCCGAATACCCAACCGTGCATAATCCGTTGACATGGCTCTCGTCAATCCGGCTAATCCCGCCTTCGTCATCGAATAAGCCGCCAAACCCGGCAAACCTAAAATTCCCGTCACACTCGACATATGAATAATGCTGCCCTTACCCGCTTTCAACATCCCCGGTATCACCGCCCGACTCATCAAAAACGCCCCGCGTAAATTCACCGCCAAACACCGGTCAAACGCCTTCATCGACGTTTCATGTACCGATCCCGAATGCATCACAGCCGCATTGTTCACCAGAATCGTTACCGTTCCAAACTGCTCTTGAATTCGCTCAATCGCATGGTTAACTTGGTCTTCGTGGCTAACATCCAAGCCTAACGCCATCGCTTGCCCATCCGCCGCTTTAATATCATCCACCACCAACTGACAAGCCGCCTCATCCAGATCAATTACGCCGACCATCGCCCCTTCTTCAGCAAACCGCAATGCAATCCCTCGCCCAATCCCCCTCGCCGCCCCTGTCACCAACGCCACTTTGCCATCTAATCGCATTTTCTCTCCCTATATACGGAATAGCATTTTTCAACCGTAATCATTAGGTGTATTATAGCCATCGTCCGATATTGCCCCAAAGCATATGATTTATTTGCCCATATAAAAATTAGGAGTCAATGATGACCATCATTACAGGCAGCAACTTTATTGCAGGCGTACAAAGCCAACTGGGAACAACCACCTTCACCAGTGTCAATCCACGCACCAAACAACCTGATAGCATCCAATTCCATAACGCCACCGCCGAAGAAATTCATAATGCGGTTGTCGCTGCTGAAGAAGCTTTTGCCGAAACCCGCAATTATTCCGCCTCCCGCATAGCCGACTTCCTCGACAAAGCCGCCGAAGAAATCATCGCACTCGGTGACGAACTCCTGCAAACTGCCGACATGGAAACTGGTCTTGGCCTTCCCCGTTTAACAGGTGAACGTGGACGCACCACCGGACAGTTACAAGCCTTCGCCAAGTATTTACGTGAAGGCACATATGTCGAAGCCATCATTGACACTGCCTTACCGGATCGTCAACCAGCCCCACGCCCCGACCTCCGCCGGATGCGCTTTCCCATCGGCCCGGTTGGTGTTTTTAGCGCCAGCAACTTCCCCTTTGCCTTCGCCGTCGCCGGTGGTGACACCGCCTCAGCTTGGGCAGCCGGAAATCCGGTTGTCGTCAAAGGCCATCCCGGTCATCCCGCAACCTCTGAACTGTTCGCCGTCGCCATCAACCGTGCTATCAAAACCGCTGGCTTTCCTGCTGGCTGGTTCTCGCTGTTGCAAGGTGCAACTGTCGAAGTAGGTCAACTCTTAGCGCAGCATCCTTACTTACAGGCCATCGGCTTTACAGGTTCGCTTCGTGGAGGTCGTGCCTTATATGACACCGCCGCAAAACGCCAGAATCCTATTCCGGTTTATGCCGAAATGGGCAGCATTAATCCGGTAGTCATCATGCCCCAAGCGGTAGCAACGCGTGCCGAAGCTCTCGCTGAAGGTTTAGCCAACTCTGCCACGATGGGATCAGGTCAGTTCTGTACCAACCCCGGCATCGTCTTCATGTTGGATAGTGCCGACACGCAAAACTTCATCACTTCTTACCGCGACAAAATGGCTTCACGTACACCCGGCGTTTTACTCAACGAACACATCGAAAGTGGCCTCGAACACGCTGTTGCCGCCACCCAAGCCCGTGAAAGTATTCATACGCTAACAGGCGGTTTCGTCGTTGATGGCGACTCATTCGCCTACGCCAACACAGTAATGACCACCACCGCTAACGATTTTGCAAAAGATGCTGCGCTCCAAAACGAACACTTCGGCCCTGTGACACTGTTTGTCGTTGCCACTTCACCGGACGAACTCACAACTGCCCTTCAATCACTGCACGGCAACCTCACCGCCACCGTTCACGCCGAAGCCAGTGAAGCCGATGCAGCCAAACCGGTCTTTGATCTCCTCCGAGAAAAAGTCGGTCGGCTGCTTTGGAATGGTTTCCCAACCGGCGTCGAAGTCGTCTACTCGCAAATGCATGGTGGCCCCTATCCAGCCACCACAGCTCCAGCCACAACTTCAGTCGGCATCACGGCTATTCAGCGCTTCATGCGTCCAGTCGCTTTCCAAAATTTACCCGATGCGCTGCTGCCGGATGCTCTCAAGGATGCCAACCCTTTGCATATCTGGCGCACAATTAATGAGATATTTACCAAAGATGCCATTAATCCAAAATAAAGTCATATGATGAACCCACGCCGGTAAAGCATGTCTAGGAAGCCATATTCAACTATGGCTTCCCAATTCTGAAATCCTCAACTAAACCGTATCATTTCGCTTGCCACAATCGCCTATTGGGTAAACAGGACTATCCCAAAATAGGTCAGGTGATTTATGTCAATTTCACCTGCACCCTTTATGCTACCAACGTCAAATGATGCCTTGTCATAAACGGTTTTGCCTATTAAGGATGTCCTACTGTGTTTACACCCCAACGCTTTCGCGCACAGGTTGACGAATTTATTGAAAATTATCCCGGCTTCAAACAAACCAGTCAGGATGTAGCCAAAAAAATTCAGGAGGCTGTCTTTGCTCAAGGTGAAGACGGTCGCGAAGTAGCCGATGTACTGCATGGCAAACAAATCGGTCATCCGCTCCACCCCATCTTGACCGACATCACCATCGGTAGTTGGACGTTAGGTGCGTTGTTTGATGTCATTGCTTTCTTGACCCGTTCTCCAAGTTCGCGCAAAGCCGCCGACCGTCTGATAACCCTCGGCACACTTTCCGCTGTACCCACCGCCTTAGCAGGCATCACCGACTTTTCCGGAATCAAACAGGATTCGGCTGGTCATGGCGCTGCACACGGCATTCTGAACACAGTCGCACTGTTTTTCTTCTGGCGCTCGATGAAAAATCGCTCTCGTAATCATCATCTCACCGGATTTTTCTACTCCACGCTCGGCCTCGGCCTAATGACTCTCGCTGCGTGGTTGGGTGGTGACTTGGTTTATAATCGCCGCGTCGGAGTTAGCCATATTCCCGAAGGACAGGTTGCCGACGACTGGACATCGGTTCTCGACGCTAACGAACTAAAAGCCAATAAGCCGCAGGTCATCAAAGTCAAAAATCAACCTATCCTGCTCACCAAAAATGGCAAAACCATCTCAGCGATTAGCGCCGTTTGCAGCCATGCAGGTGGCCCATTAGAAGAAGGTTCCATGCGCGATGGTTGCGTCCAATGTCCGTGGCATGGATCGGTCTTTAATCTGACTGATGGACATGTTGTACACGGTCCGGCAACTTTCGAGCAGCCGCATTATCAGACTCAGGTCACGGACGGTCAGATCGAAATTCGTCGTTGGCGTTTAGATGTGGACGAATCTCCTATCGAACAAAAAGGCATTCACAGCCAAAATAGTCAGGTGCTTGAGGACAATGCATAGGGAACTTCTATGTACGTTCCCAAATCAAAAGTTTAGAGAAGGAGTACATCATGCCATTCAGAAATATAAGTGATCTGCCCGGTGCAGTCACGGATAACCTACCCAAACACGGTCAGGAAATCTATATGGCAGCGTATAACAGCGCTTGGAACGAGTATAAAGACAGCGACGACCGCCGCACGGGTGAATCACGCGAACAAACCGCTCATAAGGTTGCATGGGCAGCCGTCAAAAATGTCTACGAAAAAAACACCAAGACCAGTAAATGGGAACCCATAACCGCTAAGGTCTAGGGTTACAGCAAGGGCGGTCAAACAAGGATCGCCCTTTTCGTTTCGCTTCACAAATTGCCACTCCATCCGACATATACTATACTTTCTCACATATTTATTTGATGTTTAATTTGTGAGGAATCAATGGCACCACGCCTCTTATGTATTTTTGCACACCCCGATGATGAAGTATTCTGTAGCGGCGGAACAATCGCGAAATACGTTTCCATTGGTGCGGAAGTTATGGTTATCTCCGCGACCAGAGGTGATGCCGGACAAATCCGCGATGCCAACATCGCCACCCGCCGAACACTCGGCAAAGTCCGCGAAGCTGAACTTCACGAATCCTGCCGCCACCTTGGCGCTCAGCATGTGGCATGTCTTGATTGTGGTGACGGTACGCTCAAAGATTTAGACCTCGACATCCTTGTGGAAAACTGCGTCAAAATTATCCGTGAATTTCGTCCCGATGTTGTCATAACCTTTGGTCCGGATGGCGCTTACGGTCATCCTGACCACATCGTCATCGGCGAAGCCACAACCATTGCCTGTACACTAGCTGGCGATCCTCAAAAATACCCACACCAACTCATAGACGAACTCACGCCTCACACGCCTGCTTTCCTCTATCACAGTTATTTCCCGCGTAATAGTGTTTTGATGCTGAGCAAACTTTCCGAATGGTTGGTCAATAGTCAGGAAACCGACACCTATCACAAAATGGAACCGGATGAATTTGCGCGGGCACTGCTGCTCTTTGCCGAAGAAACCACCCTTTTGCACTATGCTAATGACCGTATTGATGTCAATTGGTATCCCGGCGGCTTTTATATCATCGAACAAGGCGAAGTCGCTAAAGACCTCTATCTCATCTTATCGGGACATGCTCATGTCATGGCAGAACAAGACGATGGCACACTCAAACTGCTCAAGGAACTGGGTCCCGGAACCTTTTTTGGTGAACGGGGGCTCGCCTTGAATCAACCCCGTAACGCCCATGTTGTCGCCCATGACAATGTCACCTGTCTGGTCATGTCCATGAGCGAAGCCATTACCTTTGGTGGACGTGGCAGTAACGCAGTGCTGGTCGCTGGTTCCGACCTTGGAGCGGATTTGCCACTGGTTGATACCGGCATCGCTACCCATTGTATTGATGTATCCGATTTTGTGGGGCAAAAAATTGCTGCGATGGCCGCCCACCGCAGCCAGTACCCCATTACTGCCGATATGTTCCCGCCTGATTTGCTCAAGGAACTCATGGGGCATGAATATTTCGTCCGGGTCCTGCCACGCCCTCAACTCGAAGACACTCTTTTCCCCTACCGCCTGCAAATCAAAGAGATTGGCTAGGCAGCTAAAAACGGATGACACAAACAAGCCTTAAAAACGGTGACCTTATCTACAATCTCCATTCCCAGAATGGCTATTCTATGTGTGAATGGTTCCAATTCGTTCACGTAAAGCTGCTTCAACCGCAGCACTACGTGAAACAAAAGCACCGACTGCAACATCCCCATGCCAACGGTAACCCCAACTCATATTATCCCGCTTCACGATTTTTAATCCGACTCTTTCCAAAGCAGCTAACAACTCTTGATAAGATTCAGCAACAAAATCATTATGCGTAACCTCGCGCTGTAGATCCTCTTTAGCATGTTGAAGAATTGGCAGCCACTGTTGACCAGAAGCAACCCAATTGCGCTGTTGCATACGAGGATGATCAACAAGATACTGCATACCAGCTATCATTTTCTCAAGTGCATCTATAGTTCTTGCATTTGGATGTTCAGACATAAGCTCAAACTTTCATAACTCATTTTGGGATGTAGTATCAAGTTAGGACTTTCGCTTGAAGGGGAATGAGGTGGTAATGTAGAGGGATGATAACCAAACGGCAATACATTGAATATCTCATCAGTACACCCATCAACTATACCTGTACTAATCTAGCCAACCATCTTGAAGGGGTTAGCC
>JBBSBM010000017.1:0-94908 GCA_038251275.1 Aggregatilineales bacterium
CTTTTGGGGTCTATGTACCCGCTTATTAACCAAATTGACGGCTCATACTCTTTCGATTTATATCAATCGTCTTTTGGACAAGCCTCATCCTTTGCAGATCAAGTCTTTAGCTTTCCCGATCTAGCATAAGACCCTAATTGATTTCCAAGTATAGTCTTCCCTCAAATCCTGTCAAAGTTTATGTCGTTCCCCACGCACGCCATTCTTCAGGTAAACGCGCAACTTGCCCATCATGGGTGATGCAGATGTGTTTGCTCAAGCCTTCTACCAATATGTCACGCGTCTGAGCATCAACAATTTCATAACCAAATGTTAATCCACGACTTTTCATATCCTCGATCCAACAGCGGATGGTAACTTGTTGCCCGTAACGAGCAGGTTTGATATAGCGCGCATTGATCTCCGATACGGCTAGATAATAACCGCTGCGTTCAAAACTGGCGTAGTCGCTGCCGCGTTGTCGCGCGTAATTGCTTCTGCCTTCTTCAAAATAGACGATATAACTCGCATGATGAATAATGCCCATGGCATCGGTTTCAGCATAACGTACATGTAAAGTTGTTTCTGCAATCATGCGGTCTGTGGGGGGCAAAATAATTCTCCAAATTGCATTTGCATCAATCCTAGGAGGATAACAGACGTACCACAACCTGCCAAATACAAAATAGTGGGAGAGGATGCAACGCTTGTGTTATAATTTGTAGGTTAAGTGATTGAGTTGATATTTAACCGGAGGATGCGGATATGGACATTAACCAAGCCGCACGGATGATTGAATGGCTCGATGAAGAACGTCGACGAGATAAAGCAAATATCTCTACTCTTGAAGAACGACTGGCACAACAACAAGATACGATTACCATGCTCTCAAAACGTATAAACAGCATGGAATCTGATCAAACTGTAATACGGACGCAAATCACACCTTCCGGGCGTGAAACAGATCTGATTGAGCAAGTTCGTAAAGAGGTTGTGCAGCTTATTGAGAATGTCGAGTCTAAACGGCTCACGGCTGAGCGTGAAGCGGAAAGACGTGCTGATCTGGCGCGCGAGAACGCAGTGCGCCCTATACGCGAATTGACCGAAAAATTGGAAAAAATGGAACGGCAAACCAGTACATTGCCGGGATACGAGGTGGAAAAAGAACGTGTTTCCGACACTGTAGCCTCATTACAACAGCGCGTTGATGATCTTTTTAAAAAGATTGAAGAACCAGATCGTCGTCTTGCATTTTTGGAGGAACAACGCAGACAAGACAGCCGGCGTGTATCCGAAGTGCAGTCGGAAGTGCCTGAAATCCAAAAGCAGGTTGACGGCGTTCGACCAAAGCTGACCTTATTGGAAGATTTGACCCTGCGTATCGAACGACGCGTACAGGACGTGCAAAATAGCGAACGTGAGCGACGCGAACAAATCCAACAGTTCATTGACCAACAAACACTTCAAATTCAGCAGCGTGACCAACAAATTGCTGAGCTTGTGAAACGATTTGGTGAGCAAGACAGCCAGATGCAGCGCAATATTGAGCGCTTTGAGACTTGGCAAGAAGCTTACCGGAATATGAAAAAGATTATTGATGACTTTGAACGTATTGGTGATCGTTTGGAGCGTCGTATCAACGAAGTGGCCGAAATGCAGCGTCTCAGCGAAGAGCGTTTTCGGCAAGAATGGAATGACTGGACGGCTGACGATCAAAAGCGATGGAAGCAGTTTACGATTTCGAATGACGAAGTTTGGCGCAGCCACGATAAAGAATTTGACCGGTTTGTATCCAAGATGACTGAAATTGAAGGCATGTTCCCGCCGATGCAGGATAGTCTAGGACGGATTTGGGCATTGGAACGGGAACGGGCTCAGCTTTACCGTGATCGTTATCAATCCATGCTCTTGGAATTTGATACAGGTTCTAAATCGTCCACGATAAAGTTGCCAGCAGTTCCGTCAACCAACGGGAACAACACCAATGGTAATGGAAATCCCTAGCCACGTCTCTTAATGTTCGGCTAAAGGCGCTTCTTGCGTTTCATCAATTCCGGGATGCTCATCCTCGACCCGATTGATGTTTGCACCGAGTGCCTTTAGTTTTTCTTCAACTCGTTCGTAGCCCCGGTCAATTTGACGAATATTGAAAATGCGCGTTTGACCTTTTGCGCCGAGCGCGGCTAATAGTATCGCCATGCCTGCGCGAATATCAGGGCTGGTGATATAAGGCTGACCCTGTAAGGTGGTTGGGCCTTGGACTAAGACGCGGTGAGGATCACACAGCGTAATACGTGCGCCCATGCGAACTAATTTGTCAGTGAAGAAAAAGCGACTTTCATACATCCAATCGTGAAACAGAACGGCGCCAGCACATTGGGTCGCGATGACTAGGGCAATACTCATCAAATCGGGCGGGAATGCAGGCCACGGTTGGGCTTTGATTATGGGCATACGGTTGCCCAAGTCGGGGACAATGTTTAGCGTTTGGGCAGTAGGAACGAAAATATCCTCACCTTGTGTTTCCCAGTGAACACCTAATCGCCCAAAAGTGAGCGCAATCATTTCAAGGTGGTGTGGGTCAGCTTCGGTAATTCGGATTTCACCACCTGTGACAATCGCCGCGCCGATAAAACTGCCAACTTCCATATAGTCCGCACCGATACGCGCTTCACCACCGTGTAAGCGTTCTACTCCTGTAATAATGAGGCGGTTTGTTCCTGTGCCTTCAATTTGTGCGCCCAATGTGTTCAACATCTGGCAGAGGTCTTGGATGTGAGGCTCGCAAGCAACATTACGTAGAGTTGTGACGCCTTTTGCTAACACAGCAGCCATTAACGCGTTTTCAGTCGCGGTAACGCTGGCTTCATTGAGTAGAATATCTGTGCCTACTAATCCTTTTGTTTCCATGATGAGCAAGGTTTTGTCGAGCGTAATATCTGCACCGAGTTTTTGAAGTGCGATGGCGTGCGTATCGAGGCGACGTTCACCGATACTATCACCACCGGGAATAGGTAAACGGATGCGCCCCATGCGCGCCAACATTGGCCCTGCAAAAACGATGCTGGCGCGAATTTTGGTCGCCAGTGCAGCGTCAATCTCAGTGGTGTTGATGTGTTGAGCGTGAATGCGAATGGAAGAGTCCGTTAACCAAGTTACATCTGCGCCAAGCTGACGCATGATATCGAGCGTGGTTAGTACGTCACCGATTTTGGGCATGTTATGGAGGATAACGGGTTCTTCGGTGAGCAGGCAGGCGGGGATCATTTTGATGGCAGCGTTTTTGTTTCCTCCAGCTTTGATTGTGCCGGAAAGAGGTTTGCCACCTTCGATTACAAATTGCTCCATGTATTTGATCCCATCCACCATGTGTTTTCTTGAACAATGCTGGCTTATTGTAGCGTTTGTAGATGCGTTGACAACCCTAGTGTCAATCGTTATACTATCCATATTCTACGGAGAAATTGATTCATGGTTTGTTTGCACCATCATCTGAATGTTCATAGAAAACCCCCGGTGTTGGTTCACTCATAAACCGTCCTATTACGTTTGATTTTTGAAGTCCCCGCACCGCGCGGGGACTTTTTATTTGAGATGAGGAGGTGATTGGCGATGCTAGTTGTGGTGGATTATGGGGCAGGGAATTTAGGGAGCGTTTTGCACGCTCTAAACTATCTACGTGCAGAAAATATGCGCGTTGTCCAAGACGGGCGTGATTTGAAAGGTGCAGACAAGATTATTCTACCGGGGGTAGGAGCGTTTGGAGCAGGAATGGGCGAACTTGCCAAACGCAACTTGATACAGCCTCTCAAAGAGGCGGCAGCTTTGGGCATTCCATTGTTGGGCATCTGTGTGGGGATGCAGTTCTTGTTTGACACCAGCGATGAAATGGGAAATTACGACGGTCTGGGTATTATTCCGGGGTATGTGACCCGTTTTCCGAAGGTTGCCGGACTTAAAGTGCCTCATATGGGTTGGAATCAGGTACGGCAGTGCAAAGCATGTGCGTTATTGGATGGTTTGACACCGGACAGTTACGGGTATTTCGTCCACAGTTACTACTGCACGCCTAATCGACCGGAAGATGTGGTAGCTGAGGTCGATTATGGTCTTCCATTCACAGCGATTGTTCAGCATGAGAATGTGTATGGGGTACAGTTCCACCCCGAAAAGAGCCAGACAATGGGACTACAGATTTACACTAATTTCTTGAAGGTGAGCGCATGATTATTTATCCAGCGATTGATTTGCGCGGGGGAAAAGTTGTGCGACTCAAAGAGGGCGACCCTAACCGGCAGAAGGTGTTTAGCGAAGATCCTATCGCGACGGCACAGCAGTGGTTGGAGCAGGGTGCAAAGTGGATACACATTGTAAATTTGGATGGGACGTTTGCGACATTCAACGATAATGCGCGTATTTTGGAGGCTGTAGCCAAGTTCGATGTGAAGGTTCAGTTTGGTGGTGGTTTACGAACTATTACGGATATTGAACGGGCAATCGAGCAGGGAGCGAGCCGTGTGATTATCGGGACGGCAGCGATTGAGCAACCGGAGTTAGTGAGCGAAGTTATCGAACGTTGGGGCAGTGAGAGGGTGGCGGTCGGGTTGGATGCGCGGGATGGGAAAGTGGCGACTCACGGCTGGCAGAACAAGACCAATCTCACACCTTTAGAATTGGGCAAGCAGATGGTTGAACGCGGTGTGACTCATGCTCTTTATACCGATGTGAATCGGGATGGTTTATTGCAAGGTGTAAACGTCGAGTCTACAGCAATGCTGGCGCAGGAAACGGGAATGCAAGTGATTGCATCGGGCGGTGTGGGAAGTTTGGACGACATCAAACGACTTAAGGCGACGGGTGTGGTAGCCGGAGCGGTGACCGGGATGGCATTATATGAGGGGCGATTTAGGTTAGCGGATGCGTTGAAAGTTGCGGAGGGCAAGGATGCTGGCTAAGCGGATTATTCCCTGTTTGGATGTGTTAAATGGTCGGGTAGTGAAGGGGGTAAACTTCGTCAACTTGCGTGACGCGGGTGATCCCGTTGAGCAGGCAAGTGTTTATGATCGGGAAGGGGCGGACGAACTGGTTTTCCTCGACATAACGGCTTCGCACGAGGGGCGGAATACTACTCTTGATATGGTGAGACGAGTTGCGGACAGCATTTTTATTCCGTTTTGCGTGGGCGGGGGAATACGAACAGTCGAGGATATTCGGGCGACCTTGTTAGCGGGAGCGGATAAAGTTTCTATCAACAGTTCAGCCATTAACACCCCGCAACTGATTAATGACGGCGCATGGGGGTTCGGGAGCCAGTGCATTGTAGTGGCGATTGACCCGAAGTGGCTGGATGGAAAATGGGTGGTGCATATTAATGGCGGGCGTGTTCCTACCGATAAAGAGGCGATTGCTTGGGCGAAGGAAGTTGAAGACCGAGGTGCGGGTGAAATCCTACTCACCAGCATGGATCGAGATGGGACGAAATCAGGGTACAATCTGGAACTCACACAGGCAGTAGCGGAGGCGGTTTCGATACCCGTAATCGCGTCAGGCGGGGCAGGGAAGATGGAAGATTTCCGAGATGCACTTACTGTCGGTAAAGCGGATGCAGCCCTAGCAGCGACGTTGTTCCATTACAACGAGATTCGGATTGGTGACCTGAAGAATTATCTAGCCGAGCAAGGTGTGGCGATGAGACTGCATGGGTGGGAGGCACTTTGATGTTCGAGCAGGTAAAGTGGGATGAAAAAGGGTTAGTCTCGGCGATTGTACAAGATGTGAATACCTTAGAAGTTTTGACGTTGGCCTACATGAACGCCGAGTCCTTGAAGATGACGGTTGAATCAGGTGAGACGGTTTTTTGGAGCAGAAGCCGACAAGAACTCTGGCATAAGGGCTCGACTTCCGGTAATGTTCAGTATGTGAAGGAAATACGCGTGGACTGCGATGGTGATGCACTGGTGGTTCTGGTTGAGCCAGCAGGGCCGGCCTGTCATACGGGCGCGGTATCGTGTTTCTTTGGTCAGTTAAAGGTGACTGAGTAAGTATTTGTAGGGACGCACCACGCTGCATCCCTACAAAATTGTTTTGTAAAAGGATAAAAATTACTATCCTTAAAAGTCACCATCGAATGCACAAAATGCAATTTTTATTGCATTTTGTGCAATAAACCCGCTGAAATGAACGGCGGGAAAAGGCAAGCCAGCCGCTGAATTAGCACAATTGCTGTGCGGTTGGCTCGGCTAATGCCGCTGAGTGCAGCGGATGGTTCCCGTAATGCCGCCGCGTGCAATATGCCCTGCCGTCGCAGCGGTTGCGAGGGAGGAAACCGCCGAGTTGTCGTTGTTCGCTGCTGATAACGCGGTAGATAATGTGAAGTTGTCAGGATTATAAAACAAAGACTCGGCGATCATCGGATTTTCCAATAGGATTGAGGGCATTCAAATGGTTATTGGATGTTCAGAGCAAATCAGTTCGTGATTAATCAGCAGCGGACGAGATGTAACCCATCCCTACGAAAAGATGATTTTTCAAGGTTAGGAATTAGCGCTTTATTTACGAGAAGAAGTCAATGATGAATGGACACAACATGTCGTGTCCCTACAAAATGATAAGACGGTTGATGGAAACTTGTATTATCTCTATTTCAGTATATGAACATATGTTCTGAATGTCAAGTTAGCGAATTGAAACCAACAACAAGGGGTTATTATGGCGGATATGTTGTATTTGCTTGAGGACTTTATCCACGAGCGCAGGGCAAAACCTAAAGAAGGTAGTTATACCAACAGTTTATTTGATACAGGTATCAATAAAATCGCCCAAAAAGTTGGTGAAGAGGCCACAGAAGTGATTGTGGCGGCGTTGGGGCAGGGACGTAAAGAGCAAATCGGTGAGCTTTCTGATTTGTTCTATCACACGTTGGTGCTGATGACGCAGCTTGATATTTCACTGGAAGATGTTAGTGAAGAATTGCGTAATCGGCACGGGTAGGTCATCGGTTTAAATCGGTGGGCGCACAGTCTTGCGCCCTTACAAAAAATAAGCATTTGATTTGCAAGATTGTTAGGGTGGGGGTGGACGGGTGGCGACTTCAGGGACAGTTTCGCCTGTGGGTTGGACTTCTACAGCCTTGCCAGAAATCCATTTGAGTTGATTGTCAAAGTCGCGAACGAGATACCAAATGTTTCCATCTATGGTCGTTTTTGCGATTAAGACTAAATAGTCATTTGCGCGGGCTGATCCAACGCGTTCGTAGGCGCTTCCGGGACCTGAGCGCAAATTGGAACCAGCCAAAATATGTACTTGCAGTACGGCAACGGTGGGGGTGACGGTTGGCAATCTAAGCGACTCAAGGGCAGTTTGGTCGTTGATCTCGTCCGACCGGAAATCGCGAGCGCAGCGGAAACCTGAGACATTATTGACGGCATCAGGGCGCTGTGAAACACGCAGACTGGCTCTAATTACTACTCGCCCCTGTAACCAAGAACCACCCCGTATGATACGGTCGCTGGTGTTATCTGTACTATTTTCGCGACCATCGGTAGCTAGATAAGGGTAGGGACGCGCAAGCGAACTTGTCCATTCGTAGACATTTCCGAGCATATCGACCGCGCCAACCCAACTTGTTCCACCTGTATAGATTCCTACTTCTTCTGTTCGTTTGCCTGAATTTTCCCCAAAAATGAGGTTTTTCGGGATAAAGTCGTTTCCCCACGGATAAATGAGGTCATCGGGGCCACGAGCAGCATATTCCCATTCGGCTTCAGTTGGTAATCGCAGGCCGAGATTTTCACAAAAGGATTTTGCTGCAAACCAAGTTACCTGTTCGCGCGGATAGTTTGCACCTTCCCAATAGCCATGATCACCGAATTGGGCATTAGTGACTTCGGTACGTTGAATCCAATAGGGTTCGCTAAAACATTGTTTGGAAATAGGTGCTTCATTATCCCGCTGTTTGCCTTCACTACCCATATCAAAGCAACCGGCAGGTACTAATACTAAGTCGATGCCATTGGCATGATACGTGCCAACGGGTGACCAATCTTGATTGTGGGTAATGGGTTTTAGATTACTTAATCCCGCTACGATTGGGGTAGCCGAAGGGGTTTGAGTTTCGGTACTGGTCGGTGTCAACGTGGCAGATGGTGTAGCTGTAAAAGTTGGGGTATCGGTTGGTGTGAAGGATGCGGTATTGGTTGCAGTTGGCGTATTTGTTGCCGTATAGGTTGCGGTCGGTGTATTCGATGCGGTGGACGTTGCAGTTGGTGTAGATGAAGCCGTCACGGTTGGTGTTGGGGTTATAGACGGTGTTAGGGTTGAAGTCGCGGATGGTGTAAATGTATCCGTCGGTAAAGGGGTCGGAGTGACCGTAGCTGATGGTGTAGCAGTTGGTAAATCTGTAGGCGTGTTGGTCGCTGTATTCGTTGGTATGGTCGTTAGCGAAGGTGTTAATGTGGGTGATGAAGTTACAGTTGGTGAGGCAGTATCAGTTGGCGTTGATTGAAACAAAATGGCGGATAATCCGCGAGGATTACTAGCCGAAATTAGTAGGGAAATGATGATGATTGTTCCAATGATGCCAGCGATCCACGTCGGGAAGTTATTCCCCGGTTTTAAACGGCGCTTGACCATGCGACTCGACGCTGTGGTCGGAGACTGTTTGAAGCTGGCTGGTGTCACTGTTGGCGAATTATCCAATAGCGGTGTGGGGGCTGGCTTTTGTTTACCGACCGATAAACCGACAGTGGCAAGTTCTTCAGTCGGTTGTCTCTCACCTGTTAAGGCACGGGCGAAGGCTTCGGCAAATGCGGAACATGTGGGATAACGGTCTTCAACCTTTTTAGCTAAGGCTTTCTGGATGCACGATTCAATTGCCTCTGGAATTTCAGGCCGTAGCTGGCGCAAAGGCACAAGTGGATTGTTGATATGCATCCACGCGGTTTTCATCGGCGTATCACCGACAAATGGAACACGTCCTGAAATGACTTCATAGATGGTTACGCCAAGCGCGTATTGATCAGTTGCAGGCGGAATATCCCTTTCGCCCATGCACTGTTCAGGACTCATGTAACTGGGGGTGCCGATCATCATGTAACTGCCGGTTAGCTTTCCATCTGAACCGACTTCCCGCGCAATGCCAAAGTCACTGAGATAGGCGTTACCAGCCTTGTCTAAAAGAATATTGCTGGGTTTAACATCACGATGGACGATGCCGTTTTCATGGGCATAATCAAGGGCGCTTGCGATCTGGGTGAGTATCTTGCTGAGTTCGGTTAAGGTGATGCTAGCGTTTCGCATTCGATCTGCCAGCGTGCCGCTTTCCATGAGGGGCATCACCATGTAGGGAATGTTTTGATCCTCACCGTAGGCAAAGAGCGGCAGGATATGTGGATGGCCTAACTTGGCAATGGAACGGGCTTCACGTTCAAAACGTTCGCGGAGGGTGGGGTCGGTGGCGTATTGGTCGGGGAGGAATTTGATGGCAACAAAACGGTCGGTTTTAGGGTCATGGGCTTTGTAAACAGCAGCCATGCCCCCTTCGCCAATTTGCGCGATTATCTCGTATATACCAACGATGCGACCGGTCATGATGATGTGAGTGTTGTGCTAGAAATATGAAAGTCGAAATTGTAATTCACTAATGAGAAGAGTGCAATTAAATACGGGATATTGCTCATGGTAAATGGTCAAACGGGTTTAGGTTTGTAACACAGGATTTTGGAAAGCGAGTACAATAACTTTATTGTGTCTCGAGGAGTTAAGGTATGTTCGTGAATCGCCAGCGTCTTGAACAAATCGAAGCGGATACACTTGCCCCTTATGCGCTGCTAAGCCGCGAAAGTAAAGGACGGCAGCACCACGATCCCGAACCCCAATATCGAACGGCGTTCCAACGTGACCGCGACCGGATTGTGCATTCAGCAGCTTTTCGACGGTTGGAATATAAGACCCAAGTTTTCGTCAATGATGAGGGCGATTATTACCGTACGCGGCTCACGCATACATTAGAAGTGGCACAAATTGGGCGGACGATGGCGCGGGCGTTGGCTGTGAATGAAGATTTAGTGGAAACCATTTGCTTGGCGCACGATTTGGGACATTCTCCGTTTGGTCACGCGGGAGAGGGTGTGCTGAACAAATTGACACAAAGCAGCGGCGGGTTTAACCACAATCATCAAAGTTACCGGGTGGTTACACAACTTGAACATCGTTACCCTGATTGGCCGGGTTTAAATCTGACGTATGAAACTTTAGAGGGAATCGCCAAACACGAGTCCGAATATGATTTGAGTCATGTGGCGGGATTTGATGTGGCACGGCGCGGCAGTGTTGAGGCTCAGATTGCCAATATATCTGATGAATTGGCTTATAATGCACATGATTTGGATGATGGTTTACAAGCGGGATTGATCTCACTTGATGACTTGCAGCAATTGGAAATTTGGCGGCGGGTATGCGAACAAGCGGGTTGGGATGGTCGAAAGTTTGATGAGATAAAACGGCATTTGCTAATTCGTGAATTGATTGGCATCGAGGTTGATGATGTGTTGAAATCTACAGAGGCGCGAATTGAATCGCTTCAGCCGAAATCGCCGATGGATGTTCAAGAGCATAGTGAACAGATCGTGACTCATAGTGATGAAATAAAATTGCTTAACCGCGCGTTGAAAGACTTCCTGTATCAGAATATGTACTTTCAATTCCGTGTTATGCGGATGGCGACACGGGCGCAGCGCTTTATCGAGGAAATATTTGGTAGCTATTTGCAAGAGCCGCGCCAACTTCCGGACGAGTATCAGATGCAGTTGAAAGATAAGCCGATTGAACGAGTCGTGGCAGATTACATCGCGTCTATGACAGACCGAGGCGCTCTGTTAGAATACCGACGATTGTTTGACCCGTTGACCAAGCCGTAATTTGCAGCGACAACAATATGACATGCGAGTTAGATGGGATGACTCATGGCGAACAATAACGAGACAGTATTAAAAGGGCGTTACCGTTTATTGGCCCAACAGGGTTCAGGCGGAATGGCTGTGATTTATAAGGCACAAGACCTTGAATTGAGCCGTATTGTAGCCATCAAAATTTTGCGTCCCAGTTTGACAACTGATCCTACTTTCCTCACCCGTTTTAAGAACGAAGCCCGAAGTGTTGCTAATCTTCAGCATCCGAATATCGTCACGATTTATGATGTGGGCAGCGACGGGGCGACACAGTTCATTGTGATGGAATTCGTTGACGGGCAAGACCTGAAGAAGATTATCAAAACGGAAGGCATCCTTACCGTTGACCGTGCGTTGAAATTTGCTATTCAGATGTGTGCAGGTATCGGGTTCGCGCATCGTGCCGGATTAGTGCATGCGGATGTGAAGCCGCAGAATATGCTGGTTACCAAGAATGATGTGATAAAAGTAACGGACTTCGGTATCGCACAGGCTTTTAGCGATACGCAACCGCCAGAGAAGCAACAGGTGGTGTGGGGCAGTCCACATTATTTCGCTCCCGAACAGGCTAAAGGTGAAAAGCCTACACCGGCTTCCGATGTGTACTCGATTGGTATCGTGATGTTTGAGATGTTGACCGGACGCTTGCCTTATGTGGGCGGCGATCAACAGCAGCTTGCAATGGCTCATATTCGTGACCGTGTGCCGATGGTAACGGAATTTAATCCGAGTGTGCCAGATGCATTGGCGCAAATTGTCTATAAAGTGATGAGTAAAGAACCAGCTAACCGTTATCGGACAGCTGACCAGTTGGGGCATGTGCTAGAGAGCTATCGAGATCGTGGGCGCGAAGTGACATCTTCGAATGCGCCTTCTTATCAAGCACCTCCGCCGCCACCCCAATACTCACAACCATCAGCACCACAACAGCAACAATATCCACAACAACAGTATCCGCAGCAGTCGCAGCCCCAACAACCGCTGCCGTTTACTTCTGGACAGCAGCCAAATGCGGCACCACTGCCATTTACCCAAGGGCAGCAACCTTCGAACGCTCCATCACCATTCCAAGCACCGCAGCCGCTGCCGTTTACACAAGGACAACCTCCGACGATCGACCCGACTCAACGCTATAGCCTCGCGCCGGAAGCGCCACAGAATCCCTCATATAATCGTCCGCAGCAGCAAGCCGCACCGACGTATAATCCGTCTGGGAACCCTCAGTATCCGCAGCCGACACCGCCTCAATGGGGGGGGAGCAGCAACAGCCAACCGCTTTATCAGTATGACCGCGAGCAGGATGTGCCGCCTGCATTAGATGCAGTCACAATTGCGTTAGCGGTGTTGGCGTTCTTTGCGGTGCTGTGCTTGATTCCATTGTGGATTCAAGTCTATCTGGCGCGCTTCGCTGGTGGTTAGGCTAAGGCGAGTCGGCAGTCATTGATGCTACTTGATTGCCGACTTCGTAAGAGTCGACCAAAACGACTGCTTTTCCATTAGCGGTACTTGCAACGTAAATGCCGACTCTTCCAGACATTACTGATGGCTCAGCAACGTTTACGGTAACGACATCTTTGTCGTTCACATAACCTTTAATCTCTGCGTTCGTAAACGTTACCGAAATTTGATTTTGTTTCCCTTGACGATTAATGAATTGGTTTTGTGTCCAATGTTCTGTGAGTCCTCGTAATTCGTGCCAGTCACCAGATTTGAGCTGCCATATGCTGTAGCGTCCAACGCCATCTACGGCAAAGACATTGAAGTTGCTTTCATCCTGATAGCGAAAGATGATCCCGTAGCCACTGGTATCTGAACTGGAATTATCGAGGGATGCTTTCATCGAAATTGTTCCGTTAAGAAATTTGGCAGCCGTGTCATATAAAGACGAGGCGGCTGTTCCCGGCAAACGATTTTCGATGCGGTAGAAACCGTCGCTAGTTAACTCGCGCTGCACATCACCTGCAACATTTTGCTGCCAATGTGCAGAAGTTGAATCGTCGGGTGCAAATGTGCTGCGGAATGGCGAACCCTCGTCATCGGTCATGCTTGAAATAGCTGTTCTGGTAATAGCCATTTGATTATTGGCAGGGGTTAGGCGGTTGTTGGTGAAAAATACAAGGACAACGATTAACAGCGTTAAACCAGCTATTCCCCCTGCAATCAGTGGAAGCCGTGAATGCGCTGACAGCGTAGATTGTTGCGGTAGGGTTTGAGTTTTGAGGGAGTTGGCTGCCGTAATGAAGTCCGGTGTGATGTTTTGGGTTTCGTTGAAGTTAGTTTGCTGCTTGGGTAATTCGAGCGCGCGTTTGAGGTTGGTGGCAAACTCTGCGCCAGTTTGAAAACGATCTTGACGATCTTTGGCTAAGGCTTTGAAAATGAATGATTGAAGATATGGACTGACGTTCGGTATGGTGGTTGGCAGCGAAGGAATGGGAGAATTAATATGCTGAAGGATAAGAGAAAATAAACTGTCACTTTTAAATGGTAATTCTCCAGCCAACATTTCATAGGCGATAATGCCAAGCGAATATAAATCAGTGCGGGAATCGACAGGAAGTCCAGCGGCTTGTTCTGGAGATATATAGGCGGGAGTACCTACTGTGGCTCCGTCCTGAGTTAAATTACCACCTTCTTTTAGACGAGCGATGCCAAAATCGGTGAGAATAGCGCGATCATGCTCATCGAACATGACGTTTGATGGCTTAACGTCGCGGTGTATCATGCCGTGATTGTGGGCGTAGTCGAGCGCGGAACTGAGATCAAGCATAATTTCAAGTATGCGGTCGTTAGATAGATGCTCACTTTTGTCTATGCTTTCACTCAGAACGTCCGTCAGAGTTCTGCCGGGAAAATAGGGCATGACCATATAACAGACCATCTGTCCGTCAACATCTATCGTGTCATAATCGTAAATTTGAACGATATTGGGATGATTTAGCGTTGCAACTAATTTAGCTTCGCGATCAAAACGCTCTTTAAATGTCGGATCCTCTACCAAGTGCTCATGAAGAATTTTAATCGCGACCTGACGTTCGAGGGTAGTATCCCAACCCATAAAGACACGTGCCATTCCGCCTACGCCGAGACGTTCACGGATTTCATAGCGGCCTAGTTTGCGATGAAGAAAAATATCTGTTGAGAGCGACATATCCAAAACCCCGTAACAATTACTACCTTTTTGACTCACTCTTTTGCTCTACATTACACCATAGTCCCAAATCATTTCAAAAACATATCTGTAACCGTTGATTACCATTGTGATTGTGTTGACATCTTTATGTTTCTGGTCAGCGCGTAAAATGGAATGCTGTTATACTGCCTGTTATAGATCACTGATTGAGGACAAGATATGAGTGCTCGACTCATTAACCGAGGCGAACGTCTGACTGCAATTGAAAGGCTGCTTTTTCGTTCAGGAAAAGGATTGCGAGCTGTTGAAATTGCGGAAGCATGTGGTGTAGACCGGCGCACTGTTTACCGTGATTTGGAAACGTTGCAAAAGCTTGGTATTCCGGTTTCGCAAGAGGATGGTCGTTTTCATCTGAACCGCGATTATTATCTCGCGTCAGTGAGGATGAATTTTAATGAGGCGGTTGCTTTGTTTATCGCTGCTCGAGCGTTTACACGCAATGCTGAACAGCAAAATCCACATATTGTTTCGGCGTTGAATAAGCTTTGCGCTGCGCTGCCCGAACCTTTGTCTTCACACGTTGACTACATCGCAGATTGGATTCGAGGCAATCCAGTTGACCGTAACTATGTACAAAATCTAGAGATGATTATTCGTGGATGGGTAGAGGGTCATACGATTCGGCTGTGGGGCAGTATGAACAAGCACGGCGATTCGTATATTCGTGACTTTCGTACCTATTTTATTGAACCGACCACAACAGGTGGGTTATACGCGGTAGGGCAGGACGCATTAACGCAATCCATCAAAGTGTTGAAGATTGAAGGCGTGAAGCGGGCAAAATTACTGGATGACACTTATGAACTGCCTGACCAATTTGATCGCCGACCCTATTTGGAAAGTGTATGGGGTGTCATGGACGGCGACGGTCGCGACCGGATACGGGTGGTGCTGGCCTTCACGCAGGATGTGACTTCATTGATTCGCGAGCGGTTGTGGCATAGTTCACAGCAAATTGAAATCTTGCCAGATAAACGCTGTACATTGACCGTTCAAGTGGCGGATTGGCATGAGCTGATGCCGTGGCTAAGATCATGGGGGACACAGGTTGAAGTTTTAGAGCCGAGCGGTCTGAGGCAGCAGTTAGCGCTTGAAGCGGTACAGATGGCACGACTGTATACAGTTGCTGTGCGATAAATTATTTGGAAATGAAATGAATAGGGCGAACCGGAAACGGTCGCCCTATTTTTATTTGTGTTTTAGCCCTCGGTAGTTGCGGTTGGTTCAAGATCATCAAGTGGCAAAGGAGTTGATTGGAGTGTCGGTAGTATTTCTTCAAGGGTAGCCGTAGCTTCTAATGTTTCTGGTTGCTCAGGCGTTACGGTCACTAGTGCACCTTCTATTGTGCCGTTCGACATCGCACTGTCTGCAAGTTTCGTAAATACTGGACGTGGTGAACCTGCGGGACTGATGAGGCTGTAATAGCAGCTTTCGACATCACCACCGCCTTGACAACCATTTAAGTTGGACAAGAACATTGGACCGATGAAGCCAAGTTCGGTGCCGAGTTCAAATGCACGACTATCATAGGAAGCTTGTTCTTCAAGACTTGTATACGAGACGAAAATGCTGTTCTTGTCCGGCGGATTAGTATCCTCACTGCTTCCCCAACCGAATTTTGTTACCCAAATGGGTGTGCTGCTATCTTTACTATCAACGATTATTTTACGGTAATCGTCGAGGGTATTGCGGAAATAGAAACTGGCATTGTCAAAGTGGGTCGTTACGCCTTCTGATGCAGCGCAGCATGCCGAGTCGGGTGGATTTGCCCAACCCAGCGGATGTGCGCCAACAGCATCACTCATATTAGCTAGCCCAGCAGTATACAAATCTTGAAGGAAGATTCGGTCGTCAATGGCGTTGATGCCATCGTTATAACCAGTTGGTGCTAATCCTGCACTGACCACAACCGCATTTGCATCAACAGCCTTAATGTCATGGTAGGCAATGCCGAGTAAATCGCTGTACTTGGCTTTGCAGAAACTTGGTTTATCGGTCGATTCGGTGCAAGACCATTCCGAGCGGCGATTGGGTTCGTTCCAAATTTCGTAGGCTTGGACGCGACCTGCGTAACGCTGTGCTAGTGCAGCAACGAATGTGCCATAATCAGCGAGATTATCCGATGGGCCATTTTCCAAAATATAGGATCGCGCCCACGCAGGGGAAGATGTAACAGTAAAGAGAATTTTGAGGTTGGCACTAGTGAAGCGATTAACGATTTCATCTAAAGTCGCGAAGTCAATTTGACCGCGAACCGGTTCTATATCTCGCCAGTAAATCGTCTGTTTGACCCAGTGCATTCCTAATTGGCTGATTTCGGTAGTGATCGCAGTGATGTCTTGACCGGTTGTAAAAGCTTCGATGCCATGATCAAAGCCGTAACCGACTTGCGATGTGCCACTTTGCCCGGATGTCGTGGTTTCATTGCCCTGTAAGGTCGGAACTGGTGTGGCAGCCACAACGCCATCGGAGGGCACCTTTAGAACTTGACCGATAAAAACAATATTCGGATCGGTAATATTGTTTAGTTTCATTAGGGCACTGATGGTAGTATTGAAGCGGGTGGCGATTTTATTGAGGGTGTCGCCAACCTGAACCGTATAAGTTCCAGTTAGTTGTAATGCAGTGGTGGGTTGTGGGATGGGCGATGGGACAGCGGCCGGTGGAATGGATGAATTTGCGCCGGGAATCTTGAGGGTTTGACCCGCATAAATTAAAGATGTGTTAGTGATTCCATTAGCTTCTGCGAGTTGTTTCGTCGTTAATTTGAAGCGCGTCGCGATTTTGAAAAGGGTGTCGCCTTGTTGTACAACATAGTTTGTATCTGTACCCGGTACGGGAGTTGATACTTGATTTACAGGAGCAAGTTTATCGGCGGCATTCGTCGTTAGTGTCGCTAAAACGCTCAAGCACATTACACCTATTAAAATAGCCACGAACCGAGGGTATCGCATCAAAGTTTCTCCTTCATGACCGGGGATTATCATGCCGCAATTATAATGGGCATCTTACACCGGAACGACACAACGCGCCAACATAATTGAGATGAGCCATGCTATAATGTGAATGTAATGTTTTCGCGGAGGTTAAAAGATGCAAAAACGCGCTATCGTTATTATCCTTTCGCTTTTCCTCGCTACGTCTTTATTCACATCTGTCGATGCACAATCTAAGTCGGTCTATTGGAATCGTTGGGATGTTCTCATCAACAATGTGGATGTTACCAACAACCATTTCGATGTTACCGAAAGTTATGATATCGACTTTACGGGAAGTTTCCGGTTTGGTTCTGCTACTATCCCCTTAACTAATCTCGATAGTATCTCTAACGTAGCGGTATCGGAAAATGGAAAGGCACTACAAGCTAATTGCGGCGGTCAACGGGCTGGAACATTTTGCGCCCAAAACAACAGCGATGGTTTGTCGATTCTGTATTATTTTTTCCAGCCACTCAGTGATGCGAATGAACAGTTTGATATTAGCTACACAGTAAATGGGGCGCTGCGGGTCTACAGCGGTGGCGATCAATTATGGTGGTCGGCTGTTCCACCCGATCATTCCGGGTTTCCTGTTGGTAGCAGCACGATTAAGGTTGAGATGCCACAAGGTTATGCCCCACGTGAAGGTGTGGATTCGGTTGAAACTTATGGTGTTCCCGGTACAGTCAACGTACAAGGAACGACGATAACCGCTACTGCAAACCGTGAAATTGTGGATAACGAAACCTTTGAGATTCGTGTGCAATATCCTCATAATGCGGCGGCTAAAGCTCCTAGTTGGCAAAGTACATTTGACACTCAACGCGCATATGATGAGTCGACTAAGCCGCTGGTTGATCTCGGGTTGATCGCCTTGTCACTCCTGATTGGAATTGGTGGCACGTTAGCCATTTATGCACGCTGGTACACCAAAGGACGTGATCCTCAAATTGGACCAGTTCCGAAGTTCATCACTGATCCACCGGACAGTTTATCACCTGCAATTGTGGGGACATTGATTGACGAAAAAGCGGATGTACAGGATGTTATTTCGATCTTAGTTGACTTGGCACATCGGGGCTATATGGTGATGGAGGAGACGCAAGAAGCTGGATTGTTCGGTATGGGAACGACTAGTAAGTTCACCTTTAAGCGGACAGATAAAGCAGCCGATGACCTCAAACCTTACGAAAAACGGATGCTCAACTCGTTGTTTTCGCTACGCATGGAACGCACAATGGATTCGATGCGGAACAGCTTTTATACGGTTATTTCCGCACTGCAATCAGATTTATACAAAGGGCTTGTGGATGAAGGTCTATTCACCACTAATCCGCAAACAACGCGTGCTCTGTGGTCGGGCTTTGGTGTATTGCTGCTGGTGGTCGCGGGCATTCTGGTTTATGGAGCATTCCAACTTGGCGACACGGTTAGTGGTGCACTGGTTTTGGTGCCGCTGGCCTTGGGTTTTGTGGGTATTGTGGCCTTGATTGCCGGTAATGTGATGCCGGCTAAAACACGTAAAGGTGCTGAAGAGGCGGCTAAGTGGCGCGCATTCTATGAATATCTGCAAAACCTAGAGAAGTATTCGGATGTTGCGGAAGCCTCCCAGCATTTTGATGATTACCTGCCCTATGCAGTCGCATTTGGTTTAGACCGTTCGTGGGTTCGGCGTTTTTCAGCCGTGCCAAATGTGCCGATTCCGTACTGGTATTATCCAACCTATCTAGGTGGACGGTATCACGGCGGCTATATTGCTGGCAGCCCGCTCCCGCGCCCATCAATAGGTGGCTTGCCGGGACCGTTAGCTCATGCAGGCGGCAGTGGTGTTTCGCTGGATAGTATGTCACGTAACATGTCAGGCGGACTCCAAAACATCTCCAAAGGTTTGACGAGCATGCTTAATTCGGCTTCTCGCGTTATGACCAGCCAACCTCAATCATCGAGTGGTGGCAGCGGACGATGGAGCAGTGGTGGTCGCGGTTGGAGCGGTGGCGGTGGTGGTTTTGGCGGCAGCAGCGGCGGTGGTGGTCGTGGATTTGGATAGCAAGCGATTCTAAACAGGAGTAAGGGAAAGGCATGTTTTTCTCTTGCAAAAATTTAGCGAAATCGTTTTGAATTTGTTGTGCAATTAGGCGAGTTTCTTCGGTTTGTGATAAAGGAATGAGGACATGAATTCTGGAAGGCTCGTTGGGATCATTTTGATTGTGGTGGGTTTTGGTATCGCAGTGATTGCCGGTTTGTGGCTGGCATCGCAAGTGAGCGGCGGACAAGTTCAAAGTGGTGGGGCGTTGATTGGCGCAGGTTTGGCGTTTATTCCTGTGGCATTGCTGGTTGGTTTCGGTATTTACCTGTATGTTCAAGGTGGTAAAGACGCCGAATCTGAATCTGAGATGCAAAAGCAGCGCCAACTACTTGATATTGTGAAAAGTCGTGGTCAAGTCGCTGTCAGTGATTTGGCGCTTGAAATGAAAACCAATGTCGATACCGTGAAGAGTATGGTTCACCAACTGGTGGGCTTGCAAGTTTTTAGTGGTTATATCAACTGGGACAAGGGCATCCTGTATTCATCGGATGCGAGTAAACTGCGGGACTTACAGAAGTGCAAAAATTGTGGCGGTGAAATTAAGCTGGTAGGTAAGGGTGTGGTGGTCTGCCCATTCTGCGGGACAGAATATTTCCTCACCTAATGTCAGTCTCCCTATAATTGGGGGGAAACCTTAAGAACATATGCGATAGAATTAAGCTATATTCTATTGAGGAAAGGTATCAAGCATGTCAGAACTATATGATCGGATTACCAGCCAGCCTGGTTCATTGGAACGGCTGATTAAGCGTATTCCGGGCTTTGCAGGTTATCTCGATAAGAAAGCGCGACGCACGGCTGACCGTTTGCTGCGTGACCATATTGCGGATGAACTTTCACGCCGGATTAATCGCCTTGCTGAGATTGAAAAGACAATCTTGGATAATGGCGGGTTAAGCTATATGAGCAAGACTAGCAGTGCTAAAAGCAAACTGCAACATTTCCGAGATCTGGTCAAGACGGCGGCACCCGGTTATTCGGGGATTATGGAAGCCATCAAAATTGGGCCGGATGAGATGGATAAGCTCTACAGTTTTGATGAAGCATTGATTGCTTACGCCGATAAATTTGACGGCGCACTGAATAACCTAGCTAAGGCTGCGACCGAAAAAACAGGTATTGACGAGGCAATTGCTGCATTGGATTCCCTGACCATTGAAGCCAATGATGCTTTTACACTGCGGGATGATGTGCTGACGAATTTATCAAAGTCGGTCTAAGGTTAATATCGTATTTTGAACGAAATTTGCTTATCGAACAAGGAGAAATTGGATGCCTCGCTTGATTGATGTTGTAGATCATACTAATGTTGGGACAGAAGAATTCGCGTGGCGTGAACCGCAAGAGGGCAGCGGTGACTTCCGTATGGGGTCGCAGGTTATCGTTGGCGAAAGCCAAGCGGCAGTATTTGTGCGTGGCGGTACAGCGCTGGATGTTCTGGGAACAGGTCGTCATATGCTTTCGACGGCTAACCTGCCGATTTTATCTGGCTTAATCGGGCTGGCGACGAGTGGGCGCACACCGTTCACTGCGGATTTGTATTTCGTGAATCTTAAGGATATGCCGCAGGTGGGTTGGGGAACCAGTACGCCGATTGTAATGGAAACCCCCGGCAAAGGTTTGGGTGCAGTTCTGCTGATTACACATGGTGTGATTGATATTGGTATTGATGAGCCGATGTTGTTCGTGAAGCAGTATGCGGTTGGTCGCCCTTATGTAACAATGAATGATATTAAAGACCGGGTTCAGGCGATGCTGCTGGGCGAGATTGCCATGTTGATTGGTGCTTCTGGCGCACAAAGTATTCCTGATGCCAACAAACTGTTGGGTGATCTTGAAGGCGCGATGCTGGCGAAGCTCAATGAGAAGTTTAGGGCATTGGGTTTACGGATTAAGGCCTTCGAGTCCAATCCATTTACGGCTAAAGATGTTAGTGCTGATGAACTGCGGAACTACGTTAGCCTTGATATGTGGGAGCGTGTACAACGCCTCAATATCGCGCAGACAGCGGCGGGCAATCAAGGTGCAGGCGGTACATTGGCTAGCGCAGGTTTAGGTTTGGGTGTTGGTCAGTCGATTGCCGCATCCATGAATCCTGAGCAGAACGCGCTGCAACAGCAGATGGCGCAACAGCAAATGATGATGAACCAAATGATGATGAATATGATGAATAAGCAGCAAGGCGGTGCGCCTGCATCTGCTCCTGTATCGGATAATCCACAGACTAAGGAAGAAATCCAAGCGCTGTTAGATAATCTTGATATGAAGCTCTCGAAAGGCGAAATTTCGGAAGCGATTTATACCAAGCTGACCGACAAGTGGCAGGCTAAACTGAATAGTATGCAGTAAGCATTACTGATATATAGAACTGAGAGGCGTATGTTGTTCACATACGCCTCTTTTTATTTCAGATCGAGTGATTGGATGATGTAACTGTCAGTATCACCCACTTTTAGACGAGTGTTAGTGGCTGGGTCATAAAAGCCGACTTCCAATGAGTAGGAGCCCGTTGGAACATCCTTCAATGGCAGTGTGTAGACATCGCGGTATGTTTCGCTCGGTGACCAATTTTGACTGCTGATGCGTCCATTTTGAGGGAAGCGATCATCTTGCGACCATAGAGGAAATCCAGTTGCGGGATTGGTTATGCCTAGCAAGTGGACAAATACCTTGAGTTGCGTGTCGAGGGTTTTCAGGGGTTTCCAGTATAACCAGACTGTCATTTTACCGGTTGGCTGGTCTGGAAGAATAATTATATAACCGACAAGATTGATAGTATCACCGAAAGTCGCTGATGCGGTTCGTGTAATTTCCTCTGGCGCAACTTGCCAGTTTTTATACTCGCGCATATTTAGTCCACCGGGATTACCTTCCAATACCAACTGCATATGTTGGTCTAGCCAGCTTCGGACAACCCCGGCATTCGGCCAATCAGGAAATTCTTGCCCGACTTGCCAAATAGCCGTTTTTTGTTGACTATATGTTTCGAGTGTGGTTTGAACATCCGTTGCGGGCTGTGCGGGTGTTTCCGGTAAGGCAATATCAGGTGCTTCGGTTAATGCTGTTTGATGATAGTAAAAGCCGAATGCCGAGTCGGCTGCACTTTGGATAATCAGATCGCTTGTTTGGCTGTTCTGCTGGAGATAACGGGTAAGGGCAGGCCAGTTCTTAGCTTTTGCATAGGCAGGGTCAAAGTAGTAATTTTGGAGGCTTGTGCCACTGACCACAAACCAACCGCCTACCAATATGAATGCGCCTAGTAAACCAACTTTTGTAGGTGGTTGATGACTAATATATACGACAAACGTAGCAAAAATTAGAATGAAGGCTGGCACAACCGATAATACATAACGTGGTGTAAAAATATCAAGTCGCGTTGAGAGTATAGTCAAAAGGACAGGCGGTAGAAGAGCTAGTGCGGTTAGTGCTAAGGCACTGCGTCGATAGTTACTCCAGATCGATAGCATTGCCGCTATTAATACAATAAAGATCAACGGCCATAAGTTGTTGAATGTTTCAGTTGGAAGGGTGATTTCGCCGAAGTTTAGAACGGGTAAGAAATGTTTCCATAATTGGCTGGGATCAAGCGCGCCGCCGATGCTGCCTGTATAGCCACCGCGTGCAAATAATGGTGCTTGAAAAACCATGAATGATGCAATTGACAACGCACCTGCAATCGCTGCCGCTAATCCCCACGCAAAGACCGTTTTCCATTTGCCCCAATAAACGATGAGTACATAAATGCCGAAGGCTGCGACAGTGAGTAGTTCGGTATAGAAGATGTTGGCGGCGAGGGTAGCGACAACGCCATAAAGCAGCCAATCCCCCTTGCGTCCTTTGTCAAGCGCACGGAATCCTAACCACAAAGCAATCAAACTCATGCCTGCCCAGATGGCGTAATTGCGGGCATCTTGGGCGTGCCATATTTCAAACGGATGAAGCGCAAATAAGAGTGCTGCAAGTAATCCAATTTGTTTATTGCCGAGGCGTTTGCCGACTGCGTAAATTGCGGGAATACCCAGTAATCCAATCAACGCGGGTAACATTCGCATGGCGAGTTCACTGTAACCGGCAATCAATCCCCATCCACGAAAAATGGCGTAAGTGAGCAGCGGATGGGGTTCGATGGTGGCGGTTTTAGCGAGTGAGACACTGAGGGGTTGACCTGCCCAATATTGGACACTGAAGGCTTCGTCACCACGGAAAGGCACAGCAGTAAGATGAAAAAGACGCAAAAAGAAGCCGACCATGATAATGCCCATCATAATCGGCAGTGTACGTGAAAATAGTTTTGAGGAAATCATCAGCCGATGACGGTGGCTTCTTCCAGCGCGTCAGCCACTTGCTCAGGATTGATGACACCAGCCTCAACCTTAGGTTCGTTCTTACCTTTACCGCCTGAACCTTTTTTAGCTGCGGGTTGTTCAATCTGCGGAGTTTGTTTTTGTGCCAACTGCCGCATAAAGTCACGCAGATTGGGTTCTTTGTTTTCGTCCGCGAACAACACAGGCACGCTTGAGTTGATAATTTCAACACACGCTTTGGGGTCGACAAAGATAATCATTGGCTGCACTTCAACATCCGGTAGGGTTTTTTCGATCAAACCTTTAACGTAGGCGGCGGCTTTATTCGCATCTGCTGTGGGATTGCCGATAGCATCCCGACGGAAGAAGCGCCCAATGGCGGCGAAAGGCCCACCGGGGGACTGCCACTTGTCACCATCGACAATATAACTGCCATCCTGATAGCGCGTTACGATAGCAAATACACCCTGTGGAGCAATGAGGACATGACGAGCAGGGAAGTGATAATAGCTATAGAGAACACTGCGTTTGCTCAGACCTTTGAGGCCAGCCGGAATGGCTTTTTCCGGGCGCGGTTGACGTACCCAGAGATTAGTCATGCGTACCGAAATCAATGTGCTGATGAAGCCCACAGGCAGCACAATCCACGGCAAAATAACGGAGAGTGCTAGCGTCAAGCCATCTTTAGCCGTGAGCTGTAAATTGGCGACTAGAAAACCCGCGATCAGCACACCCATACTGAAGAAAAACAGGATGTTCGCTGTACGGCGATTGCGCTTGACGAGTTCATTGTTTGTTTCGATACGCATGAAATGCTATGTTCCTTTAGATTAGAAGCTAGTGTTAGCTTGGTACAAAATAAGATATACCACCGCTGCGGTCTATTTCCGCGCAGACCAAATTGCCGACGCGCAATGTTGGCAGAATCTTGAAGCTGCGTGGTGAGCCGGAAGCAATACCCACGATAGCACGGTCAAGGTCTGCGGGATTGGCTTGGATGCAATGTGTCACAGGTATGCTCAAAGGATTGCTGATAGCGTGTCCTTTGTTGTCGTAAAATGTGATGTCGTAATACAACTGCATACGAGTGTAACCAAGCGGTGCAGCAGGTGCATAGCCCGGCCAAATGGCGGTGCAGCGGGGTTCAATTCTGCCATTGTAGCTGATGCCTGCGTCGGCTGTATCCCAGAAAAGTGTATCACAAGCTGGAGGGTAGACTCGCAAAGGGCTAAGATCAGTGTTGGGATCGGATGCAATCTGACCGTTACCAGCGACGGCGGTTGTTGCGGGAACGGTTGTTGGTACACCGGCGGCTGCGCTGCTAATTTCAGCAGTAATACGGGCAATTCCATTCAGATTCAAACTGACCGGCGCCGTGCCATTCGATGGACCAAAAACAGTCGCGGTCGAAAGTTTGGTCAGGTCAAAGCGTCCACCCGGTGTCCATGCCCAATAGGTCAAGACTGATGTTCCCGATTTGTCCGAGAGAAATTTGAAATTAACCGGTAAGTAGAAACCGACCCAGACTACAGGCTGCGTAATGGTGATGGGCGTTGGAAAAGTAAAAGTAAAAATACCCGCTTGGGTAATCGTCGCCTGTCCTTGTCCCGCGAGAGTTGCATCGACAGGTGAACCACCGTTGGCATCCTGATAGACAACAATATCAACAGATGTAGTGGCAACAGCCGTGTCGACTGCAAGACTTACTTTATCAATCGTGGCAGGGAAAGTTAAGCCCTGCGTAGTGAGGTCAAAGCCGTTCATCACAAGGGTTTGCTCACCTGTAATAAACCATGTCGTGTTGGCATCACCACTGTTGATGTTTAGCACTTTCTGACCTGCATTGACGAATAACGTCGAAAGGCTCAGCGCAAATAAAGCAACTAGTGATACCAAGAATATTTTCGCAGTGTTACGCATATCTATTCCTCCCAGAGCAAACGTAGTGTACCGCTTACTCCACATTTGTGTATAATGCGACGGCTATTGTAGGGATAATGTCGTCTATGGTCAAGCAATTGAGCAGTCGTAACCGCCAGTTAGTACTTTTGGTCGGCTATTTACTGGTTGCCATTCTCATCTGGCTAACGGTCATGTCGGAGTTCCGACTTGACGATAGTTTTATCACATATCGCTACTCGCGCAATTTTGCACAGGGTATCGGGCTAGTCTACAACACGGGCGATAATGTATTGAGTACGACTGCACCCCTATATGCCATTCTATTGGGTGTCCTCAGTTTTATTATTCCTGATTTTCATCTTCTTGGCAGCTTAATCGGAACACTGAGTATCGGACTCGGTGGTTGGTTGATTTACAACCTTTTACCACGTCGAATATCGGAAAGTATTCGTTTGTGGGGCGGGTTGGTTTATGTTCTTAGTAGTCCGCTATGGTTGGCACTGGGGATGGAAACCGCCTTTTGGATTATGTTGGTGTTGGCAGCAGTTTGGTTTACCCAAGAAAAACGTTGGGTAGGGACAGGTTTGCTAATTGGAATAGCAATACTCTCTCGACCTGATGCGGCGTTGCCTGCCGGACTACTTGGATTACTGTTGATTGTCAATTCAGTCAATCAGATGAATACCACCGTGCGTTGGTGGAAGCCTGTTATTTATTATGGTATTGCCGCTGCTATACCACTTCTTGTTTTTGCAATTTGGGCATATGCCACCTACGGTTCACCTTTTCCGGTTACATTAAGCGCCAAGAGCGCCCAAGCGGTTTTGGGCATCACAGGCATGGGCGTAGATGTGACAACATGGGAAGGGCTGCGGCTCATCCTTCGCAGTTTGATGCTGCAAAGTCCATTGTATGTTGCGTTGGCCTTGCTGGTGTTATTCGGTTTTGCTAATTCGTTTAATGCGTCGATGGTGATTGTAGTGGTCTGGGGCGCGTTACATTTGCTGGCGTATATGCTGCTCAAGGTTGCGCCTTATCGCTGGTATTATGCGCCGCTTGTGCCGGGGGCTGTTTTGCTGGCTGCTTTAGGCTTAGACTATCTTCTAAAACGGTTGAGCTTACGGCAGATTCGAGCCACACCGGTTCTGATTGGTGCAATCGCTGTATTTCCACTGATCGCACAAGCCACATCTTTTAACTTGATTAGTCAGCGTATTCAATCCGGTGGGCCGGTTGATGTTATGCTGCCGATTGTTGATTGGCAGGCGTACCGTGAAACGGGTGAATGGCTGGATCAAAATACACCAACAGACGCAACGGTTGGTGTGGCAGAAGTTGGACAAATTGGCTTTTATGCTCGGCGTTATATGACAGATTATCTAGGTTTGCTGCAACCCGATGTTGCTGCTGGCCTCAAGCGCGATGATTTTTATAGCTGGTTGGTGGGTTATGCACCGGATTATCTGGTGTTCCAACGCTTTAGGGGCGCGGTGTTGGTGCTTTACAATTATGTTATTCAGGACGATGCGTGGTTCAACGCCAATTATCAATCCGTCGCTGAATTTGATGATGCCCGTTATTCCTCTGGCCCCGTTACGATCTTTAAACGGGTGACAAACAAGCCTTCTGTTACACCACAACCTGTTCAATTGAATTTTGGTAATTTGCGACTAGTAGGCGTAGCAACGGATGCCAATGCAATTCCAACCAATGGTGGCTCAGTACGTGTGCGACTTGATTGGGAAGTCGTGGGTATGTTGCCTGACGACTTGCACATTGCGGTCAAGGGTTTGGCGATGGCAGGTGGTAATCCGTCCTTTGATGGGGACTACCACACGCCCAATTGGCGTGGGCATTTTTCTACGTGGCATGGATTCGTTGTCCCAAATGGGATAGTACCCGGTATATATATCCTGTTGGTCGCAGTCGGTCCGAAGGGTGGACCTTATCTAGAGCAGGGTGTCGGCACATTGAAGGTTGCCAGAGGTCCATAACTGATTGTTGTAAGGTTGAGGTGCAGTGCTATAATCTCACGGGTTTTGTAAGGATAAGAAAGACCCTGTTTATGGAAATTGTACTTTTAGCGTTAGTGATGCTGCTTGGTTTAGGGGCTTATTGGGCGATGGTCATTTTCCCCAAACAGCGCGACTTCTCGAAACGTCAGCGGTATGTGAGTACGCTGGCGGAGGGCGATGAAGTGGTGACATATGGGGGAATCATTGGTAAGGTACTGGCGATTGATGCCGAAAAAGGTGTCGCGCATGTGGAAATAGCAGAGGGTGTGGTGGTGCGGTTAGTAACAGCAGCACTCATCCAAGCCTATGATCCAGAAGCCTTTGCCGAAGCAGCGCGTAAGGGATTGGGGGAAGGACAAACTCCGTCCCCTGAGCCAGTGATGCGGTCATAATCATGCGGGATGGGTGTGCCATCCCAGTGGAATAAATTCAAGAAAGGTTCTTTTATGCGAGGCCATGTTCGTTGGCTGATTCTTATTCTTTTGCTCACAGGGTTTGCACTTTGGGTGAGCTTGCCGAATACGAAACTCAGTAATGTTACGGATTCTTGTTACAATACTTCTGACAATCTCAAGCCGGATCAGGGTATCCACCTTGATTTTAATGATGATTGTAAAGATGATTTTGGTCTGAATGTTAAGCAAGTGTTTGGCTTGGATATTATTGGTGGTTTACGAGTGCTGTTGCAGGCCGATTTGCCTGCTGGTTCGTATACAGTCGAAGATTTGCGTAACACCTCTAATAATGTGAGCAAGCGTGTTAATGCGTTGGGTGTCGGCGAGGCGACTGTTCAGGTTCAGGGTAGCAACCGTATTCTGGTTGAACTTCCCGGTGTGAAAGATCCTCAACAAGCAGTTGACCTCATCCAGAAAACGGCATTGCTTGAGTTTGTCGATTTCTCGACTGTGACCAATGTGTCGCAGTTTGTTGGACGTAAGATTTTGACGGACGCGCAGGTTCAAGCCGAACAAGCGCGTGCTGCGGCTGAGGCTGAGTCGAATGCCGGAGCGACTGCCGAAGTTACCGAACAAGCAACTGTTGATGTGACTGCCGAAGCAACCCAACAAACGGCAGCTGAGGTTACTGCAGAAGCTACGCAGCAAGTGGTTGATCCTGCTTCAACGCCGGTCACACCGGCTGAACAACCCGGTGTGCCTGATCCAACAACTGGCAAGCCGTTCCATACCGTAATGACAGGATCGGGCTTACAAAGCGCTTCTGCTCAGTTGGATCAAAGCAATAAATGGGCAATTCGCTTTGAACTCACATCCGAAGGTGGTCAGGTTTTTGGTCCTTTTACAGGTGGTGCGATTGGTAAGCCCATGGCCATCGTGTTAGATGGCATCGTGTTGTCTGCACCTACTATTCAGGCACGTTTGGATACAGGTGGTACGATTACGGGTAACTTCTCACAGGAAGAAGCATCAACTTTGGCGCTGCAATTGCGTTCTGGTTCACTGCCTATTCCTCTACGTGTGGTTAGCAGTCAGACAGTTGGTGCTACGCTCGGTCAGGAATCAGTAAATCTCAGTATTCGTGCGGGTGTGGTGGGTGTCATCATCATCCTGTCCTTCATGTTGATTAACTACCGTGTTCCCGGTATTGCTGCAAGTCTCGCGCTGTTAGTGTTCATCGTACTGAACTTGGCAATGTTCAAGATCATTCCAATAACGTTGACTTTGCCCGCTATCGTCGGTTTCTTGATCTCCATCGGAACAGCGGTCGACGGTAATATTCTGATCTTTGAGCGTATGCGTGAAGAAATGCGTGCTGGTAAAGATATGGATACGGCAGTTGACGAAGGATTTACACGCGCGTGGACTTCCATCCGCGACTCGAACGTGTCAACGATTTTGATTAGTGCCGTTCTGTTCTTGTTTGGTCAAACACCCGGTGCGAGTCAGGTAAGTGGGTTCGCGCTTACGCTTGCAATCGGTTTGCTGCTGAACTTGTTCACGGCGATTATCGTCACCCGTACCTTCTTGCACATCATTCTGGCTATCACCCGCGGCGCGATCAAAGACCGTCATTGGTTAATGGGCGTATAGGGCGAGGAGAAAAATATTATGTACAGTCTCGTTCAAAAACGCCGTTGGTATTACGGCTTTTCACTGGCGATCATCGCTATAGGTATTGTGATCATGATTTATTCATTGGTCACACGCGGTACCGCTTTTGAGTTGAGTATCGACTTCAAGGGCGGTAGTATTTACGAATTGAAGTTCACACAACCCGGCGCAAATGAAGACAATATTCGTGCAGTTTTTGCCAATTATGGCGATCAAACGGCGACTATTCAGCGCTTGGGGGATGAGAGTGAAAATCGTTGGTCGGTGCGTGCTTCATTTCACGAAGAAACCGAGAAGCGCAAAATTCTGGATGACCTGAACAAACTTGCTCCCTTAGATCGCAGCCTTTCACAAGATGAAAGTGTGTCGGCTACGGTCGGGCAGGAGGTCACAAGGGCGGCTTTGTTCGCTGTGCTGGTTGGTACGATCGTTGTAACCTCGTTTATCGTTGTTGCATTCCGCTCTGTACCTGATGCCTTCCGGTATGGTGTTTGCGCCATTATCGCCATGATCCATGACGTGTTGATAGTGGCGGCTGTCCAATCGGTTATGGGTATTGTTTTCAAGTGGGAAGTGGATGCGCTGTTTTTGACCGCCATGTTGATGGTGGTTGGTTTCTCGGTTCAAGATACGATCGTGTTGTTTGACCGTATCCGCGAAAACATTCCGCGCCATTTAGGTGAACCCTACGAAACCATTGTTAATCGTAGTGTGCTTGAAACTATTCACCGTACATTGACGACCCAAATCAGCGTGTTTTTTGTCATGATCGCGATTATGTTGTTTGGTGGTGCGAGCATTAAGCAATTCGTGTTCATTCTGTTCTGCGGGTTGCTCACCGGTTCGTACTCGTCCATTTTCATCGCGGTTCCCTTGTTGGTTTCATGGGAAAAGCGTGAATTCCCCTTCAGTTTGTTTGGCAAAAAGCCTGAACTGACTTCGGTGGAGGCTTAACAAATGCGCGCGCTGGTTTTTGACGGTCAACTTCATCTTGAAACATCACTTCCTTCACCGCAACTTCAGGATGGAGATACGCTGCTCAAAATCCGGCGCGCGGGTATCTGTAATACGGACTTAGAACTCGTGGCCGGGATGTACGGATTTTCCGGCATTCTCGGTCACGAATTTGTGGCAGATGTTACTCAAGGTGAGCCTGACCTTATTGGCAAACGAGTCGTTGGCGAAATCAGCGTTGTTTGTGGCAAATGTGATTTTTGCCAGCGTGGCATTCCTAGCCAGTGTCGTAATCGTACGACAATAGGTATCCGTCGACATCCCGGTGCATTTGCAGATTACTTACCGCTTCCATCCCGTAACTTACACATTGTCCCCGATAACATTAGTGATGATGATGCAGTTTTCGTCGAACCTTTGGCGGCTGCTTTGCAGGTCACCGAAGCTCTGCATATCTCTCCTCGTGATCGAGTGGTTGTTGTGGGTGTAGGCAAGTTGGGTATGTTGGTGGCGCAGGTGCTTAAACTCACTGGCGCGGATGTGATTGGTGTAGTGCGGCGTGAAAAACAGGCAAAGTTGCTCAATCAATGGGGAATCGCATCTGCTGAACTAAAAGATATTCCTGAACAATCGGCGCAAGTGGTGGTTGATGTGACTGGATTGGCGCAAGGTTTCGCGGATGCACTTAACTTGGTTGAGGCACGAGGGACGATTGTCCTCAAAAGCACCTACAACGGTTTCCCACAAGTCGATATGACACAGGTCGCCGTTCGCGAAATTAAAGTCATAGGCAGCCGTTGTGGACCATTTGCTGCGGCGCTCAGATTGTTAGAACGCGGCCTAATCGACGTGACTTCGCTCATCGAAGACCGCTATCCGTTTGATGGCGCGGTTGAGGCGATGGAAACTGCTGCCCGACCCGGTAAACTAAAGGTGCTGCTCGATTTTTAGCGTACCGCTTGTGGAATGGTGAAGGCAAACGTCGAACCGACGCCCACTTCACTTTCCAATGTGATTTGTCCACCATGACCTTCAACAATATGCCTCGCAATTGCCAAACCTAAGCCTGTTCCTTGGGTAAATCCGGCTGTATCTGCTACCCGATAGAACTTCTCAAACATATGCTTCTGGTGTTCTTTGGCAATACCATAACCGTTATCCTGCACTGCAACTTGGATGTAGGGCAGGTTTTCGTGGTTTATGACAGGTTGCGCCGACACTAAAATCCATCCGTCTTCACGGTTATATTTGATGGCATTGGTGAGTAAATTGAGCAGCACTTGTTTAATTTTGCCCCGGTCAGCATTGGCTGTGATTGAATCGCATTGAATGCTCACGGCGATATTTTTGTCGTTGGCCTGCTGTACTACGACATCGACACTTTCTTCAAGCAGTTTGTTGGTGTCGAAGCGTGAGGTATCCAACCGTGCTCGTCCTGACTCAAGCCGTGCTAAGTCAAGAAATTCACTTGTGAGACGTGAGAGGCGTTCGGTTTCGCTGTGCATCGTCGTAATAATGTCATGCCGACGGTTATCGGGCAAATCCGGGCGTAGCAAAAGTACGGTACTCGCTTTAAGGGCTGCCAGAGGGGTACGAAGCTCATGTACCATTTCTGCTATGAAATCATTTTGCTGGAACAAACGTGCATTTTCGATGGCGATAGCGGCTTGACTAGCCAATGTATTTAACGTGTTGATGTCATTTTCCGTCCAACCACCGCCGCCGATTTTGTTGATGCCTTCGAGTACACCAATGACTTTCGTGTGTGTACGCAATGGCACAGCCAAAATACTGCGGGTATGGAACTCAATCGTATCATCGACACGATTGCTCCAAGTAGGTTCTTGAGTCACGTCATTAATCACGCGCGGTTCGCCATGTAAGGCAACCCATCCAGCAATGCCGCTGCCTTTAGGGATGATAATTTCTTCCATGTCTTGCACGGCAATGTTGGACGCGATTTCAAAGCGTAAATCGCCCGTCGCAGGTTCGATCAGCATAATCGAAGCCGCTTCGGTGTTCGTGAGTTCACGCGCTGCTGAGATAATCTTTTTCAGTAGGCTGCCAAGATCAAGTGTCGAATTTAGCTGCTGGCTAATTTCGATTAAACGCTGATAATGGGCGATGACTTGGTCAGCATCGCTACTGTTGACTGTCATGCTCATGAATGTACTCCATCTGCTGCACAATTTCGGGCAGCACTTCAGCCGCGTTGGCGTGGATGACGACCGCAGCTGCATTATCCAAATGTGTCGACTCTAGATTAATAATTATCATTTTAGCGCCATTTCGTAGTGCCAACATGGGTAAATCTGACGCAGGTGCAACTTCAAGTGATGTGCCTACTATCAACATTAGGTCGGCTTTACGCGCTAAATCTTGCGCGGCTAATAAAGGTTTTATCGGTAACTGCTCACCAAATAAGATCACATTAGGCTTTATGACACCTCCACAGTGCGGACAGTGGGGGACTTTGTGATCCTGTAAAAACTGATTAATAATGGTTTCGGCAGGAAACACGGTAAAACAATGAATACAGGTGGCTTCCCTAAACTGACCGTGTAGTTCTTTGACAACTTGACTGCCCGCGCGTGTATGCAGCATGTCGATATTTTGAGTGATAATACCCTTTAATTTTCCACGATTTTCCAACTCGGCCAACGCAAAGTGCGCTGGATTAGGTTGGGCAGTAATGGTTAATTGGGTAAGGGGATAAATCCAATCGTAGAAGGCTTGCGGATTCTCCCGGAAGCCATAGATACTCGCGACTGTTAAGGGGTCGATGCCTTCCCATAGCCCTGACTTGGGACTTCGGAAATCGGGAATTCCTGAAGGCGTGCTGATTCCTGCACCTGTTAATGCGACTGCCGAATGAGCAGCATACAGCAATTGCGCGGCGATTTGCGCCTTTTCACTTTCCATAAATATAATGCTGAACTGCGACCATTATTAAGGTCGCGCTTCGCTAGGAACCATCGCTTTTAGACGCGTCGAGAGTTCATCAGCTAATTTAATAATCTGGGTCGAAATCGGTAGGCTCGGCTGCGCGATGACAATCGGTGATCCAGCACGTGCTGATTGGAATATCTGGTCGTGGGCGGCAGGAATAATACTGCGTAATTCATGCCCTAGTGATTGTTCAATTTCGTGCCAAGGTGTCTGTACACTCGATTGTACACGGTTGACCACGACGATATGGATACGCCCTGAAGTGCTGCCCGGGGGTTCCATTTCTTGTAGCATATCCCGTGCCATCTGTAGGGCAACCGGATTTGGTTCAACCACCAATATAACCTGATCCATCTCGCGTTGTAGGCGTGTACTGACCGCATTTAAGCCACTGCCAAGGTCATAAACTGATGGATTACCTAATGTGCGCATTGTTTTGACTATGGTTGAAGCAGACTCGGGTGAAAAATTGATTAGCGATTCTTTGCTGCGGACAGATGAGAGCAAGGCTCGCAATCCCGATGCATGATTGACAATTTCGCCTTCAATCAACGATGCGCGAATATCGGCGGTTGGTTTGCTAAGTACATTTGCCATACCATAGGATTGATTAAAGCCCAAAAACAGGCTGAGGCTGCCTGATCCTAATCGGAAATCAGCAATAATTGGTTTTTCAGTTTTGGTTAAAAATGCGGCTGCAATATTGAGTGCTACTGTTGTTGTTCCAACGCCGCCCTTTGCACCAATGACACCAATAGCACTACCACGCTGTGGCTCAGCCTTCTTTTGCGGCACTCCACTTCGCGAAAGGACACTTTTCACGCGGGATGCCAGTTCAGCAGGATGAGTTGGCTTTGTCAGGTAATCATCCGCACCGGCCTCAAAACCGGCTACCTTATCATCCACCAACGTTTTAGCGGTAAACATGATAATGGGTATCGGGCGGGTTTCGTTGTTGGCACGCAGCCGACGGCAGACTTCATATCCATCCATATCGGGCATCATCACATCGAGGATGATAAGATTCGGATGATCGTTCGTCGCTTTTGCCAATGCTTGAGTACCCGAGTTGGCAGCAACCACCTCATACCCATGGCGTTGTAACATCAGCCCAATCAGTTTCAAACTATCTAAATCGTCATCAACGATGAGAATTTTTTCAGCCATGCCAGTTAGATTTCTTTGGGATAAGTTGATTTTTTCTATAAAAAGAGTCTAGCATATAAGGATAGGTGGTGCAAGCGAGGCTCTTAATTCTTTGGTCACGTCTTGAGTGGTATTGACGCTCAAAATTCGTGCGTGATATACTGACAACTAATTCATCAAAGACATTGATGGGGAAAAGTACGTTTACACCACTGTAGTAGAGAGCGTGGGTCAAAGGCTGAAAGCCCACTTGCATGTGTGAACTGAATGTCACCCCGGAGTTGCGCGGCTGAACTGAAGTAAGCCACGACGGGTATGCCCGTGATAGCGAATGAGTGCTTCATGCCACATGGCATGAGGAAACAAGGTGGTACCACGGAAGCTAAACCTTTCGTCCTTGTCCGAGGGCGAAAGGTTTTTTTGTTTTCTAGCGACAGAGGAGATTTATCATGGCAAAAGCAATGCCCAAGAACTTTGACTTCAAAGAAGCCGAAGGCCGCATTTATCAGTGGTGGGAGAAAAACGGTTGGTTTAAGCCGGAAGTCGCGCCACCGGATGCGGAAGCATTTACGCTTAGTATGCCGCCGCCCAATGTTACAGGTGCGCTTCATACAGGGCATGCGCTTTTTACGACTGTGGAAGACTTGATGACTCGTTATGAACGGATGCGCGGTAAAGCGGCGTTATGGGTTCCCGGTACAGATCACGCAGGAATCGCAACTCAGTTACAGGTCGAGAAAATGCTGCGCGACGAAGGTACGAGTCGGAAGGAAGTTGGACGTGAGGAATTTCTTGCTCGGACGTGGGCATGGAAGGAGAAATATGGCGGTAGGATTACCGATCAGCTGCGTCGTATGGGTGCGAGCTGTGATTGGAGCCGCGAACGCTTTACGCTCGATGATGGTTTATCCAACGCTGTACAGGATGTATTCATCTCGCTCTACAATGAGGGGTTGATTTATCGTGGACCGCGCTTGGTGAACTGGAGTCCCGGTTTACAAACTGCCGTTTCAGACTTGGAAGTGGAGCGTGAAGAAGAACCGGGCAAACTTTACTTTTTCAAATATCCAGTTGAAGGTGGTGAGTTTATTCCTGTAGCGACGACGCGCCCAGAAACCATATTGGGTGACACAGCGGTTTGTGTCCATCCTGATGATGACCGTTATAAGCATCTCATCGGTAAAACTGCTTATGTGCCGATTCTGAATCGCGCCATTCCGGTGATTGCTGACGAGTATGTGGATCGTGAATTTGGCACAGGTGCACTAAAGATTACCCCTGCCCATGATTTCAATGACTACGAAATCGGCATTAAACACAAATTGCAGTTCATCAACGTCATGAACCGTGACGCGACCATGAATGAAGCAGCAGGGCAGTACGATGGTTTGGATCGCTTTGCTTGCCGCGAGAAAATCTGGGCGGACATGACCGTATTAGGATTGACCGTCAAAGTGGTTGAACATAATCATGTTGTGCCTCGCAGTCAGCGCGGCGGCGAGGTGATTGAACCTTTGATGAGTACGCAGTGGTTCCTCAAGATTAAGCCGTTAGCTGACAAGGCCATTGCAGCCGTGCGCGACGGAAGTATCAAAATCGTGCCGGAACGCTTTGAGAAAGTTTATTATCACTGGCTGGAGAATATTGAAGATTGGTGCATCAGCCGTCAACTCTGGTGGGGACATCGTATCCCTGCGTGGATTCACAAGGACGGTACAATCTTTGTTGGTAAATTGCCGCCAAAAGGTGATGGATGGACTCCTGAAGAAGATGTACTGGATACATGGTTCAGCAGCGGTTTATGGCCTTTTAGTACACTTGGTTGGCCTGAGGAAACAGCTGACCTCAAGCGATTCTATCCCACCTCGATCATGGAAACCGGTTATGACATCATATTCTTCTGGGTGGCACGGATGATTATGCTCGGTTTGTGGTTTACCGACAAACCACCATTTCATACCGTTTATCTGCATGGTCTGATTCGCGATAAGTTTGGACGTAAAATCAGCAAATCGCTGGGCAATACCATTGACCCATTAGAGCTGGTTGACCAATACGGTGCTGACCCGCTGCGTTTCACCTTAGCGACCAGTGGCACACCGGGTAATGACATCAATCTCGACAGCGAAAAGGTCGAGGCTAACTGGCGGTTCGTTAATAAAATTTGGCAGATGACCAATTTCGTCCTCGGCAATATCGAAGGGGATGTTCCTGATGGATTACCGCCTGCCAGTGAGTTAGATTTACCTTCGCGCTGGATTGTGAGTCGGTTGACCCGCTTAACGACCAGTGTGCAGTATCTCTTTGATACTTTCCAATATGGTGAGGCAGGTCGACAGGTTTACGACTTTTTATGGGGTGAGTTTGCGGATTGGTACATCGAAGTCAGCAAGTATCCGCTGTACGAGGGTGATGCAAAAACGAAAGAAAACACACGCCGCGTCCTGCTGCATATCCTCAACACCAGCTTGCGCCTGTTGCATCCTTACATGCCCTTTGTGACTGAAGAGTTGTGGAGCTATTTGCCTAATACAAAATCCGCACTCATTTTGGCAAAGTGGCCTGTTGCTGAGACAGCTTATTTGGATGATAAATCCGAAGCTGAAATGACAATGCTAATGGAATTAGTGCGCGGTGTAAGAAATGTCCGTGCGGAATACGCAGTTGATCCCGCGCGTAAAATCAGCGCCTCGGTTGCAACCGGCAGTTATCGCACTCATTTGGAGCAATATAGTTATTTGTTTGCTCGCTTATGCAACGTGTCACAGCTAACTCTACAGGAACAAGGTGCATCTGCTCCAGACGAATCGGCTTCAGTGGTAGTAAGCGATGTGACATTCTATCTGCCGCTGGCTGGTTTGGTGGATGTTGCTGCCGAGTGTGAACGCCTCACCAAAGAGCAGGGTAAGTTACAGGAACAGATTGGGAAATCGAAGAACATGCTGGGCAATGAACAGTTTGTCAGCCGTGCGCGTCCTGATGTGGTTGAACGTGAACGCATTAAGCTTGCGGAATTGGAAGCGAGTGCGGCGCAAATTGCAGAACGTTTGACGGCGTTATGTAAGTAGTAGACTTAATTTCAGGGGTGAATATGCTTTGTTCACCCTGAGACGAATTTTGGAATGAGAAAGATTGGCTAACTGCGTGGTTAAGCCCAAAGCAGATGGCTCATGTTTCGTACTATTGGTTTGAAATATAATGTCTTCTGATTCAGCTCATAATGCTTTGTATATATCCTCTATTGTGTGATATTTTCTCCTTTTGTGTAAATAACGCTGAATCATTCTCCAAAACCTAAGTTGCCGAACAGATTCTAGCGATTGCTGCTAGTTGCCTGCTCCTTCAATTTTATGAAAATCGCACGTCCTGCTTCTTGTGCTGCCTTTCGCACTTCTGTGTCAGGGTCTTTCTCAACAAGTCCCCGTAATGCATTTAATGCATCTTCGTCCACCATCAGTGCTAACTCTGCAATCGACTTTAGGCGCACGTCGCGGCTCTTGTCTTGTAAGCGCGAAATGTGATAAGCAATAATTCGTTTGTTGGATGTAGTCATCAAGTACCCCTTTTAACCATCCAAAGTCGGCTCAGTCGCAACTCAACTCGTGAAAATTGTTGTCCTGCTATTATAGCAACTTTTCGGGTTATCAGTAGAGGTTTGCAGGTAATCATTTCTCTCGCTAAGATTGCTCTATTAAGTTAGACATTTTTGGAAAAAGAAGATTATGCAACCGCGTCAACTGCAACAACCGATAATCAGTAACACATTTACCCTGTCGGACGCACCGGATCGTCTTGGTTGGTTAGTATCCACGAATCCCAATCAATCGCGTGATGTTCTGCTCGCTCAGTATCAAGAACAGGGCTATTTGTGGCTAAAAGGTATTCTGGATCGGGAAAAGGTGTTGGATTTTCGTCGTCGCTTTTTTGAAGCTTTTGTCGATGCTGGTCTTTTAGCCGAAGGCACCAATCCAGTTGATGGAATTTATTCTGGTGCTGGAAAAGGTCGTGTAACCAAGATTCTCGCCGAAATTGTACAATGGGCATCATACGAATCCTTTTGTCTTGCACCGGAAATTTGGCAATTCTACGAAAATCTATTAGGTGGGCCAGTTTATTTGCACAAACGGAAACTAATTCGCGCAACTACACCTGATGATAGCTGTACTGGCGCTCATTACGATTTGACTTATCTCCGTGCCGGTACAGATCGCGTTTGTACCAGTTGGATTCCGATAGGTGATATTCCGGTCGAAATCGGTGGATTGGTTTATTTAGAAGGTTCTGATGCTTTAGGTCGCCAACTGGAATCTGAATTTAGTGCCAAGAATGCTCATATGTCACCTGAGGAACGCATCAGCGCCTACAATAAAAATATGAGTGAAACAGGTTGGTTGACTAAGGATTTACCTTCGCTGGCAAATAGATTGAACAGCCGATGGCTCATGGCGGACTACGAAGCGGGCGATATGGTGGTTCATAGCCCTTATATGATTCACGCATCGACTGCCAATACCCGTATGACCATGCGCCTGTCAACCGATATTCGTTATCAGCTCGTGCGCGACGAAATTGATCCACGCTGGATGACTAATTGGTCACCCGACGACAAACTTTAATATTGGGAGGATTTACCAATGCTGATTTCAGTAGTAAGTATCCACGTCAAACCGGAAATGGTTGACGCGTTTATTGAGGCAACAAACGAGAATGCCCGTTGTAGTAGGCTTGAACCGGGAGTTGTCCGTTTTGATGTCCTCCAGCAAGCCGATGATTCAACGCGCTTTATACTCTACGAAGTCTATCGTACCGAAGATGCCCCTCTCAAACACCGCGAAACAGCCCACTATCTCAAATGGCGTGACACCGCCACCGATATGATGGCTGAACCGCGCGTAAATATTAAGCACATCAATATTTCGCCTGATGACACATCTTGGGAGTAATTCAATGCGTTTTGATTTTGTAACCGCGACCAGGATTGTTTTTGGAGCAGGGGCGCTCAAAGAATTGGGTTCGCTTATCGCCCCTTTAGGTAAACGCGCTTTAGTAGTCACCGGCAAAAATCCTGATCGCGCAGCATCCGTAACCGATTTGCTCAAAGCACAGAATATTGATTTTGTTGTCTTTGCTACAAGTGGCGAACCAAGTGTCCAAACTGCGCGTGACGGAGTAAAAATCGCAGCCAATGCTGGATGTGATGTCGTTATTGGCTTCGGCGGTGGAAGTGCCTTAGATACCGCCAAAGCGATTGCTGCGTTATTGACAAATCCCGGTGATCCGCTGGATTATCTCGAAGTGATTGGTCGGGGTCAGCCCATCAAAAATCCCTCCGTACCGTTTATCGCTATTCCAACAACAGCAGGTACAGGTTCTGAAGTGACAAGTAACGCGGTGCTAGCTTCGCCTGAACACCGAGTGAAGGTGAGCCTCCGTAGCCCATTGATGCTGGCACGAATAGCTTTAGTTGATTCAACGCTCACTCATTCGTCTCCGCCGGATGTTACCGCACAAAGTGGTCTTGATGCTTTGACACAGGTGATTGAACCTTTTACTTCTAATAAAGCTAATCCGCTGACAGATGCCATTTGCAAAGAGGCTATCCAACGTGCGGCAGGTGCGCTCCAGAAAGTTTATGAACAGCCTAACGATGCTGCTGCCCGTGAGAATATGGCTTTTGTGAGCTTGTCCGGCGGGCTAGCTTTGGCCAACGCTAAACTAGGTGCGGTTCATGGTTTTGCCGGTCCCTTCGGTGGCATGTTTGACGCACCACATGGCGCTATCTGCTCCCGTTTGTTACCTATAGTCATGGGTATGAACATTACTGCCTTGCGTCATCGCGGTAAAAGTGATAACGACGCGTACTTTCTGCGTCGTTATGAACTGATTGCTCGTCTGCTGACAGGCGATGACCACGCAACTGCCGAAGATGGTTGGGAGTGGGTCTATCGCCTGACACAAGCTTTGAATATTCCGGGACTCGCTAGCTATGGCATGACTGATAGTGATTTACCCGCGCTGATTGAGAAATCAGCCGTCGCCAGTTCGATGCAAGGTAATCCTATCAAATTGACTGAAGATGAGATGCGAGCCATACTCACTGCTGCCGCTTGATAACCTGATGAGAGATAGTTGAAGCCGTTCTAAAGCGGGCTTATAATCGACATTGTAAGTTGGAATACATACTTTGCTGCTAGATGTGTTAGTAAAAGGCAGTTGAAAGGTCTGGTATGGAAATCTTTGGCGTTGGCGGTGCGGAACTCGCCGCGATTTTAATCATTATGCTGATCGTTGCCGGGCCAAAGCGTATGATTCAATGGGCCTATGTGTTGGGGCAGTATACCGCCAAAGCGCGTGCTATGTGGGCCGAAACCATGACCTACGTTCAGAAGGAGTTGAACGAAGCGGGTATGGATGTCGAATTACCCAAAGATATTCCGACACGCAGCAGTTTCAACAGTGAAATTAGCAAACAGGTTCAGAAAGCCGTTGCTCCCATTAGCAAGCCACTTCAAGAGACATTGGATGCCGCCAAATCCGAAGTTCAACAAATCAAAACTGATGCTAATGCACTTGCTGATACCAGTGTGCTGAAATCGGGCTCAAGTGCATCGACCAATGGTAAATCGGATTTGGGAACATGGTCAAACGGCACTAAAAGCGAATAATTCCACTTTATCTCAATTTTTTAAACCGCAACTGCTACAGTGTCATGAATGAGTGCCGCTATTTGTCGTGCGCGCGCAGGGGCATCCCCAATATGTGCTTCTGCTTGAAGCAGTTCTTTCACCCGTTCCGGCGCGACCAATTTTGAAATTTGTTCATCAGCACTCAAAGTCGCGGCCAATGGGTTGTCATGACCCTTACGGATTGCTTCCCACGCCTTCAAACTGTGTTCACGAATAATCTCATGTAAATCTTGGCGGTTGCCACCGTTTCGTGCGGCTTCCATGAGCAGTCGTTCTGTTGCTGCAAACACGCCATAAGTGTCAAGATTGCGCTGGATTCCATCTGAATCGATTCGTAAGCCCGCAACCAACTTCGTTGACCTGATGAGCAGTTCTTCTGCCGTTAAAAAGGCTTCTGGTAGAAATACGCGCCGATTGGCCGAGTCGTCTAAAGTGCGTTCCAGTAAATTGTGTGCGGCATTATCCCAAGCGACACGGGGCAGGGCTGCCAGATACCGCGCTAGACTATCTAAGTTTTCTGCGTTTATAGGGTTGCGTTTGAAGGGCATGGCGGACGAACCAACCTGTGATGCACCAAACGGTTCCGACCATTCACCAAATGGTGGCGATTGCAAAATCCGCATATCAAAAGCCATCCGGTAAATCGTCATGGCTACACCCGCTAGAGCATTGATAACATCCCAATCTTGTCGTCTCGGATAAGTTTGGGTGGCAATCGTAAATGCTTCCAATTCTAACTTATCCATGATTTGCGCTTCCATTTGCGCGGGTGTCATGTCTGTTCCGGAAAGCAATTCGCTGTAGGAGGCCGCGGTGCCGACTGCGCCTTTGAAACCTTTGCCACGTATATTTCCCAATTGCTGTTGCAATGCTGCATAATCAGTCAGCAAATCCTGAGCGTATCCTGCTAACCGATAACCAACGGTGGTCGGTTCAGCAGGTTGTAAATGCGTAAAGGCCATACACACATGGTCTGCCTCGCGCTCAATTAGCTTAGCCAATTCCAATAGTATTTTTTGCGTATAGTCAATGAGTAGTTGCATGCTTTCCCGCAGACGTAGCGCTTCGGCATTGTCCTCAATATCCATACTGGTTGCGCCAAGATGAATAATCCCCCCACCTATCGCACTTTGCTCGGCATAAGTGCGGATTTCCGCCATCAAATCGTGGTGAATTTGTGACTCGATTTCATGCGCACGATCCAAATCAATATCATCTTGATGATCGCGCAAGTCTTTGACCTGTGCAGCATTGACCAAACCTGCTGCATGTTGTGCCTCTGCTAGTGCTACCCAGATTCGCCGCCAGAGTTTACGCTTGTGCGCTTCGGACCAGATCGAACGCATAACATCAGAACCATAGCGCCATGTGAACGGACTCAAAAAGGTGTCATGGGTAAAGCTGTTTGTCATTGGAATGTTGTCCTGTTGTGTGAATATCTGTATCTTAACATTGCTCTCAATCTATGCCTAGACAAATGCTCATCGGGAATTGTTTTAGCAATTGCTGCTTGAATTTTATTTTTGGGTTATGATCTGCCAGAATTTTTTGACCAAAAGACTAATCACAGGGCACTCATGAATCCTATCGAAAAATATAACACGCGTGTTGACCAATCGCATTCGCTTGTTTGCGTCGGGCTGGATAGTGATATCAAGTATATTCCGCGCCAGTTCCGTGACGATCCTTTCCCTCAATTTGCGTTTAACCGCTGGGTAATCGAAGAAACACACCACTATGTAAGTGCTTTTAAGCCCAATATCGCCTTTTATGAAGCGCGTGGTGATCGCGGTCTTGCCGAGTTAAAAATGACTATTGATTATCTACAAGAACGACACCCACAAATTTTGACCATTTGTGATGCTAAACGAGCGGATATTGGCATAATTAACGCTGCTTACATTGAGTCTGTTTTCGATTGGTTAGGTTTTGATGCCGTGACGCTTAATCCATATCTGGGTAAGCAAGCCATTCAGCCTTTCCTCGACCGTGTCGATAAAGGCGCAATCATTATTTGCCGAACCTCGGCTCCCGGCACGAATGATCTACAAGACATAAAGGTTGAAGGAAAACCGCTTTGGCAATATTTGGCGCAGCAGATATGCAATGAATGGAATGCCAATCAGAATTGTATGTTGGTTGTTTCGTCAACTATACCTTCCGAGCTGCCTGAAGCGCGGAATTTGGCGGGTGCGATGCCCTTTCTCATTCCATCAGTTGGCACACAGGGCGGAACACTCAAAAAAGTGATAGAGGGCGGAAGTTGCGCTGATGGTAAGGGGTTGCTCATCAACTCCTCTCGCAGTGTCATATTCTCGGATAATCCGAATGGTGCGGTAAAACGACTGCGTGATGAGATCAACCAATATCGTCCAAAATCCTCAGAAAGTTGAACCCATGACTAAAGACCGTTTTTTCGTAACCGGAGCATTGGGTTGTATTGGCGCTTGGGTGGTTCGCAATCTCGTTCAAGAAGGTACAGAAGTCACCGTTTTTGATCTTGGCACTGATCCTCACCGTTTACGCTTAATATTAACGCCCGAAGAATTGGCACGCGTGCATTTTGTGGCTGGTGATGTCACCGATTTAAGTCTCGTTGAACTCTCGATGCGTGAAGCTGAAACCACCCATATTGTCCACTTGGCTGGCTTGCAGGTTCCTTTTTGCAAAGCTGATCCATCGCTGGGTGCGCGAGTTAACGTTGTCGGTACAGTTAATATGTTTGAAGCGGCTAAACGGGTGGGCATCAAACATCTTAGTTATGCCAGTAGCATTGCCGTTTATGGCCTCAGCGAAGAATATCCGGAGACTATTCTCTCTCACGATGCCACGCCCAAACCGCGCAGCCATTACGGGGTTTATAAGCAAGCCAATGAAGGTACAGCCCGCGTTTATTGGCTTGATGACCATGTATCGAGCATTGGCCTTCGACCCTATATTGTATATGGGCCGGGGCGTGATCAAGGGATGACTTCCTTACCGACCAAAGCGATGATGGCTGCGGCAATGGGCAAACCTTATCACATTCCTTTTGGCGGACGGTCAGCTTATCAATATGCGGATGATGTGGCACAGATATTCATTCAAGCGGCTCGTGCAGACTTTCCAGGAGCGGATGTTTTTAACCTGCGCGGCAGTGTCGCTCGCATGTCGGAGATCATATCCGCCATTGAAGCGGCAGTGCCAACCTTAAAAGCGCAGATCACCTTTGACGACAAACCGCTACCCTTTCCTGAAGATATGGATGACTCCTCGTTGATTGATGCTTTAGGCACATTACCTCATACACCTCTGGAAGATGGAGTAGCCCAAACCATCAATATCTTCAAGCAAGCACTTGCGGATGGACGGCTATCGTCTGACTCTTTGAAATAATCTTTTGTGTTTGCTTGAGACAATATTAAACACTGGTTATAATCTCGCTTCGAGTGTGTTTTGTTCTTTTGAGAAAAGGGGAAAAATATGCGTAAGTTTTTGGTTTTGATGTTGGCAATAACGTCGGTCATGCTCTTAGGAGTTCATGCCACAGTTGCCCAAGGAACAATGAAAACTGAAGTAGGCGATGGCGAGGGCGAACTCGATATTGTCGCTTGGGTCGGCTACGTCGAACGTGGCGAAAATGATAAAGCTTATGACTGGGTTACAGGCTTTGAAGCCGAGACAGGTTGTAAGGTTAATGTCAAAGTAGCCGCTACCTCTGATGAAATGGTTTCGCTAATGAACGAAGGTCTCTTCGATTTAGTCACTGCGTCTGGTGACGCAAGCCTTCGGTTAGTCTATGGTGACCGTGTACAACCCATTAACCTCGATTTGATCCCCAGTTGGAAGAACGTTGACGAGCGTCTGCAAAATGCTCCTTGGTATACCGTCGATAAGGATGGCAACGGTATACCTGAACATTACGGTGTTCCCTATCAGTGGGGGCCAAACGTCCTCATGTACAACACGAATGTTTTCAAAGAAGCGCCCAAGAGTTGGGATGTGGTCTTCACTGAACAAACTCTTTCCGATGGCAAATCCAACAAGGGACGTGTTCAAGCATATGACGGCCCAATCTACATTGCTGATGCTGCTTTGTACCTCATGACCAAGAATCCTGAATTGGGCATTACTGATCCCTATGAACTTGACCAAAAACAATTTGATGCTGTAATCGAACTGCTACGTACCCAACGTGAAATCGTTGCTCGTTATTGGCACGATGCCACCGCACAGATCACTGACTTCACCAGCGAAGGCATTGTCGCTTCTGGCTCATGGCCTTATCAGGTAAATGTTCTCCAATTCGATAAGCAGCCAATTGCCAGTACCATCCCCGAAGAAGGCGCAACTGGTTGGGCAGATACCACCATGATGCACATCAATGCTCCTCATCCCAATTGTGCTTACAAATGGCTTGAACACTCGCTTGATCCTAAGCTGCAAGGGGATGTTGCCGCTTGGTTCGGCTCAGTGCCGACTGTTCCCGCTGCCTGCAAAGGCAATGAACTATTGACCGATGAAGGCTGCACCATCAACGGCTTCGACAACTTTGATAAGATCAAGTTCTGGAAAACCCCTGTCGCCGCTTGCGGAGATGATCGTGGCGATGTTTGCATTCCCTATTCGGATTGGGCAAGCAACTATATTGCTGTGATAGGCGGACGTTAACCGGATTTTGTAAGTATGACGGCTTCTTAGATTATTCAGTTGAGGACGCTGGCGCTCAAGTTGGGTGCAGCGTCCTTTCATAATGCAACCTTTAATGAGGATGACTATGGCTTATAAACTCTGGATTGACGGTCGCTGGACGGATACCAATGGCGGTCAGATGATGGCGATTGAAAATCCCGCCAACAACCAAAAAATTGATGAGGTGGTGGATGCTAGCCGTGCTGATGTCGATGCGGCTGTTCAAGCGGCACACGCCGCCTTCTATGATGGTCGCTGGTCGAAGATAACGCCCGGCGAACGTTCATTAGCCATTTGGAAATTAGCCGATTTGCTCGATGCGAACAAAGAAAAGTTCGCCAAAGTCGAATCGGAAAATACAGGCAAACCTTATCAGCTTGTCAGCTTGGGAGGCGATCTTCCCTTTGGAGTCGATAATCTGCGTTTCTTCGCCGCCGCTGCCCGTGATACACATGGTTACTCGGCAGGGGAGTATGCCAAAGGTTACACCTCTATCTATCGCCGTGAACCTGTTGGCGTGGTCGCGCAAATCGCCCCTTGGAATTATCCACTGCTCATGGCGATTTGGAAGATCGGCCCCGCTTTGGCAGCAGGATGCACGATCGTCCTCAAACCCGCGCCGACTACACCCCTGACAACACTCATGCTCGGTGAGTTGATTGCCGAAGCGGGCATCCCTGATGGTGTTGTCAATATCATCAGTGGTGGTAACGATGCAGGTCAAGCATTGGTCGAGCATCCTGACGTGCGCATGGTCAGCCTTACTGGATCGGTTGGTACGGGCAAGAAGATCATGAAAACCGCTGCCGATACCCTCAAGCGTGTTCATTTGGAACTCGGTGGTAAAGCGCCCTTCATCGTTTTTGATGATGTTGATATTGACGCGATTTCCGGCACTGCTGCCTTTACAAGTACGGTCAATACTGGTCAAGATTGCACTGCTGCCACTCGCATCTATGTCGAAAAGAGCCGTGTCAAACAAGCGACTGAAGCCATCGTTGAATCGATGCGCGCGGTAAAGATTGGTTCGCCTTATGACGACGGTGTTCAAATGGGGCCGTTGATTTCCGGTGTCCAGCGTGAACGTGTACAAGGTTTTGTGGATCGTGCCAAAGCCAGCGGTGCGAAAATCCTCACGGGTGGCGGCATCCCCAAGGATTTCGGCAGCGGTTATTACTTCGAGCCGACTGTAATCGCTGATGCTGACCAGAAGGCTGAGATCATCCAGAGTGAAGTTTTTGGCCCGGTCATCACCATCAGTACCTTTGACGGCGAAGCTCAAGCCATCGCACTCGGCAATGATGTCAGCTATGGGCTTGCTGCTTCTGTCTGGACCAATGATGTAGGTCGCGCCATGCGTGTCGCTGCTCAATTGGAGTTCGGTACAGTCTGGATTAATGACCATATTCCACTGGCCTCCGAAACTCCTCACGGCGGTTTCAAACAATCAGGTATGGGCAAAGACCTTTCAGCTGAAGCGGTGTCCGATTATAAGATTACTAAACATGTCATGATAAAGAACGGCTAATTATGAGCGCACAACCCTCAGCCTCGGTTGCCATTCGTATGATGGATGTGAGCCGTCATTTTGGTGATGTGAAGGCTGTCGATCACCTCAACTTGGATATTTACGATGGTGAATTTTTCTCTTTGCTCGGCCCTTCGGGGTCGGGCAAGACCACTTGTCTGCGTCTCATCGCAGGATTTGAGCAGCCAACTTCCGGCAGCATTCTCTTGCATGGTCAGGAAATGGCAGGTGTGCCACCCTTTGAACGCGACGTGAACACTGTCTTTCAGGATTACGCACTCTTCCCACATATGACTGTGGGACAAAATGTTGCTTACGGCTTGATGATTAAAAAAGTGTCGCGTCCTGAAATTAATAAGCGCGTCACTGAAATGCTAGAAATGGTGCGCTTGCCCGGTCTCGAAAACCGTAAACCATCTCAGTTGTCTGGTGGACAGCGTCAACGTGTGGCGCTTGCCCGCGCATTGGTCAATCATCCGCGTGTCTTGCTGCTTGATGAACCGCTCGGCGCGCTCGATCTCAAACTGCGCCAGCAAATGCAAATCGAACTCAAAGCTATTCAACAGCAGGTCGGCATCACCTTCATTTTTGTAACCCATGACCAAGAAGAAGCCCTGACGATGAGTGATCGTTTGGCAGTTTTCAACCTCGGCAAAATTGAACAAATTGGTACACCCGCTGAAGTTTACGAACATCCAACAACCGGATTCGTGGCAGGTTTTGTCGGCACATCTAATTTGATCAGTGGTGCGACTGCCCAACAACTCACAGGCTCACCCCAAACTTTTTCTATCCGTCCCGAAAAAATTCGCATTGCTGACGTGGGAGCATCTGTTACTTCCGACATGTGCAGTGTTGCTGGGACAATCCGCGATGTCGTTTATTTAGGCATCAACACCCGTTACTTAGTCGAAATAGAAGGTGGAACTGATGTGACGGTCGTCCAGCAAAATTTGGAAGCCACCTCAATGGATGTGCTTTCCGCGCGTGGTAATCGCGTATTGCTGGTCTGGAGCAAATCGAATAATCGCCCATTGGTAGGAGCATAACCATCATGGCGACCGTTCCTAATGATCCATCCCGACCCTCGTTTATGCGCCGACTCGGAGCATTTTTCTTTCGCCATCCCAATTGGTCACTCGTTGCCTTATTGATTTTGCCTTTATTCTGGCTGGGCGTATTTTATCTCGGTTCACTCGCCGCCTTGTTGACGCAGAGTTTCTTCCGGCTTGATGGTTTTACGGGGCGCGTCATTCGAGAGTTTGGGCTGGAGACCTATCAAAAGCAGTTATTTACCCCTGCGAATTTGGATGTCATCGGGCGAACTTTGTTGATGGCGATAGCCGTGACGATTGCCTCTGCCTTGATAGCATTTCCATTAGCTTACTTCATGGCGCGTTATGCCCGTTATCGGATGCGCGGCGTATTATATTTGTTGGTGCTGCTTCCCCTCTGGTCAAGTTATATCGTTCGTGTCTACATGTGGAAAATTATTCTCTCGCAAGAGGGAGTCGTGACTTGGCTCTTTAACCTCTGTGGATTAGGCGGTGTTTTGCAGTGGATTCTCGATATAAAGGGTATTGGCGGTCCATCACTCTCTATCTCGCTACTAGGCACATTTATTGTCTTTGTCTATATTTGGCTACCTTATATGATTTTGCCCATCAATGCCGCTTTGGAACGTGTCCCGAAATCGGTCATCGAAGCCTCTAGTGATTTAGGTGCATCCCCCGGATATACCTTTCGCCATGTTATTCTACCGCTGGCATGGCCCGGTGTAGTTGCGGGTTCAATTTTTACGTTTTCACTGACACTAGGCGACTACATCATTCCCGGCGTTATTGGTAACTCCAGTTTTTTTATCGGTCAGGTTGTTTTTCTACAACAGGGTACAGCCGGCAACATCCCATTAGCAGCAGCCTTCACTGTCGTCCCGATTGTCATCATGGGTATTTATTTGTTGATCGCCCGTCAGCAAGGGGCTTTTGATGCGCTCTAATATTAATGATGGAACTCCCCGCGCTTCAATCGGCTTAAAGCTGGCGACTTTCGGCGCACTGCTTTTTCTCCATTTACCGCTCCTAATCGTCATTCTGTATGCATTTACCACCGATGAAGCTTCGTTTGGTTTCCCTCCGCCGGGATTAACCACGCGCTGGTTCTCGGAAATTTTGACACGTACTGACTTCCGCCAAGCCTTTGGTTTATCAATCACGGTGGCTCTTGTTGCGACGTTTATGGCGCTTGTCATGGGAACTTTGCTGTCACTCGCCATCTATCGCAGCAAATTCTTTGGTAGGGAAGCCATCAGTCTGCTTGTTATTCTTCCCATCGCACTTCCCGGCATTGTGACGGGTATTGCTCTGCGTTCTGCTATTAGTCTTACAGGTATTAATTTTAGCTTTTGGACGATTGTGATTGGTCACGCCACCTTTTGTATCGTCACTGTTTACAACAATGTGGTGGCGCGTTTGCGCCGTACAAACTATTCTCAGATTGAAGCCTCAATGGACTTAGGAGCGTCAACATTTCAGACCTTCCGCTATGTCATTTTGCCGAACATCGCCACTGCACTTTTGGCGGGCGGAATGCTAGCCTTTGCATTATCATTTGATGAAGTCATCGTAACAACCTTCACCGCAGGTCAGCAGCAGACGCTTCCCATTTGGATTTATAGTCAGTTGTTCCGTCCGCGTGATCGTCCTGTGACCAACGTCGCCGCAGTGTTCGTCATTGCAGCCACTTTTATCCCTATTTTGTTAGCCTATCGTTTTACCAACGAGGCCCGTGAATGACCTATGTAATCGGCATTGATGGTGGTGGCAGTACAGTTCGCGTATGTGTCGTAACACCGAATTTGCAGGTCATTGGCGAAGCCAAAGGCACGACATCAAATCCTAATTTGGTGGGCCGCGATGCTGCAATGCAAACCATCCAGTCAACGGTTCGCGAGGCGGTTGCTGCTGCTAATCTAACCACCGATCAAATCGCTGCCGTTGGCATTGGTATCGCGGGTGGCGAAGCCTCACACTCCGAAGCATGGTTGCGCGAAGTCGTAGCTGGTGTTACACCTCACGCCGATATTGCTCCCAGCGGTGACCATGAAATTGCCTTAGTGGGCGCACATGGGCAGCGCAAGGGTATTTTGCTGCTGTCAGGCACGGGAAGTCTGGCTTGTGGTGTTGGTTCCAAAGGTGATTACATCGTAATTGGTGCGCGGGGTTATCTTTTAGGCGACGAGGGCAGTGGCTATTGGATCGGCATGGAAGGGCTTAAAGCTGCTATTCGTGATGATGATGGTCGTGGTCGTCGTACCAAACTCAAATCTCTATTCCTTGAAAAGTTTGGCTTGCCCGGAGTAGAAGCGATTGTGCCGTGGCTCTACCATACTGGTATCAGCCGTACCAAAGAGATTGCGACCTTTGCGAATACCGTGTTAGATCAGGCTGAATATGGTGATATAGTCGCGGCAGATATTGTTTTAAGGGCAGCCGAAGAGCTTGCATTGGCTGCTCGTGCCGTTAATTATCGCCTTCACATGGAAGCGCTTCAAATTGCCTTTGCTGGTGGATTGCTGGCGTTTGCTAATCCCCTTAGCCTCAAACTGTGTGAATTACTCTCACTGTCAGAGTTGCCGCAACCGCGTTATGCGCCAGCTATCGGTGGCGCGATTCTGGCACTTTATAAATTGGGTTTAAATTTACCAACCACGTAAACCGATCACCTACCATTCACTAACTTTTTTAACTATTGTGTTCTCCTAAATGGGTTAGTGCTGAAGCCTCACAAGAGTTACAAAATGTTCTTCCAAAATGTAACCCTTTGCCCCTTCTTCTCTGCTAGACTCTTGATACACGCAAATCTATCTATTGGTTACTTTCTATGTCTTCGTTATTGAAAAACAACTTGGCGTTCTCTTCTGTACTTGGCGAACTTAGTGATTTATTTTTCTCTACATTTCTTTGTGTCTTTGTGGTTAATCCGTATTTGCATTTTCGGCGGATTGCTCCCTCTCACCCGCAAAACCCAATATGCAATTTTCGCGCGGCGGACATACGGGAGCGATCTGCTGCACTTGTGCCAATTCAGTGGCATCAGCCGAGCATCCCGCCGTGCAAAAATGTCAATTCAGCGGCTTCTCCCGCGCTTCCCGCCAGTCAATTCAGCGGAATATCTGCACAAATTACGAAAATTGCGAATCAAAAAGGTTAGCCAGAAATAATCCAACGAGCCTTCGTCTATTGATCTAAAGACTTCTGACTAACGACTTGATTCTGTTCCCGCACAAACAATCCCAACAACAATAGTGCCAGCACCGTGAAGATTGCAGCCATTACCGCATTTGCCCCTAATCCTGCTGTTTTGAAAAGGGCAGGCCCAATCAGCGATCCAGCCATTCGACCTAGAGATTGAGTTGCTGCGGCCAGTGCGATAAACGTAGCTCTCGCACCCGGCACAAGTTCGGTCATCAGCGGTATGCTAGCAACGATGCTGAATTCAAATGTCAGGTAGAACAGGAAAAGGCCAATCAATGCGCCTTCTAAACGAAAACCGAGCAAGGGAAGTAGTAAACAAGTCACCGAATAAAGGCTCATACCAATGGCCAATGCTCGACGTTTGCCAAGACGATCTACAAATCCTGCTACAAAACCTTCACCCGCCAACTCCGCGATCCCGATTACGGTTGATGCAAGCCCTAATGCCGCCACCTTTAAGGCAAAATTATTTTCCATCCAGCTACCAAAAACGACGTTTACAGTCTCGTTACTGGTCGTAACGAGGAATGCCATCAAAAGTGCGGCTAACCCCGCCGGATGTTTGCGGATAATTTCCAATCCCTGCATGAGCGATGGGCGCTTAATCTCTTTAGACACCGTATCATTTGGAAGGGTTCGCCATAGCAGAACGAGTATACCGATCGCAATCAACCCAAAGCAGGGGAATGGGGAGTACCAGCCCAAGTTTTGGATCAAAAAACCAGCCAATGGGATGCCCAACAAAAACGCGCCCGACCACCCGAACTCCGAGATACCTGCTGCCATTCCACGCTGGCGATAATCAACACGGTCGCCAAGATACGCATACATCGCTGTATCAAACATAATCTTGGTTAAGCTGGTCAAAATCATTGAAATGATCAAAACCGGATAAGTAGGGGAGATAAACACCATCAACATCGAAACGATGAAACCGATCAATCCCAACAACATCGCCCGCTTGCGTCCCCACGTATCTGCCACCGAGCCGATAAATGGACTAAAAAACCCCACCGCCGAACGAAGCGTAATCCCATACGTCACATATGATTCATCCACACCTAAAGCACGCGCAATAAATGGAATGAAAGGATAAATCATTCTAAAGCCGCTGTTCATAATCGTGCGGATGGTCAGAAACAAACCCAATTGGGCATACAGTTGTAAGCCTTTAAGCTGTTTTGGGGTTTCTGCCGCGATATTGTCGATTAAGGTCATTATTGCCTAACTCTCCAATTCGTTTATTCAAGCAAAAATATATTTTCATCAAGAACACTGGACAGCTTATATTCCAGAATCTGCTCAGCGCTAAACCCATCCAGTTGTAAATATGAGGTTGCCACATCCACCAATACCGAATTTGAAATCAGTCCAATCAGTTCAGAATGGTGAATTGCCACCTCATATTTCGCGGCTTCTCGCCAGATTGCTTCCATCACGGGTACAAGGGGTGTCACCGATGTGTTCGTAAAGTTCATCGAAACTTGTGCGCGTCCATCGACTAGCATGCCGAGCGCCTTAACATTTGGAAATCCGCCTGATGACGCGCGGATGACTCGCGCAATTTTTTGAGCAATCTTGATGTCATCAGTAGTCAAGTAAACGTTAAATGCCACCAGTGGATTACGCGCCCCAATAATCGTTGCGCCCGCACCACCCACCTTCAAAGGCCCATAATCCGGTAAACGTTCAGGATCATTAGCAATGGTTGCCTTCAGACCCTCATATTCACCTCGTCTTACCTGTTCCAATAACTTGCGATCCGGTCTGGTAGCTGCCGCCTCGTACAAATACACTGGAATGCCGAGTTCATCACCCACTCGTTTTCCTACCTGCTGTGCTAAAGTAACACATTCCTCTAGTGTTGCGCCTGTTAAAGGCACAAATGGAACCACATCTGTTGCGCCCAGTCTGGGATGTGTTCCTCGATGTGTATCCAAATCAATCAAGGTAGAGGCGACACGAATCGCAGTAAAAGCCGCTTCACCAACAGCTTCAGGGGTTCCCACAAATGTCACTACTGAGCGATTATGATCAGGATCACTTGAGTAATTGAGAATTAATGCGCCTGAGACGGCTTGTATCTCCCTTACAATAGTTTCGATAACTTCAGGTCGTTGACCCTCAGAGAAATTGGGGATGCACTCAATTAGTTTTTGTCTCATAGGCTGTCACCAAGGCATAAAAATAGCCGCAGGCCAACGCCCACGGCTATATCATTGTAGCAGGAGCCTAATGCTTAGTCGCCTGTTGTTCCAGTTGCGGGTTTCAAAACAGGAGGATTTCCGGTTGATTCTGCTGGAGTTTCTTCCTCACGCCGGAACTGACTCATATACAGGTCGTAGTAAGCACCCTTTTTCTCCAAAAGGCTGTTGTGCGTGCCACGTTCGACTATTTCACCGTCCTTGAGTACCAACACTTGGTTAGCATTACGGATGGTACTCAAGCGGTGGGCAATAACGAAACTGGTGCGCCCCTTGAGTAAGACTTCGAAAGCTTTCTGAATAAGCCGTTCAGTACGGGTATCAACGCTGGAGGTCGCCTCATCAAGGATCAGAATACGCGGGCTCATCAGTGCTACCCGTGCGATTGCAACGAGTTGTCGCTGTCCCTGACTAAGACCGCTGCCTCGTTCACCTAATATCGTCTGATAACCTAGCGGTAAACGTTCGATAAAGGAGTCCGCAGCCACCATTTTAGCTGCGGCAATCACTTCCTCATCGGTTGCATCCAGCTTACCGTAACGGATGTTATTCATCACGGTATCCGAGAATAAGAATGTGTCCTGAAGCACAATCCCGATTTGACTGCGGAGACTCGCGGCTGTTACATCACGAACATCCACACCATCAATCTTGACCGCACCCTTCGTCACATCATAGAAACGCGGCAATAGATTGATGATAGTGGTTTTTCCTGCGCCTGTCGGCCCAACAATCGCGATACTCTCGCCCGGTTCGGCACTCAGGCTTACGCCGCGCAAAACAGGTACATCACTTTTGTATTCAGCATATGCATCTTCGAATTCAACCTTACCCTGAATTTGTGGAAGCACTTTTGCGTTGGGTTTATCAACAACACTCGGTACTTCATCCATCAAGTTGAAAATGCGTTCACCACCTGCAATCGCGCTCTGGATGTTCGCCCACAACACCGCAATCTGCTGGATAGGGCGGTTGAATTGCTGTACATAACTCAGAAAAACGATTATCGTTCCGAGTGAAATAACAGCGGTTCCAAACAGCGGTTCGTTCCTTAACAGCGAGAGTCCACCGACAACCACTACAATTGCTAGTGCTGCATAACCGAGTGCTTCGAGAATAGGATTCAACGCACTGGTAAAGGCTGCCGCCCGTACATTGGCATCACGGTTTGCAGCATTTGTCCGCCTGAAATCCGCAATGTTTTCATCTTCACGGTTGAACGCCTGAACTTCTCGTACACCTGCGATACTTTCTTGCAAGTTCGCGTTCACGCTGCCCATCTCTTCACGGCTCTTGCGGAAAGCTTTACGTGCCTGACCAGAAAAGTAAACAGTCGCGATTGCCATGAATGGTACAACAGCTAGACTCAATAGTGCATAAGGAGCATTCGTCTGAAGCATTGTGATTACAACCCAGATAATCAACAAAATGCTGCTCAATACATTGACCAACGCGAAGCTCAATACCTGTTGAATCGTTTCCGAGTCGTTAGTGAAGCGGCTCATGATGTCGCCAGCCTCATGTTCGGCATAATATCCAAGTGATAACTGATGAGCATGTTTGAATACACCCACACGAATCTCTCGCAGCGCATTTTGCCCAGCCCATGACATGAAGTAGAACATGATGCCCGACATAAATGAACCACCAACAAAGAGTGCTACAAGCAACCCCACTAAACGGAGTAAGCCCGCCACCTTAGCATCTTTCGCTTGGTCAGCCGGCATTTTACTAAAATCAGTGGAGTCAAACCAGCAATTATTCGCTTGGGTTTGAGCATCACTCGCACTGCTTTGCACCAGCGATGCAAATGGATTTTGAGTAATGATATAGCAATCTACGGCCTGACCAATAAGTTTTGGCCCTGTAATTTGAGTCCACGTTGTGGCAATCATCAAAATGAGCACTAAAACCAGTGCATACCACCGTTGACGAAAGTAGGGCCAGAAACGAGCCAAGGTCGCACTGACACTTTTAGGCTTAACGACATCTTTGTCCATCAGACGGCGCATGCCGTCTCCACCACCCATAAATCCCATATTGCTTACTTAGCCTCCTGAGTTTCAGGCTTAATATCAGCTTCATCGACTGTTACATCGCCAACTAACTGTGAAGTGTAAATCTCGGCATAAATGGCACTGTCTTCCATCAATTCTTCATGCTTGCCACGTGCCACAATTTGACCTTTATCCAATACTAGAATTTGATCTGCGTTGACAACCGTGCTGATACGTTGGGCAATAACAAAACTGGTGCGTCCATGCATCAGGTTATCTAGTGCCTTCTGAATATGGTATTCAGTCATTAAGTCTACGCTGCTTGTTGAATCATCGAGTATCAGCAATCGCGGATTTAGAAGTAGCGCACGTGCAATAGCAACACGCTGTTTCTGACCACCAGACAAGGTTGAGCCGCGCTCACCTACCGAAGTGTCATAGCCGTTTGGAAAAGTCATAATGAAGTCGTGAGCCGCAGCCGCTTTTGCAGCCGCAATCACTTCGTCCAACGTTGATTCTGGTCGACCGAAGGCGATATTGTCACGTATGGTTCCACCAAACAGGTTGGTTTCCTGTAGGACGATACCAATTTGGGAACGCAAGCTATCGATGGTCACGTCGCGTACATCACGTCCGTCAATCAACACTTGGCCTTCACTTGCATCGTAAAAGCGAGGTAGTAGGTTGATAATACTTGTCTTACCACTGCCAGTCGCGCCGAGCAATGCAACAGTTTGTCCCGGTGTTGCTTCAAAACTCACATTTTTCAAAACGGGTTCGCTGCCACCTACATATCGGAAAGTCACATCTTTGAATTCAACATGACCCTGAATTTCTGTGAGTGTTACCGCACCCGGTTTATCCTCCACATCATTTTTGGCATCAAGGATTTCAAAAATGCGGGTTGAAGACGCACCAGCCTGTGCCATTTGCGAGATAATAAATCCGAGTTGAGCCAGCGGCAGAAACAGAAAAGTCAAGTAAAGGCTAAACTTCTGATATTCGCCGAGAGTCAATTCATTACCGATGATTTGCTTACCACCGAAATACAGGATGCCTGCTTGCCCAATTTGTGCTACCAAGAACACAACAGGGAAGAGGAAAGTAAACGTTCGTGCGACCTTTAAACTTTGGGCCAAAACATCATCTGCTGCCTTGGTAAAGCGTTTCTCTTCATAAGGCTCACGCACGAAAGCCTTCACAACTTTGATGCCCGCCAAAGATTCTTGTAGCACTGTGTTTAGTGCTGAAATCCGTTGCTGGATCGCCACGAATAATGGTTGGCTGATGGCGCCAAAAAAGGCAAACACAATCATCGCAATTGGTAATGTGGGCAGTGCAACCAAGGTTAACTGCCAATTTGTCGCAAATAGTATCACCAAAATCAGGACAATGAGCACCAATGAAGATACAGCTTGCATCAAGCCTTGTGCGATGAATAAGCGAACTTTTTCGACATCATCAGTCGCCCGTATCATTAATTGACCTGTTTGGTTTTGGTCATGATAGGTGAAAGATAACCGTTGAATCTTCGAAAAGATTTCGTTACGCATATCAAATGCAGCGCCTTGTGACATACGTTCTGCATAGTAGGCTTGTAAAAACGAAAAGACACCGCGCGCAATCGCAAAAGCGACAATGAAAAGTCCAGCATTAATGAGTAGTGTTTGTGCATTGGCCTGATCAGCTTTGATTTGATCGAGCGTTTTACCAACCTGCGCCAACGCAAGTGGTTGTACTAAAGCTGGTACTTTTGTTAAGACGGTATCAGCAATAAAGCCATTGGTTACAGCGTCTGTCATATTCTGGGTTAATTGAGGTACAGCCAATTGGGCTAATGTCGCAATTAACAGCGCAACATAAGCGATAATCGGAATACTTCCTTGGTTTCGTAGATAACGAATTGAGCGCCCCAATCCACCATTGCTGGCTGGTTTTGGCCCCCCGCGCCCTCGTCGTCCCGTTTGTCCTGTTGAAGCTTGAGCTTGCACTTTTCGTTTCCTCCTCAGAAACAATTCATGAATGATGTGCTATAACTGCTTTACTTGGTGCAGTTATCAGAGTTAGATTCGGTGTTCGTTGGGTTATCGTGATTCGTATAAATCAACAACGCTTTTTCCAGTGACGTTACAATCATGTGTTGTTCTTCAATCGGCAACACCGAAAGCAACTTTGCGATTGCCGCGTGTCTGTGAGATAGGTTCTCACCGACAGTTTGGCTGGCTTCGTCACTAAGGTACAAGCGCATAAAGCGGGCATCCGCTTCATCTGCCTTGCGCTCTACTAAACCCATGCTTTCCATCTCGCGGATGGCGGTAGACACAGCAGCAGGGGTGATCTGCAATAGTTCGGCCAATTCCTTTTGTGCTGTGCCGGGATTGTGATAGATCATGTTCAACATATGTAACTGGTTAATACTCAGATCTTTAAAAACGTGGTTGTGATGTTTGCGTTGCGACATTTGTTTGAACGACGCATCAAAAACGAGCATGAACCTAGCTGCCAACTCATTTGTTGCTATTCGATCATCATCTGGTATATCCATTTCGTACTCATTCGTACTCAAGTTTGACTAGGGAGAGTTCTTCAGGAAATCAGTTAATTAACTTAACTAAGTGAATGATAATCTTGATTTCTTGCTCCGTCAAGATATGTGAATCGCCTTGGGAAAATGAACTCCAACAGAATTTTGTCGTTTAAGTTTGACGTGCTATTATCTGACCATTATTAATAACGTACTTCACCCACAGGATGTTCAAATGTCGCAACCAACTATTTTGTGTTTGGCAAGTTACTTTAAAGGCGAAGCCTTCATGCGGCAGGCGAAAAAAGAAGGCGCGAAAGTTTTCCTGCTTACTGAAGAGAAAATTGCGCATGAAAAATGGCCACGCGAAAGTCTGGATGAAGTTTTTCTCATGCCGGACATGACCAAAGTGCAAGATATGATCTATGCTATTAGCTATCTATTTCGCTCGAATAAGATTGACCAAATCATTGCGCTGGATGAATACGATGTTGAAAATGCAGCCACTCTGCGCGAACACTTGCGTCTGCCCGGAATGGGGCAGAGCCACACACGCTTCTTTCGCGATAAGCTAGCTATGAGAATGCGGGCAAATGCCAATGGCATACGTGTGCCCCGTTTCACCTCCGTTTTTAACTTTGACACCATACGTGAGTATATGGATGCTGTACCCGCACCATGGGTACTGAAACCACGGACTGAAGCGAGCACAATGGGTATCAAGAAGATCAACAACTCGGAAGAATTATGGCGTTGGTTCGACCAATTGGGTGATCAACAGTCAAGTTTTTTGTTGGAACAATTTGTTCCCGGTGACGTCTACCATGTGGACTCAGTGATTTGGGATGGCAAAGTTGTCTTTTCCAGCTCACAAAAATATGGCAAACCACCCCTTAGTATCTACCATGATGGCGGTATTTTTACGACGCAAACAATATCGCCAAAGTCGAGAGATGCAATCACGCTCAGGGCCATAAATGTGGCCATGGTGAAGTCGCAAGGGATGCAGCGCGGCGTAACCCATGCCGAGTTCATCAAAGGGCACGCGGATGGAGAGATGTATTTTCTGGAAGTGGCGGCACGTGTGGGAGGAGCCAATATTTCAGACTTAATTGAGCAATCGACAGGTATTAATCCATGGTCGGAATGGGCGAAACTTGAAATTGCAACCATTCGCGGTGAAACATACAAGCCACTAAAGCCCATCCAGAAATACGGCGGCCTTATAAACACTCTAGCACGCCAAGAACATCCCGATATGTCGTCCTATAATGATCCGGAAGTCGTCTGGAAATCGGACAAAAAAGATCATGCTGGCCTGATATTCGTATCAGACAAAATTGATCGGGTCAATGAGTTAATGGATAACTATGTACAACGCTTTTCCAGTGATTTCCTTGCTGTGGCAACTCCGAAGGAATCAGCACACTAACAAGTGTTATGTAGCAAATAGCACATTAAGATTTGGTTAAACTGTTGTACAATTGATTGTTATTTATTCTCAAGACCAAGTATTTTGCTTGGTTCTATCATTTTAGTTGGCTATGTCAGCACCCATTTTCACATCGAACTATCCAAACTTTCAAGCTGGCGAACCTACAATACTCTCGACTCCAGAACGTACAGGTGCACTTGGCACATATAATGGTGCAGGCGTTACTGTCGCATTTATTGATTCCGGATTCTACCCACATCCCGATCTTAATGGCCGTATTCTGGTTCATGCAGACGCATCGACTCATCACATTACTGAACAAGTAACGGATTTCACTACAAATGATTTAAGTTGGCACGGTCAAATGGCCAGTGTTATTGCCTGTGGTGATGGGACAATGTCAAATGGAAAGTATAGAGGAATTGCATCAGGCGCAAACTTAGTTTTGGTCAAAGTAAGTACACCCATAGGACATATCAAAGAAGCTGATATCCTGCGAGGGTTACGTTGGTTGATTGATACCTACCAACGATTTAATGTGCGGGTGGTCAATATCTCGGTTGGGGGTGATTTTGTTTATAACAAGGCTGATCACCTACTTCATAAAGCTATTCGCAAATTAACCAGAGCAGGCGTGACCGTAGTGGTAGCTGCTGGAAACCGTCATGTTGATTATTTGTTACCTCCAGCAAGCGCGGCTGAAGCGATTACGGTAGGAGGGTTCGATGATCATAACTCTCTCGATGAATCCCAATGGACTCCTTATCATCATAATTACGGAGTCGTGTATGATGGTACCCGCAAGCCAGAAATAATCGCTCCAGCTAATTGGTTAGCCTCACCTATAATGCCACATTCAAGTGTGGCACGAGAAGCTCATTGGCTAGGGAAACTTTTGCAAAAGCCAAGCGAGCAAGAGGTGCAAATCTTGCTTACTGAAGGCTACAATGACCTTGGATTTCCCAAAGATGAAATCAAAAAAGATCAGGGTTTGTATCATAAACTTGAGGCTCGAATTCATGCCCACAAGATTATCGACACCCAGCATCAACATGTGGATGGAACATCAGTAGCCGCTCCAATCGTGACCTCGGTTATTGCCCAAATGTTGCAGGCCAATCCTCGTTTGACACCCCGCCAAATTCGCGCTATTCTGACGCGCACGGCTCAGCGACTCAATGGGATACCTGTAGAGCAACAAGGGGCTGGGGTATTGAACGCATCGGCAGCCGTACAGACCGCTCTTGAATCAACAAATACGAAATGAGCAATAGCATTCATGAACCGTGAATATCATCGTTGGTACAGCCCTTCGTTGAATCGCGATATGGAACTCCTGATTTTTGGTCATGGAGGCGCAAAGGTATTGGTTTTCCCAACCTCGAAGGGTAAGTATTACGAGTGGGAAGATCGCGGCATGATGGGACTTCTGGGTGAACAACTGGAGCGTGGTTGGCTGCAAGTCTGCTGCGTGGATAGTGTGGACGCTGAAAGTTGGTACAACTATGGTGTGCATCCCGGCGCACGGGCATGGCGACAAACACAATATGATAATTATCTCTACAACGAAGTTCTGCCATTACTCAGCAATAAGAACTGGAATCCATTCTTGATGACGTTGGGGGCGAGTTTTGGTGCATTCCACGCCATGAGTTTTGGATTACATCACCCCGATAAGGTTGATCGGATTATTGGGTTAAGCGGCCTGTATGATATTCGTGGATTCACGGGTGGATATTCGGATGATAACGTTTATATGAATAATCCGATGCAGTTTATTGCTAATGAACATGATGATAGACGGTTGGCACTACTTCGTCATATCGACATTATTATGGCGAGTGGAAAAGATGATCGCCTGATGGATAGTGCTCGAAACTTCTCTGGATTGTTATGGAGCAAAGACATTGGTAACGCGCTGCGTGAGTGGGATGGCTGGTCTCATGATTGGCCATACTGGCAGAAAATGGTTCAAACCTATATTAATGGGCATGATTAGTAGGCAACAGTCACATAAACTGGTTATAATCGCCCAAAATTAGTAATGATTATTGGAGGCGCACTGATGGCAACAAGAAAGACCACCCCTGCTGCGAAGACCACTGCACCAAAAGCGACCTCACGTGCCCCTAAATCCCCCGCAGAACCATTGAAGATTGGCTTATTTGTAGGCCGTGAATGGTCTTGGCCGCCCGCATTTATCGAAGAAGTAAACCGACGTAATGACGGAGTGATCGCTGAATACGTCAAATTGGGCGGCACGAGCATGAATGAACCATGCCCATACCGTGTAATTGTTGACCGGATTTCACATGAAGTTCCCTATTACCGCTCTTATTTAAAGAATGCTGCATTGCAAGGAACAAAGGTTATCAACGATCCTTTTATGTGGACGGCAGATGACAAGTTCTTTGGAGCCTCCTTGGCAGATAGAGTTGGTGTAGCTTCCCCGAAAACACTGGTGCTACCTAACAAAGATTATGTACCGGGCATTGTCCATAACGAAAGCCTCCGTAACCTGACCTATCCAATGGATTGGAATGTGCTGGTAGAAAAGGTTGGCGGGATGCCTTGTGTCCTTAAAGACGCGCATGGTGGGGGATGGAAAGAAGTCTATGTTGTCAACAACGTCCCAGAACTCATCTGGCATTACAACGAAAGTGGTCTTCTGACCATGATTTTGCAGGAGTTCATCCAATGGGACAATTACGCTCGTTGTATGTGCCTCGGGCAAGATGAGATTTACGTAATGAAGTACGATCCAACCAAACGCAAATATCACGATGAACATGACTTTTCGCCGGAACTTTATGAACGCATCGTGAAGGATGCCAAGACATTGGTTAAGGCATTTGGATATGACATGAACACTGTGGAATTCGCGATCAAGGACGGCATGCCTTACGCGATTGACTTCATGAATCCTGCGCCAGATATGGATGTGAATTCGCTCGGCAAAGTTCACTTCGATTGGATGGTCACTCATATGGCAGATATGTGCATCCGGTTGGCTAAGTCAAAAGAGGCCACGCGCGACCGCTACTATTGGGGCAAGCTCGGTAAAGGCGGCAAATAAACAATGGCCGAGGAAGCGATAGACCGTTACCACAGTTTACTCGATGATCAACTCGCAGCGGATACTAGCGCTGATTTATACACTCGACTAAGGCCGCAAGGGCTGTATTTTGGGGATCGCCCGATTAGCACGGTTATCCGTCCCCACTTTTACCTCTCAGAAGAGTGGGATTATCTGAAACGTGAAACTGAGACGTTACTCAGCGCGTTTTCGCGGTTACATGCAGCGTGTTTAACTGATCCAAATTTGCGCGGCCAGCTCGATCTTGAGCCCTACGAGGAAAATTTATTCAGCCTCGACATTGGTGGAGCCGTACCATGGACGACTTCAAGGTTGGACTCATTTTTCTTGGGGCAGGAAAAGAAACTTTACTTCGTAGAATACAACGCTGAGACTCCGGCAGGTATGGGTTACGAAGATGCTCTATCCGAGCTCTTCATGACACTTGAGCCGATGAAGCGCTTTATGAAGTATTATGCCGTACAAAGTATGCCGATGTGCGGCAAATTACTAGCGGTGTTAATGCGTGGCTACCGCGAGTGGGGCGGTGTGGGCATTCCCCAGATCGCCATTGTGGATTGGGGCCATGTTCCTACTCTAAATGAGCATGAAATTATCCGGCGATTCTTTGGGCGACATGGCATCAAAGCGGTTCTGGCTGATCCAAGAAATATGGAATACAAAGACGGCAACTTATGGATTGGTGACTTCCGCGTTGATCTCATCTACAAGCGAGTCCTATGCAGTGAACTAATCCACCAAATGGGGATGGAAAACCCGCTTGTACAGGCCATACGCGACCGGAAAGTTTTCATGTCCAACTCGTTTAGTGCGAAGCTGCTGGCCAAAAAAGCTAGTTTAGCCATGTTGAGCGATGAACAAAATGGACATTTATTTGATGACCAACAACGGCAAGCAATCAACGCGCATATTCCGTGGACGCGGCGAGTGAAAGACCGCAAAACGCGCTATCATGGGCAAGAAGTTGATCTACTATCCTTTGTTGCTGAAAACCGCGACCGGTTCGTCTTGAAGCCAAATGACGAATACGGCGGTAAAGGTGTTGTCATTGGATGGGAAGCCTCGGCAGATGAGTGGAATGAAACACTCAAACAGGCACTTGATAATTCATACGTGGTACAGGAAAAAGTGACCGTCATTTATAAGGACTTCCCTGCATACATTGATGGGAAATTGGATATTAGCTCCCGATTTGTGGACGCGAATCCTTATGTGTTCGATGGACATACGGTTCATGGTTGCTTGACACGTCTTTCATCAGTAGCGTTGTTGAACGTGACAGCAGGCGGTGGTTCAGTTGTGCCGACGTTCTTACTGCAAAAGCGGGCCTAGTAAAGTCAGTAGTCTTTAGCTTCTAAAGCAATATAACCCGTTAAGAAGGTTAGTCGGAAATGTTCCTGCTAGCCTTTTTGATTCACTATCTGCACAATTTGCAATTTTCCCGCTGAAATGACGTGCGGGAAGTACGGATGACGCCGCTGAATCGACACAAAATGCAGCGTGATTGCTCGGCTGAAAGCGCTGAACGCCGCGATTGGCTCGCGTATGTCCGCCGCGGTGTCGTTGTTGTGTCGTTGCAGCGGATACAGGTGAGAAAACGGCCGAAAATGCAATACATATGCATTTAAACCGCGGAGCCGCTGAGAACACAGAGACCAATGCGGAGACAATCAAATCACCATTCATAGCAGGCTTCGCACAGTGCGCCAAGTACATAAGAGAACCCTAAGGTGTTTTTCAATTGCAAAGAAATTAGGAAGTAACCAATTGCTAGATTTGCAGGTGATATGAGTTTAGCAGAGAAGAACAGACAATGGGTTACGTTTTGGAAGAACATTTTGTAACTGTTTGCGAGGTTTGGTATTAACTTTGCAGGCGAAGGATAGAGCGGATTTGGTTTAGTTTGGTTGGGAAAGGGTTTGTTGACAAACCTAAAATAAACGTTGGATATAAGAGTTTCATTGTTGTTAGATAGGAGATTGAACGCGGGCGGAACATGTTCCGCCCCTACAATCATTCGCGATCTCGTGGATTTTATTGTTTCGGTATGGCATTGAGGGCTTCGGGGTTATTGAGGCTGGAGGTGTCGCCGTGCGGTTCGCCAAGATAATGGCGTTTGATGAGGCGACGGATGATTTTTCCAGTGCGGGTTTTGGGTAGGTCCGCGACTAAATAGATCGTAGCGGGTTCGTAGGGCTTGCCAAGTGAGTCCACAATATGCTGTTTGATGCCCTCAGTTGAGACTACGGCATTTGGTTTAAGAACGGCAAACACGATCATTTCTTCACCTTTGAGGGGATGGGGCACGCCGATGACCGCAGATTCTTGGATGGCTGTCAGACGACCGACGATGTCTTCGATTTCGCCGGGGCCAGTACGTCGTCCTGCTATTTTCAAAACATCATCGGCGCGTCCTTGATGAAACCAAAAACCTTCGCCATCCACTTGGACAATATCGCCGTGCCACCAGATATGCGTGCCATGTGGAAAGTAGGTTTGGAGATAGCGTGCCTCATCTTCATTCCAGAAGCCGCGTGTTTGGGCAGGTTGGGGGAGGGAGAAGCAAAGATAGCCGGGTGTACCTTTGGGGACAGGCTGTCCATTGTCATCGACCACAATTGGACTGATGGCAGGTGTGATACCTAAACAGTTTGGCTTTAATGGCTGCATAAAGCCGGAAGCGAGAATTTCGGCGAAGAGTTCAGTGCCACCGCTGACATTGATGATCGGTGCGCGACCGTTCGTCCAACTGAAATACCACTGCCATGTGTCGGTGTCGATGGGTTCGCCCGTGTGGGTGAGTAGTTTTATTGAGCTGATGTCGTGAGATTGAGGCGCATCAGGAACCTGTGATTTCAGAATGCGCAGGGCGGTGGCAGGCGCACCGAAAACGCTAATGCGATGTTTTTGGATGAGTTCGAACATACGATTAGGTGTAGGGTAGGTCGGTGACCCTTCATAGAGCAGTAAGGTCGCGCCAGCCGAATAACCGCGTAACATGGGGGCTTGTCCCATCATCCAGCCAAAGTCAGTGATTTGGTGAATGACATCTCCACGATCTAAATCGTAATTGAGGATGCCGAATTCAGCCGATTTGACAGCGACTCCGCCGTGAACTTGGACAATCCCTTTTGGTTTGCCACTGGTGCCGGAGGAATAGCTGATCATACAAATTTCTTCGGCATCGGTGTGAACGGTCACAAATTCAGGAGCTTGGCGAGTCACGAGATCATTCCATGCGTGATCGCGTCCTGATTGCATGTGGTGACCATTTTGGCGTTCAGCGATGAGAACATGCGCTACAGTTGGCACATTTTCGAGCGAGTGGTCGAGGATGGCTTTCATGGTTTGCCACTTGCCGCCACGATTGAAGCCATCGGCGGTGATGACGGCCTTTGCACCTACATCATTTAAACGAAGGGTGATGGCTTCATATCCAAAGCCGGAAAAGAGGGGCACGACAACCGCACCGATTTTATAGATGCCAAAGACAGACATGACTGTTTCGGGAATAAGTGGCATGTAGATGGCAATACGATCTCCACGTTGAATGCCTAATTCTTGTAAAGCATTAGCGACTTTATTGGCCTGTTGATAAAGATCACGAAAGGTGAATTGCTGAGAGTCGCCCGCTTCACTTTCCCAAACTAAGGCGGTGTCGTTGGCTGTGGCGGGATTTAATGCCCATTTGTCGAGTGCATTGTGGGCGATGTTGATTTCACCGCCTACGAACCATTTGGGGAAGGGCAAGCCGCGTGTAAGATCGACAATCTGGCTGTAGGGTTTGTAGAACTCGATGCCGGAAAATTGAATGAAGGCATCCCAGAACCATTCTAAATTTTCGGAACGAGTGAGTAACTCTTCATAAGTTTCAATGTCATGTTGGCGCATGAAACTTTTGACACGGCTGTTTTCGGTATATTCGGTTGATGGATGCCAGACAATGGGCGAGTCAGTCATATGGTTCATCCGTGAAGGCTTGGGTGAAGAATTCGACAAGACGTGTATAAAGTATCTTTAGATTTTCGGGACGATCAATGCCATGACCTTCGTTTTCAAAGGCCAGAATTTGATATTCAATGGCGGCAGAATCGAGTGCCAATTTGACGGTGCGAACATTTTCAGGGGTGACGTTGGAGTCTTGCAGCCCTTGAATGATAAGCAAGTCGCCTTGGATGTCCTTGACGAAATTGATGAGAGAACGCTCATAGTAACGTTTAGGAACCTGCCGCGGACTGCCGCCCATCATCTCCTCGCTATAAGTGCGTAAATCAGGACGAGTGGTTTCATAATCCACCACCAAATCAGTCATGCCGCAAATCGGTGCAGCAGCTTTGATGACATCGGCGGGAAAATGGGTAATAGCATGCCAAGACGAGTAACCGCCATAGGATGTGCCGGTGATGCCAATTTTGCTGGGTTGAGCGATACCCTGTGCGATGATGGCTTCGATACCTGTGCGAATATCTTCCTGTTCGCGCCCACCCCAACCATCCAATTTGATGGCTTCGGTATATGCGCGGTTAAAACCGGTGCTGCCGCGATAATTGGGATCAAGGACGTTGAAGCCCTGCGAGACAAAGAACTGAACTTGGTCGTCGAACGAGTCTTCGCTGCGGGCGGTTGGGCCACCGTGTACATAAATGATTGTGCCTTTGGGTTCGATACGAGTGCGGTAGAGCCAGCCCTGAATAGCAAGGCCATCAGTGGATTGCCAGCGAAAATCTTCGGCAGGTGCGAGATCATTTGCAGTAAGCGATATTCGTTCGTTGACTTGTGTGAGGCTTTGGAAGGTTTGCGGATCGACGTTATCGGGTGAGAAGCGTACTAAATCGGTGACCTGATTTGCACCAGAATATTTGCCGATCCATTTTCCGTCGCGAGTTTGGGCAATAGGTTGGAGGTTGCCTTGTGCAAGATGTATAGGCGTTTCTTGGCCGGTTTCTGCATCTATCAAGAAACTCGTGAGTCGGGCTTCCTTCACCTCATTGATGATTATGTAACCGCCAAAAGGGGCATAAGCACTATCAATATTTCGATTCGGGTCATCGATAAGCCAACGTACATCGCCCGATTCAATTTCATAAACGCCGACACGAAAATGGGTTGCGGTTTCGGCACGAAATAGGATGCGCTTACTATTGATGAACCAAGAGCCATAAACTTTTTTATCGTCGCCCACGATTATGATCTCGCGGTCAACCTTACCTTCAATATCAACAAGCCAGAGCTGGTTGCCAGAGGGATTTAGGTCTTTGCGATTGTAAAGGATGTGTGTGCCTGTCCGATTCAAGCGCGGATTGTAATATGCTCCTTTTTGTGGTTTGGCTAACGGTTTGCGTTCGCCTGTTTCCAAATTATGCCGATAAACCCAAGTCGCTTCGATTTCCTCACCTGTATCAATATCAGTGTTGGCAGCGTAAATAAGCCACTTTCTATTGGGATGTAATTGCCCGCCATGAATGTAGTAATTAGGATTGGCTTCGGTCAGCGGTTCGAAATGATTTGGACTATCGAGTTTAATTATAAATAGTTGCAAACGCTCGTTGCCGTCTTGGTCTTGAGCGACGATGAGGCCGTCATCGGTCGGAAGCCATGAGATTAAATAGGTATGTCGTGGCGTGTTTGTTAGTTGAATAGGTGGGGCTGAGGCATCCGTAGGAGCAACATAAATATCGATGGCTGCACCGATACCCATCCACATCCATGCGATATATTTGCCATCGTGCGATACAGACTCACCAGACAATTTGGGTAGGGCTATGAGGGCATCCAAGTATTCGGAAGGCGATAATTTTTGATTTGTCATGTGTTTTTAACCAGAATATTTTCGTCGGCACGAATGCAAGCAGTTTGATGGATGCTGGCTTCGGGCAATAAATGTGGATCTATTTTACGACACTCGTCAATGGCAATGGGACAGCGTGGATGGAAGCGGCAGCCGCAAGGAATGTTGGCCGGGTTGGGGATTTCACCCTGCAAGATGACTCGTTCGCGGCGGTTGCGTGGATTGGGAACCGGAATCACTGAGATTAGAGCGCGGGTGTAGGGATGGTTTGGATGCTTTAAGATGTCGGCTGTCGTACCAATTTCGACAATACGACCGAGATACATGACGGCGATTCGATCGGTGAAAAAGCCAGCGGTGGCGAGGTCATGAGTAATGTAGAGGATGCTGATACCGTGATCATCTCGAAGTTGACGGAGCAGGTTGAGGATTTCGGCGCAGCGTAGCCGTAGAGGCTGGTGGTTGGGTTGAGTACGTCAATGATGTAGTTCGTACCAATGGTTAACTTGGTCTTGTCTTGAGAATGGACATTGACTACTAATAAAAGAGAAATGAGGAGTATTGTGAGTAACTTAAATAGGCGTTTTGGCATGTTCATAAACATCTATTTTCTCGTCATGATTAAGGTGCCGCGATAATAGACGTAATAGGTGAAATTTGCAACCTATTCACAGGCTTATTCCGAAGCTATTCATAGCCGCATGTTTACTTTGAAGACAACTCATGGTGAAACCAAATAAAAGCCGCATAAGTTAGAATAGAGAGATGAAACATAGACAATTCAATTTGAGCGAAGAAGCAATCAGGGACATCGAAGAACGCGAACGTGAAACACGGGAGGCGTTGGAACTGCGACGGCTACAAGGGGTGCGGATGGATGGGAGTGGCCTGAGCATGACCCTGATTGAAGAAGTGACAGGGGCGGCACGGCGAACGGTGGCCGATTGGGTAAAAGCCTATCAAAAAGAAGGGGTTGAGGGGTTAAAGCCCAGTTGGAAGGGGGGGAATCATCGTAAACTCAGCGCTGAACAGCGAGTTGAACTCGGACAACGCTTGCAACAGATGACCCCACGACAAGCGCTGAGCGCACAGAGGCAGCCTCAGACCGATGCCTTTTGGACAGTCGAAACGGTGGCAACCGCCATTGAGCAGTGGTATGGGGTGCGTTACCGCAGTCGCGAATCCTATCGCTTAGTGTTGATTGAGGCGGGTTTCTCCTTCCAACAACCCGAAGGGATTTACCGTTCACGCCCAAATGAGGTCGTTATTGCCGATTTTGAAGCGGAGACCGAAAAAAAGTGACCGATTTCAAACAAGAACATCCGCAAGGGATCATCGTGAGCATGGATGAAATGAGTTTGTACCTGCAAGCGACCACTCGACGCGTTTGGTATCCGGTTGGTCAGCGTCCCATTATACGGGTAAGCCCTCAGCGGGATTGTCAACATTGGTATTGTGCATTGTGCCTCGAATCGGGTCAGGAAGTGGCGCTCAGTCTACCGGGTCTCGATAGTCAGACCACCCTTCATTTTTTGTCCCATCTACTGACGGTCTTTCCAACTCAACCCATTCTTCTTTTTCTTGATCGGGCGACTTGGCATCGTGGCGAGGCCATCCGTGCTTTCCTAACTCAACACCCTCGCTTAGAATTCATTTACTTCCCGCCAGCTTGCCCACAACTCAATCCACAAGAACATGTTTGGAAAGCGGCTCGACAAGCCGTTAGCCATAACCATACTTTCTTGGAACTCGGTTCTTTGCGCCGTGCATTCGCTCAGTTTTTGGATCGTACTTTGTTCCATTTTCACTGGCTCGAAAAGTTCACCCCACTTCACATTGGCAGTGTCTAATTGGTTTCACCATTAGCCGTTTTTCTTATTGAGAATAATTTGCCGGGTGAATAAATCGAAAGGAGTACCCCCAAGATGATGAGTGTACCACCAATAATTAACGGTGTAAGGATTTGTTGCTTGAGCAGGATGACACTTAAAACTGTACCGATTAAGGGTTGTGCAAAAAAGGTGAGGGAGGCGATGGAGGCATCAACAAGGGCAAAGGCGCGATTCCAGAGCCACATTGCTCCAGCTGTGGAAATAATTCCCAAGTAGAGAACGCCTAAAATGGTGCCGAAATCAACTGTGCCAATGGGACGCGTTTGTAATTCGATAGCTGATAGGGGAACTGTGAGAATAAGGCCGCCGATAAACGCAATGAAGGTCACAATGAGTGTATCCATTTTGGCGCTGACTCGACGGATTAATATGGAATACAAACCCCACGTAACGGCGGCTATGGCTAGCGCAATGTTGCCCCGAAAAGTTTCTGAGCTAAAGTCAGCTTTGCTAGGGTCAATGATGACGAGTACGCCAAGTGACGCTAAGACAATGGCGGAGACCCGTTGAAAAGTGAGTTTTTCACGGAGGATAATTGCGGCAAACACTAAGATGAAGGCTGGTGATGCACTGGTTACGAGCGAACCATTGATTGCGGTCGATTCGTCTGTACCAACGAATTGTGCGCCGACACTAATTCCAAATCCGAGGATACCAATACCGATGAGTTGGAAGATTTGTAATCTGGTTGGTCGCTGTAAACGGGTACGTTGAAGATACAGCGTTGTTCCTAAGACGAGTATGCCGAGCAACAGGCGCATCGTTAACAAGGTGAAAGGTGGAATGATTTTCAGCACCACGTCTGAAACGACATACATGCCACCCCAAATGGCTGCCGCTAATAAGCCAAAGATTACTCCGCGCAATGTGTTATTTTGTGACATCAATTGGTTCTCATTAGTACTTGACAGTGCTCACTTGTCGCTTTTTGTAATACATGTTATGCTCCCTCGCTTGTACCACATGTATCAAATTGACAGAATATAAGAGATTTATTTGACTATTTTTTCTGGTGATTTGACGCTCCCGGTACATAAGAATATCTGAAGTGTAGCTGATTACACAATTTTATGGAGATGTATATGAAGACTAAACGGTACTTTCTTTTTGCTTTACTGGCAATCGTTGCGCTGGCACTAAGCGCGACATTTGTTGGTGCCCAAGATGCGAAGGTCATTAAGATCGCTTCGCAAAGCCCGCTTTCCGGCGGTCAGGCACTTTCTGGTACGAGTATGCGTAACGCGGTTGAATTGGCAATTGCCGATTTGAAGCAACCCCTTGTTGACATGGGCTATGATATTCAGTATGTACCGTTTGATGACCAAGCAACCCCTGATGTCGGTGTATCGAATGCCCAAAATATGGTACAAGACCCCGCTATTTTGGTGGTCATCGGTCACTGGAACAGCGGTGTCGCAATTCCTTCATCAGAAGTCTACAACGCCAACGATTTGGCGATGATTTCACCTGCTAACACTAATCCTCGCGTAACCTCACGCGGTCTTCCTGTCGTCAACCGTGTTTGTGGTCGTGACGATAATCAGGGCCCAACCGGCGCGAAGTTCCTTGCCAAACTCGGCACAGTCAAGACTGTGTATGTGCTGCATGACAAGACTCCTTACGGTCAGGGTATTGCTGATTTCTTCCAACAAGAAGCCACCACAGACGGCATCACCGTGCTTGGTTTCGAAGGAACAGAAGAAAAGTCGAACTTTGACGGTATTATTCAGCCAATTTTGGCTCAATCACCGGATGCCATTTACTTTGGTGGTATCTATGACCAAACTGCCGTTTTCCTGAGCCAAGCTCGTGCAGCTGGTTACAAGGGCATTTTCATGGGTCCTGATGGTACGGACGCTTCTGATTTTGCCAAGTTGGCAGGTGACGCAGCGGTTGGTACATACTACACCTCTGCTGCTGGCCCGCTGTCAGTATTCCCTGATGCTGCGAAGTTTGTTGACGACTACAAGGCTAAGTACGGCGAAAACCCACAGCCTTACGGCCCGGAATCTTACGATGCGACCGCTGTTGCTCTGCACGCTCTTCAGGTTGCGGCAACACTCGCTGGTGATCTGCCTACACGCGCTCAAGTGGCATCCGCAGTACGGGCAACTACTGATTTCAAAGGCTTGACCGGTAACATTACCTTTGACGCTTATGGTGACCGTGCAACAGCGAATTACTATGTGTCTCAGGTCAAGAGTGCTGATCCGACGCTGTGGAGCACAAATGAATTGCTGGACACTGTTTCAGTAGATTCACCCTATACAGCGCTTATGAACTCCATGATGGGTACCAAGTAAACCCATTACGAATAATCGTGGCGGTGGTGTCGTGTTTTTATAAAGCGCGACCCGCCGCTTTTTTTTAGACTTTACTCAATGGAGCAACAAATGGTTTCTAATAGAGCCACCTCAAGTTGGCTATTTCGCTACGTCGTTTTACCACTTGGACAGATGTTGATTTTCATCGTGGTTGCAGCGGTAATCATGACGACTTTCGCTTATATACTGGCGCTTTTATTTCCGACACCACGCCCGAATATCGTACTGGCTGACCAAATTGGTCGCCAATTGCCGGGTATGATCATTAGCGGTGTGACCATTGGGTTTGTCTATGCCATGATCGCTCTGGGCTACACTTTGGTGTACGGTGTACTAAAATTTATTAATTTTGCTCATAGTGAGATTTTTATGTTTGGTGGGGTAATCGGCTTTGAAGTCCTACGACGAATCGCAGATGCAGGATTTATTGCTTCGTGGAGTCCACTTGCGCTCGTAATAGCTGTAGTTTTGACATCCATGCTATGTAGTGGACTATTGGCGGTGGTGGTTGAGCGGGTTGCGTATCGTCCATTACGCGGTGCGCCGCGACTTGTACCACTCATTTCGGCAATCGGTATATCATTCTTCCTCGCTGATCTTGTTCGTGCTTTTGAAGCGGTTACGCGGAATGCTTTTAAACTTACTTATCCGGTTACGACGATTCCCGCTCTCAGTACACCAATTGCGTTTACAATCGGTCAAACTAACATCAATCTTCGTATTACGTCATTGATTGTGATTGTTGCGGCAATGTTGATGCTTATTGCGCTTAATTATTTCGTGAATGGTACAAAACTTGGTCGTGGTATACGTGCAGTATCCCAAGATATGACCACGGCATCGTTGATGGGAATTAACGTCAACCTTATGATTTCACTGACATTTTTTGTCGGTGGCGCGTTCGGTGGCGCAGCTGGTTCGTTGTTCGGAATGAATGTGGGTACGATTGACCCATTTGTAGGATTTATTCCCGGTATTAAAGCATTTACGGCGGCAGTTTTAGGCGGTATTGGGAATGTGACTGGCGCACTACTAGGAGGATTGCTGCTCGGAATGCTCGAATCCTTTCTGAATGGTATTCTGGTTTATTTCCCGGCAATTGGTATCCGTTATACGGATATTTTTGCCTTCCTTGTGCTTATTCTCGTACTTATTTTCCGTCCAAGCGGTTTGCTGGGCGAGCGTGTGGATGAGAAGGTGTGATGATGAGTACGGCTACACTTTCCGATAAGGCATTTGGGAATATTCGTAGGCTACTGCGTAACCCGTGGATTGCCTTATCGGCTTTGTTGATTTACATCGTAATTGTCGTTCTTGCGTTAGTATCGCTAGACCGTCGCAGTACGATATTCCCGCTGTTGAGTACATTAGCATTTCCTCCATTAGTGCTGTCTCCATTCGTTACATTGGCCCTCCCCATTAACCGCAGCATAAAAGCGTTAATCGTTGTGGCGTTGTTGTTGATTGTGCTGCCAGTACTCGGACTATATGACGGCAGTTACCTTGAGTTGGCTATTCAAATTTGTATCTTTTCGGGGTTGGCACTTGGTCTTAACATCGTCGTGGGTTTTGCGGGTTTACTTGACCTCGGATACATTGCGTTCTTTGCAGTAGGGGCTTATCTGTGGGCGATGTTCACGTCTCCAGTACAAACTTACTTGAAGATCAATAACCTCGTTGTACCCGGTAGCTATCTGTATTTGTTTATGATTATCGGGGTTGTGGTGGCTGCTGTAGGTGGTATTGTGTTGGGGCTGCCCGTTCTGCGACTTCGTGGGGATTATTTAGCAATTGTCACATTGGGCTTCGGTGAGATGATCCGTATTTTGGCGCAAAACTCGGATAGTGTAGGCAATCCTCCCATTAATTTCACTAATGGTTCTCAAGGGCTTGACGGGGTTGGGCGACCACCGATACCTCAATTTCTTCGGGATTTTGTAACTACTGTAGAACGATTATTGCACTTGGATATTTCGAATGCCCAACCGCTAACCCAGCAATTGTTGTTTTATTTTATCGCGATTGCGGTAATTGTGATCATCATCTTTATTGCTCGTCGGTTGGAAGATTCACCTATTGGGCGGGCATGGACAGCCATCCGCGAAGATGAAGTTGCTGCATTGGCGATGGGTGTGCCTCTGGTTCGCATGAAGTTGACCGCATTCGCGATGGGTGCATCATTTGCAGGGGCGATTGGTGTGTTGTATGCGGCGAAACAAACTTTTGTCAGCCCTGAGAGTTTCAGTCTTATTCAATCCATTAGTATTTTGGCTATGGTGATTGTAGGTGGTATCGGCAGTATTCAGGGTGTGCTTTTGGGTGCTTGCGTGGTTACGTTGTTGAATCTTCAAGTGCTCAAAAATCTATCTTTACAGATTAACGCATGGCGTAATGCTGATGCGGTACTCCCACAAGCGGTGATCGTTATCATTGCAGTGATTGTTGCCGCAATTCTTTTACGGATCGCTTGGCGCAATATAAAACCGTGGATCAAAAGGACTGAAATTTCTAACGCTGGGCCTGTTAATATTATGATCGCAATTATAGTGACTATAGTAGCAATTGCAGGTATTGTGATTGCTGTTAGTGGTGGCGATTTCCATATCCGCGATTGGCCTACACAGCTTGAACCAGCTAAATATGAGCGTTTTGTCTTTGGTATTCTTCTTATTGTGATGATGATATACAGACCAGCAGGACTCATGCCTGAAGGTCGGCGCCGTTTGGAATTGCAGGTATCGAAGGCCGAAAAACAAACTGGCGTGGAAGGTTAAGCATTATGGGACTTTTAGAAGTTAGCGGTCTGACTAAAAAATTCGGAGGCCTGACTGCGGTAAACGATGTTTCAATAAACATTGAGCAAGGCAGCATCAGCGCCATAATTGGACCGAACGGTGCGGGTAAAACGACTCTGTTTAACTTACTGACGGGGATTTATAAACCGGATAGTGGAACGATTAATTTTGGTGGTCGTTCGCTTATCGGTCTGCGACCTGATCAAGTGAATGGTGCGGGGATGTCACGGACTTTTCAGAGCATCAGGTTGTTTCCGGGGATGACTGTTGTTGAAAACGTGATGGTCGGAATGCATACACGTTTGCGAATATCCTTGTTTCAGACGATTACTCGGTTGGGCGGCTTTAACAGCCAAGAAAAACATGTGCGTGAGAAGGCAGCGGAATTACTCGACTTCGTTGGCTTATCGGATAAAGGTGATGAAGTCAGCCGAAATTTGCCGTATGGGGACCAGCGGCGTGTAGAAATTGCTCGTGCGTTGGCGAGCGATCCCAAGTTGGTGCTTTTGGATGAGCCTACGGCAGGCATGAATCCGAATGAAAGTGTGGAAGCGATGACGCTATTCCGGCGCGTTCGTGATGAGCGTGGGGTGACTGTGGTATTAATTGAACATGATATGCGTGTCGTAATGGGCATCAGTGAGAAGATCAGTGTGTTGGATTACGGACAGAAAATTGCAGAAGGTGACCCTGTAGAAATCCGCACTAATCCGCGTGTTGTCGAGGCGTATTTAGGTCGGCGGGCGACAGCTGAAATGGAAGCTATACATGGGGAGAAGCAGTCATGAGTGCGCTGCTTGAGCTTGAAAACGTACATACATATTATGGTCATATACACGCCTTGAAGGGTGTAAATCTGACGGTGGAACAGGGCGAAATCGTCACATTGGTTGGTTCGAATGGGGCAGGCAAAAGCACATCACTGCGAACGATTAGCGGTATGGTGCGACCACGACACGGTGCGGTGCGGCTAGATGGACATGATATCACCATGATGAAGCCGCATGATGTAACGGCCTTGGGAATCGGTCATGTACCTGAAGGTCGACGAATATTTCCTCTGCTGACAGTGCGAGAAAATATTGAGATCGGGGCATGGAATGTCGGCAGTCGGAGTATTATCAGCCAACGAATGGAGCAAATGTTTGTTCTGTTTCCTCGTTTGAAAGAGCGACTTGATCAGAAGGGTGGGACGCTTTCGGGCGGTGAGCAGCAAATGTTGGCGATTGCACGTGCGTTGATGTCTGCACCGCGCTTGTTACTGCTTGATGAGCCGTCAATGGGGTTAGCACCCGTATTGGTTGAAGGCATATTTGAGATTATTAAGCGTATTAACACTGAAGGTACAACTATTTTACTGGTTGAGCAGAATGCGTTGATGGCGCTAGAAGTGGCAAAACGTGGTTATGTTCTACAAACCGGTGAGGTCAAGTTGAGTGATAGTGCAGGCGCGCTAATGCATAACGAAGAAGTGCGGAAGCTATATTTGGGCGAGAATTAGCAGAGATTAGTTTTTTAAGGGGCACACGGCAGTGTGCCCCTACCGAAGCGTTTTGGCATCGTATAGAAGACGGGTTTTATGCCCGTTTTTAATTTAGATTTTCGAAGATTCCGGCTGCGCCCATACCACCACCGACGCACATGGTTACGAGGCCGTAGCGACTTTTACGACGCTGCATCTCGTTAATCAATTGGACAGTCAGTTTCGCGCCAGTGCAGCCAAGCGGATGACCGAGGGCAATTGCACCCCCGTTGACATTAATGATGTCAGGATTCATCTCTAATGTGCGGATGACAGCCAGTGATTGTGAGGCGAAGGCTTCATTCAGTTCAATGAGGTCAATGTCATCGAGATTGATTTGCGTGCGTTTAAGCAGTTTAGGAACGGCGTTGATTGGTCCGATGCCCATGATTTCGGGACGGACACCTGCCACACTGAAACCGACAAAACGTGCTAAAGGTTTGATGCCAAGCTGTGCGGCTTTATTGGCTTCCATGACGATGACACCGGCAGCACCATCACTTAGAGGGCTGGAATTACCGGCTGTAACACGCCCTCCTTCTTTAAATGCAGGTTTGAGTTTGGCGAGACCTTCCAGTTTGGTGTCGCGTCGGAGATGTTCGTCTTGATTAAAGGTTATGGTAGAAGTGCGTGGTTTGCCGTTTGGGTCAACTTCGTTTTCTTCGATGTTGAGCGGTAAAATCTCTTGGGCGAAAATGCCTGCATCAAGGGAGCGAGCGGCCCTCTGATGACTCTCGTAGGCGAATTGATCCATGTCTTCGCGGGAGATGTTGTATTCATCCGCCACATGCTCGGCGGTGTAACCCATCGAGATATATACCTCAGGGTAATTTTCCATGAGGTAGGTGTTGGGACTACGACGAACGCCTCCTCTCGGAACAAGAGACATGCTTTCCGCACCGCCCGCGATAACAATGTCGGCGCTGTTGGCGATAACGCGCTCAGCAGCGATGGCGATAGCTTGTAGACCACTGGAACAGAAGCGATTGAGTGTGAAGGCCGGAACTTCGACTGGTAATCCTGCGCGTAGGCTGGTGACACGGGCAAAGTTTAGTCCTTGAGCACCTTCGGGATACGCACATCCCAAGATTACATCATCAATTTCAGCAGGGTCGAGCTTGCCTCCGGTTTGTTCAAGCAGGTTACGGATGACGGCAGCGGCCATTTCATCTGAACGGGTATTACGGGTTGTACCACGATGCGATTTGCCAACGGCAGTACGAATTCCAGCTACGATAACAGCTTCGCGCATGAGATTTCCTTATTTGTGTATGCGTACCAACTATACCAATTGGTTGGACTGGTCACAATCGTGGTGTGGGATATGGTAGTATTTGATCAGTCTATGAGGGAGACAAACTTATGAAAACAATGTCGTTTGACTTTCAATCGCGGCGTTCGATGCTGACGGCGAGGCGGGGGATGGTCGCTACCAGTAATCCTTTGGCTTCTCAGGCAGGATTGGCTATTTTACGGGCGGGTGGGAACGCAGCAGATGCAGCCATCGCGGCAGCAGCAGTATTGAATGTGACCGAGCCTGCTTCAACCGGAATTGGCGGAGACTGTTTCGCACTTTATTATGACGCGAAGACAAAACGAGTGACTGCTTTAAATGGAAGCGGTCGTTCGCCATCAGCTTTGAAGCTGGGTGATATGCTGGCTGAAGGTTATCAGACCATGCCAGAACGCAGTCCACACGCGGTGACGGTACCGGGGGCGGTAGCGGGTTGGCAGGAAATGTTGACCAAGCATGGGACAATGTCTCTGAAAGATGTTTTGGTCGATGCTATCCATTATGCACGTCATGGTTATCCGGTGCATCCGGTGTTTGGGGCAGGCTGGGAGGCGACTGAAGCCTTTTTACGGCAAAGTCCAAACACTGAAGATTATTTGCCCAACGGGAACGCGCCGAAGGTCGGACAGATTGTGAAATTGCCGGGGTTGGCCGAGACATTGCAAGGAATTGCGGATGGAGGCCCCGATGCTTTTTACAGCGGGCCGGTGGCGGATGCGATTGTCTCCACTTTGCAGAGCCTCGGCAGTAAGATGACACATGACGATTTAAAGAGGCATATTTCGACATGGGATGATGCGATTTCGACCGATTATCGCGGAATTGAAGTGTTTGAGCATCCACCGAACGGACAAGGATTAGCAGCGTTACAGGCGTTGAATGTGGCATCTGGTTGGGAACTGGGTGAGATGGCGTGGGATTCACCAGAACGATTACATTTGATGGTGGAGGCGATGCGGTTGGCATTCGCAGACGCACGTCAATATATCACGGATATGGCGAGTGATAATCCAACACCTGTGAAAGCTTTGTTGAGTAAAGAGTACGCGGCGCAACGGCGGAGTTTAGTATCGGCTGACCATGCGATGCTTCCACCGGAATATGGACGACCATTGGGCGGAACGAACACGGTTTATCTGAGTGTGGTCGATGGACAAGGTAACGCCTGTTCATTTATTAACAGTTTGTACTTTGGATGGGGCAGTGGGATTGTTGCGAAGGGAACGGGTGTGTTCCTGCAAAATCGAGGTGCTTGTTTTAGTCTTGAGGCTGGACATCCGAACGTGCTGGTCAGCGGAAAGCGACCTTATCACACGATTATTCCGGGGATGGCACTGAAGAACGGCGAGTTATGGAGCAGCTTCGGGGTGATGGGCGGATTTATGCAACCACAGGGACACTTCCAAGTGATGAGCGCGATGATTGATGACGATCTGAATCCACAGGAGACTTTGAACCGACCCCGCTTTTGTCTGGAAGAGGGAACGGGCGACTCGATATTGGCGCTGGAGGAAGGGATTCCAGTTAGTACGATGGCGCGGTTAGCCGAGTTGGGTCATAAGGTGCGGCCTGTGAGTGGACGTGGGCGAGGTGTATTTGGTGATGGACAGATTATCCGGCGGGACGAGGAAACAGGCGTGTTGTTCGGAGGCAGCGATCCGCGTAAGGATGGAGTGACGGCGGGATTCTGATGAGTGATGCTCCAAGCCCGAAACGTAAGCGTGTGGTGGTGTGCCGAGGGCAATACTGTAACATGGGGCGGCGGGCAGATAAGCTCCTTAAGAGGCTTGAACCGTTGCTGGATGAGGTCAATGGTGATCAATATCCGAAGCCTGTGAAGTTGGAAATCGCGAACTGTTTGAGCATGTGTGGTGCAGGGCCGAACATCGTGATTTACCCCGAAGGTATGGTTTGTAATGGGGTGGATGAGACGATGTTGGATGCAATTGTCAATGCACATGTGAAAGAGAGCGATTAGAAGTTAGCGGTTGGCTTTAAGACAAAATACTAGACTGTCATATGAGCTGCAAGTTTTGCGGAATTTGCAATATTTCCGCCGAAATGACCGGCGGCTGTGAGGGAAGTATCCGCTGAAACTGCATTTATGAATGACGGGATACTCGGTTGATGCCGCTGAGTGCAGCGGATTGCTCCCGTGTGTTCGCCGCCTGCATATTGGTGTGCCGTTGTAGCGAATTTGAGCGAGCGATCCGCTGAAACTGCAAAGACCAATGTGATTGAACCCAGAGAAGAGAGTTTTAACACAAAGTTGCAAACCGGCAAGGACGCAAAGAGAAGGTTTTGTAACACAAAAGCTCCAAGACACAATTACACAAAGGTAAATACAGTTTAGCGAAGTATGGAAGGCAACGGGTTACTATTTGGAAGAACATTTTGTAACTTTTTTCAGGAGTAATGCCTAACCGATTTTCGGCTGAGAAGTGTTAAATAGGTTGATGAATGGTTGAGAGATGGTTAAGTGTGGTTTGTACGTTTAAACCTTAATCATAATAAGTGTGTTTATACGCGACATGAAATAGGTCAACATTAGCGCTTACAAGTACCAATGGACAAAACATGTATAATCCTATCATCGGATAAGATACCGAGGTGGAATTTACATGTGCTACCGGGGGCGTTGGAAAGAAATTTATAGACTTAGTCTTCTATTTGTCAGTTTTTTCATATTGAACGGTGTGCCACAGGTTAGCGCCACCGGATTTATCTCCCATCAAATTCAGACACCTGATAACTCAAAACCAGAGTGGACACAGTTTGGGCAGAACGCGAGCCATACGAATTTCGCCCCGCAGACCATAAGTCAGCAGGTTCAATTCGCTTGGGATTGGAACAGTGCGGACAAAAAAGGTAAGTCCCAGACTGATCATCTTGCTGTACCCGATTTGGTTCAGCCGATTACAGGTGGCGACCGCGTGTATATGGTAGCCAATAATGCCGTTCATGCTCTGAAACAGGACAGTGGTGAGGTGTTATGGTCTTATGAGGGCATTGGTACGCTGACGGGTACGCCTGTTTATCTGAACGAAGCGCTTTATGTTGGTTCCGAAAACGGTAATTTGTATCAATTCGATGGTAGTAATGGCAATCTGATTCGAAGTATTGATCTTGGCGGGGCGATTTCAACTGCTTTGATTTCAGCAGGGTCGATGGTTGTGGCAACGGCGAATAATAATCTGGTAGCTATCGACTCATCAACACTAAAAATCGGGTGGAAATATGACGCAGGAGTTGAATTGGTGACAATGCCTGCTTTTAGCGCTAAACAAAATGTGATCGTTGTGGTTGGCAAAGATTTGTATGTTCACGCCTTAGACGCGACCAGCGGCAAGCAAAAATGGCGCGTCAAACCAACGGTACGTAAGTATTCAACTGAAAGTGAAGAAACAAATTTCGTGGTTGCTGATAATGGTTGGCCCGTGATTGCCGAGCAACACGGGATTGTGTTTATTCGGTATCGCTTAGAGTGGAACACGATATGGGCATTTGGCGAATATCCGACGACGAATTTCCAAATTCGAGCCGCGCTGCTGGCGAAACCCGAACAACAAGCACTGTTTGCACTTTCACTTGACACCGGGAATATGGCTTTTATTCCGGCAGTTGGTAATGGCGGCGAGGGGGATGGCGGGACACTGTCGATGGGACCATTGCCGGTAATTAAGCAAGTGGATGGTCAAGAAGTGGCTTACGTCAATTGGCGCAACGGGCAAACCTGTGTGGGCTGCGACGGGCGCGAAGATGCCACAATGGGTGAGATGGTTCTCGACGATAAAACTATTGAGGGGTATGCGGCTGGTGATGTCCGGTTTGTCCAGTTTGATGACATTCAAACCGATGAAATGCTCACTTTGTCGATGGTCGGGGATATTCTTTTCCGAGGACACTGGTTGGTGGATGCGGGACGGCGGATTACCGACCGAGGTGCAAAATTGGGTGATACTTTTACGAATCCCATCAAGACGAGGGACGGTTTGTATGTGATTTGGAGACAATGCCAATGTCTGGCTGGTCAGAATTGTAATCCGGTATTGTATCCGGGCGGCTCGGGAACGACAAGCTGCGGTGTGAGTTGTCCATTTAACGCTGACACGCGTTATTGCCAAGCTGGATTGTATTCGTATGGCGATACACGCGGCTATCCGGCTGGATTTTACCAATATCACAATGATATTCAGCACACGTATTCGCTGCCGTTTACGATAGCCAGCGGAAATATGTTAATCGTCAAAACGGATGATGGCGGATTGATGGCTTTCCAATCTGATGATTCGCGTACTCAAGAGGTGCAATCGGTCTTGGTTAGTAATCCAATCGCACCACCGGAAAATCTAACGTGGGAAGTGCCGACGATTAAATCCACTGATGCGATGGAATATGTAGGACAAATTGTGAAAGTATGCGGGACAATTAACTCGGTGGTTAATCATCTGCCGAAGGCCATTTATATGAGCTTTACGACCGTTCATGATGGTCAGATGATAGTGCGTGTATTCCGCAAAGATTTGAGCAAGTTTAGTTATGATCCGATGACATTGTTGGACAAGAATATTTGTGTTAGCGGATTGATGCGATTGTATTATCCAGAGTTGAATTCACCGGAGATTATTGTAGAAGATCCAAGGTTGTTGTTGGTGAACTGAGAAGGAGCAATTACTAAACCGCATTCCCAGCCCTGTCCAAAGCTTTGGACAGGGCTGCGCAAATGCCTTTTGGGGTAAAGTGCGGGAATAATATGTTTGCCCGTCGTTTACATAATATAGGCCATGTTAGGGGCAGTTTTGGCGAGTCCTTTGGGATCGAGAGTAACATTGATACAAGCGGGTTTGCTGCTGGCAAAGGCACGTTCGAGGGCTGGACGAATATCGGTGGGATTTTCGACAAGTTCGCCATAACCGCCCAATGCTTCCACGATTTTGTCATAGCGAGTGGGCGAAAGCGATGTGGCAATAACCCGTTCTTCGCCCATCATTTGTTGTTGAATAACTCGGATGTTTCCCCAACCGGCATCGTTGCCGACGATGCTGACAATCGGCAAATTGAAACGGACAGCAGTATCAAACTCGAAACCGTTGAGGCCAAACGCGCCGTCACCGTTAATGATCAACACCTTCTTGTTCGGATAAAGATGTTGGGCGGCGATGGCAAAGGGTGCACCGACGCCAAGGCATCCGAGTGGGCCGGGATCAAGCCATTGACCGGGCAGTGTCACATTAATGACACGGGCGCAAGCGGTCACAATATCGCCACCGTCGCCAATGAGAATGGTGTCGTTGTCCAGAAAGCCATTGAGTTCGGCAGCAAATCGGAAATGGTTAACGGGACTCTCGTCCAATTTTTCCCATTGTTTTTGTTCTGATTCTTTTTTAGCCTCCGCAGCCTGAATTCTTTGCAACCAATCGTCGTAACGTAAGCCTTGCAAGCCTTCGCTGAGGGCTTCGAGTACAAGACGTGAGTCGGCAGTCAGCGACACATCCGCCTGACGGTTATGGTTGAGCTCGGCTGGATCATTTTCAATTTGGATGAGTTTAGCCGTCGGATTCCAACCTTCTTGACCATATTTGAGGCGGAAATCCAGCGGTGTACCTAGTAGAACGATGGCATCCGCTTCACGCAATGCGGCGCTACGGGCGGACTTGAAGCAGTTGGGGTGAGTCATGGGAAGTGTTCCGCGTCCCGCGCCGTTGGTGAAAACAGGGATGCCAGTTTGCTCGGTGAGTTCGCGGAGGGCGGTGTGGGCTGAGTCCCAATAGACTTGTGTGCCTGCGATGATGAGGGGTTTGGTAGCATATCGCAGAATCTCAAACATCTGAGCAACGGCAGTTAGTTCGGGGGCGGCGGGTTCGATGATGACGCGCGATGGGATTTCTGGTGGTTCAACCGCGTTAAACAGTACATCAAAAGGGATTTCGATGAAGATCGGGCCAGGTCGCCCACTGAGTGCAATCTCGAAAGCTTCATGGAGCATCTGCGGGATTTTCTCAGTTTCGGTGATGGTGAAGGCGGCTTTAGTAATGTCTTTGAACATATTGAGCTGTGGCATTTCTTGCAATGCGCCCATGCCTTTAGTTTTGAGTGGGGCTGCACCGCCGATTAGTACGAGTGGGCTGCGCGCTTCATAAGCATTGGCGACTCCGGTGACAGCATCAGTTACTCCAGGGCCAGCGGTGACCACTGCCACGCCAATATTGCGGGTGAGTCGGGCGTGGGCATCCGCAGCATGAGCGGCGGCTTGCTCGTGGCGGAAGTCGATCACTACAATATTGTTATTGATGCAGCCGTCATAAATACCCATGACATGACCACCACAGAGCGTATAAATAGTTGAAATGCCTTGTGCGGCGAGGGTGCGGGCGACAAGTTCTCCGCCGAGTGCGTACATAATAAGAGTTCCTTTTTACGAGGGCAGGGCAGCGCCATGCCCTACACAAATATAATTATTCGGTTGTGACTTGGGTTTGTGCGGCTAGAGCTTGGACACCTGCTTTGAGGGTGGCAATGATTTTGTCGGTGTCATAAATGCAGCCTGCCCATGTGCCACCGCTGACATCTTGCAATACAGCCCAAAGACGTGTGTCATTTGGCAAGTGAGCATGAACATGCAAGTCAGGATGCGGGTCACGTGCAGAGAGAACCAGTGCGGCTTCGGCAGGTGTGAGATCGCGGTCAACCGTGCCAATTAGATGAATTGTGCCTGTGAGGTTTTGGCGGTCGAGGATGACTTCGATGAGATCACCGTCACGGACTTTACCGATTGGCCCGCCTGCAAGTGCTTCCGGTCCGATGTGACCGACACACGCGCCTGTTGAGAAACCAGAAAAACGTCCATCTGTCAAAAGCGTGACATGTTTACCCCAATCGAGATATTTGAGGGCTGAGGTAATTTGGGCGGTTTCAACCATGCCGGTTCCAAGAGGGCCAATTCCGATCAGTACCATGATGTCACCGGGCTGCACGCCACCTGATTTGACGGCTTTGATGGCTGCGCGTTCTGAGGTAAAGACTTTTGCACGACCACGCTGATGATACACTTGATTTTCGTCAACGACAGAGGCATCAATGGCGGTGGCTTTGATCACTGATCCGTGCGGCATAAGGTTGCCGGTTGGGAAAATGACGGTGCTGGTCAGACCTTCGGCACGGGCAGAGTCGGCATCCATAATGACAAGGTCGGGATCAACAGCATCTTGTTCACGGAGGAGTTTACGAACCGCTTGACGGCGTTCACTTTGCTCCCACCAGTCGAGAACAGTGCCAAGCTTTTCGCCTGTAACAGTAAGGGCGTCGGTATTGAGGAGTCCCATTCGACGGAGGTGAAGCATGACTTCTGGTACGCCACCCGCCATGAAGACCTGTACTGTTGGGAAGAATCGAGGACCGTTTGGTAAGGCATCGACCAAGCGAGGTGTGCTGCGGTTGATGCGATTCCAGTCTTCGACAGTCGGCGGTTTGAGTCCGGCTTGTTGAACGATAGCGGGAATATGTAAGAGAAGATTGGTTGATCCACCGAATGCCGCATGGACGAGCATGGTGTTTTCAAGAGCGGCAGGCGTTATGATACTGGAAAGCGGTAAATTGTTGGCTTTGAGGCGCAGAAGTGCCAACGCGGATCGCTTCGCCATATCGAGCCAAATGGGTTCACCCGATGGGCTGAGGGCGCTATGGGGTAGGGTGAGGCCGAAACCTTCGGCAACGACTTGTGATGTTGCGGCTGTACCGAGAAATTGACAGCCTCCGCCGCTAGAACCGCAGGCTTTGCAGCCCATCTCGGCGGCGTATTCGATGGAGATGAGTCCCTGAGTGTAACGTGCGCCGATGGTTTGGATTTTGCCTGCATCTTCTGCGCCTTCAGTGGGAAGTGTTACACCGCCGGGGACAACGATGCCCGGAAGATCGGTGCAACCGGCCAGTGCCAACATGACAGCCGGTAAGCCTTTGTCGCAAGTGCCAATGCCCATAACTCCATCACGGGTGGGTAGCGAACGGATAAGGCGGCGCATGACCATCGCAGCGTCGTTGCGGTAGGGTAAGCTGTCCATCATGCCGTCCGTACCCTGCGAACGACCATCACAAGGATCGGTACAATAGGCAGCGAAGGGAACGCTGCCCTGATCGCGGAAGGTTTCGGCAGCGGCTTGTACAAGTAAGCTGACTTCCCAATGTCCGGTGTGATAGCCCAGCGCAACTGCTGAGCCATCAGGGGCGCGCAGACCCCCATGGGTGCTTAGGATGAGGTACTGTTCGTTGTTGACTTCTTCGGGATTCCAACCCATCGCAACGTTTTGAGTGAGGCCGAAGAGATTGCCGCTGGGTTCATTGAGGAGCATGTCACCGGTGAGGGGCAGTTTGCCCTCGCGACCATGACCGGTAGTGTGGGTGTCGGCGACAAGTTGAGCAGAGCCAAGAATATTTTCTAAAGTGGGTAATTGATTTGGCATGAATAGGATCGCTTTTTTATGACTAATATTGTGACAGTATAATAGCTGTTTGTTTGCTAAGGAGCAATTTTATACATGAGTGATGCTTCATTTGAGAAACAAGTTGCGATTGTTACAGGGGCAGGCGTAGGTATTGGATATGCCATTGCCGAGCAGTTAGCGATGCAAGGGGCATCGGTGATGCTGAACGATGTGGAAAAAGCAGTAGCTGAAGAAGCGGCAGGTCAAATTCGGGCAGCGGGTGGTATTTGTCAGCCGTTTGCAGGCGATGTGGCTAATGTCAATATCGTGCAGGCGATGGTTGCGTCGGCGGTTGAACAGTTCGGACGATTGGATATGGCGGTGTGCAACGCAGGCTTAACCGTGTGGGGTGATTTTTTTGAATATACCCAAGAGATGTTTGATCGGGTGACATCGGTTAATTTGCGCGGGTCGTATTTTTTGGCTCAGGCAGCAGCACGGCAGATGCGAGAGCAAGGGCAGGGAGGGCGCATCCTGTTTATGTCGTCGGTATCAGGACATCAGGGGATTCAATATCTTTCGGCTTATGCCATGAGCAAGGCAGCATTGGAAATGTTGGCACGGAATCTGGTGGTGGAACTTTCGCCGTATCACATTACGGTGAATTGTGTTGCTCCCGGGGCAACGACCACGCCACGCAATCTGGTGGACGATCCGAATTACGACGAAGTATGGGGGAAGATTATCCCTGTAGGAAAAGTAAGCAAGCCCGATGACATTGCTCAGGCGGCTCTTTTCTTGTTGTCGGCCGGTGCATGGCAAATTACTGGGCAGACGTTAATCGTCGATGGTGGTTGGAGCGCGATTAGTCCATCACCATCGCTGGATTTTGTAGAGAAGCCTAAATAGGGCTTGCCAGCGGCAAGCCCCTACGAAGCCCTATTTTAGGCTTTGGATTTAAGGAGACGGACGGCGGATTCGGCAAGAATAGCCGCTCCAACGGAAAACGATGACTCGTCGAGATCGAAGATTGGGCTGTGGTGCGGACGGTTCACCTCATCGAATTTCGCACCGAGGCTGAACATCGCGCCGGGGGCTTTGCGTGTCATATAGGCAAAGTCTTCCGCGCCCATGCCGGGTTCTTCGGGATAAAGTCCACCTTCACCAAGCATGGATACGCCGATTTCGCGGATGAGTTGGGCGACTTCGGCATCGTTGTGCTGGGATGGATAACTCTTGATGATTTCGAGCTTGTAGTCACCGCCGAATGCTCTTGTTACGGTGAATGCCTGTTCTAACTCCGCCCAAAGTTTTTCACGGGTTTCGTCATCATAACTACGAATGGTGCCGTTCATCTGGACTTCATCAGGGATGACGTTGTTTGCTGCACCGGCATGAACCGCGCCAATGGAGATGACTGCTGGACGAACCGGATTGATGCGGCGGGCGCGGATACCGTGAATGGCGTTGATGACCTGCGCCAGAATAAAAATGGGATCAACACCTTGATGCGGATATGCGCCGTGACAGCCTTCACCAATGATAGTGGCGTTGAAAGAATCTACCGAAGCCGAGTTAGGGCCAGTGGCGATGCGAATTTGTCCGGCGGGAATGTTACTGTTCACATGCAGCGCAATGACCGCGTCAAGGTTTTCGAGTGCACCATCTTCGATCATACGGACTGCACCACTCTTATGATCGCTGTCTTCATCTTCTTCTGATGGTTGAAAGAGCAGGCGAATTTCTCCCGGTGGACGGTCTTCCATGTTATTGAGCAATCGTGCAACACCTAAAAGTATTGAGGTGTGAGCATCGTGTCCGCAAGCATGCATGACGTTCGGCGTAAGCGACTTATAAGCGACATCGTTCATTTCTTGTAATGGGAGTGCGTCCATATCGCCACGAATACCGATGGCGGGGCGACCTTCACCGATGCGGGCAACCACACCTGTTTTGCCAACGCCCGTTTCAACCTCTATGCCCATTTCACGCAAGGTGTCTGCCACCAAGCGGGCGGTACGAAATTCCTGAAAACTGAGTTCAGGGTGCATATGAATGTCACGCCGCCATTCGACCAGTTGATCCTGTAAGTCGTGGGCGCGTTCCAGCATAGAGACAGTGGTGGTCATGGCCTACTCCTGTGCTTGTTGAAACTTTTCGGGATAACAATACTCATCAAACCAATTGATGATGTGCAATAAGCTGCTGACGCGATGTTCCGGCTCACCTGTGCGTGTAAGTTCGTGGCCTTCACGCGGGAAGCGAACCAGTTTGACTTTGCCTCCGGTACGGCGGATGTACGTATACATCTGTTCACCTTCTGAGATGGGCACACGGAAGTCGTTTTCGCTGTGCATCAAAAGCATCGGTGTTTTGATTTTGTGGGCATGTGCCAATGGCGAGTTTTCCCACAAGAAAGTGGGGTCTTCCCACGGTTCAACACCCATTTCGTTAGAAGTAAAGCTGACAATATCAGTCGTGCCGCTGAACGAGAGCATATTGTAGACACCACGTAACGAGGCTGCGGTGACAAAGCGGTCAGTGTGGCTGGTGATCCATGTGGTCATGAAGCCGCCGTAAGAACCGCCTGTGATAGCAAGGCGTTTGCTGTCCACAAAACCTTTGGCCATGATGGCATCAACACCAGCCATAATATCATCCATTGCAACCGGACCCCATGCAGCATGAAGTGCCATTTGGAAGGCTTCACCGTAGCCATCTGAACCACGTGGATTGCAGAAGAAGACAATGTAACCACGGGCGGCTTGGAACTGCCATTCATGCCACTGTGACTTAAAGGTTGGACCCCACATGACATGCGGCCCGCCATGAATGTTGAGCGCGAGAGGATACAGCTTGCCTTCTTCATAGCCAACTGGCAGCATGTACCAGCCTTGAATTTCTGTGCTGGACGGCGATTGCCAACGGATTTCGTGATAGGGCCCGACAGTGACGCTTTCCAAGAATTTCTGATTGACAGTGGTCAGTTGGGCAGGTTCATCAATGCTTGAATCTTGCCAGTATAGTTCGGAGGGATCAGCTACAGTACTGCCTACGAAGGCTATACCCGCTTCGGCGTGAACATCAAAACTTTCGACATCCATTGCTTTTGCAATCAAAGTGTCGATGCCGGAGCCATCGAGGTTAGCACGATATAACTCGACATGCCCCTCATTCCATACGGTGAACAATGCTGCTTGACTATCGGGTGACCATTTGATGTCTGCGACATCACGGTCAAGAGGAAGACTGAGATCACGAATTTCTCTGCCCGAAAAGGGCATGATGGCAAGGCGATTGTAGCGTTCGCTGAGCTGTTCGCGCGGGAGACGACCAAAGGCTATCCACTGCCCATCAGGCGAGACAAGCGGCGCGAAACTGCTGAAATCATTGTCGGTCAACTGCTCGTGTTCACCATCGGCAACGTGAATGCGGAAAAGCACACTCCAACGCCAAGGTTCATCGGTGTTGGGATCGCTCATTCGGGCGGTGAGAATATACTGACCATCGGGTGACCACTGCGGCGGATTGTGGTCGGCATTAACGTTGGTGAGTCGGCGCGGTTTGGCTTCTTCTTTAGGTAAATCTTCGGCGACAGAGATGACATACACCTGTGTGAAGTTATCAGTTAAGTAGCTGGTGCCAGAACGATAGGGAATACGTTCGACGACGCGCGGGTCCCAACGCTTGGATTCCTCAAGGTCTTTGCGCTCTTTGCGGTGCTTGCCTTCGAGTTTATCCTGCGGTTTAGGGTCTTCAATATCCTTATCCTCACGAGCGCGAGCTTCGGCATTCATACCTGATAGAAAGGCGATTTGGGTACTGTCGGCTGACCATGCCGGATTATTTGCGCCATTGGGTAGGCTGGTTAAGGCGCGAGGTTCACCACCGTGTGCGGTAATGGGCAATAAATAAATCTGTGGCTTTTCATCCCGTGAAGAGGTGAAGGCTAAGAACTTGCCATCGGGACTCCAGCGCGGTTGGGAGTCTTTACCGCTGCGGGTGAGTTGGAAAGGGCTCTCGCCTTCGGTAGAAGCCAGCCAAATATTACGTTTATACCCGTTGTCCAGCTTATCGACTGTCACTTGGACATAAGCGATCCAACGCCCATCTGGACTGATGTGCGGGTCTTCGACGAGAGTTATGCGATACAAATCTTCGGCGGTTATCGGTTGCTTTTCAGCAGACAATTGATGCCTCTATTCTTAGATTTAAACTATACGGATTAAGGCCAAGATTATACCGTATGGGATTGGACGTGCATACCATATTGGCTTTAATAGGTGTCCCATGCTAAGAGGAGTGAGGTACAATCAGGCAAAATCAGTCTTTTGAAAAGGGTACTCTTATTGTGGAAGAAAATAAACGGGTTCGAGTAGGATTTATTGGCTGCGGCGGTATGGCGCGGCATCATATTACAACCATGCTCCAGCGTACTGATACACAGATTGCGGCGATTTGTGAGCCTTCAGCGGAGGCTTACGCAGCGGCGGGAAACATTTTCAAATTAGCGGGACAGCCCGTTCCACCCAATGAACCGGATTGGAAAGCATTTATTGCCCGATATGCAAAAACTTTAGATGCGGTTTTTATTGTAACGCCGCATGCTTATCATTTTGCACAAGCCAAGCTTGCTATGGAAACTGGATTGGATGTGCTGCTGGAAAAGCCAATGGTGATGAATGCTCAAGAAGCAGTAGCGCTTATTGAGACGCGGGACAAAACAGGACGCTTGCTCGTTGTCGCGTTTCAAGGGAGTTTGTCGCCACAGGTGCGAGCGGCTGCAGAAATGCTGCGGTCGGGTAAATTGGGTTCAATTCTCAACATTAATGCGATGGCATGGCAAAATTGGGCAGGATTGACGACTGGAACGTGGCGGCAGCAAACTGATCTTTCCGGCGGTGGTTTCTTGTTTGATACTGGCGCACATATGATGAATACGGTTGCCGATTTGGCAGGTGAGGATTTCACCGAAGTGGCCGCTTGGATGGAAAACGATAATCATCCTGTCGATATTCGGGCAGTAGTGATGGCGCGCTTGGCTTCTGGCGGATTGGTTACGCTAAATGCCTGCGGTTCGGCAATTCCCTCATGCCATTCGGACATTCGCGTGTTTTGCAGCAAGGGTATCATCCGAACAGGGATTTGGGGTGAATATCTCGAACTACAACGGCATGGGGCAAAGCGGCTGACTAAAGTTAAATCCGTACAATCAATCCATGTTTGGGAGCAATTTTTGAATGTGCGTAATGGTGTTACGACCAACCCGAGTCCGCCGGAGGTGGGCTTGCGGATGGCGCGGTTGTGGGATGCAATTAAGGAATCGGCATCGTTAGATGGTAAACCTGTGAAATATTCATCATAACTAAGGAGTTTTAAATGACTTTACAAGTAACAGTTTGGAATGAAGCGCGGCACGAAAAGACAAATCCTAAAGTAAAAGAAGTATATCCTAACGGGATGCACACAGTTATCGCACAAGCTTTAACTGAGCAGGGATTTGATACACGGACAGCAACTTTGGATGAACCCGAACATGGCCTAACCCAAGAAGTTTTGGACTCAACTGATGTGCTGATTTGGTGGGGACATATGGCACATGGTGATGTTCAGGATGCGATTGTGGATCGGGTACATAAACGTGTTCTTGAAGGCATGGGATTGGTTGTGCTGCATTCCGGTCACTTCTCGAAGATTTTCAAGAAGTTGATGGGGACAAGCTGTGATTTGAAGTGGCGTGAAGCAAATGACAACGAACGTATCTGGGTTGTGAATCCTTCGCATCCAATTGCAGAAGGTTTAGGCGAGTGTATTGAACTTGAATTTGAAGAGATGTACGGCGAACACTTCGATATTCCTGCACCTGACACACTGGTATTTGTAAGCTGGTTTAAAGGTGGCGAGGTTTTCCGTAGTGGCTGCTGCTACGAACGTGGACGTGGCAAGATTTTCTACTTCCGTCCCGGTCATGAAACCTATCCAACCTATTATAACAAGGAAGTCCAACGCGTGATTGGCAATGCCGTAAAGTGGACAGGTTCACCGGCTGGTGTAAAGTTGACTTACGGTAATCGTAAACCGTTGGAAAAACTGGATTAGTCACTAATTCATCAAATAGTATTGACATGTTTTAACCAAAGGCGTTCAAATAATGAGCGCCTTTGTCTTTTAAAGTGGTGGAGGTTGTTGGATGTTAAAGAAAAAGAGTTTTGTTTTAATTGTCGGATTATATTTTTTGGGTTTAAGTTTTGGCATGAGTCCCTTGATGGCGCAAGGTAACCTCAAACCTCTAAAAACGGGAACAGATGGTTTGCCGTGGTGGAATGACCGGACATTTTATGAGATTTTTGTACGCAGTTTTCAGGATAGTAATGGTGATGGTATCGGTGATTTACAGGGTGTGATCAGTAAACTTGATTACTTGAATGATGGTGATCCCAGCACAACTACTGATATGGGAGTCACAGGAATCTGGCTAATGCCGATTTTTGAGTCACCGAGCTATCACGGGTATGATGTGACCGATTATATGAAGGTTGAGCCGGATTATGGCACGAATGATGACTTCAAACAGTTAATCACCGAAGCCCATAAACGCGGTATTGCGGTCATTATTGATATGGTGATTAACCATACATCAAGTGAACATCCATGGTTCAAAGATTCGCAAACAGTAGGTTCAGCACATGACCAATGGTACCGCTGGAGTGATACCAAGCCGAACGAACTCGGTCCGTGGAGTCAGCAAGTCTGGTATCCATTGGGTGGACGATTTTACTATGCCGTATTTTGGCAAGGCATGCCCGATTTGAATTTGGCTAATCCGGCTGTTACGGATGCTACACATGACATTGCAAAGTATTGGCTAGATCATATGGGCGCAGATGGTTTTCGCATGGACGGTGCACGTTACTATGTTGAAGATAAGGATAAGCTAGCCGATTCAGAAAGTAACTTGACATGGCTCAAGGATTGGAAAGGTTATGTCGATTCGGTTAATCCGAATGCTTTGATGGTAGGGGAAGTGTGGACAACGAGTTTTGTTGTTTCTAAATATGTACCGGCAAGTTTGGACATGGCGTTCGAATTTGATCTGGCAACATCGATGTTGAACTCGGCAAAGAATGGTACAAATGGCGCAGTCATGCCCATCGAAACACGCAGCCAAAAATTGTATCCTCCAGAGCAATACGCGCGATTTCTTACGAATCACGATCAAACTAGGACGATGAGCGAACTTAGCGGGGATGAGAATAAGGCTAAAATAGCCGCTTCGATGCTGCTAACTGGATCGGGTGTACCATTTCTGTATTACGGTGAAGAAGTGGGGATGATAGGTGTGAAGCCGGATGAATGCCTACGAACACCCATGCAGTGGGACACGACCCCACGTACCGAAGACTTTATACCCGGAAAAAGGTGCAAAACCAACGAGTTAATCTTTAACGCCGCTGACGAAAATGCTGATCCTAGTTCATTGCTCACGCACTATCGTAGTCTGATTCATTTGCGAAATGACCATTCGGCTTTGCGAGTGGGTAACTTTACTGCGCTCAAGAGCAGCGATAAAAAAATTTACAGTTTCATTCGTCAGAGTTCGGATGAGACGGTTTTGGTGATTATCAATTTAAGTGATGTGAAAGTTACTGATTACAAATTAAGTGTCGCGAACACGACACTAAAAGGCGATTTTAAGGGAAATATGTTGTTGGGTGACGGAACAATAGCTTCCCTTACATTAGGTGACAATGGGGCGATTAAAGATTACACACCTCTTGCCACACTTGCGCCATTCAGCACCACGATTATTCAGTTAGAGGCAGGGTAATCGCATCAAAATTGGTTTGAACCCTTTTGAACTAAACTGAACCGACTTTCCGTAGGAATACATAGGAATTTCTGTATAGTCGACTATTACACTTGGTTCAGAGTAGCTCTTAAGAGATGTTTAGAGTATTGC
>JBBSBM010000018.1:0-93402 GCA_038251275.1 Aggregatilineales bacterium
TACAGCGATCTTGACCAAATCACGTTGGCAGCCGCAGCACCGTTGACGGTTGGCAGTTATCAGGAGAGTGAACCCAATCTCATCTACAACGGCAAATGGACAGCCAGCAGTACAACCTCGGCGCTGGGCGGTGCGCGTAAATTCACCAATGATCCGACTGGAACCGTCAGCTTCAGTATCGACAACGCCGTGGGACGCGTCACGATTTACCGCACGACTTATGCGGCAGGGGTTTACGGCGCGTTTCAGGTTTATCTGGATAACAACCCGTTACCCTTCACGACGATCAATAACACCAGTTCGGGCTTTTTGTTCCAGCAGCCCTTTACATTCGCAGTCATACCGGGCAACCACGTGGTTACCCTCAAGAACGTGGGGACGACCTACAGCGATCTTGACCAAATCACGTTGGCAGCCGCAGCACCGTTGACGGTTGGCAGTTATCAGGAGAGTGAACCCAATCTCATCTACAACGGCAAATGGACAGCCAGCAGTACAACCTCGGCATTGGGCGGCGCACGCAAATTCACCAATGACCCGAATGGAAGTGTGAGCTTTACAGTGGATAATACTGTTGGACAGGTCACGATTTACCGCACGACTTATGCGGCAGGGGTTTACGGCGCGTTTCAGGTTTATCTGGATAACAACCCTGTTCCGGTAACAACCATCAACAACACCAGCAGCGGCTTTTTGTTCCAACAGCCCTTCTCATTTAGTGTGATACCGGGTAATCATGTTATTACGCTCAAGAACGTCGGGACGACATACAGTGATCTTGACCAAATCACTTTACAGGCTGCTGCACCCTAATTTTAGTGGTGTGCAGGTGAGCGTAAAAGCGTGATGAGCAGGCCAGTTGGATTGGTCAATGATTTGAAGGTTGTTAAGCGATCCAGCGCAATCGACAGCGATTGGGCATCATAGGTCGCGACCAAACGGCGTGCGTTCACCAGACTGATCTGTTTGGTCTGCATCTGGTTCAGACGGTTATAAAGCGCCTGTGCCTGTGCTTCTTGCCCCGTATCTTTGAAGGGATTATGGAAGTTTTGGCGGGACAGTTTTGGTTTAGGCCGTGAGGCAGGTGGCGGTTCGGGAAGCAAAGGCCGTGATTGAAGGGCAACCTCCTTTTGGGCGATAAAGGATTCAATCTTTTCTTGGCGGTTTTGGATGGCTTCTTGAAGCTGCAAGCGCTTGAGAACGGGTTCTTCCTGACCATAGGAATAAAAGTTGGGGGCATGCTGTTTGAGGCAAACGCCCTCCCCCGATGCCAGCAGACGCGAGGCGATGGTGCGCAGCGCGGGGTATTTTTTCCCGTGAGCAGTCTCCAGAAAAGCGCCTTGCAGCGGCTCGTCAAACGGCAGCCGTTCGATTGTGTTCCATGTGATGCGGGTTTCAAAGAACATTTTCAGCTTTTTGATGGGCAGCAGTCGATTGTAAGTATCCAACGTGCGCCGTGTGATACCCAAACGCCGTGCTAACCAGCGACGCGGATATTGACCGGGGCGGCGCTTAATCAGTTCCCGATGCAGACTCATGCGGGTTTTCCGAGCGCTGGCATAATCGTCGTGTTCCAGTACATCACTGCTGGTCAATTCGACCCCCAAAAGACGACATAACTCATGGTTCGAAGGCATCTGATAGGCGTGGCTTGGTCTGCCCCCTTGAGGTTTTTCCTGATTTTTTCTCTCTATCAAAGAAGCATTTTTTGATAAGTTAAGGGGATTGTCAGTGGCAACTGCGTAGTGGGGGCTTACGGGGGCAAATAAGGGCTTTCCCTCGTGTTTGGCTTTCAAGGCGGTGAGGACAGAATCTCTGCCGACCAACCCTTTCAATAAATCGACTGTTTGCTTAGTTAAGATGAACTGTCCGGGCTGCACGCCCCGATGCAGCAAGCCTTCATAGGTGCGGACAAAGGAAGTCATGCCGTGTTGGATGAAGGCTTCGCGGACGCTGTTTGACAGTTGAACGCTGGACGATCTGGCGCGCGATTTTGTGGGACGCGCCGGACGGGAGAAGGCACTCATAATCGTTTTTTGAGCTTCACGCTGCCGGTGCGCGGGCGTTTCCTTTGAAGAACTGCTTGGAGTGGCTTGTTGCATATGAAACGCTGCCAGACTGGATAAGGTTTCTTCCTGCGTCCAACCCGTATCACGGGCATAGAGGCTGGTGCGGAAAAGCGCTTCATTACGTCCACCCTGTTTACAGTAATAGAGGTAAAGCCGTTCGAGATCCTTTTCAGTGGGTTTGGGACGCGGTTCGGTGATGGCATGCCGTGTCCCTACAGAATTTGCTCCGGTGACGACGATGGGTTTGGGTGCTGGTTTATAGGCGCTGAGGAAGGCTTGAATACGGCGAATATCGCGTTCGCTGAGGATTTTGGGCATACCACCGCGGGTGATTTTATAGGATTGACCGTTGAAGGCGGTCGGGGGCGCGACCACATAGCGACCGTCTGAGAGCAGATCAATGCCCTGCCCTTTTATGCTGGCAATACTGAGGTGATCTGGCAGCTTGAAATACAGATGCGGCAGTTGGCGACCCGCCGAACGAACAGTATGGGTTTCAAGAAGGTCAGGATATTTGAGTTTGAAGTCATTAAAAATGGGTTCGGAGTCGAAATCGAGGACAACCAGTTTACTGATACGTCCAGTGACGATGCCCAAACCCGCGAAACCGTCTTGAGTGAACCACTGTTGATGGTCGTAAGTGGATGAGCGGTAGGTTTGGAAGCCTGCCCATGGGATAGCTGGCACTTTGGGACGGGACGGATCACGGTCACCCAGAAGCGGAATCACCGAGTAGCCGAGGTAGTCATAAGCCTCAGACAGGGTTAATAAAGTTTGGAAATCATTAGAAATCGGCAAATCAAATCCCAACTGCCGGGAAATGACTTGCGTGCGTAGGACTTTTTCGTTACTATGTTAAATAGCAACGGATAGTCCGTGGGCGCATTCAAGAAGCTGCCCAGCGGCTGATTGGATGCCTTCCTCGCCTACTACAGCTATAGGGAAGGCATTTTGCTTTTATAGGGTAAGTGATGGTGTTCTCACACCTGTGGTGTCCCCTACGCTTCTTGGGACACAATCCCTGTTAATTCATAATTCTCCAACAAACAAAAATAAAAAAGGCGCCACCCGTGTAGTCGAGAGTGACGCCCTTTGTTTTTTAAACTTAGGGGCTGTACCAATTTTGTGCTATAATTTGGTACATCGTCGGACTCGCTGTACGAGTTCGATAATCCCTTGAATCCTTAAAAGGTTTCAGCAGGTTGAACGGGTGACCAGCTCGTTCTCCCTGTTTAGGGATTAATTTGTTAAGCCTTAGTATAAACCTCTCCAGCGACTCTCGCAACTGAATCCCGACTCCAAATTTAACACTGCCCTACCCTACGCCATTCTTTTTGAACAATTGATGTCGGTCTTGGCGCTTTTGTCGGGCCAAATGGCGGTGGTTAGCCGGAAAATGGCGGCGTTGGCGAAACCCTCATTTTGTGTCTATGGGCGACAATCAACAGGTGTTCTTCAGGTTCATGTCACGCGAAGACCATTACAGAGTAGCACAAAAGTTCCGCGAATGGGTTACCAAAATGTAACTCTTTCATGACGAGTTTGATAACCTTTTTGAGAGAGCCGATGTGTTAAGAAGGTCAGTGAATGGTAAGAAAATGGTTTGGTGGGCTTTTTGAGGGCATGAAAATGAGGTAATAGAAATCGTGAAAATCTTATTTAGGGTGCAAGGCTGTCCATCCACACACGTTATTCCGTTTGGATAAAATAACTACTGAGTTTTGGATAGGTCATTTCGGTTAAATTTATACGGCTTACCCTCATTCCCCAGCCCCTTCTGGCTCAGATAGAAGTGGAGCAATCGGTTGACAAGGGTTCTTTAAGTCCCTCGCCCTGAGGGAGAGGGATTTAGGGTGAGGGTGAGAAAGCTATCCAAAACTCAACTTAAGAAAATAAACATGCAAAAGAGTCTGTTACCAAATCTGCCAATATGGGTTGACAACAGTCTTGAAGCGCCTTCAGTGCGCTTGTCTGGCTGTTAGCGTCATGGCTTTAAGGCTTGTCCGATTATTCAGAATCCTGATTTAGCCGAGAAATAATGCCTCTTTATGGCGAATATGCAAAACCAAATCTCACAAATTGCCATACACACATGCTTTTGAAGTCCCTTTAGTGGACTTGTCCGCCTGTTAGCCGCACGGCTTTAGCCTGCGGCGAGGCAAACGCACACGTTTTAATTATCGGACAAGCCTTTTAGCCTGATGCGAGGCAAATTCTGACGTTTGCAGGCGCAAATACCTGCGGCAGCTTATGATTTTGACCTAAAAAATCCTTAAGTTGCTACCTGTGCGGGCTAATCAGTGAAAATATCAGCCAGCGCCACTTGAAAGCCGGGGAGCACGTCGCCCCCTTCCAATATCTCCCCTACCCTTAGCCGTTTAACGGGTTGACCGGGGATATGCACATCAATGGTTTTCTTATCGGGATTGCCGACCCAAACGACGGTTCCGGCAGCCATGTAATTGCCGACCTTATAAGTCATCTCATCTTTGGTGTTCCCCGGCGACAAGATTTCAATGGCGAGATCAGGCGCTACAGGGTTATAAGCCGCTGTCTTTGGAGGTATCGGTTGTCGCTTGTAGGATACGAAAGCGGCATCCGGAATGTAATCCTCACCGTTGATCACATACCCCCCATCTGCTCCCGTAATACGTCCTAATTTATTCACAAGGACGTAATTCCCGAAATAGGCAATCAGGTTAGCGCCCTTACTAGAAGAGTCATTGTTCGATACCACTTCGACGATCTCCCCGGCGATATATTCAAAGTTGCGATCCCGATTTTCAGGGCGCAAGACAAATTCATAGAATTGTTCTTTGGTTACAGGTTGCGTGTTCAGCATGTCGCGCTCCTTGTTACTATGCCCCTAATTATTGCATACTTCGCAGCGCATTACGCTTCTATAGGGAAAAAATCATATCTTGATAATCTTCTTCGGTTAGGAAACTCGAACCATCATGTACGAACTTTTGTGCTAAAATAAAGGTAAATCTACACCACACTAAACGGTGGAAACATTTTTCTAGCGGCATCCGCTGAAACGATGAACCATAAAGGTCTTTAAAGTCCCCTCTCTGTACACGGAGAGGGGATTTAGGGGTGAGGTTTCTATGAAAAACTTGCCTCCACCACTTAATGCAGTCTTACCTCTTTGGGAAGTAACACCACACTAAGTGGTGGGCGGTTTTTCCTTCGATCAAGTCCATTTTTGTAGGGAAAAGGCATACCTTTTCCGTCCGCCGCCCAACCGCTTAAACTCACTGCAATAACAGCAGCAGTAATGCACAAATTGCAGGCGGTGGCATTACGGGAGCCATCCGCTGCAAAGGTGTCATTTCAGCGGATACACGCGAGCCATCCGCCATGCAAAAATGTCGATTCAGCGGCATCACGGGAACGTCCCGCCCGCAATTTCAGCGGAAGTATTGCAATCTATGCGGAAATTGCATTTTTGCTGAATTAAAAACTTGTTTTTGGGTGTTTATTTGACGCTCAAGTGGGCTTGATCGAAAGTCTGTGAAATCTCGCGGAGTGCTGATGTGATTTGAGCCACGTTTTGCACGCCTCTTTCAGCCAATTGATCCGCGATTTCGACGGCTATTTGGATCACTTCGATATACATGCGTGCGTTGGCGCGCAAAAGTGAGGTTTCATAAATTTTGAGATCGGCGTTGTGGCTGCGCCAGACGAATATGCCGCAGATGGCGATATCTGTGGCGGGGATAACCACATTAATGCCAACGGAGTCCTCAAATTCTTCGACATCGGGCGATTGCGTCACGATTAATTGGAGTTCCAAACCGGCGTTCAATGGCTTCAAACCGAGTACATTGAGAACCAACCCTTCGATTTCCTCGCGGTTTTCGCCAGTGGGAACAGCTTCGAGTACGCCACCGTAAATGGTGACGGTATAGCCCTGCCCTACAATGTCCCATGTTGGAAAAGCGCCTTTGCGCGCGAAAATGTCGAGCGAGATGGGCTTCTCGGTTAGCCTTACAAGCAGATTGTCGTCATCGTCGGTGTCTAAAATCACATAGTAATGGGGCATCTCTTGGCGTTTAACCTCGTTGGTGCCAATCGTATAATCGGCGGGCTGGATTGTTTTTGATTACCGGTTTTGTAGGTTCAGTATGTCAACACCTATGCAAACAGCTCATCAACAGCCAGTGTGAAATCGGGCAGCACATCGCCTATTGAGTAGGTTTTCTTAGGGTGACCGGGCGCATATACATCTACACTGCGTGAAGGATAATAAATTTCCCACAGCAGGATTCCAGCGCGGAGATACATTTCACGCTTTTCTCGAATCGCCTCTGCTTTATCCGTAGGTGATATGACTTCTACAGCCCACAGCGGCGGCACAGGGTCGGGATATTCATTAATCAACGCCGTATTTTTATAAGCAAAGTCCGGCGCAATTGTGTTGCCCTCTATACGATATGCACCTTCGCTACCACTGGCATTGTAGGGGAGATTATGTTGGTGACAAAAGTTGTACACAACAGCAGCCAATACAATCGCAACTTTTGAATAGGTACTACGTCCCGGTGACATTTCGACAATCTCCCCGTTGATGAATTCCAACCTGCGGTCTTCGTTCTCCGGTAAGTTGGCGAACGTGATAAATTCTTCTGTGGTCATTGCTTTTTGTTTGAGCATTGCCCTACCCTTTTAATCACCTGACCTTCTCATTATTGCATATTTTGAAGGGTCATGACAAAGCGATTTGCGGATGAGGAAGGTCTTGAGGGGATGGACACGGCATGCCGTGTCCCTGCGGAAATTCAAATTTTTATTGGGATTGATGAGGGTAGCAGTGAGTAAGAATCCCTACCCTATTATTTTTTGGCGTTGAGCCGTGCTTGAGCGAGGCGTAAACCACCGGCTGCGTTCAAATCGGCTGGATGCAGGCCAGAGAACTCTCGCCAAGTGGTATAGTCGATGACTTTACCGTACCAGTTTTGTAGATGCGGCATAATGTAGGCGGCGTTACCGCCCACAACCAGTAAGCTGTTGATGTCTTTGAGGCCATCAAAGCGGGTATCGAGGGCGTTGTTGGCTAGCCAATCAGAATACTGCTTGCTCAGATGGTCGAGCATCGGCTTCAAATCAATCGACGCGCTGCCAAAATTCAATACATAATCACTGCTGGCACTGGCAAGGCGCAGCACCCGGTCAATGTCATCGAGTGTGACGGCGGTTAAATCTCCCCCTGCCCCTTTGACCCATTCGAGCAGCGGCAAACGAATATGGGTGTTGCCTCCTGCATTCGGGATAGACGATGTGGGGAGATCGACCGGATTAAATGCGCCATTGTGAATCCGGAAGATGTTAGCCGTATACGCGCCAGCATCGAGCAGGACGATGTCCCCAGCAAATTTGTTCGCAAGGCTGGATTTATTGCCGCTGGCATCGAGCATGAAACAGCCGACAGCAGCATAACCTTCGGGTAAAACGGTGACGTTATCATAAGTCCATTCGCGGGGTTTCTTATCCCCATCAAGGCTGATTTCGATACCTTGTTTGGTATAAGTATCTTGCAGCGGCTTTTTGAGATCATTGAACATAGCCGGGGGACAAAGTAGGGTGAGATCAACGCTGCCAGATTTGACACCGAGGCGCGCAAGGGCGTAAGCGGTTAAGAATTGGTGATGCTCACCGCCATAGCGGTTAACGCCCATGTGACGGTCGATGATTTGCCGGTTCGCTAGCAGTGCATCGTCGCCAACGGCATAAGTATCGCCGTGCCAGACAGCAGAGGTAAAATCGAGTGCCTGTCCCTTCCCTAGTTTTAAGGTTTTGGTGGGAATGCGGGCGCGGATGCTGGGAAAGCTAATGGATTTTTTAGAACCTGCAAGTATGGCACAGGTGTTGCCGTTGCCACAGTCCACGGAGGCGATATAATTTGTCATCATTAGCGCACCTCGATTGCGCTGACTTTCTGAAGCCCCGTTGACCATCAGCGGGGTTTTCGATTCGGTCATTAAAGTAAGTTCAGGAAATTAGCTGTAAAATCTTCAGTGGACACGGCAGCTTGTTTGGCTTGGGCAACGGGTGCTAATACCTTTGCTGCTGATTGGACGGGCAATTGTGGAAGCTGCTTTGCCCCATGAGCTGAAGGCTGCTGCGTAAGGATTTGCATGAACTGTTCGATTAGTTGGCTGTTGCCGGGTGTGAACTGGCTGCGATACTGCGGGAACATCTCGAAGAGAATTTCGAGATTGCCCTGCTCGATGGCGTAGTACAAGCTCACGGCTTTGCGTAAGTTGGTGATTTCCTGCTTGCCCGTTTTCCAGAAGTTCAAAATCTCTTCGATATGCTGATCGACAGGATGGTCATTGCGGAATTGGTACTTGCGGGTATGGCGTGGGACTGGTTTGCGTTTGGCTGTCTTGCGCTTGCTTGCCATGCTGTACTCCTAATGTGTGTTACTCTAGTGCGTGTCGCACCTAGGTGCGTTTTGGTTGTTTTTATGGACAATTTGAATTATAGTAACTAACGGCACAATACGCAATAACAACTGCCAAATATGCAAAGGAATGGGCAAATGCGATCTGGCGAATTGGCAAAACTACTTGGGGTCGCTGACCAAACGCTTTTGAATTGGATGAAACAGCCTGAAGTTATCCACTATTTTAGCCGAGAAGCGCTGGGTTCGGCAGGTTCTGTGCAACGAACTTACAATGAAGAGGATGCCATTATCCTCAACAGTATACGGGAGCTTCGGTCAAATGGGACTAGCGATTGGCAGGAAATAGCCAAATTGTTGGCAGATGGCTTTCGAAATTTGGAGTTTCCGAAGAATGCGTTGATTACGGATACACGTGTTATCCCTGTGCCGATGGCTGAACAAGCCACGCAGCTTGCCCAAGTTTTGCAGGAACGTGATTCGGCGTTGGAACGTGCGAGCGAACTTACGCAAGCGCTGGACGATGAAAGGGCAGGGCGTAAAAAGGATAACGAAGTGGCTCAGGCAGAACTTCGGCGATTGGAACGGGAAATTGGCAAACTCGAAGGTCGTATTGAAGAAATGACCAAACCCAAAGGTGATGGAGGCGGAAATCATTAGAATAGGGTTGTGCTGGAGGGTAGGGTAGTCAAGTGAGATTGATGTTGGAGATGTGTGGAATGCATGCGTCATCAATCACCTTTGCAGACGACAATATTTTATCATTTTGAAGCGTGTCGTCTCTCCGCAATCAATCCAGCGTGTGAATTGAAGTAACGGAACTATTAGTAAGAAGAAGCCGTAAATTTCATGTGATTTACTGCCTATTATTTAGTTGCAAATTGTCGGAAATTGGAATACATTGTAACGATAAATCCCATAATATAACTATTGTTGTTGCAAATAAATCACTATGGAAATCGATCTCATTCCGACGGATGATTTAGCCAATCGGTGTGTAGAAGAATCTTTAAAAAAACAACCTGCTCGTCGGGATGATAACTTTTGTTTTGAGCTGGTTCGGCGGGCTTTTGCTTTAGATGATCATTATGCATTAGGCCATGTGCTGACTGTCTATAAAGATGTCTGGAGCCGATTCTGGATTCGAGATGCTAACCTGTTCGATACACAGTCGTTGACGATAGATGACTTCAAAAGTATCGCTTTTATGCTTGTTTACCAGCATCTAAAAGGTAAAGCTTTCGATGGCTTTTCGTCACTTATACCTCTTTTAGCCTATTTTCGAGTGGCTCTGGTACGAACCGTTGCCCAATATTTGCGTTCGTCCAAACATAAGCAGTTACTCTGGCAACTAACACTTAATGACGATCCGAATGAACTACTAGAGACGATACCCGCTCCTGAAAATCCCCGTGTTGAGTCCGAAAAGAACATCGTTCGGCAAGAAGTTGAGAAGCGGATTGCCTATCTGCTGCCGGATGAAAATGATCGCCTACTCTTTGACTGCTGGGCAAAACAGAATTTAAGCCGGTCAGAAATTGTCGCTGTTTATTCACACATTTGGGGAAATGAAAATGCAGTGCGTGTCGCTCTTCAACGAATAAGGCGACGAATTATCAATGATCCTCCGCTCAATGATTTGCTTGGAGAACTGCTGTAGGGCATGTAAAGAAATGGATCATCGATAACTCGTTGTGATTGCAGCTCCTGTTCATACATTTATATAGATAGCAATAAGCAGCAGGGGATTATGAGATTTTTATTGACGGAATGTATCGTGCGATCCCCTCTAAGTGATGATGATTTGCTGGCTGTGCTCGATGGAGAAGCAAGTGAATTAATCCAAAAGCATCTAGAGGCATGTGGCTACTGCTCGGCGCGGCTAGCGCATATGCGGAAGTTAGAACAAGGGGTACATATGATCATGTACCGTTCAGAGTGTCCATCTGCTGACGAATTGGCGGATTTTGTTATGGAAGTAGCTGAATTCGATACCTACAGCAGTATTCAAGAACATCTTCAGTATTGTGTGTTGTGCCGAGAAGAGGTGCAAAAACTTCAGATGATTTTCACAGCGAATGAGCTTCCAATTGCTAGGGTTTCTCAGGCTGAACGGTTCTGGCAGCAAGTTGAGAATCGGTTGCATGATTTAGAGGTTCAAATTGTCACGTTGTTGGTTCCCCGTCCATTGATTGCTAGTGGTCAATTGAGAGGTGCGGGTGACCGCGAACGTATTTTGAATTACGAGCATGGTTCTATTACGGTCATGCTACGGTTGGAAAAGGGAGTCGATGGCCTAAAAATTAATGGCACGATCATTGATACCCAAAGTGAAGGGCAGTGGATCGGTGGACATGCGGAATTGACATCCTTAGAACTGCGGCGCTTTATAGCGATGATCGATGATGATGAGAACTTTATGTTTGAGCAGGTCACAGTGGGCTTATTCCAATTGAGCATTTATGGGGTTGGTAATCGTATTCTGCGTTTAGAAGGTATTGATTTGACGGTGTAAGGTCTGACATTGTAGTAGAGGGCCGATTGATGAACATCACTGATGATTACACGATTGAGTGTTTGAAGTCCTATCTCCCTGCAGAATTTCAGCCCCGGCTTGTGGCTCCATTTGATGTTAATCCTGAAGAACTAATCCGTGTAGCTGCGCTGTCTTCCGCTGAAATCGCTGAGGGTATCGCCAACAGCTTGAAATTTGGTGTCGAGCATACAGCAGATAGTAATGTGGAGTTGGCATTACAACTAGCCGATACGATTATTGCTATTGGTGAACGAAGGGAAGAGGGCAGTCTAGTTGGTTTAGGTACGATGGCGCGAGGGGATACCTTAGCACATGCGGGTCAGCTCACAGAAGCATGGGAAACTCTGGACTCTGCCGGGGCTATTTACCGTGAGTGCAATGATGAAATTGGTTGGGCACGTACACGCATAGGGCGGTTGGGGATTGGCGCAGAGCTGGGTTCCACATATGTGGAAACGGTTTTTGCCGATGCCTTGACCGCTGAAGTGATCTTCCAGAACGTAGGGCGGTATGACCGGCTGCTGCGCCTACATCATGGTTGGGCGTTGGCCTATATGTTGATGGGGCAGTACGAAGAAGCGATTAGTCATTATGAGCAGGCTGCAAACGCGGTACAGCAACAAAACGATCCTCATTCGTCCAAAATCACATTAGCCTATCTGTATACGGACATGGGATACGCTTACAACAATATGGGGATGTTGAAGCCTGCACTGGAACATCTCACCTATGCGCGGCAGGTTTTGTTAGAGGCGAAAATTCCATCATCAGCCGCAATGGCCGAATATGCTATCGCAAATAACCATATCGTGCGGGGTGAATACCGGCAGGCGCTCCACCTGTTGCTGAACAGTGTTATTCCTAATCTGACGGGACATTTTGCTTATCGGGCTGATTTTGCCCGACTATCGGTGATTGATTGTTATCTGGCTTTGAACCGCAACGAAGAAGCCTATGAATTAGCCAGTGAAGTGCTGAAACGCTGCCAAGAGACTGTTGATCATCATCACCAAATTGGTTTAACAGCTTTATTTTTGGGAACGGCACAGGCCCGTCTAAAACGTTGGGATGAGACTTTGTCTTCGCTGGGTTTGGCGGAGGCAAAATTCAAGGCTTATGCGAATATGGTTGCCTTGATTCAATTGAGGCGTGGGCAAATTGTGCTGCATCAAGGCGATTTCCATGCCGTGCGCCAAATCGCACATGGTACGGTTGAACAGTTTAAAACAGGGCAGCAATTAATAAACTGGATCAATGCGGTTCTGCTAGAGGCCGAAGCGGCTATGCAATGTGGTGAGCTAAACGCGGCTAAGAAGTTGGCACAAGAAGCCATGAGGCAAGCGCACCAAGAAAATTGGCTGCCCGCGCGTTATCGTAGTTATCTGGTATTGGGGCAAATTTTGGAACAGTCCGGTCGATTGGACAGCGGTGTACGTTTCTACCAAGCGGCGTTAGAAGTGCTGCGCCGAATGGAGCGTTCATTAACCATTTCGCTGCGAACCGGTTTCCTAGAAGACAAGTTACTGCCTTTTCATCGCCTGATGAACATTTATTTAAGCGAGAATCAGGTGGAAGCGGCTTTTGACACGCTGGAGCAGTTGAAATCACAGGTATTTCAAAATTATCTGACGCAGTGTGATCGGCTGCGTTGGCCTGAGACTGAGCAGACACATGAATTATTAGAGAAATTACGCACGTTACGAGATCGTCACCGGTGGCTTACTCGTCTACAGGCAAATCCGCCTGTGGAAGAGGCGGAGGCTAAAGCGTGGCATCGGGAAACTGGTGTTTACACTGATTTGCAGCAATCCATTATTGATTGCGAGAAGCAAATGCGCCTTATCACTGACCAGCTTTACCTGTTTTCAGAAGTTGAAACTAAAAGAAGTGAAAATGTCGTTCATTTGCGGGATGTTCAAAAATATATCCCGGACGACACGCTTTTAATTGAGTTTTATATGGATGAAGATCGTGTTTGGTGTTTCGTGGTAACCAACAATTCGTCTGCTGTTTATGCTTGTGCCGGAAGTATGACTGAAATACGACAACTGATCGAGGATAAGTGGTGGAGTAATTTAGATTTCGCGCTCAAAACAGGCCCGGATGATCCGCGAATTCAAGGTTTGACGGTTAAGGTGCAGCGGATCGGTGAAAAACTTTTCCAAGAGTTATTGCAGCCTGTTGCCGAGCTTTTGAATCAAAAACAGAAGGTGGTGATTATCCCTTTCGGGTTTTTGCACCAGCTTCCTTTCAATATTTTGCGACAAGCGGGTTCGTATCTGATTGAAACGCACGAAGTGGTGACTTTACCGAGTGCTGCACTGTTGTCTCGCTCGATAGCGTATCGAGAAGATGGGGCGATGGTATTGGCACATGATTGGGATGGGCGATTGATCCATACCATCCCCGAAGGGGATATGGTACACCGCTTTATGGGCGGTGAATTGTTCATTGGCAAGGAGGCTGTGCTAAGCCGATTGCAACAGAAGCCGCGCAAAGTCCTTCATATTTCTACACACGGTGAACATCGTATAGACCATCCGGATTTTGCTTATATCGAATTGGGTGACGGACAGCTTTACACAGACGATTTATTGCAATGCGACCTGAGCTACGAATTAGTGGTTTTGAGTGCCTGCGAAACCGGTCGGGCAAAAGTGGTCGCAGGGGATGAGTTGATTGGTTTAGGACGCGGATTTTTATATGCAGGGGCGGGAACACTAATCGCTAGTTTGTGGAGGGTGAATGAAACGCATACTTATGAGCTGATGGGAACATTTTACCGGGAATTGTGCCGAGGGATATCCAAGGCGAGGGCGCTGCAAATGGCACAATGCGAATTATTAGCCCAAAACGAATATTTGCACCCTGCTTTCTGGGGCGCTTTCCAGCTTATTGGCGATGGAAAGCCACTTAGTACACTAGAGGAATGATATCATGCATGATCATCACATTGATGTGAATAAACGCAAAAACAGTTACTTTGTGCAGGACGAAGTTCTTTGTTACGTTGTACCCTCTATGACGCTATCAGACGACGAAATAATTGATGAAAAGCTTGTGTACTCAACTTTATTAAAAAGCGGTGTGCTTGGCAAAAATGATCGAACTAACAAAGATGGCATTAAAGTTTCAGCAATCCGCTTTCCAAAATCAGAGAATAATATTCGCTTTGACCTTTTTACCGTCGGACTAAATGGTTTTAGTGTTGCTGAATCATACAAGCAATTCCATAATGATTATTCTGACGGATTGCCTATTCTTGATCAAAATCAGAGAACAATTGGGCATATAAAAGATCTCGCACCTAATTGGTTTATTGGCAGTGCTTATCATACTGGACTAGGGCCGCACGGGCCAGGAGGACCACCACGTCCAGTCAAAGATAAGCTTTTAGAGGGTTTAAGATTTCGTTACGACGATCCCTTTGATGCTCTGAATTTCCCATCACAGAATGAAATTTGTGATGATGTGGTTGTCTATATTCTAGATACTATTCCCGACCCGAATCGTCTTGAAACGGCCACCAAAAACTGGCGGACTCTTGGCAAATACTTTCAAAAGATCCTCGACAAAAAGGCAGGAGTCACTACGCCTAACCAATATGAAACGGAACGAGCAACCTATCATTATGCCGCTGATATTAAGTGCGATCTCTCAAAAGCTTACAGTACAGAAGCTGAAACGATAGCCGCTGAATTAACTTATGATCCTCTGCATCCTGATCCGTATGCCCTCGGTAAAAATCACTATGATTCCTCCGATCATGGGGTATTTATCGCAGGTATTATTCACATGATTGCACCTTCAGTAAAAATCCATGTTCTGCAAGTGATTGCTAAGAACGGTGCAGGTACGTTTGATAGCTATGCGCTTGGCTACAACAAAATCGTGGAAATACATAAGCAATATCCCGCTGGAACCAAAGCCCTTATCAATTGCAGTTTTACATTGGCAATTCCAATTGATGGTCATGATAAGGATCAAATGGATCGAGATAGATCACCTGAAGCTAACGGTCAAGCACAAGGGCAGGGGCAGGGAAGAGCGGGCGGACAAAGTACACGCCTTACCGCAGCACAAAATTTATATGACTATGCCAATGGTCATGGTGGGTTTAGACCACAATTGGATGAATTGATGGATGCTATCGCATCGAGTATTGTACAAATTGGTGCGAAAGTGTTTGCTGCTTCAGGTAATGACTCTGATCGAAGAAATAAAGGATCAATGATTGCGCGTTATCCGGCACACTTTGGCAAGGTTATTGGTGTCGGTGCCTTAAAACAAGATCGGAGCAAAGTTGCAAATTACAGTAATGACCCCGATCAGCCCGAATGTGAGGGTTACATGGTATTTGGTGGCGATTATGAAAATGATGCCACCAAACATGGGATCGGAGAATATAATGACAGTGGGGAAGGAATTATCGGTATTTTTACGACTAACATGCCGATCCCTGATACCCTTGATAAAACTGTATTTGTGGATGAACCTCTCCCGCCCGATGTTCCCCTGCCTAATCTAAATGGTTTTGCCGAATGGAAGGGAACCTCTTTCGCAACACCAGTCCTAGTAGGCACTGTAGCCGCCTTATGCTGTACTCAACACCTGAGCGTTGACGAGGCTTTAGAAGCCATTCGTAAAGACAGTGAAAAGGACGGTCAAATCAACAAGTTCGAAAAAGTCGTGCAAGTTCATGATTCATTAGCTGACGTGAATGCAGCCTCTTAGTAAATCCTCCTGAATTTCAGCCGCGACACTGCTCGCGGCTGATTTGTTGTTTCCAAGGTAGTTGTGCCGAACGAATTCCCGAATGCATTTATATCTATTAGAGATACTCGTTTGATTGTTGCTAAAAATGGGTATCTATCCCTAAGGCACGTCATCTTGGAGGATGCATTAATGTCCACACTGAAAATTTTTTTGTTTGGGGCGATGCGTGTTTATCGCAGCGACTGCCCTGAGGAAATTAATCTCACTTCGGTTTTGAAATCACTGTTGGCATTTCTGGTTATGAATAGCCATCGCAGCTTCCCACGGGAGGTGCTGATGGAAATGTTTTGGGGTGATAGCGAAGAATCACGCGCGAGTAGTTGTTTGAGTACGGCTTTATGGCGGTTAAGAACGGCGATTGAAGCGGAAGGTGTTGTGAAGGGGAGTTATTTACTGACAGATCGCCAAGGACACGAAGTCCGTTTTAATCCGGATAGTGATTACTGGCTGGATGTGGCTGAATTTGAATATCAAGCCAAACAGCTCGGTCATAAAAATTATGACATTACACCTGAAAACTTAGAATCGGTTGAAACCTGTTTACTGCATTACAACTTTGGGATTCTCAATGGGTTATACGATGATTGGGCACTGCGTGAACATGAACGTTTCCAAGATATGTATATCCAGATACTGAATTACGTTGTCAGATATTACATAGAGAAACGCGATTTCGCCAAAAGTCTTCATTATGGGCATGTGCTGCTCGACCAAGACCCTTTGCGAGAAGATATTCACCGTATTTTGATATCGCTATTTATGGAAAATGGGCAGCGCTCGCTGGCAATTCGCCAATATCACCAATGCAAAACGGCGTTAAAAAATGAACTTCAGATTACTCCTGACGAAAAAACGCAGGCTTTGTTTGCCCAAATCGTTGCTGTAAATCCGCAAAAAGAAGTACGGGGATGGATAGCCAAGGAAGAAAGTCTTGAATTAAATGACCGGAGTGAGGTCGTCGAACTCATTAAACAGACCTATAAAAAGATCGATGATTTGCAGAGCCAGTTGCAGTTGATGATTCTACGTATGGATCATTACATGAAAAATTTTGAGTGAAGCAGCTTAAAACGGATTTGCTGCATTTGTTGCATAGATTGCAATACTTCCGCTGAAATTGCGGGCGGGACGTTCCCGTGATGCCGCTGAATCGACATTTTTGCATGGCGGCTGGCTCGCGTGTATCCGCTGAAATGACACCTTTGCAGCGGATGGCTCCCGTAATGCCACCGCGTGCAATTTGTGCATTACTGCTGCTGTTATTGCAGTGAGTTTAAGCGGTTGGGCGGCGGACGGAAAAGGTATGCCTTTTCCCTACAAAAATGGACTTGATCGAAGGAAAAACCGCCCACCACTTAGTGTGGTGTTACCCTCCAAAGAGATTTATCTTTATTTTAGCACAAAAGTTCGCACATGATGGTTCCTCGACAATGTCACATTTAGAGATGTGTAGTCAATTATAGGAAGCCATTACAGATCGTTTTTAAGGTCAAGATGGTTCAAATGGTACGTGCTACATCTGAATAGCTCCTGATAAATTATGTAGGAAGTCATTTTGTGTATCAGAGAAATCAAGTCAGACCATTTGAGCAATGGATGAACCAATGAATCGGCTCATAACCTGTATTTTTAGATGACGAATTGTGTGAATGGATTACAGACATCTAATGTGACTTTGTCGAGGGTTCGAGTTTCCTAACTTTTGGGTCGATTGAGATTGATAGACAAACTAAATAGACTTTGAATGATTTTTGGTGGACATGGCGTGCCTTGTCCTAATCGGTTGGGTTGTCGTTCGGTTCTCTACCAGCAATTATTTATAAGTTTAAATGTATTAAAGCGCGCCCGTGGTGCGCTTTTTTTATTTCCAGAACCTATTTTGCTATGTGATGAGGTTGTGAGGCTGCGGTGATTAAGCGGTGAGATCAATACCCCATAATGGGCAAATAGCCGATTAAGAACCGGGATTTCATTGGCAAACACAAAGGTGCTGATTATTAAAAATGAGCGGCTTAGTGAACGATCCACCGCATGTTTTTATTGTGCGTATTCGTAAGGAAGCACGCGATGGGGGGGGTGAATGGCGGGGAACGGTGGAATACAGACCCACTCAGGAGCGCATTCACTTTCTGCATATGGAAAAGCTCACGGAATTTATCAGCCAGAAGGCAGGGGTGCGTATGGTGCATCGTAGCAATTATCTGAAGGTTGTGTTTGTGCGCTGGCTGCGGCGTGGGATAAGAAAGCAATAATTTTGATGGCTGATTATAACGTTATTTACGCTGTTACTGAAAAATTGCGCGATATTTTGCTGGCTTCTTTCAAGGATGATCCGGCACTTGAGCCACTTGTTAGCGATGGCGATATTGTTTTTGAGAACCCGGCTGAGGCCGATATTAAGGAAGCCACCAAGTTATCGCTGTGGTTGTACCAAGTCACAGAAAACGAATTCCTCAAAAATCAAAATAACCAGTACGAAACGAATAATCAACTGAGAAAAGCGCCGCTCGCACTCAATTTATATTATTTGGTCACCCCCTTTGGAAAAAACATTCAGACGAATCAAATGCTAATGGGTCGAATCCTTCAGACGTTTCATGACAACGGCACGATTACGCTGCTGGATGCTAACAAGCAGGTGGCAGAAGAACTGCGGATTGTGTTGTGCCGTTTGTCGCTGGAGGAACTGACACGCATATGGGAAGCATTGCGAGAGGCTTATCGTTTATCGGTGTGCTACCAAGTGCGGGTGGTGCAAATTAACTCGAACATCCCTGTTGTCACTGCGCGGGTGGTTAAGCGAACGGGGCATTTTTCCGGTTCCGACAATTAAAAAACAAAAGGATGCCGCTTTGGCAAATTTAGATGAGCTATTCGGGGATAAAAGGAGAGAAAGATGGCTAACGAGATGGTTTTGACGAGTATGGATGACTTGCAACACAGGCTGGATGAAATTACCCAACAGGTTCAGAAGGAAAACGATGAAAAAACGGCGTTGGAGAAAGCCAAAACGGATATTGCTAAAGGAATGGCGGATTATCAGAAGAACAAAGAGGCCGCTGATAAAGAAAGTACAGATGCAACCACTCTGATTGCAGACATTAGCGCGCAGTGTAAGGACAAAGAAGTCGTTCAAGCGTTATTAGATGCGCGGACGAAGGTTCAGGGAGAGCTTGACGACCTAAAAGATAAGCTTGTCGCAAAACAAGATGCCTTGAGCGGGCCACAAACGGCAGCAGACGCAGCTAACACAGCTTTGAAGACCAAGAAGCAGGCGCTGGACGATGCACAAGCGGCGTTGGTCGATTTAAGTAAGCAAATTGCGGCAGCTACCAAGCGGTTGGCTGATTTCAAAAAGGCTGCTAAAGACGCGCTTACGAAATGTGATTGTGTCCTGAGTCTGATTTTGCAACACGACATTCAGCAAGTCCAAGCAGAGCTGAGCAACTTAACCAGTGATGCATATAAAAAACAATTGTGGACATCTTTCAGCGAGGCATACAAGGCTTATTCAGCGCAAGTGCCGGCCACGAGTGATGCACAGAAAGCGCTTCTTACCGCGCAACATGAGGTTGATGTGGCACAGAAAGCTGTGGACGACAAGATCGCGAGTTTCAACGATGACGTTAAGAATGCGGCAAAAGATAAAGCGAAATGCTAAACGCACGGCCTGTCATCCTCGAAACACGTACATGGGAAGTTCAAGCCATCTTCAATGTGGTTGATGGCTTTGCACAGCAGCGAGGATTGTCCGGTCTAAACCCACGTCCGATGGGTGAGGTGGCATTTTACGCAGTGGCTGAGGTGATTAATGGGCAGCGGATGAAGTTTACTGAGCCTTTGCGGTTAATCATGCAACAGAGTCCAAGCGGTTACTTCCTGTTTTTTGGCAGAGTGCAACGGGGCAAAGGGACGACACGGCGGGATTTGCTGCGACCCGGAACCTATGTCATTGCTGTGGAGAGTGATTATTACCTGCCGTATGAGCAGCCTAATGAAGTTATTCCGATGGCTGATCCCACACAACCGATCCAGATCATATTGATACCGTCGGTTGCTTATCCTTATCCGCTAACGGTCAAGCTGCTGCGTGGAACACTGCGCCATGTGGATGGCAGTGGAATGGAAGCTGTAACGATTAGCGCGATTGCAGATGGGCAGCGGGTGCAGTATGTGACGGGGGCGAACGGCGATTGGGTACTTCCACTGCCTTATATTGCTCCCAGTGACCACCCACCACAGAATGCAATCCTTGATGTGAAATTTAGCTTTCCTAATGATCCTGAGCAGACAAAAACGATTGCTGACATCCGTTATCAACCGAGCATGATGGTAACCGTTGGGCTTCAAAGCGCAATTGTGGGACAGATTGTGGATCGAAATGGGGGTGGAGTGGCTGGCGTGGTGGTTGAAGTGCCGACTCTAGCGGGGCAGGTGGTTACGGATGAAGAGGGGCAGTGGATGTTCGTTTTTGCCACCCAAGAAGCGGATACAACGATAGATGCCATCCTCGCTAATGGGCAGCAGCAACTCTTTCCTGCGGTTGTTATTCCGGCAGGCGAGACGCGCTATGTACCGCGATTGCAACTCACTTGATCGTTTTGCTAGAAATGTTTAACACGAGGAGAAATAAATATGCCTGAATATCTTTCGCCCGGTGTCTATGTCGAAGAACAAAATACCGGAGCGCGGCCAATTGAAGGCGTTGCAACCAGCACAGTGGGCATCGTGGGGCAGGCCGAACGCGGGCCAGAAGATGCTCGATTGATGTCAAGCTGGTTGGAATTCCAACGTTGGTACGGGAAATATATTGACGAGTCTTATCTGGCGTATGCTGTGCAAGGCTTTTTTTCAAATGGCGGGCAGCGGTGTTTTGTCTCGCGAGTTGTAGGCAACAATGCGACAGCATCATTGGTTGTAATGGGTCAAATGACGGTTGTGGCTTGTGGGCGTGGCAACTGGGGGCAACATGTCGCCCTAATGGTATCACCAGCAGGCACTGGCAAAGAAGAGTGGGTTAAAGTCACGATTATCTATTACCGTGACCTTCCCGAAGGTTTTCCGGATAGCGATCCGTTTGTAAACCCGCTCAATCCTTTCAATTCCAGCGACAAGGAAAAACGCAAAAACCGTCGTGAGCCAGATGTCGTAGAGGTCTATGACAATCTGTCGCTGAAACGCGGCGACAGTAATTTTGTCGAAACTGTGTTGAATTCGAATTCGCATCTCGTAAAAGTGTTGTGGGATCCAGCGGGGGATGGCGGTTTGCCTAAAAATCCGGCACCGCCTACTGTGCCAGCGGCGGATGGAGAAGCTTGGACGCTTACAAGATTGGGCGAGAGTAGCAATGGGGATGAAATTACTGTCGCCCAATACACAGGAGTGGGCGATTTTATCATCCCCTCGGGTCGTGATAATTCTTTTGAGCTGTTAGGGCGGGGAACTGGCTTAGAAGCACTGGCTAACGTTGACCAAGTGGCGCTGTTATTAGCACCTGATGAAGTTAAATACGGCGAAGCGCTGACTAATGAAGTCATTAAGCAGTGTGAACTGCTGAAAGATCGTTTCGGCATCATTTCTGCTAAACAGGGCGAGTCTTCTGTTACGAAGATTGAAGATCGACAAGCACACGACACAACGTATGCCGGTTTTTACTATCCATGGATCAGGATTTACGACCCGGCGACCAATACCAAGAAATTGATCCCCCCCGGTGGGCATGTGGCGGGCATCATCGCACGAACCGACATCGAACGCGGAGTCCATAAAGCACCGGCAAATGAAATCGTGCGGGATGCGATGGAGTTGGAATTCCCTGTAACTAAAGGGATGCAGGATATTCTGAACCCGATAGGTGTTAATTGTATCCGCGACTTTCGTGGCGATGGTTTAGGCATCCGTTTATGGGGTGCGCGAACCATGTCCAGCGATGGCATGTGGAAATATGTAAACGTGCGCCGCTTGTTTATTTTCGTCGAAGAATCCATTCAAGAGGGTACGCAGTGGGTGGTGTTCGAGCCAAACAGTGAGGAGACATGGGCAGCCGTGCGCCGGACGATCACCAACTTTTTGACCGGTGTTCTGCGGAGTGGCGCGCTGATGGGGCCCAACCCAGAGCAGGCTTTCTTTGTGCGCTGTGACCGGACAACCATGACCCAAGATGATATTGATAATGGTCGTCTGGTTTGTTTGATCGGAATCGCACCGGTTAAACCTGCCGAATTCGTCATTTTCCGTATCAGCCAATACACGGCTGAATCGACGACATAATCTTTAATTAAAACCATAAGGAGCAACATAAAATGCCAGAAACTGGACAACGTAACGACCCTTATTCGTCCTTCAATTTCAAGATTGATATTGAAGGTGTGACCGTCGCCGGATTTTCCGAAGTGAGCGGTTTAGACCTGACGACTGACCCGATTGAATACCGGACTGGCGACGATGATATTACGGTACGCAAGCTGCCCGGTATGAGGAAGTTTAGCAACATCGTCCTCAAACGGGGCTATACCCATAGCAAAGAATTGTGGGAGTGGCGCAAGACGGTTATGGATGGCAAGACCAAGCGCCATTCAGGTTCGATCATGCTGCTGGATGAAGGTCGCCAAGAGGTGATGCGCTGGAACTTCGACGCAGGTTGGCCGACCAAATGGAGTGGTCCCGCGATGAACGCTAAGAACAGCGAAGTAGCAATCGAAACGTTGGAAATTGCGGTCGAGGCTATCGTACTTGAAATGAAGTGATGTGGGTTCCCCATCCTTGATAGGGTAGGGGAATCCAATTAACCGGTTCGGCATGAGTAGGAGCAGTAAGTAACGTGTTCACCTATAACACCCCGGGTGTGTATTTTGAGTGGCAGGATGATCGTTCACGGTCGATTGATGGAATGCATACCGACATTGCCGGTTTTGTAGGCATTGCTGAGCGCGGGCCTTTGCATCAACCGGTCAAAGTATCAAGCTGGACACAATTTACCAGTGTGTTTGGGTGGCCTATTCCACAAGCGTATCTTGCTTATGCTGTACAAGGTTTTTTCGCAAACGGTGGGCGGGATTGTTGGGTGGTGCGGGTGGCTGATCCTGAAAAGGCGACACCGGCATCGCTCACCATCCGCAATTATGAGGGACAAGTGTTGTTCGCGTTAGAGGCTTCTAGCCCCGGCGTGTGGGGACAAAATATTAGTGTGCTGCTCCAACGGACAAATAAAAAACAGTTCAATCTGTTTGTCCGGCTGCCGGATGGTACGCAGGAAATATGGCGGGACTTAGATTTGAATGTCTACAACCCGGATGCAAAGGCCAACAACGCGCGTAATGTGGCGCGGGTATTGTATGAGCCGCGTGATGTACAGACAGCGTCAACCGATCAACCACGGCAAGAAGCGGTCGTGGATGCGCGTTTAGGTTCTCAGTTATTGAGCGTGGTGAGAGGGGATGATTATGAATGTCCTATTCTTAAACTGCCGCGTGAATGGACAAAGATTACGGACACTTTAAAAGGTGGGACGGATGGTTTATCCACGCTCACAGCCGCCCATATGAGCGGCATCGGAGCACCCCAAGATGTTTTATGGGGATTGGCGACTTTTAACCTGATTGACGAGATTAGCATCGTGGCGATGCCTGACAGTATCCAGATTCAACAGGCAACGGTTAAGGAAAAAAAGCCGTCCACACCGCGCTGTGATGTGGATGCGCCGGAGGGTGATCCATTCATAGCGCTGCAACGGCAAGCCAAACAGGAGACGGTTCGGGAAGCGCCGCCGCAATGGGATAACAACCAAGTGACGTTTATGCAGCAAGCGCTCATTAGCCACTGTGAGGTCTTAAAAGACCGTGTCGCATTAATTGATCCGATGCTGCCGCAATTAGATCGAACAGCGATTATTAATCTGCGAAGAGAATTTGATAGCAAATATGCCGCGCTTTATTACCCGTGGGTCGGGGTGCTTGATCCTAACAATATTCTGCGTTTTGTGCCGCCGAGTGGACATGTGGCGGGGATGTACGCACGGGTTGACGAGCAAATCGGTGTCCATAAACCGCCAGCCAACGAAGTGCTGGAAAGCGTCCACAATTTGAGTGTGGCGGTGGATGACATCACGCATGGGATGTTGAATACAGAGGGCATCAACGTCATCCGCGTCTTGAACGGACGCGGTATCCGCGTGATGGGTGCTAGAACCGTGAGCAAGGACACCCTGTGGCGGTACATCAATGTGCGGCGGCTGATGATCATGATTGAGGAAGCTATCGAAACCAATACGCAGTGGATGGTATTTGAAAACAGCAATTATTCACTGTGGGCGGATAACCGCAGGGTCATCACGGCTTTCTTAACGCGTTTATGGCGGCGGGGGATGTTGGATGGTACGACAGCAAATGATGCTTTCCGCGTGACCTGTGATGAAAGCACTAATCCAGCGAATGACCGGGACAATGGGCGCATGATTTCAGAAATTGGTGTGCAACCACCATGGCCTGCCGAGTTTGTGGTTGTCCGCATAGGCAAGACCAGCGACGGCAGTGAGGTTTTGGAGGAAAAGGCCAATGGCTGAAACAGGTAAACGTGATGATCCTTTTGTGGCCTTTCGTTTTGAAATTCGTTTTGACGATAAACCACAAGGGGGCTTTAGCGAATGCAACGGGATCAATCTCGAAGTAGAAGTTCAAGAATACTTAGAAGGCGGGATGAACACCCACGTTCTCAAGTTTCCGGGACGTACCAAACAGACCCCGATTGTGCTGAAGCGCGGGATTGTTGACCGGACATTGTGGGATTGGTATTGGGACATGACGCAGGGCAAGGTCAAGTATCGGACTGGCTCGATTGTGGTATTTGATCCATCAGGGCAAGACGTGATGTTGCAATGGGATTTTTATAGAGCTTTTCCTTTTAAATGGAGCGGGCCGGATTTGAATGCTATGCAAAACACGGTTGCGCTCGAAACGCTGGAACTGGCACATCATGGTTTAGCGAGGGTGAAGTAAGGCGATTATGGCCATTCATATTGAAAAAATGACAAGCGATGTGTTGGCTGTTAATGGTGATTTGCCGTTGACCGAAGCACAGATTGAGAAGCTGGTCAAAATCATCACCAAGCGCATCGAAGAATCGCAGAAGCAGAACAAACAAAATCGTGAGGCAACCACGATTCGGCGCAGCGTAATTCCACCAGACGGTATCGAAGGGTGAATTGACGAATGGCACTGACCAAGGCGTACATCAAAATTCTGGATATGGATAAAGAAGCGATCGACAAGACTCGCGGTCTGACCGAGATTATCCACGTTCAGTTTAATCCAACTAAATACACGCTGAGTAAATCCGCCCAAATTGCTGAGGCAGGCATACCGGGACTGGATTCGCCAATTCTGCAATTTGTACGCGGGCAAAACGAAAAGCTGACACTGGAATTGTTTTTTGACAGCACGAGCGCAGATATGGAAGCAACTGAGGGTCAACAGGGCAGCGGTGCTCAGAGCGTCACGCAAATGACCCGTTCTATTTACCAACTGGTGAAAGTGCAGCCCAAAACCCATGCACCGCCTCGTATCCAGTTTTGTTGGGGCGAGATCGCTTTTAAAGCGATTGTCGAAAGTGTGCAGCAGGAATTCACCCTGTTTAACCCGGAAGGAATTCCGCTGCGGGCAACGGTGCAGGTCACATTCCGCGAATACAAGACGTTGGAAGAACAGGTGCGGGAACTTAATTTGCAATCGCCCGATTATACGAAGCGCCGTGTTGTTCAGCGGGGCGATACGATCAGCAGCATTGCCTACGCCGAATATAAAGATGCAGGGTTATGGCGCTGGATCGCGCGTTGGAACAAGTTAGACAAGCCGCGCCAGTTAAAACCCGGCATGATTTTGAATATTCCGCCGCTTGATGCAGACCTCTCGCGGCAAGACCCGGACGGATAAAAAGCATATGACGACCCAAGAAAAAGCAGTTCAGATTTTTCAGGAATATGACTTTTATGTACCGCGTTTTGACGTAAAAGTGGGTAAGCAGAAACTCAGCTTGAATATCGTGCGGGACATCACTGAGGTTTCTTATAAAGACAATATTCAGGAAATGGATAGTTTTGATCTGACCATTTTTAACGAATGGGAGCATGGTCAACAGCGCCCCAGCGGCGAACAGTCCAACGAGAAACAAAAAATGGGCTGGTTCAAATACAGCGATGAAACAACATTTGATCCCGGTCAAATCGTCGAATTGTCGATGGGCTACATGGGAAAAAAATCCGATGGGAGTGAGCGCACTAAACTCATGATTACGGGTGAAATTACCTCGCTGAAGCCCAGCTTTCCGGCATCCGGTCAATCTATGTTGTCGATCAGTGGGGTGAATACGCTGCACCGACTAACGCGGAAAAAGCAAGAATCACACACTTACGAGAATTTGACTGATTCGCAGATTGCCAAGCAAGTCGCACAACGACTCGGCATGAACCTACAGGACGAGAAGAATTTAATCCAGAAGGAACCGAAAAATAAGTACGTCTTCCAGAATAACCAGTTCGATATTGTGTTCTTGATGGAGCGCGCGCACCGCATCGGCTATGAGGTGTTTGTGGAAGAAGCAGACCCGCCGAAACGGCCTAAACCTGTGCTGCACTTTCGCCCATCAGATAAGGTGAAGCAGGTGACCTATGAGCTGCATTACGGCAGCAGTTTGATGCAGTTTCAGCCCACATTAACCACCGCCAACCAAGTGGAAAAGGTCACGGTGAAGGGCTGGGATGCCAAAAATAAGAAAGAAATCACGGCCTCCGCGACGCGCGCCAGCATACAGAATAAGGGCCTAGGCGCTAAGGGGCGGCAAAGCGATATAGATAAGGCTGTCCAAGGGTACGAGGAAGTGATTACCGATAAGCCGGTACATAGCAAAGCAGAAGCCCAGTATTTAGCGGATGAAACGCTCAAGAAAACCATCAAGGATCTGGTGAAGGGCAGCGGCTCGACGGTGGGTTTACCAGACCTTAGAGCGGGAACGACAGTTTTGCTAACCGGATTGGGGCAACGTTTCAGCGGACATTATTTCGTCACCGCAACCACCCACACCATTAACGACAGCGGCTATACCACTCAATTCGAGTGCCGCCGTGAGGAAAACTGACATGAGTGATAAACGCGAGTATGGCTTGATTAATGCTGAAGTTGTCAGCCTTGATGACAAAGAGAAATTAGGACGGATACAGGTCAAATACTCGATCTTTGAAAGCTGCCGGAGCGATTGGGCGCGTTTAGTGACCCCGATGGGCGGGCCGGAACGCGGCTTATTCTTCTGTCCAGAAATTGGCGATGAAGTGCTGGTGGCCTTTGTGCAAGGGGATATACGGTGTCCTTATATCATCGGTTCGGTATGGAGTACGGTGGATAAACCGCCGCCAAATGATGGAAAGACGAAGGATAACAACTGGCGATTCATAAAATCGCGCAGTGGTCATATTTTCAAGTTGGATGATACCAAAGGCAAAGAAAAGATCGAGATCATCGACAAGGATGGCAAACACAAGGTGGTGATCGACACGGCGAATGACAACATCCAAGTTACTTGTGACAGCGGGAACGTAGAGATCAAGGCCAAGTCTGGCAAGGTGACGATTGATGCCCAAACGGTGGAGATCAAGGCCAGTGCCGATATGACATTGAGCGCAGGCACAAGCATGAAGATTAAAGGCACCACTGTCGATATTAACTGATATGGCGCTGGAAGCCGCAAGCAGTATTTGAACGTTCGGGCGTGGGGAAAAGAGGGAATGATGGGCAGGGCAGCAGCTAAACAAAATGACCACATAAAAGCGACTGATATTCACATCATTCAACCGCCGGGGCCGAGTTCGCCGGTGCCGGTGTCGCATCCATTTATGGGAACGATCAACGGTGGCCTAAGCAGCGATGTCAAGATTGAAGGGAAAGCAGCCGCGACCGTCAACAGCACGGCGACTAATCAACCGCCGCACATTCCGATCGGAGGGACGTTCGTCAAGCCACCTACGAATCAAGGTCGGATTATTAAAGGGAGCTTGTCGGTACGAATCAACGGTCAATTCGCAGCCCGTGATGGGGATACAGCGCTGACCTGCAACGATCCGGTCGATGCACCTGTCGGCTCGGTAGTGGCTGTCAGCAAAGTATCGATTGGAGACTGAAGGATGAATAAGGACATTATCGGACGTGGTTGGTCGTTTCTGGTTAAGCCAGCAGCAGATAAGCAACTGCATTTTATCAGCGGTGAGGAAAAAATCCGGCAAAGTCTGTGGATTATTTTGAGTACCGCGCCCGGTGAACGACAGATGCGTCCGGAGTTTGGATGTGGCATTCACAATTTAGTGTTCCAGCCGAATGATGCGGCACTGCGGAGCATGGTACAGATACAGGTCAGGGAAGCACTGATGCGATACGAACCCCGTATTGATGTGCTTGACGTGCGGGTGGAAACGCAGCCTGAAGCGCGTAACTACTTGCTGATTCGCATCGACTACCGCGTCCGCACCACTAACTCATTATTCAATCTGGTATATCCCTTCTTCATCAACGAAGGGGCAGGGTAAGGAAGGCATTATGTCACTGGAAGCCCAAGTACCACAACTGGACAGCCGTCGATTTGAGCAAATTTATAACGATGCACGACAGCGGATACCGTTATATGCGCCGGAGTGGACTGATTATAATGACAGCGACCCCGGCATTACGCTACTGCAACTGTTCGCTTACTTGACGGACAATCTGTATTACGAAATGAATCGTATTCCAGAACGGAATTACATTAAGTTTCTGCAACTGCTGAATATGCAGTTACGTCCGGCAATACCGGCAGTGGCGCATCTGATATTCACGGCAAATCCGAATGTCGAGAGCAGCGTCAGCGTAGTGGCGCGAACAGCGGTGGCCGCGCAGCCGCCGCAAGGTGGGAATCTGGTTATTTTTGAAACACTTTCAGGGCTGGATGTGGTACGCGCCCCATTAAGTCATGTGCAGGTTTATGACGGCAATTCATTTCAGGAAGTCACAGCGGCAAATGAGGCAGGCAACCAACCTTTCTTTCCGTTTGGTTTCCAACCGGACCCCGGCAGCGCTTTATATCTTGGCTTCAAAGCACCGGAGAACCGCGCCAATGTTTTCCCGTCAAAGATTAGTTTGCGAGTGTTTTTGCCGCTCAGTGAACAGGCTGGCAAGGCTCAAAATGCTGCGGAGGCCGAAATACCGCCTACGCCGCCGGTCAAGCTGGAGTGGGAATATCTTCCAGCAGAGACACAACGCTGGCGCAAATTAACGGTATATAAGGATGAAAGTGCCGCGTTTATCCGCGAAGGTTACATAGAAATTCAAGGCCCGACCGATCCGCAGGCTACATCGCTGCAAAAAGTGGACGAGGATTGCTATTGGCTGCGCTGCCGCCTCGTTAGTGAGACTTATCCATCAGGCCGCGTGCCAAAGATCGCTTTTATCCGTGCAAACGTGGTGGCCGCCGAAAATTTGAGCACGGTGAAGGATGAGCTGGTCGGGAAGAGTGAGGGAGAACCCGACCAATCATTCACATTGGAACGCCGACCCGTGAGCCGCACAACATTGGAGCTGGTGTTGCAAAGCCCTGACCAAGCGGAAGCTGTTTGGGAACAGGTCGATGATTTCCTTCATTCCGAATTCAATTCACCCCATTACGTATTGGATGCAACCAGCGGAACAATCCGCTTTGGTGACGGCAAAAATGGGGTTATCCCGGTTGCTGGCACAACCATCACTGCACGCAGTTATCGCTATGGTGGTGGACAAAACGGCAAGGTGGAGGCTAAGGCGGTCAATATTTTGCTGGGTTCGGTAGATGGTGTTGAGAGCGTGACGAATGAACGGCGCGCTGAAGGCGGGAATGACGAGCAAAGCATTGACGATTTAAAGCGTAATGCGCCGGAAATGATCCGCTCCCGTAACCGTGCTGTTACACCGGAAGATTACGAGGTGCTGGCGACACAAGTTGGCGGCGTATTACAGGCAAAAGCCCTCGCCTTGGCTAACCCTAATCATCCGGGTGTTGAAGTTCCGGGAGCCGTTACGGTGGTTATTGTGCCGGATAACGACGAACTTGCACCGAAACCGTCATCCGACCTTATCCAACAAGTGTGTCAATACCTGAATGGTTTTCGCTTATTGACGACAGAAGTTTATGTCAAAGGGCCGGATTACAAGGCGATACGAGTGGAAGCGACATTGGAAGTGCAGCCTTACGCGGCTTTCGACGAAGTTAAACAACAGGTTATTGCCACGATTAATGAGTATTTGAATCCCCGTACATGGGACTTTGGTGGCGAACTCTATCCGACCAATCTTTACGCGATCATCCTCAAGGTGAAGGACGTCAAAGTGGTCAAAAGTTTGACGGTGTATGTGGATGGTCAACCCCATGATGAAGGATTAACAGAACCAGTCAAGCTGAAGATGCGCGATATGTTGATTTATGGCGAAGCAACACATGACATCACGCTTATTCCTTTTAGCGATATTTGAAACGAGTAGATGATGCGTAGAGAAGGCCCAACCAGTTCACTTCTGAATAAGCTGACGGGATGGCGTACCGGATCAACCGTTATGACGGCAGCGGGTGAGAGCATTCGCCTTGCTGCTGATCCCAACGGGGGGCTTGCACCTGACTCGAAAGATGGGAGTTTGGGCCGGTTGGTGCTGCCCCGTGGCATGGCGTTTGATGATGAACACACCCTGTATTTGCTCACGTCGGCGGGGGAAAAAGGTGAAGATGCACAATATATTAAACGGTACGACGGGGAACAAAAGCAGTTTGTGGCGCTGGCAAGCATTGGCGGGGTGGGGCGAGAAGTCCGGCAATTCCACAATGCGCTCAATATCGCCATTCTTGGGCGAACGTTGTATGTGGCGGATCGGGAAAACCAGCGTGTACAGGTGTTTGATCTCGATTCACTAGGACTAGTGCATGTTTGGGGAGGCGCAAGACGTAAGCCATGGCCTATGTATCAAGGGAAAATTCCGTGGCATCCAGTTGATGTGTTTGCTGTTCAACATAAGGCTTACATCTTAGATAAGCGTCATGGACGAGTCTTCTGGCATCAAGCAGGCGCTCATACGCCCAAATTGGTGATTGATGTGCCAAGTGCGGCGGATCGTTGGTCACGCGTGATCGTCGATGATGGAGGGCGCATTTATCTTTATGATGGAGTCGCCAAAAAGTTCGATATTTACGACGAGCAGGGCAAGTGGCTGGCTTCCGCAAACGATCCGGGTGATGTGCGTGATCGTTTTCCGGCTCCGGTTATCTATATGGATGATAAGGGGCGGTTCGTGCTGCCGGAAAGCTTATCACTGCCGTGTGGTCGTCACATGCCGGATCAGGTGCTGCCACCTGATGCTGACTTTAGCCGTTTCATCAAGGATAACGTGCAGCGTTTGTTTAAGAGCGATGGTACAGCGGCGCGTTTACAAAATGATGATCTAAAAGCCCCACAGCATTTATATGTAAAAGACGGTACATGGTTTAGTGCGGCTTTGGACAGCCAGATTTACCAATGCCAATGGCACCGGATTGAATTGACACTGGCTGAACTGCCACCCGGAACCAGCATTATTATTTCGACTTTTACTGATCATGTCTCGCACCCGATAAATGAGATTAAAGACTTAGACGACCAATTGTGGGAGACGAACTGCCGCATTATCGCGCCCATGCAAACTGTGGCCGCACCTGCCAAAGATTTCACACAGAAGCCGAGCGAATTGTTGGTTCAAAGTGGGGCAGGGCAGTATTTATGGCTGCGCTTGAAACTCGTCAGCGATGGTTATGTTTCGCCCGCCGTCCAAGCGGCACGGGTGCATTACCCGCGCGAGTCTTATTTGCAATATTTACCGGCTATTTATGCTACCGACGATGAAAGCCGTCTTTTTCTCGAACACTTCTTAGCGATTGTCCAGACAGAGTGGGAGAACTTTGAAACAAAAATCAGCAATATTGCAGCACTTTTTGATCCTAAAGCTGTAGAAGCTGGCGCGTTCATGAACATGCTGGCGGAATGGCTGGCCGTGCCATTGGAAGGGGATTGGAGTTGGGAGCAAAAACGGCGCATGTTGGAGGCCGTGCCACGCATCTATGCGAATCGTGGAACGCTCGATAGTTTGCGCGATTACTTGCGTGTTTATTTGCAGAATATCACGGAACTTCCAGCCGAACGCCTCTGCGATTTTCCACAGATTGTTGAGGGCTTCCGTGAACGCCAACATGCGATGCTAGCTATGGAAAATACGGGCAATCTAGGGATTGGCGCACCGTTATGGGGAGCCGGCGTTGTCAAGCGATTGCAGTTGGGTGGCTATGCGCGTGAAGGTGAAGTGGAACTGGTGTCTACCGGCAGCCCTGAAAGTGATTATTTTCAGGAGTATGCCCATCGCTTTCGTATATTCATTCCGGCTGTGTGGGTGAAGGATATAAAAACAGAGGTGATGCTGCGGCGAGCATTAGACGCAGAAAAACCAGCCCATACCCAATATGACCTGTGTTTGGTGCAATCGTGTTTCCGCTTAGACGAACAGTGCACTATCGGATTTGACACGATTTTAGGGGACTATCCCAAAATGCAGTTGATGGGCGAAGCGGTCGATTCGTCAATTGCGGCACCAACACTGGGGACGAATGCCGTGCTGGTTGGTCGCCCCAAACCACATTCTAATGATTATTTATCGCCCGGTATCCGGTTAGAGAACTAAACAACAGCGGTGCAGCGCAAATTACGCAGTCTATCAGCAAGGAGGCAGGTGATGCCAAAAGAACAGCAACAACATCCAAGCATATTGGAACAAGACCCGAGTTATATCACGCAGGAACGTAATCGTTATTTTACGGGCAAATATATGACTGCGCGTGATTTTTCTGCCGAGCAGGATTATTACCTGAGTCATAAGCGTGCCCACAACCGGATGTTTCATGGTTGGGGCATTTTGTGCGGCTTGAGCGTAAAGCCCCATTGGAATGTCACCTGTCAAGACCGGTGGGTGCAGATTACGGCGGGTGTGGCATTGGATTGTTACGGGCGTGAGATTTATGTTAAAGATGCTTGTTGTATCGAACTGCCACTGCCACCCAAACAGCCGGAAAATGACACGACCAGCCGTTATACAGAACCCGATGACGAAACTATCTATTCAGAAGCATTTTTGTTGTGCCTTCAGTATACCGAGACCTATATCGAACAGGTGGGTGCGCTGACCGGCGACCATTGCGATCCGTCCTATACGGAAGCCAACCGCATACGAGAAACATACGAGATTGTTTTTAAGAAGCGCAGCGAAGTCGATGGTAGTTGTTGGAAAACCTCGACTGGCAGCCCTGATACAACCTGCCGGGATGATTGCGGGGAAGATAAACCGGGTTCAATGGCTAACTGCTTAGACCCACAGTGTTCATGCTGTGGGCTGATTCCGCTGGCCTTGATTACCCCACACACTAATTACAACGGTTTTCTGTGTGCTACCGCACCGTGGTTTGAGATTGACATTGAAGGTCGCCATGAGCTGCCCATTCCAGCAGATTATATGACTCATATTGTTTGGACGAACTGGACACACGGCGGAAAGATGAGCATCGCTGAGCTGAATAAACTCAACAGGCGGCTTGAGGTTCATTTTGACCGGCGTTTGCAAAAACCAGCCCCGACAGCTTCGCCTGCCGCGACAGCTCCCCCTCAGGTTGAGGAGGTTGTGGAAATTGATATTGATGGCGACGGTGATGTTGATGCCATTGGGGTTGTAATCGGTCAACCTAATGAAGATGAAGAAGGTGAAATTCCCACAGGAACGGGTGTGAACTCGTACACCTTTTTGGTGCAATACAGCGGTGTTAACGAAGAGGCAGAATTCATGCCCTACGAGAATGGCAAGCCGCCGCACATCGAAGGGGAAAATGACCATATCGCCGTATTTACGATTGATAAAGCGCTGCTGCACGGACGCAAAAAGTTGGGTGGGCAGCGTGTTTATATCACCTTGAAGTGCGATTTCATCTTAGATTGCAACGGTAAAGCAGTTGATGGAAATCACCTTAGAGGCCAAAAACCAAGCGGCGACGGGGTAGAAGGCGGAACGTTTGAAAGCTGGTTTTATATTACGGACTAACCGTGAAACCAACCGTGACTTGAACAGCGATGAATACCAGCGGCTAGAAGGGATTTAAACGATGAGCCAAAAGCAAAATGTCAGCACAAAAACCCACAGCAAACCGTGTAACTGTGGTTGTTCAGAATGTGAATCGGTCAACTGCCAGTTGGATTGTTTGGTGCAGCCCCGTTTCTTTCACGGGCAAGTGTTGAGCGACCAAGATTTAACCCAGCTCCTTCACTGGACTCAAAGTAAACTGCGGTTGAACCGTTTCCGTGATGGGTGGGGTGTGGTCTGTGGTCTGGAAGTTCGCTGTGCGTGTGACCCCAAGCAACCGGGGAAAGTCACGGTTTTGCCGGGGTACGCCCTGAGCTGCTGTGGTGATGACATCATTATCTGCGAACCGCAATGTGTTGATTTAAGCGTGGTATTCAAGGATACGAAAGACCCGTGTGCGACGCCACGCCGCAGCACAAATGATGCGACAACGAAACCTGATCCTATTCAAATCCCCTTGTTTAGCGGGCTGTCTTCGGATGTGTATAAGGTTGACCTGTTTGCTCACTATGACGAGGTCGAAAGTGAGCCGAAAACCACGTTGGGACGTGGTAACTGCCGCGAGTTGGGGCAGTGCGAAAACACCCGTATCCGCGAGATAACGACCATCATCCCAAGACTGGCGGATACCGGCAGCTACGCAGCGACGGATGCGTGGGAGAAAAAGGGTGTCGACTATACAAGGCTTGTGCTTGGATTGAAGGATGCCTACCAACGATATTCAGAACAAAAAGATATTGTCCAGTTTAGAAAGTGGCTGATGGATTGGCTGGTCAAGCATCCGCTACACCATTTTTGCTTCGTCAACGATTGGCTGCAAACGGTTGACTTATCTGCGCCAGTTGGGTTTGACCGTATACCAGAGGATGAGCGTAAGGCTAATGAGGAGCGAGTTCGTGTTGAGGGTAATGCAGTAGATGTTGATCAAATCAAGATCGCTGAAAAGAAACTTGCAGAAGGCCCTAACACTGATTTATCCGACCCGATTAGAGCAGCCTTGGGTTGGATCGCGCTCGATATGTTGATTGACACGCTGCAATGTGATTGCGGTAGTGCTACTGATGATCAAGCCGATGTGCCGCTGGCGCGCGTCTGGGTGCAAAAGTCACAAGATGGTCGTAAGGGAACTCAGTATCAGGTGTTGGCGGTCGATGACCAGCCACCGTTCCGGCGTCCATTAGGGTTGGACTGCTGGCCTGCACCGATTGGCAGCTACAACCTCGGGCGCTTCATATGGCGCAAAAAGGATGAGGCAGCAGCGGAACTCAGACATATGGGCATTGATATGCCTTCGAGTGGACGACAACTTTCTGATGTGGCGTTGCTTGATCAAGTCTCCGGCCTCGACTTTAGCCGCAGTTTTTATGGTCGAGCAGGCGAAAGTATTGACGCAATAACCATTAAGTCTGAAGTATTTGACGAGCGCATTGTTGGGTTTGGGAAGTAGCTATGACAAGCATTACCAGAGTGAATTACCGCGAACGGCAGCGGTTGCGGGCAGACGATCTGACAACCGACCAACGCTATCATGTGCAGGCACGGCAGCGCCACAACATCACCCAGCATGTGTGGGGAATTGTGTGGGGCTTAGCCTTGCAATACGATGACCGGAATGGCTTGATGGTACAGCCCGGTATAGCGATTGATGGTTACGGACGCGAATTGATTGTTTCCGAGCCGCTTCAGATCGAAACCGATACGTTGAATAAGGCTTGTTTGTATTATGGTGATCAGCCATCCTTGCTTGATGTCTGGTTGATCTATCGCGAAGTTGGCTTCTCGCCCTCCCAGAAGGGTAGGGTGGTGGTTAGCAAAGACACCCGCACACAGGAGCAGCCTTGTTTGCAAATCAGACAGGGTTTTGAAGTCATTTCAGCCGAAGCCCGTCGGCGGCCCGATCTGGTGGATGAGGCGGATGAGGATTTCCAGCCGTGGCAGCCGCTGCCGGACGATGGACGCACTTGGCCGGTATTTCTCGGTCAACTTAGCAGCACAGATCAGAAGACCTTTAAGATTAGTTTCGAAAACCGCCCTTATGCTGAATTGTTCGGCGAACGGGTAACGTCTCCGAATGGACAGGGGTGGATGGGGCTATTGGATGGCAACAGCATATCGCGCCGTTTTAGCGTGAATTTAACTGATAACAGCGGCATGATGACCAAGCGGTTGGAGGTTGGCTACCACGACAATACAGCAGAAACCCAAGCCACTTTGCAGGGCAATGTCGCGGTTGGTGGTTGGTTAAGTGTGGGTGGTATGCCGCAGCCAGAACCAACAGCTTCAGTGCCAGTGGATGCACGCGGATTGCACTTTGGTACACCACGTCTGACGCCGGAGAAAGCGGCTCCATGGCAATTCTACCGAACCTTATTCAAGCCGAAGGATGCGCCACCTGAAACACAAGCGCTTGACCAACTTCGCATTGAGATGTTTAACCCCGGCGAAGAAGGCGATCAAAAGGCTTATGAATTTGCTATCGGTACACGTGTAGATGCAAAGCCATTCATACCGTGTTTGACCCTCAGCGCTGATTGCAGCGTGACCTTGACTGGAACCTTAAAAATTGAGGGCGAGCTGCTGCTGTCACCGATTCCAGCCGATCCAACCGACCAGCGCTTTGGTGATGCGATGATCGGCTCGTGGCTGCACGGGTTGGCTTCGTCTACCGCATCGCTCGACACTTTGTACAACGGCGATCAGGGAAATCCTGCCTTAGCGATAACCTTGCAAGGTCTTCCTCTGTCGTCTCAGATACAGATGCCTATTCAATATACGGTGACTGTTCGGAACGTTTCCTCCATGCTTTTGCGTAATCTTCAAGTGATGGAGTACGTGACCTATCCGGGTGAGACTGCACCGCGCGAAGCAAAAGTAGGCCCTACTGTTGCCTATATTAATCCGAACACGTCCTATGATATGACGCCAAGCACAATTAATTCACAGCAAGCCGGTCAATTATTGGTGGCAATCATCGCTGCGGCTCTAACGCCAGAGGGCAAAATGATTTTCTCTAAGGCCACTCAATCAGTCACTATTCAAGGTCTGGTTTAATCAAAGGTACGGTTATTGATGGACGACTATACAATCAGCCGCGTGAATTACTTCGAAGGGCAATACCTGCGAACGCAAGACTTCACTGACGAACAAAACTACCTGCTCGCGATGCGCCGTCGTCATAATATTTCGCACCACACATGGGGTATTGTGCGGGGGTTGGAACTTTGTTGGGATAGCGTTTCAAGCAACCAGTTCATTATTCGCCCCGGCATCGCCATCGATGGTTATGGGCGTGAATTGATTGTGGCACAAGGTCAACTCATTCCAGTGAAGGTTTTTGATAACAAAGACAGTGACATTCTGGATGTTTATGTCGTCTATGGACGCGTAGAAAGCGATCCACCGGGCAAGGGTTATGCCGGATGTTTGCCTGACGGCAGTACGGACTCCAGCGCGTTTTACCGTACCCAAGAACGTACCATTGTACGGATTGAAGTAGGGCGGTTGGATACCATTAATCGTCGCAGCCAGCCTAAAGATGTTCCCGAAACCGATTGGGAATTTTCTGCTACGCGAACACCGCCTGATGATCCGGTTCAAGATTGGCCCGTATTCCTCGGGCAAATCCGGCACAATCCAGCAGACCCGAAGCAGTTTTATAGCGTCGATATTTCTGACCGTCCTTATGCCGGATTAGTCGGTGCGGTTATTCATTCCCCGTTGCAGACTGCCGAAGTGCAAATCGGTATGCCTGATGACCATGATGATCCTCGTTTTGCTGTGTTCTTGAAGGACGAAGACGTTCAATCACCCCCCAAAGACCCACAGTTCGAAATTAAGAATGATGGCAGTTTTTTCATTCAAGGTAATACCACCATCAATGGCGAAGTACAGGTTAATGGTGGGGGAGTTGAATTTAAGACGATTGATGAAAGAGAAGATACTGAAGCAGCACAACCGTGGCAGATGTACCACGTTAAGGGGGATGCTCAAAATAATCGACCGGAGCAACTGCGGATTGAACTACCCGAAAATAGCGATAACCATGCCCAGTTGGTCATCGGTTCATGGTCCAGCAAAGAGTCGAAATTTGTCCCGTGTATCACCATTAGTACTGATGACTGCATGGTCACCATTCACGGCACATTAAAAGCAGACAAGATCATTAATACCAGCAATCAAACGATCGACCCGACTAAACGGGTGCAAGCCCTGAGTGCTGACGCTAAACAAATGGTACTGGGTAGCTATATGTCCGGGGGCGTCGGCGGAACAGCACTCTTAGAACGGTTCTATCAACGGATAGAAAAGACTGGTCAGCTTGAGGAGCGATTTAGTACGGGCGATGGGGAAACCCTACAGGAGCGGCTGAGCGCAGCAGAAACCAATATCGGAGACCCCAACAGTTTTGTCAAAAATCTTATTGCGACTCATCCAGAAACGGCGCGGTTAATTCAAGCCGCGTTGGACAAGCAGTTGAAACCCGCCGTTGCAAGAAAGCCCAGAGGCAAGGGAAAGCCCAAGTAACACTATGGACGGTCGCATCGGTCATTTACAGTATCGATACCATGTACTTGGCGATCAAAACGCTATGGCAGAAGTCAAACAGCGCCTTGATCACCTTGTCCAAACGGATATGGTTAAACGGTGGGAAGCAGCGCTTGATTTGAATTTTGCTGATGATCAAACCGTTTATGTGCTGCGCCAATTAAACCTGCGTTTAGTGGTAGCGGCTGGTGAGACCGATACAACAATTGTCAAACAGTGGGAATCTCATCTAACAAAAGCTGTCATCCGTGCCACACAGGAAGAAGACGAGGACTTTCAAAATCTAATCACATTCCATAACCAAGCCGATTATGTAACCCATTTCGTAATCGACCTAGTCGAAGGTCATGCTTGGGATCGTTGGTTTTATGGCGCTTTCGCCGACTTGCAAAACCTGAGTGTGCACGAGGCGCTGCTTCGTGTGCTGGACGATAACCACACCTATTTAGGTTTGATAATGGCTTATCTGTACCAGCATGGTGTGCTGGATAAAGTATTGCGTCAACTGGATGCGGCGGCACTCCATAATTTGTGGTCATCAGCAGGCGGCAAACAGCAAACGACACCCGCACAAATACAACCTTTATTGACATTGGCCTTTCGTATCGCTGATGCACTTCAATGGTGGATTAATAAACAACCAGATCAATATGCGGTACTTGAGGCTTATTTAGCCCAAAATTCACCGATCCTCGATTGGTTAGATTCAGAGTCCTTGTTGCAAGTCATGGTTTTTATATTCAAGCATCTCATACAACAGGGGCTTATTCGTCCCTCGCTCCCCGGCAACATTTCTTTTGAGAGTCGTTTGACAGCGGTTCGCCGGCAATACGATTGGGTAGATTTTGACAAGCTGATCACAGAGGTGATGGCAATCCCACCATCAACTGTGCTATTAACATCCGATTTGCCAGTACGAAATATGCGCGTTCATGCTTCGCCGCGCCAATATAAATTGATGGAAGTTCTTCATGAAACTTTGCAATCAGCAAGTCTGCATCTCGACTTGTCCCAAGCGGATCCAGTGGCAAATGCCATTCGTTTACTAGCGGTTTTGTTGGCACAGCATCCCGAATGGACTGATGATAGCCTCGTTATGCCTATTGTCGAACATCTTGTTTATGTCTGGTCATTGGCAACGCAGGTTGCCACGGTTGACTTGCTGCCGCAGCGATTAGAACCTCTTTTGCAACGTATCCCATCTACTGTCACACGTGAATTAACTATTCGTGCTTTACGTTTTGTGAATAGTACTGGCGAAATGGGTTGGTCTGTTATTCGGCTGATGAAGGAAAAAACGAGCTTAAGCAGCTCCATAATTAAGCGCTCGCTTCCTTCAACAATGACAGCCGATATAACAGGGATCTCGACCCAAGCACCGCAAGCCACGACGATTTCGACAGCCTGCGCGGGCGTGTTTCTGCTGTTGCGTACCATTCTAGATGTCAAGCTGGTGGCGTTATTGCCAAACTCGCCCGATTTTGCAGCTGGCATCAATGCATTTCTGCTGACACTCGGTTTGTATTGGGCAGGTAGGGAAGGGCTGATTGGTGATCGCGTTGATCCCGGCTTAGTCGCGTTAGCTGGCATAGAAACACCGCTTGATTTAAATGACTTACAGGCAATGCGGCTGGATATGGATGGGGCTCAAAAACAGGTTTTCCAGCGCAATCTGTTGCGTTTATTAGTGGGTCAGCGGATGGTGTCTGCAAGTTCTATAACGGTTCACAAACTCACGCCGGACGATCAACAAACGATCTTGATCGCTGGTACAGATACGCCTCGTTTATGGCCCTTTAACACCCTGATTACAGAGCCTTCGCAAGAAGCAGATGTCATCGCTGCATGGTTGGATGATTGGGAGGCCGCCAGCGGTAAACGACCAATCCTCCACACCGTTCCAGAAACAACCGAAATGGCTCATCTGTTGGAGATGTTGGAGGTGTTACAGAGTGAAGAACTGCGTGTCATTGATCCAAGCCTCACCATCATGCTGATAGCGAATACATTGCTGCGTGCATGGGCGCGTTGGTTGGGGCAATTTGCATCATCAAGTTCCGGCTACTTGCTGGAGAACTTTATTCGCAGACCGGGAACTATCGTTATTACAGATCAAAAGGTGCTTGTCGAACTTACAAGCAGACCATTGGATGTTGTGCTGCGGATGTCAGGATATTTATCGGACATCGAGTCCATTCCGTGGTTGGGAAACCGTCGCATTTGTTTTCAAATTCAGGAGGCATGATGAAATTCTTGCCGCTAGGCGATTGGATCAATCGGTTTCTGGGTCGCGAGACTGTGCAAAATGAGCCGTTAGAAACCAATGTGCCATTTGTGGATGACCTTCCGCCAGTTGAAACCGATGAGGATACCATTGTGGCAGAACCGCAGTGTTTCCTCCCTAACATCGATGATTCTTATGCGGAATATGCCTCATCGGAAGAATATTTATGGGATCATTTGCGCCGTATTGACTGCCTCATCCGTGCCTATGTATTGCGTTGGTTGCATACCATTGGTAAAGACAAACCAAGCAGCACGTGGGGCATGTTACAAGTTTCAGATGGCGAGATAAATAGATATCTCGATTTGGATTTTATCCCGCCTGATCTTAATCATTTACAGACGGATTTATACAACCGCCTGCACCCTTATTGGAAACAGGCCGAACAACTAGAAGAACTGATACAAAACCGGGTATCCCATACAGACGAAGCGGTGGTGCTGCGTATCCTTGAGCTTCAACAAAAATTGAACTTGACGTCGCTTGAGCGCGATGTCTTGCTGATCGGGCTGTTAGGTGAATTGGATGAACGTTACCGCCGTCTGTTTGCTTATTTACAAGATGATGCGACCCGCGCCCGCCCCAGCATCGACCTTATTATGAATATTTTGCAGCCCATTCAGCCGGACATGGGTTTCTTGCGCAGCCTATTTGATTCAAGCGCGGCCTTGCAAACATTCCACATCATTGAAATTGCTGCTGATGAGCGCAAAGATTTGCCGCCTCATTTACGTTCGGTAGAGGTTGACCGGCGGATTGTGGCCTATGTGATGGGGCAAGACGGGGTAGATGACCGGCTTAGTAAATATGTTTGCCGAACAGAGAAGCGTGTCATTTGGGAAGAGCTATTTTGTGAAACAGAACAGGTGGAGAATCTTAAACGATTATCTGATTGGCTCTCGACACGCCAGAAAGCAGTGACCGGAGTCACATTCTTTTTACATGGTACTTATGGAAGTGGCAGATTAAAAGCGGCTCAGGCGATTTGTACGGCGATGGAACAAACGTTACTGGTTGTTCAAACCGATTTGCTGCTCCATTCTGGCGAAAATTGGGAGCGGATGGTTGATCTGGTCTACCGCGAAGCACGTTTGTACAAAAGGCCGGTTTATTGGACAGGCTGCGAGAACTTGCTGCGTGCCGAGCAACCTGCCCATCTATGGGATTACTTGGTGACGGTTGCTGAATCGTATTTGGGGATTACCTTTTTCGCGAGCCAAACGTTTTGGGAGCCAAGCGACCACTTCACTGAAGAAATATTTATACGGTTAGATTTTCCAATACCCGGTTTCGAAATACGCAAGCAGATATGGCTTAGCCAGTTGGCGGGCTCGGAAGGGTTTTCGCAGCCTGTGCCTGACCAAGACTATCTTGCCCATTTGCTGGCTAATAACTTTCAACTGACCGAAAGGCAAATTAAAAACGCGCGAGTATCGGCTCAAAACTTGGCAAACCGCCGAGATCCAGCCAATCCATTGTTAACTGTCAATGATCTTTACACCGGATGCCGGTTGCAATCCAACCAACAGTTGGTGTCGATGGCACGCCGTGTAGAGCCACACAGTACTTTGACTTTTGAAAACTTAATTTTGCCGCCAGCCAACATGAAAAAATTGGACGAACTCAGAAGCCGGGTTCGTAACCGTAATTATGTCTACACCCATTTAGGTTTTGAACAACGCCTATCGCTTGGCACAGGGTTGATCGCGCTATTCGCTGGATCGAGCGGTACGGGCAAGACGATGGCGGCGGAACTGCTGGCAAAAGATCAAGGTGTTGACCTGTACAAAATTGATTTGTCGGCGGTCGTCAGCAAGTGGGTGGGCGAAACCGAAAAGAATATGAGTACCATCTTCAAGCAAGCCCAATCCTCTAATGCCATCCTGTTCTTTGATGAAGCCGATGCGCTGTTCGGCAAACGGGGTGAGGTTAAAGAAGCGCAGGATCGTTGGGCGAACCTTGAAGTGAATTACCTCTTACAACGCATCGAAGAATATACCGGTGTGGTCATCATGGCCTCGAATCTCGGTCAAAATATTGATGACGCTTTTATGCGCCGTATCCACATGATTATCGATTTCCCATTTCCAGACGCCGAGGCACGGCTCAAAATTTGGAAGGGCATGTTCCCGGCGAAGGTGCAACCCCCACCCGACAATGAACTTCGGGCGCTGGCTGAACGCTTTAAGCTGGCGGGCGGCAACCTCAAAAATGTGGTGGTGGATGCCGCGTTTCGGGCGCTCAACGCATTGCCAGAAGATGAGACATTAGAGTGCATTAGCCAGCGACATCTGGTGGTTTCAGTTGCCCGTGAGTACCAAAAACAGGGCAAACCCATCACCTTAGGTGATTTTGGCAATCCATTTTTTGGCTGGATTCAAGAGGATATTCTGTAGGTAACTCTATGGCTCAAACCAAAGCACCTCAAGAAACATCCAGCGCAAAAACAGCCGCTGCTCCGACGATTCAGCAGCAACCTAAGCTGCCTGAAAAGCAGGCAAATCCCACGCGCGTGGCTCGGATGCCGATGTCACAGGCGACATCTAGTGCGGGTGGCGCTTCCAACCCTCAAGGCGGCTCGCCTAACCGCGCGCGCAATATGACTGCTGTGCAGCGCTCAGTAGGTAATGCACGGGCTGGCTCCATGATGCAGATGCCTATCCAAGCCAAACTCAGTGTCAATACACCGGGTGACGCCCATGAACAGGAGGCTGATGCGGTTGCGCGGCAGGTCGTGCAGAACGAAGGCCATCAACAGCCAAAACCCGTCGGCGCAATCGGGCGCGTCATGCGCTCAATCATACAGCGGGTTAGCGGGAAGCCTGCTCAACCGGAAGTCGTACCAGATGTTGAACACAAAATTAATTCGAAGCGTGGTACAGGCCAACCCTTAGCCGACCATGTCCGTGCGCCGATGGAGCAGGGGATGGGTGCGGATTTCGGAAACGTCAAAGTCCACACTGATTCAACAGCGAATCATCTCAATCATTCACTTGGTGCGCGGGCTTTTGCTACTGGCAACGATATATTCTTCAAACAGGGCGAGTACAATCCGAACTCGGCAGGAGGACGTGAACTCATTGCCCATGAATTGGCGCATACCGTCCAGCAGCGTGATATGCCTGCAGGTCGTCAGGCAGTGAGCGAGTCCCATGAAACTAATCATCAAGCACTTGCCAAATCGGCCTATAAAGCGCAGTCCCATGTAGTGGTTAGCCAACCCGGTGACCGTACCGAGCGTGAGGCCGACGCCGCTGCCCAGCATATCGCCAGTGGCAAACAGGTTCCCGCTGGCACGATCACACCGATGCGGGCGGAAGAAGCCAAACCGATTTCGACGTTCCCCATCAATCGGGCGCCAGCGGACGCCGCGCCTCCACCGGCCGGTGCACCGGCTGCGTCTGTTAAAGGGGTGTCGCTGGGAATGGCTGCATTCAAACCCGCACCAGAAATTGAAACCCTCTTTGGCGCGAGCGGCAAAGCTGATGTGCCGGTCTACCTCGGTAATCTGGCGCAGGGTTCAATTGAAGTCGAGAAGCAAGGTACAGAATACAAAACGCCCAAAAAACAGGCTATCCCAATTGTCTTGCCTGCACTCGAACCGTTACGGGCAGCCAAAGTAAATCCGGTACTCGCCGTCAATATTACCAAGAGTACTGTCACGGGTTATTTGACCATCGGCACCAAGGATGGACCTGCAGGCGATGCAGCCGCGCTCATGAAGGAAATCAAGGCGCACTCGCGCGAATTTGGTTGGGCAGGTATCAATGTTGGTGATTTGCCCAATATCACTAGCGAACTCAAGGATGGCTCACTGCTCTTCCAAGTGAGTGACTTCCCCTTCAAGCTCGGTGGTTTTATTGATGGTAAAGCCACTTTTGGTCTGGAAAACGAAAAGGTTACTTTCAACGGCAATGCCAATGTAAAGATTGGTGGTGCAGCCGATGCCACCATGGAAATCAAGCGGGACGAAAAAGGTGTACTCGCTGGCAAAGCTGAAGCCAATATCACACTCGCCAAATTCGATGGCAAGCTGAATGCAGAGTTTGTCGGTGGTCTTGTCGATATTCAAGGTAAAGTCGGCTATAAGACCGAAAAACTCTCTGGCGAAATTACAATTCTCGTCACTGATGCCGCTACGGCCAACAACATCGCCAAACAGCAGCTACCACCAGAACGGATTATCGAGTCGGCGCAGCAAGCCAAAGCACCTGCCTCTGAAGCCGAAGGGCCGAAGCCCGGCCCACGTAAACTCGCAGGCTACGGTACCTTGGACTTTGCCTTCACCGATTGGTTCGCGGGTAAAGCTACCGTCATTGTCGATGGCAAGGGCGATGTGACCATTATCGGGAAGATTGCGCCTCCCGCGGAAAAAGAGTTATTTGCCCAAAAAGATTATTCGAAGGAATTGATTAAGGCCGAGATTCGCGCGGCTTATGGCGTTCCACTGCTCGGTAACATCTTTCTATTTGCCAACATCGGCCTATTTGCCGAAGCCCGTATTGGCCCTGCCAAAATCTACAAAATTGAGATTGAAGGCACATACTCCACCGACCCCGATGTGGCGAAGAACATCCAGTTGGCAGCCTCCTTCAATATGTCCGCCTACGCGGGTCTCAAACTCCGTGCTGAGGGTGGCGCAGGCCTCGAACTCTTAGGCCACGACATCAAAGCGGGTGTTGGTGTCAATGCTATTGCCGGTGTTAAGGGCTATGTTGATGCGAGGCCAACCATCGGCTACCGTGAAAAAGCTGCACCGAAAGAAGGTAAGAAGGGCGAATTCTTCATCAACGGCCACATGGAACTGGCCGCGCAACCCTTCCTCGGTCTTGGTGGTGATCTGTTTGTCGAACTCGATAGTCCGTGGTGGTCACCCATACCGGATAAGAAGTGGACATGGCCTCTGGGTCAGCTCGAATACCCGCTGCCCGGTGAATTCGGTCTTGCCGCTGATGTCGATTACGTACTCGGCTCGAAGGAACTGCCGCAGATTAAATTCTCGGAAGCCAAGTTTGACTCTAGCAAGTTCATGACCGACATCATGCGCGACCAAGCCCCCAAGAAGGGCGGTAAGGGCGAGCAGGATAAACCTGCCACCTTCGCTGATGCTGGAGGTAAAGGTGGCGGTGCGGGTGGCAAGGGCAAGTCCGGTGATGCCAAAGCGGGTAAAGCCAATGTGCCCATCGCCAAACCTGCCAAGCCAACCGGAAGCAAGAAGGATAAGAAAGCGCCCAAGGACGCCAAAGCCAAGGCCGAGGGTGACAAGAAAAAGAAGGAAATGCTCAAGGGCGGCAAGAAAGTCGATCCCAAGGACAAGAAGGATAAGAAAGACAAGGATAAAGGTTCAGGCTTAGACGAAGCGCTCAAGGCTCTTGAGGCAGTGACTAAACGGTATGAAAAAGACGGCGCAACTGAAGAGGAAGTGAAGGCTGGCGTCAAGTCGGTTGGTCGCAAATATAAGAAAGCCTTCAAGGGGGGAATTAATGTCGAGCCTAAAGGAGATTATTGGGAATATATCTATGTAGCGCCAAACAAAAAAGGCCCCAAAAAAGCGAAAGCTGACACAAAGCCGCCTGAATTGAAAGGGTTGGAGACGCCAAAACTCGATGAATTAGAAAAGAAAGTGCTAGGGACTAGTAAAAGGTACTGTCTTGAATTTAAGAAGTATAAAGGTAAACAAAAACTACTGCCTTACGTAGAGGGCAGAGCAGCCCGTAGTCTTGGAAAAAAGAAAGAAGGAGAAGCGATCGTCTTATATAACGAACTTGCCAAACATGGTGTTACAAAGAGCAACGTCGAAATTGAGTTTCTAAACAAGAATGGTAAAGTGGTTCGTACCAGAATTCCTGACATTTTCGCAAAACATAAAGTTGTAGGGGACGTGAAATTGGTCAATGAGCAATCACTAAGCTCACAGATGTTAGACAACCTTGAAATCGCACGCGGTCTTGGCACAGCTAGAATTAAGGGTGAGGACGATTTGCTAACTAAAAACACACCCTTTGATCTTGTCGTTCGTGCCCCATCCGATAATCATCCCGAAGGTACTCATGTTACGGATCCTCTTGCACGAGAAATTTATAGTACAGGAGGAAATATATATGAGGTTGGTTTCTAATTAAAAACATTTTGTAATTGAGGTAGCAATGAACACTAACAGTACAAAGTTGATGGTGCAACTGCATACAAATCTAAACTTAGGACATAATGCAACATGTAAAATTTTATGGCAACACCTAGATGATTCACTTGTGGAACCCAAAACTTATGATGCTTTCGAGAAAGCTTTAAAACAATTTAACGACCAAAGTTATATTGAAGCTTCAATGTTATTTAATAAAAAACATCAACTTTTTGTTGTCGGTTCAAAAAATGGTTTTATTGGTATGTTTTCAAACGTTGGTAAAGGACTTATGCGCTGGAATTTTTGGTTCAATATCGACAAACAATGGAATCAAATACAGCCAATATTTTTAAGATGGCTGTATGCTTTAGTCGAAGATTTACCAGTTTTGTTCGCTTCTGCTTGTAGTGTTGACGAGTATGAGGCAAAACACCAAATCGTACAAACTACTGATAATTCTTCAAATATAAAAATACGTGGCAGCATAGGGGATAAGACCTCTGATTTCTATCATTACCTTCCTGGGATTTATTGGCTCACTATTTTTGGATCAGATTTAGTTAGTGGGTTAGGTCGAACAAAGTTGTTGAATACCCCACTGGCAATTGTAGAAGAAATTACTGCCGAGCAAATTGCTCTACGCCTAGACATTCCAATAACTGGATCAAATGTAGGGGATATGTTGGCTTTAGAGAAAAAGATTGGTGAATATTTAGGAAGCAAGTACTTCTTTGATCGTGAACAATCTCAGTCTGAAACAGTACAAGTTCCTCAATTACTCGAGAAATTGGAGAGTTTGGAAGATAGATGAGTTAAAAAATTGACCACAGTAAAGATTAACTAGAGGACAAAATTGATTTTCTAATGAACTTGTCAATGGGTCAACCCAATAAGCTGGATGGGATTTGGAACCGATATTATGAATACTCAAACACTTTCTACCAACTTGAACCAACTAGGCAATACCTTACTTCGTCTTGAACGCTCGGATGAAGGCGAAGATGTCTATTGGCAAGCCATCGCTGCCGACGACACCTTTGCCCCACCATACCGCAACCTTGCGCTACTTTACCAACAGCAAGGCAACGTCGATGATGCAATCACCATGTACCAGCATTATCTCGCTCTCGAACCCGATGACGGCGAAGCCCATCACAACCTCGCTCTTTTGTATCAGGGGCAGGGGAGGCAGGACGAAGCGTTCGAGGCATTCGAGCAGGCCGGAACGCTCCTTCGTCCGGATGATCCCGAAACGGCGACCAATCTCGGTTTGGGCTTTTACTATCGGGGGCAGTTGGAAATTGCCGCCATGCTCTACCAAGAAGCCCTTGAGTTGGATGAAAATTATCTGCCTGCACGTTATCACTTAGGGATTACCAATCTCTATCTCGGACAATTTGAAGAATCGCTTGCAGCACTCGAAGCAGTTGTAGCCGTCGAACCAGATTATCCGCAGGCACGCTCTAACCTCGGCGTAGCCTACAACACCGCCGGTTTTCCAGAAAAAGCGGTTGCAGTCTTTCAAAACCTCTTGGAAGAAGAACCAAACTATCCAACGCATTGGCTCAATCTAGCCTATGCCTATCAGACCGCCGACATAAAAGACGATGCCATCTATGTGCTTGATCAGGTCTTAAGGTTGACTGACGCGGAAAGTGTTCAGGCGCAGAAAGCCCACGCCCTTTTGCAAACCATTCAAGCCGAGGTAACAAGGTAAATCTCTTGCACAACAAAGCTCAACTACAGAAAGCAGCTGAACAAATCTCACCGACCTCGAGTCAGGAGGTTCGCCGCTCAACACCTGATAATGAAAATCACCTCAATATAGATTATGTTCGCCACTTATGGGAAAACACACTCCATTGGTATGACAGGGCCGAAACAAAGGCACAAATCGTACTCGGTTTCAACGGTGTATTTCTAGCATTTCTCACGGGAACTGTTTACTCAAAACCCGATGAATTACGGTTAATCTTGTCACAGTTCAGTGTATATACTTCAATCCTACTTGGGTTAATGTTGATTTGCTTATTTTTTTCAACAATTGTGTGTGTTAATTGTCTGTGGTCACGCATGGACTCCTCAAAAAAGTTACTCGAGAGAATAAATCAAGAAAAAAAAGACAATAAATATTCAACGGATTTTATGTGGTTTTTTCAACACATTGCAGTACTGGATAAAACTATTTTCATTAATACACTGAAATCCATGACAATCGACGATGAAATCAAAGCCTTAGGTGAAGAAATACATATCGTTTCAGAGAATGTCAGCCGGAAACATCAAAATGCAAACATAGGATTTATATTATCAGTGACGACATTCATTTTATTTTTCGCGTCTGCCCTCACATATTTCATTTCAGTATCAAAATAGAAAGGATCAAAAATGGAATACGTTACCAAGCAGTTAGGCACAAACATCGATCACATTGCACCTGATGGATCAGAGATTCGTTTACTTCCGGCAATGAAAGGCGGCGGTTTAGCCCATTGTACCCTCCATCCAGCGCATACATCGCATGCAGTCGTCCATCAAACAGTAGAGGAAATATGGTTGTTTCTTGAGGGACAAGGACAAGTCTGGCGCAAGCAGGGTGAGCGCGAAGAAGTGATTGATGTATATCCTAATCTCAGTCTGACGATCCCAACAGGGACCCAATTCCAGTTTCGAAACACAGGTAAGGTTCCGCTTTGTATGATTATCGTTACGATGCCGCCGTGGCCGGGGCCAGCAGAAGCTTTGCCTATAGTTGGTAAGTGGTGAAGATGAAGCTTTACGCAGACAACACTACGATAACAAAGGAAATAAATACATGAATCGTATTTTCCATATGACAAACCCGATTATCGTACCTGATGGTACCATCGTAAACGGGTTCATGAATGCGCTAGATAATACGAGCAACTTAGAATTTGATCTACTAGATTCGTTAAGCATTGCGGGTGGTATATTAGCGCCCCATGCCCTATCTAAGATACAAATTTTGCCGCTCGTGACACAAAACACTTTTGTACTACGCGGTCACTTAACGGTGAAGATGAAAGATGCCCACGAAAATACACATTACACCTTGAATCTGGCATTTCAGCAGGCCGCTTTAACTAAACCCGGAACATTCTTACAGCTTATCAATGATACGGATGAAACCTGTGAGTTGTTGTATATCATTACGCCATCATATGTATTCGAACTTCGGGATGACAAAGTGCAATACGACGATAGTGTTGTATTCGATGAGAATTGGGAAATGATTGAAAGTAGGGGTTGGCAATCACCAAAACCCTATAATACACCTACTGAGCGAGAAGCAGCGATAGTCCGACTGAAACACAAGCTACAGTAATTATTAGTACTTTTGTAGCCTGTAGAATTGTCTAGCAGTTCCGATACAAAAAGCATTTATCTAATAAGCGAGTGTAGACTATGCACAACAAAACGCAACAACAGCCCGCAGCCGAAAAGGCTCCAGCACCCATCGCACAAGATGTTCATCAACCACATCCCGACAAACAGAGCGGTCCCTCACGAGTGGCTCGTGCGGTGAAGAAGGCTGGTCAACAAGAGGCCGCCGCACCCGAACGCGCAAAAGCCATGAATACCGTCCAGCGTTCAGTCGGTAACACGAAGGCAGGGGAGATGATGCGTGCGACGGATGTTCATCAACAGCAACCGCCTGCGACTGATCCCGGCGAACATCACCGCGATAATCTGAACACAAACTCGGATTAAATGCTGCGGTAACCACTTGTGGTAAATGTGGTCGAATGCTGCCTCACTGCTAAATTTAGGGTGCTTGTGAGGATTTGATACATAAATTTTAATGAATAAAATAATTTTGTTTGTCAGAGTACTCTAGAACAGGGGAGGGCAGATAAGACGGAATCAGTTCAAGCCATGCCTAGGGCGAGGAGTGCCCTATAGTGCTCCGGACTCACCAGTGCTATCCTCTGTCTTCATCTCAAATTGCAAGCTGTTGACGATGTCTACTTTTGGAGCCGCGCATTGCTGCCCTATGAAACAATAGAAGGTTGTAAGTACGCAAAACTAACCGCAACCTATAAGTATCGAAAACAGGTATTTACACGAATTATTTTTACCTTAAAAATGATCTAAATCGAGTGTGAAACTTGTAAGCGAGGCTAAGGGATAAGTAGGTGAGTCGAGCCCCGTTCAATAAGCTTCCCTTTTAACACAATTTCGCGAGGGTCTCGCGATGGCTCGGCCATACGCTGAAATAACAATTCGGCTGCGCTTCGACCCATCTCATAGACTGGTTGACTGATGACGGTAATACCATGTCCGATATGCGGCATCCAAATTGTATCATCGAAGCCTGCCAGAGCAATGTCATCGGGGATCGATAAACCTGCTTTATGAATTGCGTTAATCGCTCCCACCGTAATCAGACTATTGCCCGAAAATATAGCAGTAGGTGGTGTATCTGAAGCCAACCATTGGCTCACAATGGGTTCACTGGCTCTTTCAGTGGGATCGATACAGCCAATAAGACTCTCATTTATGGTTAGCCCATGATCCGCCATTGCCTGCTTGAATCCTTGTAACCGGTCACGACCTGTCGTGCTTTTCGCCGCCCCAATCAATGCGCCAATCCTCTTGTGACCTTGCTTAATGAGATGCGAGATTATTTGATAAGCCGATTGAAGATTATCACTGACTACGCTGTCAACGGCAGCGCCTTCGATTCTTCTATCGGTAGTCACAATCGGAATACCGCTCTGTAGTAAGAAACCAAAATTTTCAACCTTTCCCTGAGTGGGTACGAGGATGATGCCTGCTACCAATTCATCAATCAGCGTGTGCAGATAGGTTTGTTCCTTTTCGGGATTTTCATCCGTATTACATAGGAAAACACTCATCTGGTGGCTGTTGGCGACATCTTCAATTGCCCGCGCAATCTCAACGAAAAAGGGATTTCGGACATCAGAAACCAGCAGTCCAATGACATGTGTGCTTTGTTTACGTAAGTTACTGGCAATTCGGCTGGGACGATAACCCAGTTGGGCAGCAATACTTAATACATGTTCGCGTACTTCAGCACGAACATGAGGGCGGTTTGAAAATACCCGCGAAACCGTCGCAACGGACACACCGGCTTGCTCCGCTACATCTTTAATACTTGGCATGACGCTCGACCTTACGTTTTTATGGCTCTATTTGTGAAAACGATTACAGGTTGCCACCAGCACCGAATATGAGGTGGCTACGGTAAGAATTTTATCACTTTAGTAATAAAGTGACCTCTTCCATCTATTATAACGGGTATTTTGGGTGTCATTTGACAAGGAAATTGTAATCGATTACACTTTTTTGAAGTGGACTATTTACAAATAGTCCGACTCGAAGATTTTATTATATATAGGCAATGATCTAATTTCGCATTTCATAAGGAGGACCACAGCGATCAGTAGTTGATCATCATAAATGACGTTTGAGAGTCTCTGTTCTGTTGATTATTTAGTTCGTACGGAGCAAGAAGATGTTTTCAAATCAAAAGACAAAAAAACTAGCATTGTTGACCATCGTTATTTTAGTTATTTTAGGCACTTTTGGAATTTTCAGCGCACAAGCCCAAGATGTCGTTCAAGTCGGCTTGATTACCAAGACTGAAACCAACCCGTTTTTCGTAAAGATGAGAGAAGGCGCTCAGGCTGCCGCTGACGCAGCCGGCGTGAAGCTGCTGACCGCGGCTGGCAAGAGCGACAGTGATAACGACAGCCAAGTGACCGCTATCGAAAATATGGTCAACGCGGGCGTTAAAGGTATCTTGCTTGTCCCGGCCGATTCGGCGGGTATTGCGCCCGCGGTCAAGAAGGCTCGCGATGCGGGCGTACTGGTCATCGCGCTCGATACTCCCACAATTCCACAAGATGCGGTGGATGCCTTGTTCGCCACCGACAACTTCAAAGCTGGCTTGCTGATCGGTCAATATGCTAGGGCCGCGTTAGGCGATAAGCCTGTAAAAATTGCGACACTCGATGCTGCGCCGAGCAATAAGACCGGTGTGCTGCGTCACAATGGCTTCCTAAAAGGCTTCGGCATTGAAGAAGGCGATGCATCCATCGTTTGTTCCGGCGACTCCGGCGGCGACCAAGCTAAGGGTCAGACGCTTATGGAGAACTGCCTGACGAAAGATCCCGACATCAACTTGGTTTACTCCATCAATGAGCCGGCAGCCGCGGGCGGTTATACTGCATTGAAGAATGCCGGCAAGGCTGATGGTGTCATGATTGTCGCGGTCGATGGCGGTTGCTCACCCGGTATCGCGGGTATCATTGCGGGTCACTTTGCCGCGACTTCGCAGCAGTACCCGTTGAAGATGGCGCAAATGGGTGTCGAAGCGGTCATCAACTTCGCCAAGACGGGTGACAAGCCGTGGGGCTACACGGATACCGGTGTGACCCTCATCAGCGCCAAGCCTCTCGAAGGCATCGACAGCCAAGGTGCTGTCTTCGGGGCACAGAGCTGCTGGGGCACGCTGGAAGATGGCGAGATGGACGCTGCCGTAGCCGCCGATAAGGCTGCCGGTATTCCAGCGCCTGCCGCGAAGTAAGAGTGGATCGCCTCGACCCACTGAAATTTGCTCTATAAGAAAAATTATGGGAGGATGGTACAGAAATTACTTGTACCATCCTTTCTCTTAGGAAAATTATTTTATGGAAACTGCTCTCCCCACTTCACCACTCCTGCGTGTTCGCCAGTTCCTGCTCAGGCCTACAATAGGCCCTCTTATGGCACTCCTGCTGGCCTGCGCTTTTTTTACGACCCAGACACCCCGTTTTCTGACCATCAATAATTTCTCGTTCATTTTTCAACAATCCATCGTGGTATCCGTGCTGGCGATTGGTCAGACCCTCATTATTTTGACGGGCGGAATTGATCTCGCGAATGGGGCTGTCATGAGCCTAGGCGCAGTCTATATGGTGCATCTGGCCTCACGAGATGGCTTTAACCCGTTCATCGCTATTGGCATTGGATTAGCTATCACCGCCGGTATTGGCTACATCAATGGTCTGTTGGTCACAAAGTTACGCTTGCCACCCTTCATTGTGACACTCGGTATGCTCGGCATTGTCTACGCACTCAGCTTGATTTACACCACTGAAACGATCCCTGCACGGGAAGCGCAGACTTTTTTGGGAAACGGGTTCAAGGTCGGCGACACGTTGATCACTTACGGAACCGTGGCGATGATGCTCTTATTTTTAGTGACGTGGTTCATGCTGCGCGAGACCTCTTTTGGCCGCCACATTTATGCGATTGGTAACAACGCAGAGGCCGTGCGCTTAGCTGGCATTTCAACAGACCGCTTGCTGGTCGCAGTTTATACGTTGGCAGGTCTACTTTATGGCATTGCGGCCTTGCTGCTGATCGCGCGAACCGAGGTGGGCGATCCACAGACCGGCGTAGCGGGTAATTTCAACCTTGAAAGTATTACAGCGGTGGTGCTTGGCGGCACCAGCCTTTTCGGGGGACGTGGCAATGTACTTGGGACGCTCATTGGCGCAATTATTGTGAGCGTTTTCCGCAACGGCTTGCTGTTGATGGGCATACCCTCGATTTACCAACTGTTGATTACCGGTATTCTGGTGATTATGGCAGTCTCGGTTGATCAGCTTTCACAACGTGGAGGGGCACGATGAGTACGGAAAACCGCATTCCTGTCCTCAGTGCCAAAAGCCTTGTTAAGCATTACGGTCATATCGTTGCCTTGGACGAAGCCGATCTAGAGGTGTACCCGGGCGAGGTGCTGGCCGTTATTGGCGATAATGGTGCGGGTAAATCAACTCTGATTAAGATCCTTTCAGGCGCAGTTATTCCCGACAAAGGGCAGGTCTTTTTGAACGACCAGCCGATTCACTTTACCAGCCCTATGGATGCGCGTCGCGTTGGGATCGAGACCGTATATCAGAACCTAGCGGTCGCGCCTGCACTCAGCATTGTCGAAAACCTTTTTCTGGGGCGTGAACTTCGTCGGGCGGGTGTGTTGGGATCGGTCTTCGGTCTGCTCGATAAGAAAAAGATGCATGCACAGGCACAAGAATATATGCAGGACTTGAAGTTTCGAATACCTTCCGTATCACAGACCGTGGAAACGCTATCAGGTGGTCAGGCTCAAGGCGTTGCTGTGGCGCGCAGTGCTGCCTTTGCCAGCAAAGTCGTGATCATGGATGAACCGATGGCAGCCCTCGGTGTCAAGGAATCAGGCATGGTTATCGACCTGATTCGCAAAATTCGGGATCGCGGCCTGCCCATTATTCTAATAAGCCATGATATGCCGCACGTATGGGGGCTAGCGGATCGTATTCATATACAGCGACTTGGCAAGCGAATTGCCGTAATTAAACCGAATGAGTATACGATGTCTGATGGCGTGGCGCTTATGACCGGTGCAAAACAGATTGACCCATTAGCTTAAATAGCTTAGAAGCGCATACATCATTAGACTAACAGCGCTTCTTTTGCACATCAGGCTGTGGTGCCTACTTATTCACAATCAGTAATTAATATGAAAAAGTAACTAACAATAATCCTTATTGGAGTCAGTTGTTGCAGAACTATATATAGGCGCAATTTGCTGGTGTAAAACGGATATTTAGCTGCTTGTGCCCAGCTTTGTGAAAATTGCTTGTGCTTCGCGCTCCATTGTGGCCGCTTTTTCGGCATCACCGTGGGCGGCTTCAAACTTTGCCCATCCTTGCAAGGTATAGGCACGTTCCACATCTGGTGCGCTGAACAACTTCAGGCTTTCTTCGAAACATTGTGAGGCGGTATAGGTTTTGTCGTTGAGTAGCAGCCATTTTCCATCGTGGGCGGCTACCATGCCCAGTACCCGCCAGCCTTTGCCGATGAACTCATCAATGCCAGCCTTTTGGCCTTCCGAGAGTGCAAGCTGCGCCCACGCTTGTGCATCTTCAAGCTTACCCTGCCCCAATCCTACCTCGGCACGGAAACGATAAACCTCTGCCATTCCCCACCAATCTTTGCCACCTGTCAAGTCAACCACCCGACGCAACGCTTCATCCGCCGCCGAGAAATCACCCATTCCAACACGGGCTCCCGCTAGATTGGTCAACACCGCCATTTCCGCTTCCTGATAACCGATTTCCTGAAACGCTTTCACGGCCTGTTCTAGAATTGGGGCGGCATCCCGATTATTCCCCCGCAGTCGAGTGAATTCTGCCACATTGTTAAGTTCAATGGCGCTGCCTCGTTTGTCGCCCAACTGCTGCCATAAATCAGCCGATTTCTGCGAGTTTTCGCCCGCTGGATCGAATTGCCCCAGCATAAAATTGGCAATTCCTAGAACACTGTGACTGCGGGCGATTTCGCGTTTAATGTCACTCCGTGTGGCAAGCATGAGGGCTTCTTCACCAACTTTCATTACAGCCTCGTTCTGACCCAGACGATGCAGACTCCATGCCCGATTGCCGAGTGCCTCGACCAGTTCAGCCTGCGCTGCTGATCCAGTGTCGCGCGCTATTGCTTCAGCCTTTTCTGCGCTTTGCATCCCGGTTTGAGTTTCCCCCTGCCGATCTTGAACATCGGAGAGACCAATCCAAGCGCGTGCCTGAGCGATCATATCGCCCAGTGGTTCGGCTAGTTGGAGCATGGCCGTGTAAATTTCAGCGGCTTCAGCGAAACGTGTCTGCCAGCGGAGCATCTTGCCGAGATTGGTGTAAATTTCAAGACGCTGATCAATAGCATTTTTCGGTAGATAAGAGAGCGCCTTCTTATAATAGTCAATGGCACTGCCAATGGCGTAGACTTCTTCTGCCTCTTTACCAGCGCGTTTGTACCAATCCGCCGCAAGCGGCAATTCCCCGGCTAATTCCCAATGCAGTGCCAGCACCCCAAGATGTCCTTCGCCATTCGGGTAAATGCGTTCAAGCGTCTGAGCGATGCGACGGTGGAGGTTTTGTAGCTCTTCTGCCTTGAGGGTCGTGAGTAAACCATCGCGTAGTTTGTCATGTGAGAAACGCCATTCATTGTTTTCGACTTCGAGGATTTTGGCATCGCTACATTCAGTGAGCCAGTGATCAAGATTAACTTCAGGAGCCATATCCTCCAAAAGTTTACGATCTACCCGTCGCCCATCAACTGCTGCGATTTGCAGCAAACGTCGAGCCTCGGCGGAAATTTGCATGAGATGGTGTTCGATGATTTCAGTCAATTCTTTAGAAATTAAATCTTTTTTCAGGGTGACGACACCAATTTTGTCCACGCCTCCGGCCTGTTCGACCATCATGCGTATGACTTCGATGACATAAAAAGCATTTCCCTTTGTATTGTGCACGAGCATATCCATGACTTCTGGCAAATGACCTTTCGTTCCGAGAATGGCAGTGCTGAGTTTACTGATGCCATCATCAGAAAGGTTCTTCAGGGGCATGGTCTTCATACCTGTCAGTTCCTGCGGCAGATCAGGCCGTTCATTATCGCGATAGCTACCGATGATCATTAGGGGCATTTCATGAACAAACTGCATTAAGATTTTCAGCACATCGAGACTCTCGCTTGACCAATGGAGGTCTTCCAGAATCAGCACAATCGGGCGTTTCTGCCGACGGATAATATCTACGATAGTGAGCGAAAGCCGTTCTTGTCCTGCTTTCCCGTCCAGTTCGGGAGCATCAGCTACTGATTCACCGAGTAATGTTTCAATATCAGGGACAATCGCTTTAAGTACGCCGGCCTGCATTCCGGTCAATTCAACCGAAAGCACCAGACGTCGGGCGACATCGCGCCAGAGTTGAAAAGGCAGTCCACCTTCCTCCACTGCCTGTCCACGCAGTACGAGCGCCCTGTGCACGAGCGCATGAGAGCGGAACTCGTCTAATAAACGCGACTTTCCAGCCCCACTTTCCCCCCCCAACAGCCAAGCACTTCCCGAACCATCCAATACCGATTTAAGTATTTCGAGCAATGCTTCAAGTTCCTGCTTGCGCCCAACAAAAGGCGCAGCTTTCAAAAAAGCTTCCACTAGTCTTGGGGTGATACTGGAAAAACCCATCTGCTCAATAATCTCGCCAGCATCGTTGTAGCGTGCGTTAGGGTCTTTCGCTAACATGCGTTCTAACACATTACGGATTTCGACGTTGACATCCAGTATCTCATCCATATCGGGAGTGTACGTCAGAATTTTTTGCACAATTTCAGTGCTGGTGTCGGCTTCAAAGGGATGATGCCCCGAAAAGAATTCATAAGCGATTACACCGAGCGCATAAATATCGGATGCTCGAGTTGCGCGCATACCCATGAGCACTTCAGGTGCCATGTAGTAGAGTGTTCCTTCTATCTTGTCAGAGACTTCTGGAAGCTGTTCAGCCTCAGCAGCCAAGCCAAAATCCAGCAGTTTTACAATATCATCTGTCACTAGAATATTAGAGGGTTTCAAATCGCGGTGAATAACCCCGTGCCGGTGTAAGTAAATGATGGCCTGAAGCGCTTGTATCAGCAGTTCCGTCCGCCGTTCCAATGTTCTTGGATTGGCTGCCTCGCGGATGTCATCCGCACCTTCCAATAATTCCATCGTGAAATAAGGATCGCCGTTGGCATCAAAACCATAGTCGAGGACGCTGATGATATGCGGGTGTCGTAATGATGATAGGACACGAAATTCCTGTGCCAGCGCCAGCCGAACATCAGAATCCAGAATAGGGGTAGCGACCTCAGTCGAATCAGGCGGAGCCAAACGTTTGAGGGCAACAACTTTTCCTTTCAGGCGATCCAAGGCCCGGAAAACCATGCCCATACCGCCTTCACCCAGCTTTTGAATGATCAAGTAACGTGGGTCAACAGACGGCAGCGATGGTTCGTCGTCAAATTTGTGGTCAGGTGTGGTCGGTGTATTCGGCATAGTCATCAATTGCTCTCCAAATGAATAAGTTCAGTGTCGATCATCTCATGGGACGGTTTGTTTCAGGTTTGGACGGTTGCTTCCGAGTTAGAAATGATAGTTCGTGAATTTTGTAAACCCCATTCGCCTAAAATTTCCTAACAATAAGACATCAAAAGGAGGAATATTCAAAATGATAACGCTAATTCATTCTAATTTGCTACTATCTTTCTTTAGTCATTCGCAAGCCGGAACATTTATTTTTAGTATTGGTGCATGGAAATTAATAGCAATAATTTTTTCTAGACACTGATTAATACAAAAAATACAACAACGGCATTGCGTCGCGACTATCTGGGGGAATTGATAGATGCTCCGAAAATATCATCGTTTTATGCTTTCTGCCACTGTGCTTGTGGGGCTTGTATGGGTTTTAGCGCTTGTATTGTTGCTGAGCCAACAGCAAGCAACTCCAGAAGTGATGCCAACTGCTGTGGCAGCCCTGCCCTCAGAAACATCACCAACGGCTGAGGTGATGCCGAAAACACCTCTGCCGGTCGCGTCGCCAGTAGCGCCAGATAAGCTTCCGCCATCAGTTGTTTCACAGCCAAACACGGTATCGCTCGATACCTCGCCGCCCATAAAACCATCTCCTACTACCCCCACCGTTTCGCAAAACTCCTTTTCTTCCTCAAAACCGGTTACCGTACCACTGCCCGAAGAACCCGTCGCCAACCAGATTATGATGCAGTTTGTACCCGGTACAACTGCTGAACAGAAGGCGGCTTATATTCAATCTATCGGCGGTCAGGTCAGCCAGAATATTGATGCGCTGAATGCGGTTGTAGTACGCGTACCCGATAGCAAAAAAGCGTTGTCTGCGTCTCCGCTCCTTAAGACCAGCGAACCGGATTATTACGCTGTAGCACAGGTTGAACCGGCTAACGATCCATTTTTCCCCGATCAATGGGCGCTGCCTGTCATTCATGCCCCTGAAGGATGGGCAACACTTACTTCGAATACCCCCGATGTCATTGTTGCGGTGCTGGACAGCGGGATCTGCGCGGATAATGTTGATCTCATCGGGCGGGTCACTGCTGGTTGGGATTTTGTTCAAGATGATGCTGCGCCACAGGATGAGTTTGGTCATGGGTGCAGCGTAGCAGGTGTTATCGCGGCAAATGGCAACAACTCAGTCGGTATTGCAGGTGTTGCGCCCAATGTGAAAATTATGCCGATACGTGTTTTGGATGCACAGGGTATTGGCACCTATTCGCGTGTGGCAGCCGGCATTACCTATGCTGTAGATCACGGCGCATCCATCATCAACCTCAGTTTGGGTGGCGTATCGCCATCCAACACCTTGCAAGCGGCGATTGATTACGCGGTTGCCCATCATGTGATGGTTATCGCGGCGGCAGGGAATACTGGTAATCAAACCGTTCTTTTCCCGGCATCTTATGAGCCAGTGATTGCGGTTGGCTCGGTGGGTCGCAATTTGCAGCCGAGCATCTTCAGCAGCACGGGTACGGGTGTTGATTTGTATGCGCCCGGAGAAGGAATTGTCAGTACAAGCCTCGATGGGTTCTCTACACTTAGTGGGACTTCTCTGGCCGCGCCGCAGGTGGCAGGTGTGGCTGCACTGGATATGGCGTTAGGGCAAACACTCAAGGTGGATGGCGGCATCGTGTCGGTCACGGGTTTCACTTCCGCCGCGCCGACGCCAACTCTTCAGCCCACAGCCACAACCAACCCGATAGCTGTGTGTAACAAGCCGCTGGCTGATGAGGCAGAGGCCGCGCTGCAAGACGCTATACATCAGCGCACATTGGGAACAGCTACGGATGACGATGTTCATAATGCGGGTCAGGTGTATCTGGCTGCCGCTGCCGGATGTTTCGATCTTGCCTATCGAGATTCATTCTCAATTGATGATGGCGGTTCTAGCATAAGCGGTGAAGTCACCGATCAATTTGTTTTTAATAACACCAAATGGGGTGTTGGCTCAACCGGCGTCGCTGGTAACCCACCGGGTATACCGGGTGGAACGGTCACCTACAGCTTTATGCCAGATGGCGTGGATTTGAAGCCCGGACTGCCCTACGAAGAAGGGGCAGTGAAAACCGGTGATGTGGTTGAGGCGCTCTCGTCGCTGCCCGGCAATACCCCAACCTGTAATCTGGAAGCCCGTGTCGAGCAGGTATTTACTATTTGGTCAGCCATTGCCAACATCGATTTTGTGCGTGTTCCTGATAATGGCGCACCGTTCAATAGCCCCACTGGAAATGTAGGCGATATTCGCATTGGTGGACATGGTATAGACGGCGTGGGTGAACAATTGGCCCACGCCTTTTTTCCACCCAGCGCAAAGGATGCCGAGAGTGGATCAGGTGATTTGCACTTCGATGCGGCAGAGAACTGGGGCTGCGAACCGGGTGTGGATGCGGAAGGTCGTCAGGTAGTAGACATCGGTCTGGTGGCACTGCATGAAGTTGGTCATGCGATCGGCCTCAATCATGTCCAAATCGCAAACGCGTTGGCGGTGATGAATCCCACCTACAATACTGCCTTTGTTGGGGCTAGCGGCCCTGTTCTTCAGTCAGACGATATTACCGGCGCGAAGGCCATTTATGGTGTACGCGGCTTTGATGCTCCGGCAGGACTCTCGCCGTTAAATATCACACAGGACAACACACCTACTTTTAGCTGGACAGCGGTGGCATCTGCTACCCAATATCAGCTTCAGGTCAATACCGGAAACACCTATCAGAATCCGTTATTGGATCAGATTGTTGGGCAGGATAGTGGTACACAACCGCCAGCCGAATTCACGCTGATTACGCCACTTGTGAATGGCGATTATATGTGGCGGGTGCGGGCTTTTAATGAGACGGCGGGCGGTTGGGGCGAATGGAGCGCGAATACGCAGTTCACAGTGCGTATTGGTGTCCCTGCCCTGCTCTCGCCTCTGAACGGTGAAGCTGTACGAGCGGGACAAATAACATTCCAGTGGACAACGGTCTTTGGCGATGATCCCCAATTTGAGTGGCAGCTTGCTAAACTGCCTGATTTCGCCAGTATTAATCTAATCAAGAGTGTGACCAATCTCACCCAGCCTGTTTACACAATAAACTTGCCAGACGACGGCACATATTACTGGCGAGCACGTGCCAATGGCGGTGATTGGAGCGCCGTGCGCAGCTTCTCAATTGCATCCAACGCGCCTGTGCCACTCTACCCAACGGGTGGTATTGTATTGGATACGAACCAAGTGACGTTTGAGTGGACACCCGTAGCCGGTGCAACCGAATATCAGTACCAGCTTGACACTTCGCCTAATTTCGTTGGTTTGTTGTACCTAGACAACCTGTTCCTGAACAAGCTCTTCTTGAACAAGTTGTTCCTCAATAAATTATTCCTGAACAAGCTCTCGGAAGATCCGCTGTTCCTGAATAAGTTGTTTGGTGACGATTTGTTCTTGAACAAGTTGTTCTCTGATCCATTGTTCCTGAACAAGCTCTTCTTGAATAAGCTGCTGATGGATAAGCTGTTCCTGAACAAGCTCTTCTTGAATAAGCTGGAACTTGGTAAGCCCTTGAGCGAAGGCATTCATTATTGGCGGGTACGTGCACATCTAGCTGATGGCACATGGGGCGAATGGAGCAGCCCTGCCAATTTCGTCGTGGATACACCGCGCAGTAATGTAGTTATTAACGAAGTCCAAACCAGCGATCCATCGTGGATTGAGTTATACAATTCTGGATTACAGTCGGTTGATCTTTCCACTTGGCAGTTCCTCGTTTACCTGCCGGATGGCGAAGCCACATTTGCCTACAGCTTCCCGGATGGCTTTGTCATTCAGCCGGGCGCATATGTCACATTGCATGAGGCGAACGGCACCAATACAGCCACTGATTTGTATCTAGGGCCGAATACAATTGATTGGATAATACCGGATGTCGGTGCGCTTTCAACCGATAACGCGCAAGTAGAATCAAGCAGCATCGACCTTGCGCCGAAGTCAACCCCATCGGATTCCGCCTCGGAGACCCCGACTGTTACCGCGCCTGTCGAAGAACCCGTCATTGTTAATACGGCTGTTCCGAGCGTGCCGACAGCCTCGAATACTGCGTCTCAAGCGACAAACACGAATGTCGCACCATCCACCAACCCTGATAGCGTCCCGATCAGTGCTCAATCACTTGGCAGCACAGACGAAGGCGCAGTCACGGCACAAGCAGAAGACACTGTCACCGCCCAAGATACTTTCATCATCAATATCGGTGACACCGTTTCCAACAATCTCCCCGGCGTGGGAGCAGGCAATATTGAGACGGCAGGCGGCAACGACGTTTACACCTTTACCGCCACCGCCGGACAAATCGCTTACTTCGATGCCTTGAGTGGCAGCGGCATTACGTGGCGATTGGTCAATCCGAGCAGCACTCAGGTCTTCAACCAGAACATTACCCTCGACGGTGGTCGTCTGGTTCTTGTCGCGGGAACGTATACGCTGACCGTAACGGCAAATGCTGGAATAACGGGTCTGTACAGCTTTGCTATCCGTACTGTAGCAGCGCCACAAACGTTCACGATCAACGTTGGTGATACGGTTTCCAACAATGTCCCCAATACAGGTGCAGGCAACATCGAAACACCGGGGGCACAAGATACCTATACTTTCATCGGTACGGCTGGACAGATTGTGTACTTTGACGGAATCAGTACCACTGATTCGCTGTACTGGACACTCACTAGCCCCGCTAACCCAACCAGTACGACCATTTTTGATCGCTATTATGTTGCGAGTGACCCGGGACGACAGGTACTGCCCAGCACGGGTACGTACACGATCACCGTCGCCAGTTATACTAACGCTAATGATGATAACGGAACCTACAGTTTCAAATTGTGGAATATACCGGCACCCCAAACATTTACGATTAATGTTGGTGATACCGTTTCCAACAATTCCCCAGGTGCGGGCGCAGGCAACATCGAAAGTCCCGGCGCTCAGGATATCTACACCTTCACCGGCACCGCCGGGCAGAGTTTGTACTTTGATGGGATCAGTGCCACCGATTCGCTCTACTGGACACTCACCGGTCCAACTAGCTCAATCATTTTTAACCGTTACAGCCTTCAAAACAGTTATGGCGCACTACAAACGCTGACCGCCACTGGAACCTATACCATCACGGTTGGGGCTTACGGGAATACTTACGACGATTCAGGTACTTACAGCTTCAAGATTTTGACAGCACAGGCAACTCAAACCTTCCCCATCGCTATCGACGACACGGTCTCGGACGGTGTTCCCGGTGTTGGGGCCGGCAACATCGAAACGCCCGGCGCTCAGGATGTCTATACGTTTACAGGCACTGCCGGACAGACTTTGTATTTTGATGCCATCAGTGCCACCGATTCAATAAATTGGTCACTTACCACGCCTACTGGCACAGCAATCTTTGACAATTATAATCTTGAATACAACGATGGTGGACAACAAACACTAACCGCCACCGGAACCTATACCATTACGGTTCAGAGTAATCTCTACGGCTATACAGGCACCTACAGCTTCAAAATTTGGACAGTAGGAGCGCCCCAAAACTTCTCTATCGCCGTTGGTGACACGGTTTCGGACGGTGTTCCCGGCGCAGGAGCTGGTAACATCGAAACGCCCGGCGCTCAAGACATCTACATGTTCAGCGGCACATCCGGACAGGTCTTATATTTCGATGCTATTAGCGCCAGCGATTCGCTCTACTGGACGCTCACCAGCCCGACTAGCTCGACCATTTTTAACAATTACAATCTTCAATACAGTAACGGCGGACAGCAAACACTGCCCTCCATCGGAACATACACCATCAAGGTAAATGGCGGCAGCTCTGGCAATACGGGTAGTTACAGCTTCAAGATTTGGACAGTACCTGCACCTCAAACCTTCTCTATCGCTGTCGGTGATACCGTCTCGAATGGTGTTCCCGGCGCAGGAGCTGGTAACATCGAAAGTCCCGGCGCACAGGACATCTACACCTTCAGCGGCACCGCTGGTCAAAAACTCTTTTTTGATGCGACCTCCACCAACGCGAGCTATGAAATCTACTGGTCGCTCATCAGTCCATCGACTTCGACGATTTTCAATACCGCTATAACTTCCGATGGTGGTCAGCAAACACTGGGCGAAACAGGCACTTACAGCATCAAAGTGTATGATGGGTATGGAAACGGGATTACCGGCAGCTACAGCTTCAAGATTTGGACAGTACCTGCACCTCAAACCTTCTCTATCGCTGTTGGTGATACCGTCTCGGATGGTGTTCCCGGTGCTGGCGCCGGTAACCTCGAAAGTCCCGGTGCACAGGACATCTACACGTTCAGCGGCACCAGTGGTCAAAAAGTCTATTTCGATGCGATTACCAGCAGTGCGAGTTATCAGATGTACTGGACACTCACCAGCCCGTCGAGTGCCACGATTTTTAATACCTATATCAATTCAGATGGCGGATCGTTTACGTTGAACGAGACGGGGACTTACACCATCACGGTTGCCCCTTACAACACAACGACCGCCGTAACCGGTACTTACAGCTTCAAGTTATGGACGGTAACACCGTCGCAGACCTTCTCTATCGCCGTTGGTGATACGGTTTCAGATGGTGTTCCCGGAGCAGGAGCCGGTAACATCGAAAGTCCGGGGACGCAGGATACCTACACTTTCAGTGGTACAACGGGTCAAAATATCTTCTTCGATGGCATCAGCTTTTCAGGTACGTTGTACTGGACACTGACCAGTCCGTCGAGCGTGCAGATTTTCAATACCTATGTGAGTTCTGATGGTGGGCAACGAACATTGACCGAAACGGGTACTTACACCATCAAAGTATCTGATCCCTATGACGATGGGAATACTGGTGCTTACAGCTTCAAGTTGTGGGCAGTAACAGCTCCGCAGACCTTCTCTATCGCCGTTGGTGATACCGTCTCAGATGGCGTACCGGGAGTCGGGGCAGGCAATCTCGAAAGTCCGGTGGCACAGGACACCTACACCTTCAGTGGCACTGCTGGGCAAAAAGTCTTTTTCGATGGCCTTGCTAGCAGTACGAATTATCAGATCTACTGGACACTCACCAGCCCATCAGATGTGACAATTTTTAATACCTATGTCAATTCTGACGGTGGGCAGTTCACACTGAGCGAAACCGGTACTTACACCATCACCGTTGCCTCTAGCAGTTATAATCCATCTATTGGCACCTACAGCTTCAAGTTGTGGAATATACCCACACCCCAGAGTTTCAATATCGCCGTTGGTGACACAGTCTCAGATGGTGTTCCCGCTGCTGGCGCAGGCAATCTCGAAAGTCCCGGCGCTCAGGACATTTATACTTTCAGCGGCACCACGGGTCAAAGTATCTTCTTTGATGGCATCAGTAACAACTCGAATTATCAGATCTATTGGACACTCACCAGCCCATCGAGTGTGACACTCTTCAACACCTATGTTTATGCAAATGGTGGGAAGTTCACGCTAACCGAGAGTGGTAATTACACGATCAAGGTAGGGGCTTCCAGCAGTTACCCTGATGCTACAGGCACCTACAGCTTCAAGTTGTGGACTGTACCTGCATCCCAGAGTTTCAGCATCGCCGTCGGTGACACAGTCTCAGATGGTGTTCCCGCTGCTGGCGCAGGCAATCTCGAAAGCCCCGGAGCGCAAGATACTTATACCTTCAGTGGTACCACGGGTCAAAGTATCTTCTTTGATGGCATTATCAGCAACGCAGGCTTTGGTATCTATTGGACGCTTACCAGCCCAACGAATGTGACACTCTTCAATACTTCCGTGAATTCTGACGGCGGACAGCGCACTCTGAGTGAAACAGGTACTTATACCATCAAGGTGTACGATTATTACTTGTCCGATTACTATAACAGCGGTAATACAGGCTCATACAGCTTCCGCATCAGTACAACGAGCAGTACCGAGTTTGCCATCGCGCTTGGCAGCACTGTAGCTAAAGATAATCCGACAACGGGTGCGGGGAATATATCGTCTGCCGGGGAAGTGGATACGTATGTATTCGGCGCTCAGGCTGGTCAAAGCATCAATCTGGTTGCCCAAACTGGAACGAGCAGCGACCTCACATGGCGCTTGACTGCACCCAACAGCACTGAACTCTTCAACACTGGATATGCCAACCAGAATAATGTGGCGCTGCCAGTTAGCGGAACCTATAAACTGACCGTCCAAGCCAGTGATAGCAATCCTTCCTTCACAGGGACATACGGCTTCCAACTCATCCCCATCGTTGCACCGCAAACCTTTGCCATCAATATCGGCAATACCATTTCCAATGGTATCCCCAGTATTGGTGCAGGTAACTTGGAATTGTATGGGTCACAAGATGTTTACACCTTCACCGGCGCTGCTGGACAGACCGTATTCTTCGATCCTGTCGTAGACAATACCTACGATGGATACTGGAAACTCACCAGTCCTTCGAGTGCTACACTATTTGATGCCTATTTTTCGACTGGCAGTTCCAAATGGCAAGTACTGCCTGCCAGCGGCACTTACACCCTGACTTTCTCTGATCACTCTAACCGCACTGGAACCTATGCTTTTAGACTACGGGATGCATCGGCTGCACAAACCTACCCCATTAGCATTGGAACAACGGTATCCGTCAATGTTCCCAGCGCAGGTGCGGGTATCATCAGTGTTCCGGGTGAACAGGATATTTACACCTTCAGTGCCACGGCTGGACAAACTGTCTCCTTCGACGGAATTACAAATAGCCAATCGTCCAGTTACACTGCTTGGCGGCTGACTGCACCTAACAATACGACGGTTTTTGATCAAAGCATGACCAGTCGTAATTTGCCACGGGTACTCGCGCAAGCAGGAACCTATACCCTCACGGTATACTCCTATTATGGCTATACAGGAACCTACGGCTTCAAACTGTGGAATGCCGCAGCGCCCCAGACCTTTGCGGTCACTGTCGGTGACACCATTTCCAACGGCAAACCATCAGCAGGTGCAGGCAATATCGAAGCCATAGGCTCACAAGATATTTACACCTTCAGCGCCACAGCCGGACAAGTTATTCATTTCGATTTACTGGCTTCAACCAATTCAAGTATCTATTGGCGCTTAACCAGCCCAACCAACTCGCAAATTTTTGACCTATCGACGAATAGCGACGCAGGACGGCGGATCCTAACAGCCGCAGGCACATACACGCTTACGGTGTATGGCACTAGCAATAATACGGGGACTTACAGCTTTAAATTACGCTCAGGCTCAGCGCCGCAGACTTTTGCCATCAATATTGGCAATACGGTTTCAAACGGTGTTCCCGGCGTGGGCGCTGGCAACATTGAAACAGCGGGCAGCGAAGACGCTTACACCTTTAATGTCACCAGTGGGCAGAAGCTGTATTTCGAGGCCATGAGTGATAACCCTATCACTCTGACGTGGGAACTGCACGATCCATATGACTCAATCAGCTTCAAACAATCGACTTTAACCAGTTACGGTTCATATACCTTCTACTCAAGTGGAACCTACACACTTTATGTCTATGGTAGCAACGGCGAGACCGGAACCTACGGCTTCAAGTTGTGGGAAGTGCCAGCGCCGCAGACCTTTACCATTAACGTAGGGGATGTCATTTCGAAGGATATACCGGCTGTTGGAGCAGGCAGCTTGGAAGCTCCCGGCTCAGAAGATGTTTACACCTTCGCGCTGGCGACGCAGCAGACATTGTACTTCGACGCACTTGCGCCCTTAACTTATAGCATCTACTGGCAGCTTACCAACTCTAATTCACCCTATAGCTATATTTTCAGTGATGACCTGAGTAGTGATGCGGGGTCATACACGCTGGCAGCAGGCACATATTCGTTGCGGGTTTATAGTTACTCTAATTATCGTGGCAACTACAGCTTCCGTATCACGCCAAACAGCGGCGATTTTGTCATCGCTATTGGTGACACGGTCTCCAATGGTTCACCAGCAACTGGTGCAGGTAATATTGAGACCACTGGAAACGCCGACATTTATGTGTTTGTAGGAACGCAAGGACAATACGTCACTTTTGATGCACTGACCGGCAGCAGTAGTAATCTGCAATGGCGGTTGGTTGGCCCCAGCAGTTCCACTCCGTTCAACTCGTCGTTTAGCGACCAGAATGCTGTACTGCTCAGTGCTACAGGGACATACACGCTGACCGTCCAAGCCAGTACAAGCAACCCGAATTTCACAGGAACGTACAGCTTCAAGCTCACCGAGAATACCGTGCCGACCAGCTACCCGATTAGCATTGGCAATACGATTACGCAGGATGTGCCGGGGCTTGGTGCAGGTATCATCGAGAAACCGGGCAACATCGACACCTACACCTTCAATGGTGCGGGTGGTCAGTTGGTCAACTTCGATGCGATCACAAACAATGTGACCGGTAGCGGGAACGTCCTTATATGGAGTTTGGTTGACCACACCAGCACCGCTGTACCCGGTTTTACCTCGCAAAACTTCCAAGATGTCAACGGCGTTACCCTACCCCTTACCGATACCTACACCTTGACAGTGCAAACCTACTTTGGCACGGGAACCGGAAATTACAGCTTCAGGATCGTGACTGTTCCGCGCCAAACCTTTAGCATTGCCATCGGTAACACCGTCTCGGATGGTGTACCACAGGCTGGTGCGGGCAACATCGAAACCGCTGGTGCACAAGACCTCTATACCTTTAACGGCATTGCTGGTCAAGCAGTTAACTTTGACGCGCTCACGAATAATGTGACAGGTGGCACGCTCGTGTGGAGTTTGGCTGACCATACCGGTACGACAGTATCCGGTTTCAGCTCACAAAACTTCCAAGATCTCCATAACATTACGCTGCCTAGCACCGATACTTATACCTTAAAGGTTGAAACGGAGTCTGGCACGGGAACAGGCACTTACAGTTTCAGAGTATCGAATGTTCCGGGCGAAACCTTTAGCATTGCCATTGGCGACACGGTATCAGACGGAGTCCCCGGTGCGGGCGCAGGCAATATCGAAAGTGCAGGCAATCAGGATAAGTATACGTTTAGCGGCACATCCGGACAGATTTTGTACTTCGACAGCCTCGCCTCGTCTGACGGCGGTAATATCATCTGGGAACTGAGTGATCCATCAGCTAACGTGATATTCAATCTCGGAACCGCTAATGATGGTGGGCGAAAAGTCCTACCTGCTACAGGTACTTATACCATCCGCGTTTATGGTCGCGACACGACGATTGGAACCTACAGCTTCATCGTCCGATCCGTGTCAGACAACACCTTCTCGATCAATGTTGGCGACACGGTATCAGACGGAGTCCCCGGCGAGGGCGCGGGTAATATCGAAAGCCCCGGTAATCAGGACACATATACATTTAGTGGCACGGCTGGGCAACTCGTCTACTTGGATAATCTGAGTACTACGGGTGGCAACAATATCGTCTGGGAACTGAGCGATCCATCAGCTAACGTGATATTCAATCTCGGCAGCGCTAATGATGGCGGACGGCAAACCCTGCCCATTACGGGCACTTATACCATTCGTGTCTATGCTGGTGGGGTCACAACGGGAACCTACAGCTTCAAGATTTGGGCTTCAACTGATGACATTTTCTCCATCGCCATCGGTGACACCGTTTCGACTGATGTGCCGGAGGTAGGCGCAGGTAATATTGCAATTCCGGGTAATCAGGACGTTTACACCTTTACTGCCACCACTGGTCAACAAGTCACATTTGACAGTCTGAGCAGCAGCAATGCTGAGATTCGCTGGCGTGTTTTTGATCCATCTAACACGGTCATCTTCGATAATGGCAGCCTATTTGACAGTAATCCGCTGACATTGGTTGCGGGTATATACACCATTCGCTTCTATAGCAACACCGGCGCAACCGGAACCTATAGTTTCCAAATCCTATTAGTAACCGGTGATGAAAGTCCACAGCCCGGCCCGACCTACACGGTCAATACCACCGACATTCACGACGATGGCGTATGCGGCACAATCGACTGCTCGCTGATCGAAGCGATCAATGCGTCCAATGCCCTGCCCAACACCAATACGATTACACTAGGAGTAGTCCAGACCTACACGCTGACGACAGCCTATCTAACGCAGTCAGCCGGTTTGCCAGAAATCACCACACCTATCGTCATTCAGGCTAATGGCTCGACGATCCAGCGTGTCGCATTGGATACCGTTCCATTCCGCCTATTCGATGTCGCGGCAGCAACCCGACTGACGCTCAACAATGTCACCCTGACCGGCGGCTATACCGAAGGCGGTGGCGCACTCGGCAACAGTGGTGGTGCCATCACCATTCGTAACAGTACGATTACGGGCAACCGCTCAAGCACAGTGGGTGGCGCGTATTACGCATATACCAATGGCAGCACACTAACGATCAGTAACAGTACATTTAGCGGCAATTCCGGTACGGTTGGTGGTGCGATTTACTCATCAGGCGTATCTACAATTACGATTGATGCCACCACCTTCTCCGGCAACACTACAACAGGTGCTGCAGGCGCAATCTATGGCGATGTAGGCACAACTACTATCATCCGCAGTGGCTCAGTGTTCACCAACAATACTTCCGTTCAGGGTGCTGCCATCATGAACAATGGTGCAACCTCAACGCTGACCATCACCGACAGCACCATTTCGAATAACACCTCAACCTCTGTCACTTCAAGCGGTGCGGTGGATAACCGTCTCGGAACCGTGACTATTACCAACACGACCTTCACGAACAATAAGTCTGCGGGTTTTGGTGGTGCGATCTACAATGTCGATGGCGCTACAGCCACGATTGTCGCCAGTGCCTTCAACACCAACAGTGCGGATCAGGGTGGTGGTGCGATCTACAATGATCTCAATAGCACACTGACCATCAGCAGTAATCCTCAGACAAGCGCAGCAACGACCTTCACCGGCAATACCACATCCAGTGGTGCGGGTGGTGCAATTGCTTCCATAGGCAGCACAGTCAACATCAGCGATGCTGCATTGACCAATAACTCGGCTGTGGCAGGTAACGGCGGTGCAATTTCGAACGGCACCGGAAACGTGATGACCCTCACAGGTGTCACGCTGACAACCAATACGGCGCTTTCTCAAGGTGGTGCGGTCTCCAACCTCGGCAACCTGACAATGGATAAAACCACCTTCGACCAGAATAGCTTGAGCAGCGGCGGTTCAACGGGTGGTGCCATCAACAGCAGTGGTTCGCTCACCATCACTAACAGCAGCTTCACGGGCAACTCGGCGGGTTCGGGCGGCGCACTCTATCAAGATGTGGCGAACGCAACCATCAGCGGCAGTACCTTTACCGGTAGCACAGCATCGACCAACGGTGGTGCATTACTGATTGCTGGAGGCACAACTAGCATCAGTAACTCAACCTTCAACGGTAATACCTCAACAACAGGCACAGGTGCGGGACTCTTTGTAAACGCGGGCAGCACTGTCACTGTTACGAACACGCTGTTTAAGGAAAACGTCGCCAACGGTGTCACCGGCGGAACCCCACAGGGTGGCGGCGCAATTGGTACACTCGGCACATTGACCGTGAATTCAACGAACTTTGAGAGCAATCAGGGACAAAACGGCGGTGCTTTGCTCGTTCTAACCGATGCAACAGCCACGATCAGCAGCAGCGCCTTTAATGGCAATCAGGCTCTCAATGGCGGCAGTGGTGGCGGTATTTACAGCGGTCAGGGCAGTGTTAGTGTCACCAATACCACTTTTGCCAACAACTTTGCACCCGGCATCGGTGGTGCTATCAGCACGGATAGTGCCAGCGGCCTGACGTTGACGCACGTCACAATTGCCAGTAACTCGGTTGCGGGCGGCAGCAGTGGCGGCGGTCTGTATGCAGCGCAGGGTACGGTGGACATTCGTAACTCGATTATTGCCAATAATGCGCCTGATAACTGCAATGTAGGAACCGGCAACTTCACCGTTACCACATCACTGCAATTCCCCGGCCCTGCCTCGTGCGGTTCGGCCAGTGTCCTTGACCCACAGCTTAGCGCTCTGAAAGGCAGCCCAGCTTTCTTCTCACTACTGCCGGGCAGCCCGGCAATTGACTCGGCCAGCAGCACTTTCTGTACGCCCAAAGATCAACGTGGCATACCACGCGGTGTCAACAGTGATGGTACGCTCAACAGCCCTGCCGTTGGCGACTGTGATATTGGTGCGATCGAACTCTTCACCATGAACTTGGGTCAAGCCGGGCCACAGGTGGGAACTATTGGTGGCGGCGCAGCCCTCATCAATGTTCTTACTGGCGAGGACTTTGTACAGTTTGGCGACACAAATCTCATCCCACCGCAGGGGACAAACTGGACAGGCGGGACACCCGAACTCCCTGATACTGGTAAGACATTAGGACGTGACCCGTCGAGCAGTGATACGGATGATCGCACCGACTGGTCGCAGCAAGACCCGACGATGGGTGGTCAGAACGGCATTAAAGTCGTCATCAATGAAATTTTCCCCGGCGCGGTAGATGCCGTTGAACTTTACAACCCCAGTATCGAAACCGTAAAGATGGACGGCTGGAAACTGATGACCTACAACGCCAACGGCGCATTGGAAGTCAACTATACCTTCGGCCACTTCAGCCTCGCGCCCAATGCTTATGTCGTGTTACGTGAAGGAAACGGCACAAATGATGCTGCCAATATCTATCTGAACACTTCAATCTCTTGGGCAGATTGGAACGCCCGCGGTGCGGTTGCCCTCACCAATGGAAACGGTGGCGTAGACTTCATGCGCTTCGGTGATAGTGGGAGCGTCACTCCGCAGAGCGAAAATGGTCCGGTGGCGCAAGCGACATCAATCATTGTCCAGCCTCCAGATGGTACACGCTGGACAGGTGTAAGCCCGGTCTCACCGCTGCCTAACCAGTCACTTGGACGCGATTCGGAGAGTACCGATGTGGACGATGGCAATGATTGGTTCACTCAAGCGCCATCGCTCGGTCTGCAAAACCCATTGGTTCGCCCTGCGGTCAACGATAATTTCAATGATGCTATCGTGGTGCTGCGCCTCCCCTTCCGCAATACTCAGACCACTGTCAGTACGGTTCGCGCAGATGCCACCGACCCGACTCCGAGCTGTGGCTTCAACGTCGGTCATACAATCTGGTATCAGTACACTGCCCAGAGCAGCGGCATAGTGCGCTTCCAAACCGATGGCTCGGACTTCAACACGGTCATGGCGGTTTATACCAACTCAGCCAGCGGCTTAACTCAGATTGCCTGCGATGACGACAGCGGCGAAGGTCAGCGCTCGCGCATTGACCTCAATATGACCGCCGGAACAACCTATTACTTCATGATCGGTGGCGTAGACTATACCAACGGCAACGCGGTCTTCTCCGGTTTGCCGCCTGTGAATGACGACTTTGAAGATGCCATCAACGTGACTGCCCTACCATTCAGTGACTCGCAGAACACGACTGCTGCCGGATTGCCCTTCGACGACCCAACACCGAACTGCGGCCTCTCAATTGGACGCAGCATCTGGTACAGCTTTACAGCAACTTCAGACGCACGGGTAGTCTTCCGCACCATAGGCTCAGACTTCGATACTGTGCTTTCGGTTTACACAGGCACACGTGGTCATCTGGTTGAAGTCGGTTGCAATGATGACAGTGGATTTAGCCCCACATCGTCGTTCAACATTCGCACGATCCCCGGCACAACCTACTACGTTATGGTGGCTGGCAATCAGGGCGCAGGTGGTAATCTAGTCTTCACTGCCGATCTGCTGCCACGTCCCAGCAATGATTTCTTCGCCACCCCGACGGTGATCAGCGATCCCCTGCCCTATAGCAACAAGATTGATACGACGGGCGCGACCAACGAACCATTCGATAGAGCAACCTTGACTTGCGGCATCAATGTTGGGGATACGGTCTGGTACAGCTATACACCGTCCACCGACCATACCGTGATTTTCTCGACCAGTGGCTCATCTTTTGATACGACATTAGCCGTCTGGACAAATATCAACCAACCGGCTATCGCCTGTAATGACGATGCGCCTGCTGGCTTCTATTCAACCGTCACGCTCAATGTTATCGCCAATACAACTTACTACATCATGGTCGGCGGTTACTCGAATACAGGTGGCAATCTGGTCTTCAGAGCCTTCAGCCCTGCGCCGCCGCCTGCTAATGACGAACGTGCCAGCGCGATTGAAATTTCACCCTTGCCCTTCACCTATACTGCGGATGTTACCGGAGCGACCAACGCCACCGACGACCCAACGCCGTCTTGCAGCATCCCCTTGGGTACGACGGTCTGGTTCCATCTAAGTCCGGCTGCGGCGGCAACCCAACTGCGGTTGCAAACGGCGGGTTCGGACTACGATACGGTGCTGGCAGTCTTTGCCAACGTCTCCGGTACACTGGTTGAACTGGCTTGTAATGATGACAGTCAGCCGGGACACCAATCGCTCGTCGTGACCAATATCAACGCCAACACCGATGTCTATGTCATGGTAGGTGATTTCAGCGGAATAGGTGGTAATCTGGTGTTTGCGGCCTCGACCAATGGCATCAATCAGCGGCCTGATAATGATGTCTTTGACAGCGCCACGCAGATTAGCGCCCTGCCCTACAACCGTGTCCAATCCACCCTCAACGCCACCTCCGCACCGGATGACCCAATTCCAACTTGTGGCTTGAGCGCAGGCAGCTCGGTCTGGTACAGCTTCACCGCGACCAACAACGGTCTGATGCGGTTGCAAACGGCTGGCTCGGACTTTGATACAGTGCTCGCCGTTTATACAGGCACACGGGGAAATCTAACCGAAGTCGCTTGTAATGATGACACTAGCACCGGTCTAAGCTCACAAATCGAGTTTACGACTGTCTCCGGAACAACTTACTATGTCATGGTCACTGGTAATGGTAACGTGGGAGGCAACCTGACCTTCCATGCGGAACTGTTCACAATGCCTGCCAACGATGACTTTGACAGCGCGACACCGGTCACGCTCGACAGTCTTAACCTCTATAGTGCGACGCAGAGTACCAGCGGTTCTACCAGCGCATCTGATGATCCGACGACCTGTAACACCACAACCGCCAACACTGTCTGGTACAGTTTCACCGCACCTAGCGCCGGAACGTTGAGCGTCAGCACGGAAGGTTCAAACTACAACACCGTTCTATCAGTCTACACAGGTACACGCGGCAGCCTGACTCCGGTTGGCTGCGACGACAACAGCGGCGCGAACCTGACGGCACGGCTGGATAACATCACAGTTACCGCCAACACTACCTATTTCATCATGATTGGCGGCGCGTTCGGTCAAACAGGATCGTTGGCGCTCAATGTTGCGCTGCTACCTGCTCCAGCCAACGACGACTTCGACAACGCCATTGCCATCACCGCCTTACCCTATACCAACACGCAGGACACAGCGGGCGCAACGGTCGCTTCCGATGATCTCGCCGCCTGTAATGCCACGCCAGCAAAAACCGTCTGGTACAGTTTCACCAGCACAAGCGCCAATCTGCTCCGGCTGCGTCTGGACGGCACAACCTTCAACACGGTTCTTGCTGTGTACACAGGTACGCGCGGCAGCCTGACTCCGGTTGCCTGCCAGATTGGTGGCGGCCTCGATTTGGTGACGACGCCCACCACCACCTACTTCATCATGGTTGGTGGCTACGGTGGCGCGAGTGGCATGCTCACTATTCAGGCCAGCGAAGTGAATCGGGTCGCTAATGATGACTTCGATAACGCCATTGACATCACTGCCCTACCCTACACCAACACGCAGGATACCGTTGGTGCAAGCGCTGCATCGGATGATCCACTAACCTGTACACCATCAGTTGGCAAATCCGTCTGGTATCGCTACACCGCGCCCGAAGATGGCACACTGAAGCTCGATCTCACAGGCACAAGCTTTAATACGGTGTTAGCGATCTACACAGGTACACGCGGAAACCTTGTACCGATAAACTGCACAATGTTCGCAGGCACCGACATTACCGTCACATCAGGCACAACCTACTACTTGATGGTATCCGGCTTCGAGGGTGACAGCGGCTCACTCGTCCTGTCTGCAAACTTGGCGGGTTCAATCACGGCCACCATCACACCCAACACACCTACTGTCGAATCGGGCGGTAGTGTTACCTACACCGTGCGCGTCACTAATACCAGCTCAACAGATAGCATCACACTCAATACGTTAAGTGATACGCTTTATGGTGATCTGAATGGTAAAGGCATCTGTGTACTCCCGCAGACCATCGTACTCGGCGGCTTCTACGAATGCTCGTTCACCACAGCGATCACGGGTAACGTGGGTGATGTTCGCACGGATATCCTCACCGCCTCTGGTAAAGATCAGAGCGACAGAACGGTTAGCGCCAATGCCAGTACCACTGTCACCATCGTCAGCGGTACACCCACTCTGGTCGCCAATGACGACACCTATAGTACAAATGAAGACACTGCCCTAACCGTCGCCGCGCCCGGTGTGCTGCTCAACGATACTGGCAGCATCCTTACAGCAACGGTGGTGACTAATCCGGTCAATGGCACATTGACGCTAAACACTGATGGCAGTTTCATCTATACGCCCAATGCTAACTTCAACGGCGCGGACAGCTTCACTTACAAAGCCAACGATGGCACAACGGACTCCAACAGCGCCACCGTTTCCATCACCGTCAATCCGGTTAACGACGATCCAGTCGCGGTGGATGACAGCTATGCGACTGATGAAGACACTCCACTAAACATCGCTGCCCCCGGTATCCTGACCAATGACACCGATGTCGACGTGGGTACGACCCTCACAGCATCGCTGGTCACCAATCCGGTCAACGGCACATTGACTCTAAACGCTGATGGCTCGTTCACCTACACACCAGCCGCCAACTTCAACGGCGCGGACAGCTTCACTTACAAAGCCAACGATGGCACGACGGACTCCAACATCGCCACTGTTGCCATCACCGTTAATCCGGTCAATGATGCGCCAGTCGCGGTCATCCTGTCACCGACAGCCGGAAACATCACGGCGGATGCGACAGGTTTTGCCTCGGTGGTGCTCAACTCCAGCGGCACATCTGATGTCGAAGACAGCCTTGCCCAATTGAGTTTCCTGTGGAGTTGGACGGAGAATGGCAATCCGGTCACGATTGCAGCAGCCGGTACGGCACACAACTTCCCGATTGGTACCTATACCATCACACTCAAGGTGACCGACAGCGGCAGCCTCTTTGGTACTCAATCGGTTGTCATCACGGTTCTACCACCGCCTAACCAGCCGCCGACGGTGAATGCGGGTGCAGATGCCAGCATCACTCTACCCATCAATAATGTCACACTGGTTGGTACGGCTTCGGATGATGGCCTGCCCATTGGCTCAACACTGACCACCACTTGGTCAGGACCGGCTGGTGTGACCTTTGCGAATGCCAATGCATTGTCAACGCTCGCCACTTTCGCAGCCCCCGGTAGTTACACGCTGATGCTGACGGCTTCCGATGGTGCCGCCTCGGTGAGTGATACGGTTGTCATCACCGTCAATTCAGCCGCCAACAACCTGCCGATCATCACCTCACCGGGTAACCAGAGTAGTAACGAAGGCACGGTCATCAGTCTGCAAATCGTGGCTTCCGATCCTGAAAATACGGCGCTGACTTATGCCGCTACCGGTTTGCCTGCTGGACTAAGCATCAATCCGACCACTGGCTTGATCTCCGGTACCCTACCCTTCACCGCCGCTGGCAGCTACGTCGTCAACCTCAGTGTGACCGACAGCGGTACGCCACCGTTGACCGCTTCTACTTCCTTTAATTGGTCGGTCATTGATGTCCCGCAGACGGGTACGGCTGTCATCTCCTTCACGCTGCTCAACGGGGATACCAATCTACCGATTGCGGGTTACGATCCGCTGCTCACGGGCTCGGTCATCAACCTTGCCACCCTGCCCACCACTCATCTCAACATCCGTGCCAATGTCTCCGGCACACCGATTCGCAGTGTGGTCTTCGGTGGCACGGCTGGCACTATCATCGACAACTCAGTACCCTATGCGTTGTTTGGGACTAACGTCGGCAGTACCTATGTGGGTTCTTACACCCTCAGCGCGACACCCTTCTCACTGGTGAATGGCGTTGGCACGGCGGGTCAAGCCCTCTCGATCAATTTCTCAGTCATCAATCAGACGGTTGCCAACAATCCGCCTGTATTGGGAGATGGTCAACCCACTGTCACAGTCAATGAAGGACAAACCGCAGTCAACAGCGGTTCGCTCTCGGATGCTGATAATGATCCACTGACGCTAAGCGCCTCGGTCGGAAATGTGACGCGCTCCGGCAACACATGGAACTGGAGCTATCTCACCACTGATGGCCCTGCGAACTCGCAAACCGTGACCATCAGCGTTTCGGATGGACGCGGTGGCACAACCCAGAAGACCTTTGCCCTAACTGTGGCAAATGTGGCTCCGACAGCTACCTTCAGTAACACCAGCGGAACCATCGTGGCGGGCAGCAGCGCCATCCTGAGTTTCACAGGAGTCAGTGATCCCAGTAGTGCTGATATGAGCGCGGTTTTCGCTTATCGATTTGATTGCACCAGCGATGGCATTATTGACTTCAATGCCCCCGTTCCCAGCCAAGCTTGTAGTTATCCAACAGCGGGCAACTTCACGGCGACCGGCAGCATCATCGATAAGGATGGCGGCACAGCGACCTATACCGTAGGTATCACAGTCTCGCCTGTGACGACTAACAACCCGCCGATCATCACAACACCTGCCGCTCAAAGCAGCAGTGAAGGCGCGGTCATCAGCTTGCAAATTGTGGCATCTGATCCAGAAAATACAGCCCTGACCTATAGTGCTACTGGGTTGCCGACTGGCCTCAGCATCAACCCGACCACCGGCTTGATCTCTGGCACACTGCCCTTCACTGCCGCAGGCAACTATGTCGTCAACCTGAGTGTGACAGACAGTGGTACGCCACCGTTGACCGCATCTACCAGCTTCAATTGGTCGGTGGCTGATGTTCCGCAGACAGGAATATCGGTCGTGTCCTTCACGCTGCTCAACGCGGATACTAATCAGCCGATTGCAGGCTACGACCCGCTAATCACTGGCACAGTCATCAATCTTGCCACATTGCCCACCAGCCATCTCAATATTCGGGCGAATGTCGCCGACACTCCTATTGGCAGCGTGGTCTTCGGCGGCACCGTTGGCACCGTAATCGACAACGTGGCTCCTTACGCTCCATTTGGAAGCAACATCGGCAATACATATGTCGGCTCTTACATTCTAAGTGCGACACCCTTCTCACTTGCGAATGGCGCTGGCACGGCAGGTCAGTCACTCTCGATTGCCTTCTCGGTCATCAATCAGGCTGCCCCCGCAGCCCCTCCAGCAGCTTTGGCCGTGACACCGCCTGTTGCAGCTTTCAAAGCAGACGTTGTGAACGGGGTTGCGCCGCTGACCGTTCAATTCACCAATCAGTCGACAGGCGACAATTTGTCTTACAGTTGGAACTTTGGCGATGGTGCAACCAGTAATGAAGTGAACCCAACCCATAGTTTCGTCACAGCCGGCAGCTACAGCGTAACCCTAACGGTTTCCAGCACGACAGGCAGCAATACCAGTCAAATCGTGATCCAAGTGAGTGAACCGTTACCTCCACCGGAGGTGACAGCGAGCCCCGGCGGGTAATTCAAAACAGATGGGAGGGATTATCTCACCCATCTGTTTGTTTTGGAGAATAGTGCTGCTAATACACTGAATGGAAGAATATGCAGAATACCCAACTCCGGTATTCTGGCTTCTGATAGCGAGCAAAACGAGCGCTCTGAAAGAGGTGCTGGGGCGAAGTCTATACGGTTGTCCACGTCAACGGAGTCAGATTTGACGTTTTCAGTATTCGTCTTTGTTTTTTGTGGCTCGTCAGGGTTTAGTCTTTAAGTCATCACTTTGTACCGAGGTGGCGAAGACAACGACGCTTTTGATCTCTGGATCGAAAGCACAAATACCTTCGACGAGCAGCCTGTCAGATGAATGGTTCAGGGTCGCTTCAACAGCCGTCCACTGCTCAACAGTGACATAAACGACAACCTTATTCGGTGTGGCTGGCGGTTTGGGGATTGAGCGCGGTATATTGGCGATTGATGTCTCATCAAACAGGGTGATGATGACAACTTCAGCGCGTTTTTCAATGCGTTCCGGTCGGCCACGGAGCCTTACGGTCAGCGACTTTATCGTTCCTTGCTTGGTTTGTAGGGATTGAATGATGGCGATCCGTTTTGTCCAAGAGAACAGTGGGATGCCCGCCTTCGCATTTCCGTAGAATACCTGCTTCCGCTGATTATCATCGAGCTTAGCCCGAATCAGATGGAGAAATACACCACCGGGAGTACGGCGGCGGGAATTGTCGGGTAACATCATGCCGCCATTGGCTTCAATCTCTAGGGTAGCAGTGTACATCTCACGGACGAAATCCACACCGCGTAGTTGAATAACCCGTCTGATTTGGCCGATCACACCGTGATGTTTTTCGCCGAGTAAGGCGGCTAATTCTCTGGCTGCTTTGTGCGCTTCTGAATGGGGTGATTTTTCTTTATTCATTAGGATTGGTTATTAGGGTGCAGTGAATGTTTAGGCGAAAGGATAAGACTATCCTACCCCATTCTACCGAATAGAATGTTGTGTCTTTTCATTATACATAGCGAGATCTTTTTTTGTTCCCTAGCTGAAACTACTGACCGCACTTTGACGACTGTGCGCGGACTAAGGAACACCTCTCCCCAAATGAAAAACTTATTTGCGCGTTCGAAGCCTCTGTAATTCACAATGAAGATGTCGCCCAGTTATAAATCAGTGGGCGATTGGATTGTCATGACATCGGCTTTGAGATTAGCGAGACCCAAATTCAACCCCCGATTATTCGATGATGAGATGCGGTTGGACAGCGACAGGTAGTGAGCGAGTCCAACGTGACTTTGACAGCTCTCAAAGACGCGAAAACTGCCATATTACAAAATAACAACCCTCAAGCGCGAGTTCAGATAAGTTTCAAACCCCTTATTAGGATTTATGCTTCATGCAAGTTATTTAACCTTATACTTATACATAGATAGAAAATTTATAAGGTCTATGTATGACTATTCATCGCCGCATATTATTGAGCATTATCATTGGATTGGTCATTTCGACCAGTGTTTTTGCACAAGATAACCCTACATCTGAATCGCCAACTGCCACCGCTATCCCGACGGATATCCCGACAATTGCACCAACTGAGACTTCGATTCCGACAGATATACCTACGGCCATACCGACCGAAACATTTACCTTAGAACCGAGTTTCACGCCGGTTCCAAGCGACACGCCAACCGATAGCCCTTCCTTAACACCCTCATTAACGTCTTCAGCGACCGATACACAAAGTTTCACACCCAGCCCGACTACCCTCAGTACAGCTACGGCGAGTCTCACGCCAAGCATGACTGCAAACTTCACGCCAACTGCGGACAGTGAAATTCATAATTTAGTCGTCGCTCCAGCAAGTATTCCAGTCGCATGTAATCCATCAGATCCCATAAGTGCTGTTGTTCTGGTGTCGAATTCACAGGTTTCATCAAGCTATCCTTCCTTGTCGTCAGATGGCAACCTGATTGCGTTTCAGAGTACTGATAGTACCCTCGTCGCCGACGATACCAATAATGCATCCGATATATTTGTTTATTCGCGCCAAAATTGTGTTGTGACACGAGTCTCGGTTGCGGCAGATGGGACTCAGGCCGATAACAATTCCAGCCAACCCTCGATTTCGGGGGATGGTCGCTATGTAGCCTTTTTGTCAGATGCGACCAATTTAGTGACTGGTGACACGAATAGTAGACCTGATGTTTTTGTCAAAGATATTCAAACGGGAAACATGACCCGTATTCAAATCAACCAAAACACGGGCTTAATCGTTGGCAGCCGTCCATCCTTGTCCAGTGACGGACGTTATATAACCTATGAGCGTTATGAGCCGAGCAGCTCAAGTAACCTACGGGTCGTTTCAGTCTATGATCTGCAAACCAACACCCAGCAAGATATTGCTGATGGTGGATTCCCTGCGATCTCGGGGAACGGACTTTATGTGGCGTTCCTTTCTGTCAACGCGCTGGTTGCAGGTGATACTAACGCTCAATGGGATGTCTATCTATATGGCAGGCAAACCAATCAATTTGAAAGAATATCGGTTTCCTCACAACTCCAACAAGCTAATCTAGGCGCGTTTGACATTGCCCCATCCCTGTCCGCTGATGGTAGATATGTGGTTTTCCAATCCAGCGCCTCGAACCTCGTCACTGGAGATACCAATAATACGCTTGATATTTTCTTGCGTGATCGTCAAACATCCCAGACAACCCGCCTATCAGTCACATCAGGTGGACAACCCGCCAACAGCCTCTCCTTTGAGGCGCAAATTTCTGCTGATGGGCGCTACGTTGCTTTCGTTTCGGATGCAACGAACTTAGCAAGCGGCGACACCAGCTACACAACCGACGTTTATATCCGTGACATTCAACAGAACCTCACATTTCCTATTCCCAAAGTGAATAGCAACCGATCAGACTATCCAGTTCTCTCCGGTGATGGCAGTTATATTGCTTTTGAATCAAGCGCAAGCAATTTAGTCAGCGGCGACATAAACGGTGCACAGGACATATTTGTAGCACAGCGCGCTCCTTATCAGGCACTTGTGCCGACACCGACTTTGCCGGCGGGTTGCAATGGTGGTTGTATCACCAGCATACCGGACACTCCAACCATGACTCCGGTAGGTGTTACCGCTATCCCGACCACGACCGCTACTCGAACGCAGAGTCCGACGAATACCCCTTCGCCAACTGCGACGTTAACACCTGTCCCTGTGACCCAAATTATCACCCCAACGGCTTCACCGAGCGTAACCGCATCACCAATTCCGCCGCCGTCTTGCACTATTTCAGTGCCCGCCGGGGATACCGCAGCCTTCATCGCTGCCATCAATACAGCCAATACAGACTACGCTACCAACGACATAATTTGTCTGGCTGCCGGTTCAACTTATACCTTTACCACCTTCACTTATAGTGATGGCGATGGACAAAATGCCCTCCCGTTAATAACCTCACCGATGATCATCGCGGGCAATGGCGCAATTGTCACACGCAGCAGCACCGATTACTTCCGTTTCATCGATATTGATGGAAATGGTGTTGTGACCATTAATTCACTGACTTTCACCAATGGTTTGTCCTCATCCACCAGTTCATACTATCCGAACAACAGCGGTGGTGCCCTGATGAACCGCGGCAAGCTCACGCTAAACAACGTTGTGTTTTCGGGAAATAAATCGCCGAATAATGGTGGTGGTGCGGTCATTTCGTGGGGGCCAAGTAGTGAAATTACTGTCAATGACAGTAGTTTTATCAACAACGCCGTGGGCGGAACAGGGGCGCTCATTGTTCAAGGCACTGTACCGGCAGTAGTTAACAACACCTTATTTAAAGATAATACGGTCACTCAACTCTCAGGCTATTCAGGCGCAGCAGCCATCTATGCTTATACGCCGTTAACCATTACGAACAGTACATTTATCAATAATGTGGGCTATCTGGGCGGCGCAATCCTTGCCGACAAGTCTCTCGTCATTCAAAATTCCACCTTCAAAGATAACCAAGGTTACAGTCAGGGTGGAGCGATCTTGACGCGCGGTGGAACACTGGATATTAGTAACAGCGTTTTCGTCAATAATCGTATTCCCAACGGTAATGGCACATTGGGTGGTGCAATTCAACTGGACAAAGACCCGAACACCAACATTGCCAGCACCCTGAACATTACCAATAGCTGTATTGTCAATAACAGTGCACCGAGCATTGGCGCGATCGCACAGGTCACGGTGCGTCAAGCCCAGAACAACTGGTGGGGATCATCAGACGGTCCCAATATCGGTTCTAGTGGATCCGGTGAGCCTATTGCTTCGAGCTTTAATACCACGCCCTTTTTGACCACGCCGCCTTTTGCCAATTGTGCCACCTTTCCGCCAAAAGGTATCCCGAAGTTTGTGAATGTGCTGCCTAATACGCCGCAAAACATTACCCTATCAGGGACAGGCGGATTGCCACCTTATACTATTAGCAACGTCAGCACACCTGCTCATGGTACATTGTCCGGTACGCTTCCAGACCTAACCTATACTCCGGCAAACGGCTTTAGCGGTACCGATTTATTTACCTTTACGGTCACAGGAGCTGATGGGCAATATTCGATCGGGCAAGTTACGTTGTACGTAGGATTACCTCCAACTGCAACCCTCGTCCCTACCATCACAAATACCCCAACCGCGACAAATACCCCTGCCCCGCCGGTAGCTGCCGATCAGCGTGTTGTTTCCGGCGCACAAGGGGTTTCAATCACACTTGGTGTAACAGCGGGAACCGCGCCGTATACCTTCAATATCACTACCAGCCCAACGCATGGCACTGTAACGGGCACACCCCCTACAGTTACTTATGTGCCTGATGCAGCTTTTCTCGGTATTGACCAGATTGTCTATACCGTAACTGATGCGATAGGCAGAACCGCCAGTGGCACGATAACCATCTCAACCTATCCCGTACTGACCGCAACTGATCGGTTTATCAATACACCGTTTGATACACCATCCACCATCATTTTGGCTGCCACAGGTGGCGCACAGCCTTATACATTCGAAATAATGGTGAACCCAGCCAATGGAACGTTGAGTGGGACACTCCCCAACTTGGTTTATACACCGTCCACCGGATACACAGGCTCTGACGTCTTCAAGTTTAAGGTGACTGACGCATACGGTTACGCCGACACCGCTTATATCAATATCTATGTCGCGCAAAAGCTGGTTTTAGCGGATCAAAATCTTTCAACAGCCTATGAGACTTCATTACCCATTCAAATAACAGCTTCCGGTGGCATCACACCTTATAGCTACACACTTACAAACCCATCGCATGGTAGTTTAATTGGCAGTCCCCCTGCCCTTGTCTACATTCCTGCCAACGGTTACAGCGGCAGCGATTCATTCACCGTCACAGTCACCGATTCTGTTGGCAAATCAGTCACCGCAACGATAAACATTACGATTCCGTCACCGTTTAATGTTGCAGCGGGAGACGTTAATGGCCTGATTACCGCGATTAACGCTGCCAATATCAGCCCTGAGGCGGATACGATTGTCTTGGGCGGTGGAACTTATACCCTGACTGGTCAATATGGTAGTGGCAACCAATCAGGTGGGCCAAGCGGTTTACCAACAATAACGGGTACATTGTCCATCAGAGGTAATGGCGCAACCATCACCCGCAGCAGCGTTGCGAATACACCATCATTCCGCATCATGCGGACAAACGGTGATGTCACCATCAGCAATCTAACATTGAGTAATGGCAAAACAGGTACCTATAGTTCACAAGGTCAGTCCTATGAATCACAGGGCGGTGGCCTTCTCAATGAGAATAAACTGAACCTGACCAATGTCCAGATTATCAATAACACAGGTTATCTTGGCTCGGCCATTGCCAATACGGCTGCCGGACAAATTACAGTCACCAACTCTGTAATTCGAAACAATGTATCGACCACTGCTTATGGTATTTACAACAACGGACAGTTCACAGCAGCGAACATTATTTTCGCGAATAATGGCCCCAATGGAGGCATTACCGCTGGCAGCACTGATGGCATCAATGCCAAAGTCACTATAACCAATAGCTGCATCATCGGTAATGCAAAGACAACTGTTACGGTTGGCGGAGCGGGCATATTCGGATCTACGGCGCACGCCAGTGTTCAAAATAACTGGTGGGGAGCCTTGACCGGACCTTCATTAGATACAGATGCTCTCCAAATCGGCGATTCGATACGCGCCAATTCGAACAGCTTAGATGCTACTCCGTTCCTGACATCCGGTATTCTGGGCTGCCCGACTGCCTTCGACCAGAACTTACATACGGCCTATCAAAAACCCATCGCCATAACCTTCGCCGGAATTGGTGGCGTAGTGCCTTACACCTTTACGGTGGCGACCGCGCCTACACATGGCGTACTCAGCGGCACCGCACCCAACATGACCTATACACCAAACGCTGGATTTAGTGGGATTGAGAAGTTCACTTTCCGATTGGTGGATAGCAATGGGCTGCCAGCTATCGGTTTGATTACCCTTGATGTGGCAACTGATCTGGTCGCAACCAATAAAACGCTCGGCACACCGAATGATCTACCACTGGCGATTACGTTAGGGGCAACCGGTGGTACGCCACCCTATGTTTTCAACAACTTCTCGACACCGGCACACGGTCTGCTCAGTGGCAGCGGACAAAATATCACCTATACACCCGATACCGGCTTTGATGGCAGCGATACATTCACCTTCAAAGTCACGGATGCTGATGGCATCGTCAAAACGGGAACCATCACTATCATTGTTGGCCCGCTGGTCGCGCAGAACCAGAGTTTGAGTACTGCCTTCGATACCCAAATCGCGGTTACGCTGGGTTCATCCGGTGGATCAGCGCCTTATACCTATGCCATTACCAACAAGCCAATAAACGGTACCCTAAGCGGTGCGCCACCAAATCTTACCTATCTCCCAACGCATCCCTTTACGGGTACTGATAGTTTCACATTTAGTGTCACCGATAGCTTGGGTTCAACCAGTTTAGGAACAATCACAATCGCGGTTGGAGCACCGCCCCCGGCAACGATCAATGTCAACAGCACGGCTCAAGAAGTCCCATTCGTAACCAATGGGAACTGTACATTGGCCGAAGCCATTCAGGCTGCTAACACAGGTACAGCCGTTGACGGATGTGCTGCTGGAGGTGGGGCAAATATCATCAACGTTCCGGCGGGTACTTATACTTTGCTTACACCCTACAATACCCAGAGTGGATATCGTTATGGACTACCCATAATTTATGCTGCGCTGACCATTCGCGGTGCAGGAATTGATAAAACGATCATTCAGCGAGATGCCACTGTCTCTAGCATGTATATTTTCTACAGCTATGGTTCGCTGAACTTAGAAGGCTTGACCATAGGTAATTCTGCGGTTCCAATAAGTTCAGGGTCTAGAATCGCCGCAGTCACTAATATGGGTAACTTAACAGTCATTGCCACTAAATTTATCAATAATGTAACAGATATGGGGGCAGCCATTTTTAACAATGGCGATACAGGGAGTAGTGTTCCGCCTGTTGCGGTTATTCGAGATAGCGTCTTTGTGAATAATGGGGCTACTTTCCGTGGTGCCGCTATTTATAATCTCTACGGTAATCTAACCGTTATGAACAGTGTATTTCTAGGTAACAATGGGAATGATTTTAGCTATCCTGTTCAAGGCGGTACCAGCATTTGGAGCGTGGGTATAGCGGCTGCCCATAACAACTGCTTTTTAGATGGTGGTACATCAGGAGTTTTGCACGGCACAGCACCAAATTATCAAACTCGAATGGATGCCACTAATAATTGGTGGGGGAATACAGGTACAGCCGTCAACGCGGATGGGCAAATTGATACCAGTCCCACACTCAGTGTACGCCCCGCCATCTGTGACGCAGCTAATCCCGCAAAACTAGATGTCGCAGCCGGTGATGTTGCCGGTCTCATCTCAGCTATTCAATATGCCAATACCCAGTCAACACCGATCACCATCAACCTTGCTACCAACAGCACCTATACCCTAACCAACGTCTTTACCGTTGATGCGCCTAGCAATCTCAACAATCTCGGCTTACCGCTCGTTACTGGTAAGATCATCATCAATGGTAACGGAGCCACCATTACCCGTAGTACAGCGAATGGAACACCGAACTTCCGAATCTTTACCGTGGCAAATGGTGAGTTGACACTCAACAACTTAACGATCAGCAATGGACGTGCGGTTGAAGGAGCCGGTATAGATGTCCAAAACAACGCCAAACTTTGGCTGAACGGCGTAACTGTTATAAATAACCATGCGGATTTAAGCACGACATCCGCATGGGGCGGCGGCTTGTATATTGCAGGCAGCGGTGCTCAGGCCAATATCGCCAACAGCCGATTTGAAAATAATGTGTCTACAGGGCATGGTGGAGCCATTGCCATTTTCTACGGCAATCCGGTCGTCAACATTGCAAACACGGTTTTCTATCACAATCAAGGTGTAACAGCGAGTAGTATTTATATCTATTCCGGTCAAACCGTCACAGCTTCTAACAGTTGCTTTGTTGATAATGCTGACACCAGTGTTTTTTATGACAGCAGCTCACCATCCATCAATATGATCAACAATTGGTGGAATTCGATCAATGGCCCTTCCGGCGCGGGCACAGGTGTTGGAGATAACGTCAGCACTGGCATCAGCTTCACCCCATTCCTCACCAGCAAACCGGTTTATTGCCCGACCGCTCCGTTGGAAACTCAATCACAGTCTCAACTAATGCTGTCATTCCAGCCTCAAAGCACGGTTACTTTGTCAGCAACGGGTGGCATCGCCCCATATACGTACACGATTATTGATAATCCCCAACATGGCACGCTAATAACCGCCATGCCGGATGTCACCTATCAACCTGATTCCGGCTACATCGGCACGGATAGCTTTACCTATCAGGTGACGGATACAACTGGCGCAACCGCGACCGGTACTGTGACCTTTAACATTCAAGGGCCGAACATTCAGGTCAACAGTTTCGCTCAAGAAGCCCCCTTCGTAACCAATGGCAACTGTACACTGGGCGAAGCCATTCAGGCCGCAAACACGGATACAGTCGTTGATGGATGCGCCGCCGGTAATGGTAATGGTTATGATGTGATTAATCTACCGGCAGGAACTTATACGCTGCTTCAACCGGATAACACCAATAATGGCCCCAACGGTCTTCCTGTCATCACCAGCGACATCGCGATTAACGGCAATGGCGCCACGATTGAACGCAGCAGCGCAGCCAATACACCGGATTTCCGCATTTTCAATGTCACCTCCGGTTCACTCAACTTGCACAACCTAACCGTCAACAACGGTCGTCTTGTGCGTCAAAATTTCAGCACGGATAAGGGCGGCAATATTTTTGCCAGCGCCAATCTCTATCTTTCCAACGTAACCGTGACAAATGGCAATGTCAGTTACTACGGTGGTGGTATCTATAATACAAATGCCAATGGCATTCTCAATATCACTGACAGTACGATTTCTAATAACACCGGCCCCAATGGTGGCGGTATCTTCGCTTGTTCATATACGACCATTCTCCGGTCAGAAATCTCACACAACAACGGCGGTGCAGGTGGTGGCGTTAATATCAACTGCAATAAGACCACCGTATCAGATAGCCACATAACCGATAATCAAGCGAGCACTTCCGGCGGCGGCGTTTACGTTAATACCTCAAATGTCAGCATTATCAACACCGTTTTGGCGAACAACTTGGCGTCGGCTGGCAGCGAAGCATACACACAAGTTTCAGGTTTAACGATTGACAATAGCTGTCTGCTGGATCGTACCAATAATGGTGTAGCAACCCAAGCATCTAACGTCTCGATCATCGCTAAGAACAACTGGTGGGGATCGACCAGCGGCCCCGCAGGTGTTGGTACAGGCACAGGAACGGTCATCGTTGGGCAAAATATCGGCTATATACCCTTCAAGACTTCCCCGATTTTGAGCTGCGGTGTACTGCCTGCCATTGGTGTCAATCAAACGGTTAATGTAGCCAATAACACGCCGAAAGCCATAACAGTCACCGCGGCGGACGGCAAACCACCGTACATCTTTAGCGTCGATACCAATCCAGCGCATGGTACGTTGACAGGCACGCTCCCGAATGTGACCTACACGCCAGCTACGGACTACGCCGGCAGTGATTCATTCATTATCAAAGCTGTGGATACCGATGGAACGATTGCTAATTCAATAATCACATTGTTTATCGCTCAACCGTTGGTTGCACCACAGCGGGTACTGAATGTCTACTATCAAACAGCGGCTTCGCTTACATTGAGTGCGTCGGGTGGTCGTGCGCCCTATACCTTTGCCATTGTGACTTCGCCAGCGCACGGAACCGTAAGTGGGACGTTGCCGGTTGTCAATTACACACCAAATCAGGGCTACAACGGCAGTGACTCGGTTACCTATCGTGTTACGGATGTCAATGGCGCTACCCAAACGGGCAGCATCAATATCACCGTCAGTTTGCCGGTATCCACAACCGATCAAAGCCTTGTTGTGCTTAAAGATACATCCCTGTCGATTACTCTGACGGCGCAGGCAGGTAAACCGCCGTATAGCTATACCATTACCGGGAATCCGGTTCATGGTTCCTTATACGGTTCGGTTGCCTCGTGGACTTACGTACCACAATCCAACTACACCGGATATGACACCGTCCAATATAAGGTGACCGACTACAGCGGATTAAACGCCACCGGAACCATAACGATTAAAGTCGTTTCATCGCTGACTTTGGGGCAATATCAAGAAAATAGCGTCCAACTAACTTACACCGGCAATTGGATCGATTACACAGGAACCGGCCCTGCCAATGGGTCATTCAAATATACAAACGATCCTAATGGTAAGGCATTATTCTGGGTCGATAGCACCGTAGGACGTATTACGCTTTACCGAACCCTGTATACCAACTACGGTACGACTGCCATCTATATGGACGGCGGAAACAATCCGATAGCCACTGTCGATAACACCAGCGCTACATTGATGTTCAATGTGCCCTATACGGTGTCCATTCCCACAGGGACACATAAGATTGAACTCCAAAACGTTGGCAGCACTTATAGTAGTGTTGACCAGATTGAGCTACTCACGCCCATTACTGCTCTCTCATCGACACCCGGCCTCTATCAGGAAAATAACGCAAACCTTTCCTATAGTGGCAAATGGACATCCAGCAATGAAACGGGAGCATTAGGCGGTTCGCGGACGTATACCAGCGATCCTAATGCATCAGTGAGCTTCTTCACCGACAGCAGCGTTGGGCGTATCACCCTTTACCGAACCACTTATCTCACCAATGTGTATGGTTCGCTTCAGGTCTATTTAGACAACAGCACCACACCATACACAACCATCAATAACACCAGCGCCAGCTTCCTCTATGGTCAGCCGTTTACATTTACTGTCCCAACAGGCGCCCATATAGTGACCTTCAAAAATGTCGGCTCCACCTACAGTGACATTGACCAGATAAAGCTGCTCCCTCCGGTGGCACCGTTGACCATCGGTAGCTATCAGGAAACAGATGCCAACTTGATCTTCAATGGTATATGGACACCGAGTGTCGTAACCGGGCCATTGGGCGGTTCCCGAAGCTACACCAATGATCCCAAAGCCTCTGTCAGCTTTAGTGTCGACAGCACGGTGGGGCGCATCACCGTTTACCGTTCAACTTACCTCGCTGGTGTGTACGGATCAATGCAAGTGTTCGTGGATGGCGCAGCGACACCGCTAACCACCATCAACAATACGAGTCCCTCATTCTTATACGGGCAGCCGTTCACATTCATGGTGACACCGGGAAACCATACTATTACACTCAAGAATGTGGGCACAACTTACAGTGACCTTGATCAAATCACGTTACAAGCCGCTGCCCTACCCTTGACGAATGGCAATATCTATTCGGAGACAGATCCTAAACTGACGTATAACGGTAGATGGGCATCAAGCGCCACTCAAGAAGCATTCGATGGGGCGCGCACCTATACCAATGATCCGAATGCCAGCGTGAGCTTCAATATCGACACCAGTGTCAGCCATATCACCATTTACCGCAGCACTTATCTGGCGGGTGTGTATGGTTCAATGCAAGTGTTCCTCGATGGTGCTGCGACACCCTTTACGACGATCAATAACACCAGTTCGGCGTTCCTCTTCAGGCAACCGTTCACCTTTGCGGTGACACCGGGCAACCATAGCATTACACTCAAGAACGTTGGCACGACTTACAGTGACCTTGACCGGATTGAAGCATGGTCTCCTAGCACTCTGACGGTTGGCGATTATCAGGAGAGTGAACCCAATCTGGTCTACAACGGCAAATGGGCGGCCAGCAGTACAACCTCGGCGCTGGGCGGTGCGCGTAAATACACCAATGACCCGAATGGGAGTGTGAGCTTCAGTATCGACAACACCGTGGGACGCATCACGATTTACCGCACGACTTATGCGGCAGGGGTTTACGGCTCGTTCCAAGTTTATTTGGATAACAACCCGACCCCCTTCACGACGATCAATAACACCAGTTCGGGCTTTTTGTTCCAGCAGCCCTTTACCTTCATAGTCATACCGGGCAACCACGTGGTTACCCTTAAAAACGTTGGTACGACCTACAGCGATCTTGACCAAATCACGTTGGCAGCCGCAGCACCGTTGACGGTTGGCAGTTATCAGGAGAGTGAACCCAATCTCATCTACAACGGCAAATGGACAGCCAGCAGTACAACCTCGGCGCTGGGCGGTGCGCGTA